>NZ_JAFBCB010000001.1:1823597-2431462 GCF_016907455.1 Brachybacterium muris | reverse complement strand
CGATGCCCGGGTAGACGAACACGGACTCGGCCAGCACCACGGCCATCAGCACCCCGCCTATCGACATGGCCAGACCGGTGATGTTGGGCAGCAGTGCGTTGCGGGCGGCGTAGGCGTTGCGCACGCGCTCGGGAGAGAGTCCCTTGGCGCGGGCCAGGTGCACGTAGTCCTCGTTGACGGTCGTGATCATCATGTTGCGCATGCTGAACAGCCAGCCGGTGAAGCCCACCACCACCAGGGTCACCAGGGGCAGCGCGGAGTGGTACAGCACGCTGAGCACCCAGTCGGGGTTGGTGAAGGAGGCGGGCTGGATCCTCTGGTTCACTGCGCCCTGGGCGGGGAAGAGACCCTTGTTGTACGACAGGTACCAGACCGCCAGCAGGCCCAACCAGAAGGCCGGGATCGAGGAGAAGAACATCGCGAACGGCGTGATGATCGAGTCGAGCATCCTGCCGGGTCGCCAGCCCAGGCGTGCACCGAGGTAGGTGCCGATCAGCCACCCCAGGAGGGTGGAGATCAGGCCCAGGTACAGCGTCCAGGGCAGGGCCTGGGTGATGAGGTCCTTGACCTCCATCGGGTAGTACATGATCGAGCGGCCGAGGTCGAAGTTCGACAGCTGGACCAGGTAGTTCCAGAACTGCTGGATGACCGGTGTGTTCGGGTCGCCGTACATGTTGTGGATGATCTGCATCTGGTACTGGGACGGGCGCTGGCCCGTCTTCTCGTAGATGTCGCGGATCATCGATTGCGCAGGGTCGTTGGGCATCATGCGCGGGAGCATGAAGTTCAGGACCACGGAGATGAAGAAGACCACCAGGTAGGTCCCGGCGCGCTTGGCAAGGAACACCAGGTTCGGGGGGATGCGTCGGCGGGGTCGAACGCGCACGGGGGCGCGGTCGACCTCGGCATCCGGCGCCTGGGGCGACATCTCGGTGGACGTACTGGTCACGTCTGCTCCTGCTCTAGTGCCGACGGTGGCACATCGGAGGAATGAAGGGGATGGTCGGGGTCGACCCGTCAGTGCACCGACCCTACTTAACCGCTGAACCAGAGCTTAACCGCTCCAGGGGTGTGACGCGCAACTCGACCTGAGGCGTGATTGAACTGTTATCGACGCGAGTGGTACGAGCTTTCCTTGCCAAGTGGCTGATCATGCATAGGTATGTATAGACTTCCGGCATGTCTGCAGCACAGTCCCTGCCCCGCGTCGCGGTCGTCGGCGCCTCCGGCTACGCCGGCGGCGAGACCCTGCGCCTGCTGGCAGGTCATCCCGAACTGGAGGTGGCCACCGTGGCCGCGCACTCCAGTGCGGGCAAGCACCTGAGCGAGGTCGCCCCCCACATCGACCTCGGCCACGACCCCGTGCTGCAGGAGACCAGCGTCGAAACGCTGCGCGGTCACGACGTCGTCGTCCTCGCCCTGCCCCACGGGGAGTCCGGCCGGATCGCAGCACAGCTGCGCGAGGCGGATCCCGGTGTGCTCGTGCTGGACCTCGGCGCCGACCACCGCCTGGAGAGCGCCCAGGACTGGGCGGAATACTACGGTACCGAGCACTCCGGCACCTGGACCTACGGCATGCCCGAGCTGCCCCTGGCCGAGGGCGGTCGGCAGCGCGATCAGCTGGTCGGCGCCCGCGAGATCGCCGTCCCGGGGTGCAACGCGACCGCCGTCACCCTCGGCATCGTGCCACTGCTGCGCGCGGGACTGCTGGACGGCACCGCCATGACCGCAGTGCTGCCGGTGGGCTACTCCGGTGCCGGCCGCACCCCCAAGCAGCACCTGCTGTTCAGCGAGGCCCAAGGGTCAGCAGCGCCGTACGCGGTGGGAGGCAGCCACCGGCACGTGCCCGAGATCCTGCAGAACCTGCGCCGGGCAGGCGCCCACGGGGACCTCTCCCTCACGTTCACCCCCGTCCTGGTACCGATGAGCCGCGGCATCCTCGCGGTGATGAACGCCCCGGCACCTGCCGGCACCACCACCGGGGACCTGTTGGAAGCACTGCGAGCCGACTACTCCGGCGAGCACTTCATCACCGTGCTGCCGGAAGGGCGCATGCCCGGCACCGGCGAGGTGACCGGCGCCAACACCGTGCGCATCGGTGCGGCCGTGGACCGCCGCAGCGGGCAGGCCACCGTCATCGCGGCCCTCGACAACCTGGTCAAGGGGACCGCCGGTGCCGCACTGCAGTCCCTGAACCTCGCCCTGGGCCTGCCGGAGACGACGGGCCTCAGCCGCACGGCACTGGCTCCCTGAGCCGCCCGGGCCCACTTGCCTCACGCCCACGATCCCCTGGAGAACACCGTGTCGATCACCCGCCCCCGCGGATTCCGCGCCACCGGTGTCGCCGCCGGCATCAAGTCCGCCGGCGCGCACGACCTTGCCCTGGTGGTGAACGACGGTCCCCGCGACACCGCCGCTGCCGTGTTCACCGCGAACCGGGTCAAGGCCGCCCCGGTCCTGTGGTCCCAGCAGGCCGTCGCCGACGGCCGCGCCCGCGCCGTGGTGCTGAACTCCGGTGGTGCCAACGCCTGCACCGGCCCCGAAGGCTTCGCCGACAGCCACCGCACCGCCGAGCACGCGGCCGAGGAGCTGGGCCTCTCATCCCAGGACGTGCTGGTGTGCTCCACAGGCCTCATCGGCGAGCGCCTGCCGATGGACTCCCTGCTGGCCGGGGTCACCACCGCCGCGGGCGTGCTCGCCACCGGGCCCGCGGCCGATGCAGACGCCGCCCGCGCCATCATGACCACCGACTCGGTGCCCAAAACCGCGTCCGCCACCACCGACTCCGGCGTCACCGTGGGCGGTATCGCGAAGGGCGCCGGCATGCTCGCCCCGCAGCTGGCCACCATGCTGGTGGTCCTCACCACCGATGCCGACGTGGATGCCGCCACCGCCGATGCGGTGCTGCGTGCCGCGACCGCTACCACCTTCGACCGGGTCGACTCCGATGCCTGCATGTCCACCAACGACACCGTGATCCTGCTGGCCTCCGGCGCCAGCGGCATCACCCCGGAGCCGGACGAACTCACAGGCGCGGTGCGCCAGGTGGCGGCGGACCTGGCCCGGCAGCTGGTGGCCGATGCCGAGGGCGCCAGCCACGACGTGCACGTGGTGGTGCGCTCGGCCACCACCGAGCAGGCCGCTCTCGCCGTGGCCCGCGAGATCGCCCGCTCCAACCTGGTCAAGGCCGCCGTGTTCGGAAACGACCCCAACTGGGGCCGCATCGTCGCCGCCGCGGGCTGTGTGCCCGAGGACGTCGCCCCGTTCGCCGTCGAGGACCTGTCCGTGAGCGTGAACGGCGTGGAGGTGTGCCGCGCCGGGGGAGCGCACCGTGACCGCTCCGAGGTGGACATGACCCCGCGCGAGACCCTCATCGAGGTGGACCTCGGCGCCGGCACCGCCACCGGGGACATCTGGACCAACGACCTCACGCACGAGTACGTCGAAGAGAACAGCGCCTACTCCTCATGAACGACACCCCCCGGACCACCACCGGCAAGAACCCCCTCACCCCGCTCGATGCCGCCCGCATCGAGGCGAGGGACAAGTCGGCCGTGCTGATCGAGGCGCTGCCGTGGATGCAGCGCTTCCGCGGCAAGATCGTGGTGATCAAGTACGGCGGCAACGCCATGATCGACGACGAATTGCGCCGCGCCTTCGCCGCCGACATGATCTTCATGCACCTGGCCGGCATCCGCGTGGTCGTGGTCCACGGCGGTGGCCCCCAGATCAACGCCATGCTGCAGCGGGTGGGCATCGACTCCACCTTCCGCGGCGGGATGCGCGTCACCGACGCCGACACCATGGACATCGTGCGCATGGTGCTGGTGGGCCAGGTGGGCCGCCAACTGGTGGGCCTGATCAACCAGCACGGCCCCTACGCCGTGGGCATGTCGGGGGAGGACGCCCACCTGTTCACCGCCAAGCGCCGTGGCACCGTCGTGGACGGCGAGGACATCGACCTGGGGCACGTGGGAGCGGTGGACGACGTGCGCATCGAGTCCATCAGCGACCTGCTGGAGGCCGGGCGCATCCCCGTCATCTCCTCGATCGCCCCCGAGGTGGACGAGCACGGACAGCTCACCGGCGAGGTCCTCAACATCAACGCCGACCTCGCCGCCGCAGCCATCGCCCAGGGGCTGGATGCCGAGAAGCTGGTGATGCTCACGGACGTCGAGGGCCTGTACCGCGACTGGCCGGACCGCGACTCGCTGATCCCGGAGATCGCCGCCTGCGAACTGCGCGCCATGCTGCCCGCCCTCACCGAGGGCATGATCCCCAAGGCCGAGGCGCTGCTGGGTGCGGTCGACGCGGGCGTCCGGACGGCCGCCATGATCGATGGGCGGATCGAGCACGCGGTGCTGCTGGAGGTCTTCACCACCAAGGGAGTGGGCACCATGGTCAGGAGGGACGACTATGTCTGAGAAGCAGAGCACCGTGAACCTGGACGCCGCTGCGGCGGGTGACGGCCAGAGCTACGCGCAGCGCTACACGGAGGCGATGATCCCGGTGTTCGGCACCCCGCAGCGGGTGCTGGTGCGCGGCGAGGGCGTGCACGTGTGGGACGACCACGGTACGCAGTACCTGGACCTTCTCGGCGGGATCGCCGTGAACACCCTCGGGCACGGTCACCCCGCGATCCTCAGCGCGCTGGCCAAGCAGGCCGAGGACCTGGTCCACGTCTCCAACTTCTTCGCCACCGCCCCGCAGATCGAACTGGCCGAGACCCTGCTGCGCCTTGCCCGCGCACCCGAGGGCTCCGGCGTGTTCTTCGCCAACTCCGGCACCGAGGCCAACGAGGCGGCCTTCAAGATCGCACGACGCCACGGGGGAGCGGACCGGCCGCGCATCCTCGCACTGACCGATTCCTTCCACGGCCGCACCATGGGCGCACTGGCCCTCACCTCCAAGGAGGCCTACCGTGTGCCCTTCGAGCCCCTGCCCGGCGGGGTCGAGTTCCTCCCGGCCAACGACGAGGACGCCCTCGCGGCGGCCCTCGCGCCGGGGGACGTGGCCGCGGTGTTCGCCGAGCCGATCCAGGGCGAGGCCGGGGTGCGGCCCCTGGACCCCACGTATCTGCAGGCCCTGCGCCTTCTCACCCGGGAGCACGGCACCCTGCTGATCCTGGACGAGGTCCAGTCCGGCATCGCCCGCAGCGGCCACTGGTTCGCCCACCAGGCCACCGACGGTGTGGTCCCGGACGTGATGACCCTGGCCAAGGGCCTGGGCGGGGGGTTCCCCATCGGGGCCCTGATCGCCTTCGGACCCGAGGTGCGCGCACTGCTGAGCGCCGGCCAGCACGGCACCACCTTCGGCGGCAACCCGCTCGGTGCTGCCGTCGCCCTTGCCGTGCTGGGCACCATCACCGAGGACGGACTGCTCGACCATGTGCGCGAGGTCGGGGACCGGTTCGCTGAATCGGTGTCGGCGCTCGCTGATCCCCGCATCACCGAGGTGCGAGGGGCAGGCCTGCTGCGCGGCATCGGGCTGAGCGAACCGATCGCACCCCAGGTCGCCGCGGCCTCGCTGGAGGCCGGGTTCATCGTCAACGCCCCGAACCCCTCCACCATCCGCATCGCCCCGCCGCTGATCATCACCGCCGAGGAGCTCGGCAGCTTCACCGCAGCCCTGCCCGGCCTGCTCGACACCGCCTTGGCAACCGCCACAGAAGGAGCCTGAGATGCCCCGCCACTTCCTGCGCGACGACGACCTGACACCGGGTGAGCAGAAGGAGGTCCTGAGGCTCGCCCAGCAGCTGAAGGCCGAGCGTTTCGCCGCACGCCCCCTCGAGGGCCCCCGCACGGTCGCGATCCTGTTCGACAAGTCCTCCACCCGCACCCGGATCTCCTTCGCCACCGGGGTGGCGGAGCTCGGCGGCAGTCCTCTGGTGCTCGAGGCCAATTCCAGCCAGCTCGGTCGCGGTGAGTCCATCGCTGACACCACCGAGGTGCTCACTCGCATGGTCTCCGCGATCGTGTGGCGCACCTTCGGTCAGGAACGGATCGAGGAGATGGCCGCCCATGCCACGGTTCCCGTCATCAATGCCCTCACCGACGAGTTCCATCCCTGCCAGATCCTCGCTGACCTGCAGACCATCGCCGAGTTCACCGGGGGTTTGAGCGGGGGGGAGGCCCCGTCCCTTTCCTCCAGGTCCCTCGCCTACCTCGGCGATGGCGCGAACAACATGGCCCACTCCTACCTGCTGGGAGGAGCCACCGCCGGGATGGACGTGCGGATCGCAGCCCCCGTGAGCCACCGGCCCGACCCCGCGATCATCGAGCGTGCCCGCGAGATCGCCGAGGCCACCGGGGGATCGGTGACCGTCACGGATGATCCCCGCGAAGCGGTGGCCTCGGCCACTGCCGTCATCACGGACACCTGGGTGTCGATGGGGCAGGAGGGGCAGGACGGCCGCGACGAGCTCACGTTCTCCCCGTACCAGGTCACCGGGGAGCTGATGGACCTGAGCGGCACGAACGAGGACGGCAGGGGGATATTCCTGCACTGCCTGCCCGCCTACCGCGGCAAGGAGGTGGCCGCCTCCGTGATCGACGGCCCCCGCTCAAAGGTGTGGGACGAGGCCGAGAACCGCCTCCACGCCCAGAAGGCCCTGATCACGTGGCTGCTCCAGCATCCCGACGAGCACACCGCCGCCCACGCCCGCGGGCAGGAGGACGTGCGATGACCGAGCAGCAGAAGCGCGCGCTGGCCCAGACCAAGATCTCCCGCCAGCAGCAGATCGTCTCCCTCCTGCGTGACCAGGAGGTGGTCTCCCAGGCCCAGCTGGCACGCCTGCTGGCCGAAGAGGGCACCGAGGTCACCCAGGCAACGCTCTCCCGCGACCTGGTGGAGCTACAGGCCGAGAAGGTGCGGGGCGCCCACGGCACCCTCGTCTACCGGGTGCCGCCTGATGGAGGGTCCCCTCGATCCGAGCGCACCCTCAGCGAGAGCGAGCTGCTGCAGGCCCGACTGCCGCGGCTGGCCGAGGGCCTCCTTGTCTCCGCGGAGGCCAGTGGCAACCTGGTGGTGTTGCGCACACCTCCCGGCGCTGCCCAGTACCTGGCCTCCGCACTGGACCGCTCGGTGCTGCCCGACATGATCGGAAGCGTCGCCGGCGACGACACCGTGCTGCTGGTCGCCCGGGACCCCTCCGGAGGGGACCGGCTCGCCGCCCGGCTGCTGGACCTCGCCGACGGTCGACGCGAGTCGGACCCCGCCGATCCCCTGGCAGTGCAATCGGCGCTGCCGGACCCCACCACGTCCTCGGGCACCACCCCCGCCTGAGACCAGTTCTGCGGTAGGACCCACCATGCCGCATCCTGAACCCAGAAGAATTCGACTCATAGGAGCATCAGTGACTGAACGCATTGTCCTCGCCTACTCCGGCGGCCTCGACACCTCCGTGGCCATCGGCTGGATCCACGACGCCACCGGCGCCGAGGTCATCGCCTGCGCGGTGGACGTCGGCCAGGGCGGGGAAGACCTCGACGTCATCCGCCAGCGCGCCCTGGACTGCGGCGCCGTGGAGGCCGTGGTCGCAGACGCCCGCGACGAGTTCGCCACCGAGTACTGCATGCCTGCGCTCAAGGCCAATGCCCTGTACATGGACGCCTACCCCGTGGTCTCGGCCATCTCCCGCCCCGTCATCACCAAGCACCTGGTGGCCGCCGCCAAGAAGTACGGTGCCAGCACCGTGTCCCACGGCTGCACCGGCAAGGGCAACGACCAGGTGCGCTTCGAGGTCTCCATCACCTCCCTGGCCCCGGAGCTGAAGTGCATCGCCCCCGTGCGGGACCTGGCCCTGACACGTGACAAGGCCATCGACTACGCCGAGCGCAAGGGCCTGCCGATCGAGACCACCAAGCACAACCCCTTCTCGATCGACCAGAACGTGTGGGGCCGCGCCGTGGAGACCGGCTACCTCGAGGACATCTGGAACGAGCCAACCAAGGACGTCTACACCTACACCGATGACCCGGCCTTCCCGCCGGTGGCCGACGAGGTGACCATCTCCTTCGCCGAAGGCATCCCGGTCAGGATCGACGGTCGCCCGGTCACCCCGCTGCAGGCCATCCAGGAGATGAACCGTCGCGCCGGCGCCCAGGGTGTGGGCCGGATCGACATCGTCGAGGACCGCTTGGTGGGCATCAAGTCCCGCGAGGTGTACGAGGCCCCCGGCGCGATGGCGCTGATCGCCGCCCACCAGGAGCTCGAGCGGGTCACCCTCGAGCGTGAGCAGGCCCGCTTCAAGCGCACCGTGGGCGACCGCTGGACCGAGCTGGTCTACGACGGCCAGTGGTTCAGCCCGCTGAAGAAGTCCCTGGACACCTTCATCGACGACACCCAGCGGTACGTCAACGGCGACATTCGGATGATCCTGCACGGCGGCCGTGCCCAGGTCACCGGGCGCCGCTCCGAGACCGGACTGTACGACTTCAACCTCGCCACCTACGACGAGGGCGACGCCTTCGACCAGTCCCACGCCAAGGGCTTCATCGAGATCTACGGCCTCGCCGCCAAGCAGGCCGCGGCCCGCGACGTCGCCAACGGCAACGGCGAGGACCTCGGCGAGGCCGCCCAGCAGGACGACGCGTGACCGCGCCGGGACCCGCAGGGGCACCCCAGCCCGAGGCGGCAGCGGAGCGGCTGGCCCTGTGGGGCGGACGCTTCGGCTCCGGGCCCTCGGCGGCGCTGGCGGCGCTGTCGGTGTCCACCCACTTCGACTGGCGCCTGGCGCCCTATGACGTGGCCGGCTCCCGCGCCCACGCCCGGGTGCTCCATGCCGCCGGACTGCTCACCGACGACGAGCTCGCCGGGATGGACCGAGCACTGGTGCAGCTGCGCGATGACGTGGCCTCCGGTGAGTTCATCGCCGGTCCGGACGACGAGGACGTGCACACCGCCCTGGAGCGCGGCCTGCTCGAGCGGGCGGGGGAGGAGCTGGGCGGGAAGCTGCGTGCGGGACGATCCCGCAACGATCAGATCGCCACCATGATCCGCATGTACCTGCGCGATCAGGTGCGATCCCTGTCCGAGCAGGTGCTTGCCCTGGCGCAGGTGATCACCGACCGGGCCGAGCAGGCCGGAGACGCGATCCTGCCGGGTCGCACCCACCTCCAGCATGCCCAGCCGGTGCTGCTGGCCCACCAGCTGATGGCGCACGTATGGCCGCTGCTGCGGGACGCGGAACGATTCGCCGATCTCGACGCACGGCTGGACGTCTCTCCCTACGGCTCAGGTGCACTCGCCGGATCCTCGCTGGGACTGGATCCGCAGGCCGTCGCCGCAGACCTCGGGTTCTCCGACTCCGTGGAGAACTCGATCGACGGCACGGCCGCGCGGGACCTGGTGGCCGAGTTCGCCTTCGTGTGCGCGATGGTCGCGATCGATCTGTCGCGGATGGCGGAGGAGATCATCGTGTGGAACACGAAGGAGTTCTCCTACGTCACCCTCGATGACGCCTTCTCCACCGGTTCGTCGATCATGCCCCAGAAGAAGAACCCGGACATCCCTGAGCTCACCCGGGGCAAGGCCGGGCGCGTGATCGGTGACCTCACCGGCCTGCTGGCCACGCTGAAGGCCCTGCCTCTGGCCTACAACCGGGACCTCCAGGAGGACAAGGAGCCGGTGTTCGACCAGGTGGACACCCTGGACCTGCTGCTGCCGGCGATCACCGGCATGGTCGCCACCCTCACCTTCCACACCGAGCGCATGGAGGAGATGGCACCGCAGGGATTCTCCCTGGCCACCGACATCGCCGAGTGGCTGGTGCGCGAGGGCGTCCCGTTCCGCAGTGCCCATGAGATCGCCGGGGCGTGCGTACGGGTGTGCGAGGAGCGCGGCATCGAGCTGGCGGACCTCACGACCGGTGACCTGGCCGCCATCTCGGAGCACCTCAGTCCCGAGGTGCTGGGAGTGCTCACGGCTGCCGGTTCCGTCGCCTCCCGCGACGGGAAGGGCGGCACTGCGCCGGTGCGGGTGCGTGAGCAGATCGCTGCGGCCGGCGCGCGCATCCAGCAGCTCTCGGAGCGCACTGCGCCGCTGGAGCGTTCCGTCTGACGAAAACAGCTGGGGGTCTGCCCCTGCTTCCTGCCACAATGGGGCCGGTCCCACCTCGGGACCGGCCCCACGTCATGTCCGGCCACGCCGCGGCGCCCAGCGTCGCACCGGTCGATCCGACGACAGGGCCACGCCGTACACCGGAAGGAACACTCTGATGCAGACCGTCCTGGACGACCTCGACTGGCGAGGACTCGTCGTGCAGACCACCGGGCGCGAGGCGCTCGGAAGCGCTCTGGCCAAGGGACCGGTCTCCCTGTACTGCGGCTTCGACCCCACCGCGTCCTCCCTCCACGTCGGCCACCTGACCCAGGTGCTCACCATGCGCCGCTTCCAGCTGGCCGGCCACAAGCCCATCGCCCTGGTGGGCGGGGCCACCGGCCTGATCGGCGACCCGCGCATGTCGGGGGAGCGGGTCCTCAATGACTCCTCCGTCGTCGCCGGCTGGGTGGACTCGCTGCGCGATCAGATCTCCCGCTTCCTCGACCTCGAGGGCGAGTACGGCGTGACCATGGTGAACAACCTGGACTGGATCGGCGGCCTCAGCGCCCTGGAGTTTCTGCGCGACATGGGCAAGCACTTCCGCATGGGGACGATGCTGGCCAAGGACACGGTGGCCAGGCGACTGGCCAGCGATGAGGGGATCAGCTACACCGAGTTCAGCTACCAGGTGCTCCAGGGCATCGATTACCTCGAGCTGCATCGGCGCCACGGTGTCACCCTGCAGTACGGGGGGAACGATCAGTGGGGGAACCTGCTCTCGGGCGTGGACCTGATCCACAAGGTGGAGGGCCACGACGTGCACGCCCTGACCACGCCGCTGGTCACCAAGGCCGACGGCACCAAGTTCGGCAAGAGCGAGGGCGGTTCCGTCTGGCTGGACCCCCAGCTCACCAGCCCCTACGCCTTCCACCAGTTCTGGCTGAACGCTGCGGACTCGGACGTCATGAACTACCTGCGCTTCTTCACCTTCCGGGACCGCGAGGACATCGCGGAGCTGGAGCAGGCCACTCAGGATGCCTCCCATGAGAGGCGGGCACAGCGTGCCCTCGCCGATGACCTCACCACTCTGGTGCACGGGCAGCAGGCCACGGATCAGGCGAAGGCCGCCGCCAGCGTGCTGTTCGGCCGCGGTGATGTGCGCGAGCTGGACAAGCCGACGATCCGTGCGATCGCGGGTGAACTGCCCGGGGCCCAGCTGCCCGGCAGCACCTCCTTGGTCGATGCCTTCGTCGCTGCGGGGATCGTCCCCTCAAAGGGGGCGGCCCGCCGAGCGGCGGACGAAGGAGGCCTCTCCGTGAACGGCGAGAAGATCGCCGGCGATGATCTCGCCGGTGAGCTGGCCGCGCTCTCGCCCCTGCCCGGCAAGCACCTCCTGCTACGTCGCGGCAGGAAGACGGCCGCTATGGTGCAACTGTCCGACTGACCTTGGTGACACCCCTAACAAGAACAGGTCACATTCGGCCCCGAAACCGGGCATCGGCGGGCAGAAAAGCCCGCTGACCTGCGGAGATGGGGGCACGGCGAGGTGAACAAGGGGTTACATCGGCGGTTTGACGGAGGTGCCGCAGCCCCGTAATGTCTTCCCTTGTCGCCGCAAGGACGGCCACGAAGCAGAGCGGATCCGAGAGGGTCGGAGCGAAGCGGAGAGGCAGTAGGAGCGGGGATGCGATCCCCTCGGGGGTCGGCCGCGAGGTGAGCGGATCGAGAAGGTCGCACAGCGAAACGATCGAGACGCAGACCACACGGAGCGGAGTTGAAACGGCCGCGGAGAACTGCTAGAGTAGTGACTCGCGCCGGGACGACGAAGCAAAAGTCGGACCGGGCAGGATCAAGATCCTGCAAGGCGACCGGCGCCACCGAGCCTCTGAGACGAGCCGCAATGCGGTCAGTCAACGATGTGCGCGTGTTGCTTGATATCTCAATAGCGTGTCTGTTTGTTGATGCCATTATTTTGAATGGCATTTTTCGGATGATTAGCAGATATGAATTTGCTGGTTGTTTGTTTGAATGCTGGGATTTTTTCTATGTTTTCATGGAGAGTTTGATCCTGGCTCAGGACGAACGCTGGCGGCGTGCTTAACACATGCAAGTCGAACGATGACGACAGGGCTTGCCTTGTCTGATTAGTGGCGAACGGGTGAGTAACACGTGAGTAACCTGCCCCCCTCTTCGGGATAACCTCGGGAAATCGGGGCTAATACCGGATATGACTTCGCACCGCATGGTGTGTTGTGGAAAGTTTTTCGGTGGGGGATGGACTCGCGGCCTATCAGTTTGTTGGTGAGGTAATGGCTCACCAAGGCGATGACGGGTAGCCGGCCTGAGAGGGCGACCGGCCACACTGGGACTGAGACACGGCCCAGACTCCTACGGGAGGCAGCAGTGGGGAATATTGCACAATGGGCGAAAGCCTGATGCAGCGACGCCGCGTGGGGGATGACGGCCTTCGGGTTGTAAACCTCTTTCAGTAGGGAAGAAGCGAAAGTGACGGTACCTGCAGAAGAAGCGCCGGCTAACTACGTGCCAGCAGCCGCGGTAATACGTAGGGCGCAAGCGTTGTCCGGAATTATTGGGCGTAAAGAGCTTGTAGGTGGCTTGTCGCGTCTGCCGTGAAAACCCGAGGCTCAACCTCGGGCGTGCGGTGGGTACGGGCAGGCTAGAGTGTGGTAGGGGAGACTGGAACTCCTGGTGTAGCGGTGATATGCGCAGATATCAGGAAGAACACCGATGGCGAAGGCAGGTCTCTGGGCCATTACTGACACTGAGAAGCGAAAGCATGGGGAGCGAACAGGATTAGATACCCTGGTAGTCCATGCCGTAAACGTTGGGCACTAGGTGTGGGGAACATTCCACGTTTTCCGCGCCGTAGCTAACGCATTAAGTGCCCCGCCTGGGGAGTACGGCCGCAAGGCTAAAACTCAAAGGAATTGACGGGGGCCCGCACAAGCGGCGGAGCATGCGGATTAATTCGATGCAACGCGAAGAACCTTACCAAGGCTTGACATGCACCGGACGACTCCAGAGATGGGGTTTTCTTCGGACTGGTGCACAGGTGGTGCATGGTTGTCGTCAGCTCGTGTCGTGAGATGTTGGGTTAAGTCCCGCAACGAGCGCAACCCTCGTTCCATGTTGCCAGCGCGTTATGGCGGGGACTCATGGGAGACTGCCGGGGTCAACTCGGAGGAAGGTGGGGACGACGTCAAATCATCATGCCCCTTATGTCTTGGGCTTCACGCATGCTACAATGGCCGGTACAATGGGTTGCGAAACTGTGAGGTGGAGCGAATCCCAAAAAGCCGGTCTCAGTTCGGATTGGGGTCTGCAACTCGACCCCATGAAGTCGGAGTCGCTAGTAATCGCAGATCAGCAACGCTGCGGTGAATACGTTCCCGGGCCTTGTACACACCGCCCGTCAAGTCACGAAAGTCGGTAACACCCGAAGCCAGTGGCCTATCCTCGTGAGGGAGCTGTCGAAGGTGGGATTGGCGATTGGGACTAAGTCGTAACAAGGTAGCCGTACCGGAAGGTGCGGCTGGATCACCTCCTTTCTAAGGAGCATCACCAATTTTGGTGGCCATCTGCTCACCCGCGTGTGGTGGGGGTGGTTGCTCAAGGGTGGAACATCAACGAATGGGCGCTTCGCTGCAGTCATTGTCCTAGTACGGCCCTTTGGGGTGTGGAACGGGTGGTGGGTGTGGTTTGAGGTGGAGACACGCTATTGGGTTGTGAGGCTGCACGCGGCCCCTGCTTTGTGTGGGGGTGTGTGGCTGGTCCTCCCTGCTTCCTGTTGCCGGTATCGGCTCAGGTGGTGGTGTGGGGTTGTTTCTTGAGAACTGCATAGTGGACGCGAGCATCTTGTAAGCAATTTATATGAGTGTCTTTGTAGTGTTTGCCAAGTCTTTAAGGGCGTACGGTGGATGCCTGGGCACGAGGAGCCGATGAAGGACGTAGGAGTCTGCGATAAGCCTCGGGGAGGTGACAACCGACCTGTGATCCGAGGATGTCCGAATGGGGAAACCCACCGCGAGTCATGTCGCGGTACCCGCCACCGAATGTATAGGTGGTGTGGAGGGAACGCGGGGAAGTGAAACATCTCAGTACCCGCAGGAAGAGAAAACAAATAGTGATTCCGTGAGTAGTGGCGAGCGAAAGCGGAAGTGGCTAAACCTGGTCTGTGTGATACCCGGCAGGGGTTGCAGGTTGGGGGTTGTGGGACGTATCTGGATTGTCTGCCGGCGATCCGACGTGGACGTGCATTGGTAGTCGAAGTCGTGGTGAGTGCGACGGCGTAGAGGGTGTGACCCCCGTAGACGAAACTGTTGTGCGGCGTGATGCTGTTCCCGAGTAGCACCGGGCCCGTGAAATCCGGTGTGAATCTGCCAGGACCACCTGGTAAGCCTGAATACTACCTCGTGACCGATAGCGGACAAGTACCGTGAGGGAAAGGTGAAAAGCACCCCGGGAGGGGAGTGAAATAGTACCTGAAACCGTGCGCTTACAATCCGTCGGAGCCTTACGGGGTGACGGCGTGCCTTTTGAAGAATGAGCCTGCGAGTTAGTGGTCGGTGGCGAGGTTAACCCGTGTGGGGTAGCCGTAGCGAAAGCGAGTCTGAACGGGGCGTTCAGTCGCCGGCTCTAGACCCGAAGCGAAGTGATCTATCCATGGGCAGTGTGAAGCGCGGGTAAGACCGCGTGGAGGCGCGAACCCACTTCAGTTGAAAATGGAGGGGATGACCTGTGGATAGGGGTGAAAGGCCAATCAAACTTCGTGATAGCTGGTTCTCCCCGAAATGCATTTAGGTGCAGCGTTGCGTGTTTCGTGCCGGAGGTAGAGCACTGGATAGGCGATGGGCCCCACCGGGTTACTGACCTTAGCCAAACTCCGAATGCCGGTACGTGAGAGCGCAGCAGTGAGACTGTGGGGGATAAGCTTCGTAGTCGAGAGGGAAACAGCCCAGAACATCAGCTAAGGCCCCTAAGCGTGTGCTAAGTGGAAAAGGATGTGGAGTTGCTGAGACAACCAGGAGGTTGGCTTAGAAGCAGCCACCCTTGAAAGAGTGCGTAATAGCTCACTGGTCAAGTGATTCCGCGCCGACAATGTAGCGGGGCTCAAGTACACCGCCGAAGCTGTGTCATTTCACTTTATTGTGGGATGGGTAGGGGAGCGTCGTGCAGACAGCGAAGCCGCGGGGTGACCCAGTGGTTGAGTCTGTACGAGTGAGAATGCAGGCATGAGTAGCGAAAGACGGGTGAGAAACCCGTCCGCCGATTGATCAAGGGTTCCAGGGCCAGGTTAATCCGCCCTGGGTTAGTCGGGACCTAAGGCGAGGCCGACAGGCGTAGTCGATGGACATCGGGTTGATATTCCCGAACCGATCGTAGGAGGACCCATACCGAGGCATCTGATGCTAACCACCCGAGCTTGCCTCGTGCCCTTCGGGGTGCGTGCGTGAGTGAGGCTGGGAACCAAGGGTGTAGTAGGTCAGCGCGAGGGATGACGCAGAGAGGTAGCTTCCGCGGACTTAATGGAATAGTCCGTCTAAGCGTGCAGCCCGGTCACGGTAATGCGTGGCCATGAGGGTGAGACGTGATGGGGATCCCGTATGGGCGTAGGTGAGTGATCCTGTACTGCCGAGAAAAGTTCCAGCGTGACGAATACGGTCGCCCGTACCCTAAACCGACTCAGGTGATCAGGTAGAGAATACCGAGGCGTTCGAGAGAATCGTGGTTAAGGAACTCGGCAAAATGCCCCCGTAACTTCGGGAGAAGGGGGGCCCAAGGAGTGAGAGCTCTGAGGGCCGCAGAGACCAGGGAGAAGCGACTGTTTACTAAAAACACAGGTCCGTGCGAAGTCGTAAGACGCTGTATACGGACTGACGCCTGCCCGGTGCTGGAAGGTTAAGAGGACGGGTCAGCTCTTCGGAGCGAAGCTCAGAATTTAAGCCCCAGTAAACGGCGGTGGTAACTATAACCATCCTAAGGTAGCGAAATTCCTTGTCGGGTAAGTTCCGACCTGCACGAATGGCGTAACGACTTCTCCACTGTCTCAACCGCGAACTCGGCGAAATTGCATTACGAGTAAAGATGCTCGTTACGCGCAGCAGGACGGAAAGACCCCGGGACCTTTACTATAGTTTGGTATTGGTGTTCGGGACGGCTTGTGTAGGATAGGTGGGAGACTGGGAAGCATTCACGCCAGTGAGTGTGGAGTCGTTGTTGAAATACCACTCTGGTCGTTCTGGATTCCTAACCTCGGTCCGTGATCCGGATCAGGGACAGTGCCTGATGGGTAGTTTAACTGGGGCGGTTGCCTCCTAAAGAGTAACGGAGGCGCTCAAAGGTTCCCTCAGCCTGGTTGGCAATCAGGTGTTGAGTGTAAGTGCACAAGGGAGCTTGACTGCGAGACAGACATGTCGGGCAGGTGCGAAAGCAGGAACTAGTGATCCGGCACCTCATTGTGGAATGGGTGTCGCTCAACGGATAAAAGGTACCCCGGGGATAACAGGCTGATCTTGCCCAAGAGCTCATATCGACGGCATGGTTTGGCACCTCGATGTCGGCTCGTCGCATCCTGGGGCTGGAGTTGGTCCCAAGGGTTAGGCTGTTCGCCTATTAAAGCGGTACGCGAGCTGGGTTTAGAACGTCGTGAGACAGTTCGGTCCCTATCCGCTGCGCGCGTTGGATATTTGAGAAGGCCTGTCCCTAGTACGAGAGGACCGGGATGGACTGACCTCTGGTGTGCCAGTTGTTCTGCCAAGGGCATGGCTGGTTGGCTACGTCGGGAAGGGATAACCGCTGAAAGCATCTAAGCGGGAAGCCTGCTTCAAGATTAGATATCCATGCACTTTTAGTGTGAGAGGCCCCCAGTAGATGACTGGGTTGATAGGCCAGATGTGGAAGCATGGCAACGTGTGGAGCTGACTGGTACTAATGGCTGATGACTTACTCAAACACTTCACTTGTGTGATTGTTTATCTGTGTGTTCGCGTCCACTGTGTGGTTCTTGGGAAACAACGGCCTGCATGGCCCCTAGTGGGTTGTGTTGGGGGCTGGTTGGGTCTCGTTGTGTTACGGCGGTCATAGCGTCGAGGAAACGCCCGGTTCCATTCCGAACCCGGAAGCTAAGCTCGATTGCGCCGATGGTACTGCACTCGGGAGGGTGTGGGAGAGTAGGTCGCCGCCGGACATCTTCATTCGGGAAGGGATGAAGGAGTTGTAGCATCACCTGTTTGGGTGTGCTCCTCTTTCGTCCCTTCCCTTTTTTCATGCCCGAGATCGGTTGGGCCCGTGCGGTCATCATCGCCGACCATTGCGGTCCGTGGGCGGTAGACTCGTGTGCTGCGGAGAGTTCGAGGAGGGCTGCGGTCCTCGCGCCCAACCGGGCAACGGATTCCTCCGCCATCGTGACCGTATCCCGCCGGCCTCCCGCGTTCGCCGGCAGAAAACCCCCAGGAGAACCATGTCGTCCAGCCTGTCGGCCGTGCCCGACATCGATGAGGATCTGGCTCAGGCTGTCATGGAGCGTCTCGTCACCGTCGAGGATCGGCTCCGAGACTCCGTGGCGACCAATGACCACCTCGCGCGGTGGACCGCACGACACCTCATGGACGCCGGGGGCAAGCGCGTTCGCCCCATGCTGGTCCTGCTGGCCGCGGCCCTCGGGGACATGCACCGCGACGACGTGATCGACGGTGCCGTCCTGGTGGAGCTCACGCATCTGGCCAGCCTGTACCACGATGACGTCATGGACTCGGCGAGCACCCGGCGTGGCACGCGCGCGGCGCACGAGGTGTGGGGCAACAACGTCGCGATCCTCACCGGCGACTTCCTCTTCGCCCGGGCCAGCGGTCTCAGCTCGCGCCTCGGTACCGAAGCCGTCCGGTTGCACTCCCTGACGTTCGAGCGGCTGTGCCTCGGCCAGCTGCACGAGACTGTGGGCCCCCAGGAGGGTGAGGACCCGTTCGACCATTACGTATCCGTCCTGGCGGACAAGACCGCGTCCCTGCTGGCCTTGGCAGGTCAGCTCGGTGCGCAGCTGTCCGGCGCTCCGCAGGGTGTGGACGATGTGATGCGCCGCTACGGCGAGAAGGTGGGCGTTGCCTTCCAGCTCGCCGATGACGTGCTCGACCTCGAGAGTGATCCCGATACCAGCGGCAAGACCCCTGGTACAGACCTTCGGGAAGGAGTTCCGACGATGCCCACCTTGCTGGTGCGTCGTCGGGCCGCTGAGGGAGATCTCGGCGCCGAATCCCTGGTGCATGCGCTCGAAAGCGATCTCAGCGATGACGAGGCGCTCTCCCGGGTCGTCACCATGCTGCGTCAGGACCCGGCGCTGGAAGAGACCCGCGCACTCGCCCAACGCACCGCCGACGATGCCGTCGCGATCCTCGAGGAGCTGCCGGAGGGGCCGGTACGGGAGGCTCTGATCGCTTTCACCCGCACTCTGGTGGAGCGTCGACGCTGAATCATGGCTGTTCGACGGGCCGTCTCGCGTGCGGGAGCAGTGGTATCGCTCATCGTGACCAGTGCCGCGTAGCCGAGAGTGCGTTGGCACAGTACCCTGGACCAGTGCGCGCACCGATCGGTCGGTTCCGAGGATGTCGTCGCTGAGGACGATCTGCTCGTGGGTGGGCGTCCGTCAGTTCGTTCTTCATAGGGGGGTTCCATGTCGATCACCGCGGGGGTGAAGCGGCGACGACGCCGTTCCAGCACGGTCTCAGCGGCGGTATTGGCGATCGTGGCGCTGGTCATCACGGGTTTCGCGATCAACTTCCGCGGCCTGTCGTCCTCGGACGTCGAGGTCTCCAACGGTGGCGTCTGGGTGATGAACGAGCAGGAGCGGCTGATGGGGCGGCTCAACGTCGCTGCCCAGGAGCTCGACGCGCGTCTCGCCCAGAACGGTGATGATCTCGAACTGCTGCAAGCGGGCTACACGGTGATCGAAACCGGTCCGCGCGGCATGACACCGATCAACACTGCGGCAGTGAGCCGCAACGCCATGGTGGAGCTCCCGCCCAACTCCCAGGTGCGCCTCGGAGGGGACCGGGTGGCGATCGCCGCTCCCGATGGCCGGCTCTGGATCCTGTCCCCTGATGAAGCGGCCGCGTTCTCGGCCGGGTCGGTGGAGCCCACGCACGAGTCGAAGTCCGGCGATCTCCAGGTCGCGGTGAGCACCGCAGGCACGGTGTTCCTGCTCGAGGGTGACAGCCTGCTGGTGTTCCCTCGCAACATCGACACCCGCAAGACCACCGCGGAGGACCCGATCGAGGTCGGTGGGCTCTCCACGGAAGCGGGAACGGTGGAGCTGACCGCAGTGGGCGAGGAGCCCGTGATCCTCGATCGAGCCCAGCGCATGCTGCGCATCGGCACGAAGCACAAGGAGTACCAGCTCACCGAGTACGGTGTCGCCGATCTCGGCTCGGCGCGGATCCAGCAGCCCAGCCCCGCCTCCGAGAATGTCGTCCTGGCCACTCAGGACTCGCTGTTCGTCATCCCCTTGAACGGAGGCAGCGCTCAGGTCCATCCTGCGCGCGGCACCGGTACCCCCGTGGCGCCGGCCCAGGCGAAGGGATGCGCCTACGGAGCATGGAACGAATCGCTCGCCTACGTCCGCGCGTGCGGCGACAAGGTGATCAGCGAGTCGGTCCCCGATGCCAAGAGCGACGGCGCTCTGGTCCTGCGCGTGAACCACGATCTGGTCGTGCTGAACGACCAGAAGTTCGGGCTCTCGTGGATGATCGGCGACGAGATGCAGCTCGTGGATGAGTGGCTGATCGAGCAGGACATCGAGATGGCCGAAGCGGAGGTGCGGGAGAAGAAGACCCTCACCACGACCATCACCAATGTCGCGGCGGAGCGCGACGAGCAGAACCGCAAGCCGGTCGCGGTCGATGACCAGTTCGGTGTGCGTGCGGGCAAGAGCGTCGTGCTGCCGGTCACTCGCAACGACAACGACCCCGACGGTGACATCCTCACCGTCACCGTGGAGGGGGAGCAGCCGTCCGTCGGCACGGTCACCCCGATCCAGGGCGGCACCCAGCTGCAGATCGTGGTGAACGACGATGCCACTGGCACTGCCACCTTCTCCTATCGCGTCGACGATGGCCGCAAGGAGTCCGACACCGCTACCGTGACCCTCGACGTGAAGCCATCCAACGAGAACGGGGCCCCGGAGCCCTCGGATCAGATGGTCACCAAGGTCCAGGTGCGCTCCGGCGAGGAGGTCTCCTTCAACGTCCTCCCGTACTGGCAGGACCCGGACGGTGATGCCTTCTACCTCGCCAACGCCACGGTCGAGCCCGAGGATGTGGTGACGTTCCGGGCGGACGGCCTCGTCACCTTCACCGATGCCGGTATCGCCACCGGTGAGAAGGATGTGCAGCTGACCTTCCGTGACGAGCACGGCATGCAGGGCGAGGGCACCCTCAAGATCGAAGCCGTCGCTGAGAACGACCTCGCCCCGATCACCACTGCTGATCATGTGCGCATCGTCGCCGGCCGCACCGCCACCATCAAGCCATTGGCCAACGATCTCAACCCCAACGGCGGTCAGCTCGAACTGACCAATGTCTCCGAGGCGGAGGCGCTCACCGTCGACGCTGCTCTCGAAGCAGGAACCGTCAATGTGGCCGGCGATGCACCCGGCACCTACTACCTCGAGTACACGGTCGCGGCGAGCAGCTCCAGCTCAGCGTCCCTGGGGATCATCCGCGTGGACGTGGTGGAACCCAGCTCCGAGCAGCTGCTGCCGGTGGCTGTGGACGACATGGGCACGGTCACCACCGGAGCCGACACCCTGGTCGACCCGCTCGAGAACGACGTGGACCCCACCGGTGGTGTCCTGGTGGTCAACTCGGTCACGGTCCCCGAGGGAAGCGGCCTGAAGGTGACCGTGGTCGCGCATTCCCTGGTTCGCGTGGAGGCTGAACCAGGCGCGGTGGTGAGTGAGGAGCCCGTGGCTCTCACGTATCAGGTCGCCAACTCCGCCGGTACCGCGGAGGGCACCATCCGGGTGATGGTGGCCAGTACTGACACCCAGTTCGCCGACCCCATCGGTGTGCCCGACCGCGCCACGGTGCGGGCCGGTGACATGGTCGTGGTCAACGTGCTCAGCAACGACATCTCTCCCACGGATTCCAAGCTCTCACTGGGTCAGGAGCTCGATGGCTCCCAGGCCGAGGGCAAGGGCCGGGTGGAGACCCTCCAGGACCAGGTGCGCTTCATCGCCGACGACGACGCCAGCGGCGAGGCCGTCATCAAGTACGAGGCGGTCGACGAGACAGGTCGTAAGGGTGGCGCGAACCTGACGCTTCGGATCATCCCTGCCGATGCCTCCAACGCTCCTCCGCGCCCGGAGAACCTGATCGCACGTACGGTCGCCGGCACCACCGTGCGCATCCCCGTCCCCACCACCGGTATCGATCCCGACGGCGACTCCGTGATGCTGATGGGCGTCACCAGTCCTACCCCGCAGCTGGGCGAGGTGGTCTCTGCCACCGGCGAGTGGATCGAGTACGTGCCGCATGAGAACTCCGTCGGTACCGAGCGGTTCCGGTACCAGGTGATGGACCGCCAGGGGGCGGTGGGCACAGCCGAGGTGCTGGTGGGCATCGCCGAGCCCAACGAGATGAATCAGCCCCCGTACGCGGTGGACGACATCGTCGAGGTCCGGCCCGATCGCGAGGTGCAGGTCCATGCGCTGGACAACGACACCGACCCGGAAGGGACACCGCTGAGCATCGTCCCGGCCGACACCGAAGCACTCTCCGAGATCCATGTCCACGGCGAGGCGGAGAACGCCGCGGAGAACATGGTGACCGCCACCACCCCGTCCGAGAACGGCACCTACCAGGTGCTGTACAGCGCTTCGGACGGTCAGTTGAAGAGCTCGGCCACTGTCACCCTCAAGGTCGATGAGAACGCGCCGTTCCGCTCCCCGATCGCCAGGGACGACTTCGTCTCAGCGGCCGACGTGCTGGACCCGGAGGCCGAGGCGATCGAGGTGGACGTGCTGGCCAACGACTCCGACCCCGATGGCAGCACGGCCAACCTCACCGTCACCCTCGAGGGCAGCCCCGAGGGCGTGGAGATCGTCGAGGGCGGCATCGTCCGTGTCACCCCGCAGGATGAGCAGCAGCGGTACCGCTATGAGATCCAGGACGCGGACGATCGCACCTCCAACGGGTACATCTGGGTGCCGGGCCGCGCCAAGCAGGCACCGGTGTGGGTGGGGGAGACCATCCAGGTCCAGGCCGGCAGCGAGACGACCATCGACCTCTCCGATCCTCAGAACATCAGGGTTCGGCCGGGCGCCGAGTCTGCGAGGGTGACCGACCCGGATCTGGTCGTCGCCCGGGGCACCGACGGCACCCAGCTGGTCCAGGACGAGTCCACCCTCCTGTACCGAGCAGCAGAGGACTTCTCGGGTCCGGACACGATCTCCGTGGAGGTCACCGACGGCGAGGTGGGGGATCCGATGGCCGCAACCGCGACCCTCGCGATCCCGGTCGAGGTGGCCGCCGAGGACGAGAACCTGCCCCCCACCCTGCAGGGTGCACTGATGGAGGTGGAGCAGGGCGGCCCGCAGACCTCGGTGGACCTGGCCGCCTCCGCGTCGGACCCTGAGGACGATGAACTGACCTTCGCCCTCGGCGCGTACACCGAGGACCCGGAGGTGACGATCGGGTTGGACGGCACCTCGGTGACGGCGCAGGCCACTCCGCAGGCGACGAAGGGAACCATCATCTCGGTGCCGGTCACCGTCACCGACGGCACGAACGATCCGGTCGAGGCCACCGTCCAGATCACCGTGGGCGGGTCCAGTCGGCCCCTGCTGACGACCGTGCTGGACACCGCCGTGATCGATGCCGGGACCACGGACTCGGTACCTGTGCTCGCCAACGACTCCAACCCGTTCCCGGGTGGCAACAGGACGATCACCAACGCCGTCGCCACCAGCGGCACCGCTGAGGTCGCGGTCGAGGGTGAGAACGTGGTGATCACCCCTGCCGCCGACTTCAACGGCATCCTCACCGTCGTCTACACCGTGCGCGACGACACCGAGGACCCCGACCGTGATGTCCCCGGGGAGATCCAGGTGACTGTGCGCGGGAAGCCGGATGCGCCGTTGGCGCCCCGCGTCGCCGAGGTGGGTGACGGGATGGTGGACCTCAACTTCACCGGAGGTGACGACAACGGTGCCCCGATCACCGGTTACCGCGTGACCACGGCCTCCGGCCCCGCTGTATCGCAGGACTGCCCCTCGACCTCGTGCACCATCACGGGGCTGACCAACGATGTGGAGTACACCTTCCAGGTGATCTCCATCAACGAGGTGGGGGAGTCCGAACCCTCGGCCCCCTCGGCGCCGGCGCGGCCCGATGTGCGCCCGGAGGCTCCCGGCCCGCCGTCGGCGACGCGCGGGGACACCAGCCTCACCGTGACCTGGGCGGCGCCCGCCAACCGCGGTTCCGCCATCCAGCGGTACGACCTGCAGATGCAGAACACCGTCACAGGCGAGCTCACGGAGAAGAACTTCGAGGGCGGGGTCACGCAGCACGTGTGGGAGGGCCTGAGCAATGGCACCGACTACAAGTACCGCGTGCGTGCCCACAATCTGGCGCCGGAGCCCTCGGAGTGGTCGAGTTGGTCCGTGGCCGAGCACCCGGCCGGCCGGCCCGGCAAGCCCGCCGGAGCCATCACCGCAGAACGCGTGAACAATCCTCTGGGCGGTGGTGTGAAGGTGACCTGGCCGGCCATGACCACCGCTGAGGCCAACGGCGAACCGATCACCGAGTACATCGTCCGTGCATCCAACGGAGTCTCCGCCACCGTGAACGCCTCCACCCGGTCGCACACGTTCCGGGGCCTGGACCAGGACACCGAGTTCACCTTCACCTACACGGGTGTGAACTCGGTGGGGGAGGGAGTCAAGGCCTCCGCGCCCTCCAACCCGGTCACCCCGTGGGCGGTTCCTGCGGCACCCACCGGTGTGCAGGCGTCCATGCCCGACGAGGGGGCCGGCAATGGTCCCAATGGTCGGGCGACCGTCACCTGGGACGCTGCCACGGGCAACGGCACGCGGATCGAGGAGTACGTCGTCACCTGGAGCGGTGGTGGCCGACGCGAGGTCAAGGCCCCGGCCACATCACTGGAGGTCACAGGGCTCGACAATGGCACCTCGTACGCCTTCCAGGTCCAGGCCCGGAACCGATTCAAGGGCGGCGAGAGCAAGGTCTCCAAGGCCTCCAACTCGGTGAAGCCCTACACGAAGCCGGATCCCCCGGTGATCAGCACGAAGAGCTCGCCCTGCACCGATGCGAACACCTGTCCGGTCACCTTCACCATGACCGCCAACGGCAGCGACGGCGGCGCCGGCGGTAAGACCCTGCAGTACCGTGTGGACGGAGGCGGCTGGGAGAACGCCAGGAACACCTCCTACACCCGGGAGGAGAAGCTCGGCTCCGGGGAGTCCCGGAAGATCGATGTTCGAGTTCGCACGGTCTCCAAGAGCGGTCGCGAGATGTACAGCGAGGAGCGCTCGGCCACCGGGAAGGCCTCCACGTACACCCCGCCGGATCCGCAGGTGGCCGGGGGCGGTCCCAACTGGGGCGGGAAGGTTCCTCCGGGGACCAGTGGGTGCAGCTCCGACAACTGCTACTACTTCACGATCACCCTTCAGAACCTCCAACCAGGCCAGACTTACACGGTGGTCTACAAGAACGTCCACCCCAATGGACAGTTCCGTGAGTGGGCCTCCTTCGATCTGAATGCAGGGGCTGACGGTCGCGCGACGACGCCGACGCGCTTCTACGGCCACTGGGCAGACACGGGGAACCCCAATGTGGTGTACGTGAGCCATGGGTCGAACGGCCAAAAGGAAGTAGGCCGGTACTACAGTCCGGACTGACCGTCGCCGTGCGCGACTACTCAGCCCCGTGCCGTAGTCATTCGCCGGCCTCGTACCCCACTACCAGCTCGAGGAAAGACATAGCCCATGAGCATGACCCCCGAACAGGCCCGATGGTTCGCCGATACCTTCGACAAGCTGGTCCAGAGCGTCGGCCAGGCCGTCCTGGGCAAGAACAACGTGGTGCGCCTGGTCCTCACGGCGATGATGGCCCCCGGTCACGTGCTGCTGGAGGACGCCCCCGGCACCGGCAAGACGTCGCTCGCACGCTCGATCGCGGCCACGGTGCAGGGAACCAGCACCCGCATCCAGTTCACCCCGGACCTGCTGCCCTCCGACGTCACCGGCGTGACGATCTACGACCAGAACACGAAGTCCTTCGAGTTCCACAAGGGCCCCGTGTTCGCCAACGTGGTGCTGGCCGACGAGATCAACCGCGCCTCGCCGAAGACCCAGTCGGCGATGCTCGAGGTGATGGAGGAGGGGCGCGTCACCGTGGACGGAGTCACCCATGAGGTGGGGAACCCCTTCATGGTGATCGCCACCCAGAACCCCATCGAGCAGGCCGGCACGTACCGCCTGCCCGAGGCGCAGCTGGACCGCTTCCTGATGAAGACCTCGCTCGGTTACCCCGACCACGCTTCCAGCGTGCAGATCCTCCAGGGCTCCGCGCTGCGTGACCGCAGCCGCCAGCTCAGCCCGCGCATCTCCCTGCAGGCCGTCAATGACATGACCCAGCTGGCCTCCACCGTGCACGTGGACCCCGCCGTGCTGGAGTACGTGTCCCGGCTGATGGAGGAGACCCGCCTGGCGCCCGAGGTGCGCGTAGGTGTCTCCATCCGCGGCGCGCTCGCCCTGATGCGCGCCGTGAAGGTGTGGGCCGCGGTCCACGGTCGTCACTACGTGATCCCGGACGACGTCAAGGAACTGGTGGACGTGGTGTGGCTGCACCGCTTCGTGCTCGATCCCGAAGCGGAGTTCGCCGGCACCACCGCCAAGACCGTGATGGACAAGATCCTCAGCGAGGTGGCGCCTCCCCAGGCCCGACAGCAGACGGCATGAACGTCGAGACCCCTCTCCCCAGCAACACGGCCGACGCGAAGGCCGCCCGCCGGGCCGCCAAGGCCGCCCGGAAGCGCGAGCGTGCTGATGCCCGCGCCCTCGCCCGGAGGCAGAAGCGGCTCGCGTCCACCGGCGCAGCAGCATCGGGCGAGAGGGCGGCTGGTGCGGACGCCACGCAGCCCTCCGCCTCGGCGGCGCAGAAGCCCGTCAGCCTGCGCGAGCGCATGGCTGAGGTCTGGATGCGGCGCATCCATCCCGTGATCGACGTGATCTCGCCGATCGGGTGGGCCGTCCTGGGCGTGGCCCTGGCCTGCTGGACACTGGGCCTGATCTTCAAGATCACCGAGCTGAACGTGATCGCCCTGGCGCTCACCCTGCCGCTGGTCATCGCAGCCCTGTTCGTGCTGGGGCGCACCTCGTACAAGGTCACGCTGGATCTGCAGACCCACCGCGTGGTGGTGGGCACCCGTGCGGTGGGCCGCGTGGAGGTCGCCAACCCCACCCAGCGGGTCATCCTGCCCTCGCGTATCGAGCTCGCCGTGGGCGCTGCTACCGCGCAGTTCATGGTGCCGCGTCTGGCGGCGGAGCAGTCCCATGAGGAGCTGTTCGCCGTACCGACCAGGCGTCGTGCTGTTCTTGTGGTCGGGCCCGTGCGCTCGGTCCGCGACGACCCGCTGTCGCTGATGCGGCGTCAGGTCACCTGGGCCAAGTCCCAGGAGCTGTACGTGCACCCCCGCACGGTGCGGCTGGACGAGGCAGCCAGTGGATACCTGCGCGACCTGGAGGGAACCCCGTCCTCCGACCTGTCCAGTTCGGACATCGCCTTCCATGCACTGCGGGACTACACCCCCGGTGACGACCGTCGGCACGTGCACTGGCGCACCACCGCTCGCACGGGCAAGCTCATGGTGCGACAGTTCGAGGAGACCCGCCGTTCCCACGTGGTGGTGGCACTGGACAACCTCGCTGATCACTACGCGAGCGAGGACGAGTTCGAACTGGCCGTCTCCGCCGCCGCCTCGATCTCTGCGCAGACCATGCGCGAGGAGAAGGAGCTGACCCCGTTCAGCTTCGATGCCCTGCAGCGTACGAACACCTTCCGCGTGATGATGGATGATTACACGGTGCTGGAGCAGTTGCAGGAACGCTATTCACTGCATGAGCTGGGGCAGCAGGCGGCCGACCTGGCCCCCAACGCCTCAGCGGTGATGATGGTGGTCGGGTCGCACACCACGGCCCGCGAGCTGAACTCCGCCGCGAACCAGCTGCCTCTTGGCGTGCTGGCCGTCGCGATCCGCTGCGTGGACAAAGCCGAGGTGCGCCGAAGCGCGATCGGAGGGCTGGACGTGGTGACGCTGGGCGATCTCGAGGCGCTGCCGAAGGCTCTTCGGGCGGTGGGTCGATGAACGCCGCAGCCTCGAAGGCGAAGAAGCGGGACACCGGGCCCACATACTTCTCGTCCGTCTCCAACGGGCGCCGAGCGGTGGATGTCCTGGTGCTGGCCGCGCTGTTCGTGCTCGCGCTGATCGGCTTCCAGACGGTGTACGGCGGCGTCCAGTACCTGCTCACCGGAGTGATGGCCCTGGCGCTGGCAACGCTGGTGGCGCTGATCGCCGCCCGGTTCCGCTGGGGACCGCTGCGCACCACCCCCGCGCTGCTGCTGGTTTACTTCTTGTTCGGCTCGATGTTCGCGGCCCCCACGCGCGCGCTGTGGGGGATCGTCCCCACACTGGGCTCGTTGAAGGAGCTGCTGTTCGCCCCGGTGACCGCGTGGATGTCCACGCTCACGATCGCTCCTCCGGTGGGGACCGCCCAAGGCGTGCTGGCTGTGGTGTGGATCAGCACGCTGCTGCTGGTGCTGTTCGCGATGACGATCGTGATGCGCACCCGTTTCTATGTGCTCGCGTGGCTGTTCCCGCTCGGGCTTCTGCTGGTCAGCGTGGTGTTCGGCACCAACCAGGCCACCCTGCCGGTGGTGCGCGGTGTGCTGTTCGCCGTGCTCTCCATCGGCTGGCTCACCTGGCGCTTCGAGAGCGACCGTCTGGACAGCGCCCGCTCCACGATCATCTCCGACACAGTGCGCCCGGGGTCCTGGAAGAACCCGGTGCTGCGGCGCAGGGTGATCGGTGGCGCCCTGATCATGGCGCTCTCCTCCGGCATCGCGATCGGTGCGCAGTCACTGCTGGACCCGCCCGCGGGGACCATCCGCTACGCGGTGCGCGACGAGATCCCCCCGCCATTCGACCCGCGCGAGTACGTCTCCCCGCTGACCGAGTTCCGCGGCTACATCAAGAACCAGCGCGCCACCGAGCTCTTCACCATCACCGGGGTCAGCGGGGGAGAGAAGGTACGCCTGGCCACCATGGACCAGTACGACCTGCAGGTGTACAACGTGGCCGGCACCCAGAAGAAGGATGACCCCTCCGGGGCGTTCCTGCGCACCGCATATGGCGTGGACCTGCACGAGGGCGGGGAGAACCAGCGCACCTCCACCATCACGATCGGCGAGTACACCGGAGTGTGGATGCCCACCCTCGGTGAGCGCACCAACCGGATCGACCTCGGCGATCTCCCCGTCGACCGCGCCGGCGCCCTGGCGGAGAACCTGTACCTCAACGAGAAGTCCCAGACCGCGGTGAACGCCACCGGTCTGCGACCGGGCGACAGCTACAAGCTCTCGTACGAGCCGTACACCCACATCACCCCCGAACAGCAGCGCACCGCACGGTTCGCCGATATCCCGCTCGTGCCGAACGACAGGGTGGGCCCGGAGTTCGCCCAGTTCGCCGAGGAGTGGGCCGCTGCCCCCGAATCCGACTGGGACAAGTTCCAGAACCTCTCCCGGATGATCAAGACCGATGCGTTCTACACGCACGGCATCGATGACGAGACCGCCTCTCTGTCCGGTCACGGCTACAGCCGGATGTGGGCGATGCTGCAGGAGGTCGGCTTCGACAAGGAACAGGCCGACGCCGCGCCCACCGGAAAGATCGGGGACGAGGAGCAGTTCGCCGTCCTCACCGCGGTGATGGCCAGGGAGATCGACATCCCGGCTCGAGTGGTGATGGGCTTCGAGGTCCCCGAAGGGGCCGAGGGGACGGTCTCCATCACCGGTGACAACGTCACCGCCTGGGTGGAGGTCGCCTTCGAGGGCATCGGCTGGGTCCGTTTCGATCCCGCACCGGACGACGACCAGGATCCCACCCAGCCCAAGCCCACGGAGGTGGAGGAGCCCCGTCCGCAGGTGGCACAGCCCCCGCCCCCGCCTGCTGAACCGCCGTCGCCGCCGCCCGGCGCGACGAGTGAGGACATCCCGGAGCCCGAGCCGGAGCCCGAGGAGACCTCGAGCTGGCTGGTGTACGTGGGGCTTGCCTCGATCCCGGTGCTGCTCCTGATCGCGACCCTTGCCGCCATCGTCATCGCGAAGGTGCTGCGGCGCAAGCGTCGGCGCACCAGGGGAGTGCTGCCCGATCGCATCGACGGCGGGTGGCAGGAGATCCTGGACCTCATGGCCGACATGGGGCGCAGGCCCGATCCGATCCGCACCCGGTCCGAGACCGCCGCGCTGCTGGATGCCGAGGTCCCCGGTATGGGGGCCGCACTCCTGGCAGGCAGGGCAGACCGGGCGGTGTTCGGCCCGGATGATCTTCCCCAGGGCGTCGTGGACGAGTACTGGGCCCAGGTCAAGGATGCACGGCGTACCATGACCGCCTCCGTGCCGTGGCACCGTCGGGTGCGTGCACTGTTCTCCCTGCGATCGTTCCGGCGCCGCGCGGCCGATAAGCGCGATCAGAAGCGCCGGCTCCGCACAGTGGCTCGGAACCGAGCGCAGGCCGAGCGTCGGGCCCGGACGATGAGGCATCGGCGGTCCCCGGTGGGAAGTTCCGGCAAAGCGCGGGCAGTGACGAAGAAGGGCAGGTCATGATGAGCCAGACGCGGTACTGCAGCACGTGCGGAACCCTCCTGTCGCAAGGAGCGGCGATCTGCGGGGAGTGCGGCGCGCGCTACCAGGAGTCTCCGTACGAGCGTCGCGCCACCGATGCGCCAGGGGCGTGGGCGCAGGCCCCTCGTGCACGATCCCGCGACCTCGGCACGGAGGAGGAAGCCGTTCCCGACCAGGACGGTATCGAGCTGATCTCCCAAGATGCCCTGCAGCCGAAGACGCCGGGCGCGACGGCACTGCGACCTCAGGAACAGTACGATCAGATGATGGTCACTCAGCCTCCAACGAAGGCACCAGGGCAGGGCTCCGCATCCGGGGCGCCGTCCGCGACCGGCTCCTCCGCTGTCGACGGGCCCTCTGCCTCCTCGGGGGCGATGGAGATGGCGCCGCCGCTGGACGGGTGCACACCCGCGAGCCCGCTGAAGCGCTTCCTGGCCGCTCTGGTGGATGGCGTGATCGCCACCGTGCTGCTGGTCCCTCTGACCATCGGACTCGTGCTCGCCATCACCCAGGACACGGTCGGCGTGCTCGCCTCGGTCCTGGTAGGTGTGGGGGTGGCCCTGCCGACCGCCTACACCGTGCTGATGATCTGGCTTCAGGGGGCCAAGGGCTTCACCCTGGGCAAGCTGATCCTGGGGCTGCGCACCGTGCGTCTGACCGAGGGCGGACCCATCGGTCTGCTGCGCTCCCTAGGACGCTGGTTCCTGTACGGCCTTGCCTCCTTGATCATGGCCCTGTCGGTCTTCCTGGACCCCAAGAAGCTGCTGCGCGGCTTCCACGACCGGGCTGTCGATTCCGTTGTCGTGGACATCAAAGCCGGCCGGAACCCCATGAAGCCGCGCCCTGACGACTTCGAACGTCACAGTGCCGAGCACTACCTGGGGTCGCCCTTGGTCGCCGTGACCACCCACGAGAACCTGCTGGCGACACCCGGCGCGGCCTGGGCAGGCCAGCAGGAGTCCAGCGCGTCGTCGGCGGCGGAGGGCGAGCCGGTGCAGTCGGACAGTTGGGCGGCAGGTCCCGGTGTGCCGAGCCCGTACGCCCCGCCGCCGCAGCACGCGCAGTCGGCCGCCGATACCGGGTGGGCCCCACCCGAGATCCCCGACCTCACGCCCCCGCCCGCAGTTGGGCAGGACTGGGGGGTTCCGGCCCCGCAGCCGGATGCGCAGCCGTCGCCGGCGCCGCAGCAATGGGATGCACCCGCCCCACCGGGGCAGGCACCGCAGCAGTGGCAGGCCCCTGCACCTGAGCAGTCCGACCCGATCCAGCAGCCGCCCCAGCAGTGGGCTCCCCCTGCCCAGGATCAGCAGTGGCAGGCGCCGGCGCAGGACGCACCCGCTCAGCAGCAGTGGCAGGCGCCTTCCCCAGCCCCGACCGACGCTCCCCAGCAGGTACCGCCGGAGCAGACGGCCGATGCCTGGGACGGTGGCGACATCGACGAGCAGACCCGGGTGGTCCTCTCGGAGTCGGAGGACCTGGGGGATCTGGAGCAGACCCGCGTCTCCGCCGTCGCCCCCAGGATCCCGAAGGTCACCCTGCGCGCCGACGACGGGACGGAGCGAGTGGTCAGCAGCCCGGTCGTGATCGGCCGCAACCCCGCCACAGGCGACGGCGAGGTCCAATTCGTCCTCAAGGACGAGACCCGATCCATGTCCAAGACCCACCTGCGCCTGGACGGGACAGGCACGGACATCACGGTCACAGACCTGGGATCGACCAACGGCTCGGCAATAGTGAGGGCCGACGGCTCTCGCGAGAGCCTGGTCCCGGACACCCCGACCGTCCTGCCGGAGGGAGCTTCACTCACCCTCGGTGATCGGTCCATGACCGTGGAGAGGGACTCGTGATCGACCGCTCGCTGTCGGACCCGGACATCCCCGGCACGATTCGTGCCGTGTCCGCTGCGTCCACGCATGTCGGCCATGTGCGTGCCACCAACGAGGACAGTCTGCTCAACGTGCCGCCGATCTATCTCGTCGCTGACGGCATGGGCGGGCACAACGCCGGTGAGGTCGCCAGTGCCATCGCCGTGGAGGAGTTCGAGAAGCTCACGATCCAGGAGAACGTGACCGTCGACCAGCTCGGGCAGGCGCTGCGCACGGCAGCGGACCGCATCGCCGAACTGGGCGGTGAGGCTCAGCTCGGCGCCGGCACCACGGTGGCCGTGGTCGCCACGATGGTGCTGGACGGGGTGGGCTACTGGGTGGTGCTGAACCTGGGTGACTCCCGGGTGTACCGACTCTCAGGCGATATCTTCGAGCAGGTCAGCGTGGACCATTCGGTGGTCCAGGAACTGATGGACCGCGGAGAGCTGAGCAAGGACGAGGCCAAGGTCCACCCCTACCGCCACATGGTCACCCGCGCGCTGGGCGCCGGGCCCGAGTCCGACCCGGACTACTGGCTGATCCCTGCCGAGGTGGACGACCGGATGCTGGTGTGCTCCGACGGTCTCACCGGGGAAGTGGACGACGCCACCATCGAACGGGTGCTCCGCGGCCGGCAGGACGTGCGCACGATCTCGGAGAACCTGGTCCAGCTGGCACTGGACGCCGGTGGCCGGGACAACGTGAGCGTGGTCGTCGTCGAGGCGGTCGAAGTGGTGGGGCTGGGGCTCGCAGCGGAGAGCACGCTCGATGGCCCAGGCCGAGGCGACGATGAGTTCGAGATCGACGAGGACACCCTCCCTCGGAGCATCATCACTGCTGAGGGCGGTGACTGATGAGCGAGGCCGCGCAGCTGCTGAACCGCGGCACCTGGATCCAGCCCGGACCGGCCACGCTGGTGGTGAGGTACGCGGGGTGGGTGCTGCTGGTCCCCGGGATGAAGAAGGAGGTCGTCGAGGCTGCATGGACCGTGCTCGGTGACGGGCCGACAGCCGATGACTTCCCGGACAAGCTGGTGAAGGCAGGCGGGCTCGAGAGCCTCGACAAGCTCCCGGCGATCCTCTATGCCCTGATGGAAGGCACCACCACGCACATCGGGGTGAAGGGGAAGTCCCCGCTGGTGGTGTATGACGAGACGGGGTCCCGTCTCGTCGCGGGGACGGATGAGGAGCCGTTCACCCGGCTGACCGTGGAAGGGGTGCGACGCATCGCCTTCGGCGACCTTCCGCCTGAGGAACCGCTCGGTGGCCTGAGGCTGGAGGCCGGGGTGTCTCGGGTGCGCGGGTTCGTGCAGGCCATTGTGGATCCCGCGGACCTCGCTGACGACGCGCGCACGGCTCTGGCCGAGCAGGTGGAGCAGCACGGCCGGTCCATCGAGGATCCGGAGGCGAAGAAGCGCCGCGCCGAGAAGCCGCCGCCTCCGGCACCGAAGCCGGCCGCGACGAGTGAGTCCGTGCGCAAGCCGATGATGGCGACCCGGCCCTCGGGTGCCATGCCCACTTCGAGGTCGGCCTCGACCCCCGCAAAACCTGCGGAGTCCGCTGGCCCCAGCGTCTTCGACGATCTTTTCGGGGACAAGAAGCCGGAGCCTGCTGCTGCCCAGGCACCCGCTGCCACCGCGACGCCTGCTGCCGCGCCTGCCACGCCGGCTCCCGCCCCGCCAACCCCTGCTGCCGCGCCTGCCACGCAGGCTCCCACTCCACCGGAGCCCGCACCCGCTCCGACACCGGAACCGGCTGCTGAGGGGCCGGATTCTGCTGCGACTTCAGGCGGTTCTCCCTCCAGTCCAGCGCCCAGTACCAACGCCGTTCCCTCGTCCCAGCGCGATGCCGGCACCGCGCCGGAGGATGACGCGGTCCAGGCCCCCGCCAAGGAGACACCTGCGGCCACGCCGCCTGCGGGCAAGCGCCGACTGGTGAGCACCTCGCTCTTCGATCGGAAGCGCCGCCCAGCGGCCGGTGGCGATGAGGCCCGCACGTCCACAGCGGACCCGGCCGCCGCTGGCCCTGCCTCCGCCTCGAACACAGATGCACGGACCGCAGGGTCTGCCCCCGCCCCGGCCCCCGAGTCCCAGCCTTCGCCGGAGCCCGCCCCGGAGCCGGAGCCCTCGAGCGGGCCTGCTGCGCCCCCGCAGCCTGCCCCGGTTGTGGAGGAGCCCTCGATAGCACCCGGGACGGACCAGCAGCGGCCTTCTGCCACCCGCAGGCCGTCGTCTGCAGCCTCCATGCCGACCCCGCCCCCGCCGGACGAGGACGACAGCTCCCCGGTCACCCTGGTCGCGCCGATCGACCAGGACGACGCGGCCGAGGGGACGTCCACGCCGGATCCGTCACCGGATTCGGCAGGGGCGAAGGACCAGGCTGCGAGTTCGTCGACACCGGCGGCCACTCTCGGGTTCGGCACGGACCTCGACGCCACGGGCGCCTACGACGACCTCTTCGGCAAGACCGTGTTCCGCAGCATCGAGGATGCCGCCGTGCGCCGCACGGAGGTGGACGAGCACGATGAGGACGAGGCATCCACCGAGGCGGCCGGGGACTCACCCGAACAGGCCGACGGAGCACAGGACGACTCCAGCGAGGACATCGATGAGGACCGGAGCGACCAGCCCGAGACACTCGGCCAGGCAGAGCTCCCCACCGCCGATGCCGCCTCGTCCGCCATCGGCGGGGAGTTCATCGACTGGGTACCCGGCGTGGGCCGCTCCGCACCGGAGATAGCACAGACGGCAGCCCGACGGGCCTCCCAGCCCGCCCCGGGCCAGCCCGCATACCCGCAGGTCCACCTGGCCGAGCGCCCCCCGGCTCCCGTCACCGGACCGCCCCGCGCCGTACCACCCGACTACGGATCCGCCCCCGTGCCCAGGGAGGGCCTGGGCTTCGGCCAGCAGCCGGGCACTCCATCGATGCAGGCGCAACCCGGTCAGCAGGCGGGCCCCCAGCAGTACGGGGCGCCCTTCCCCGGATCTCGGGCACCCCAAGCTCCGCCTCACTCCGGGCGCGCTGCCAGCGCCCCCCACCCGGTGGCACCGTCCGGGCCTCCGCCGATGGCCGCAGCGAGGCCGAACGGCCCGGCACACCCCCACCCGCCCACCGGCGGTTCCGCTGCCCCGGCACCGCAGGCCCCGTCCCGTGCGGTCATGATCCCCGGGGTCATCTGCCCGAACGGTCATGCGAACTCCCCCGAGCGCCACCAGTGCCGCACCTGCGGGGGCCCGCTCGAGCACAGCACCAGATCCGTGCCCCGGCCCCCGCTGGGATACGTCGAGATCTCCACCGGGAACCGTGTCGTCCTGGATCGGTCAGCGGTGATCGGTCGACGCCCGCGGGCGTCCCGGGTCAGTGCCGATGACGTCCCCCAGCTGGTCACCGTTCCCAGCCCGCAGCAGGACATCTCCCGTTCCCACGTCGAGCTGCGCCTCGAGGGATGGCATGTGGTGGCCACCGACCTCGGCACCACCAACGGGACCACGCTGATACGGCCGGGGACCGAACCCGTGCGCCTGCGCGCCGGTGAAGGCGTCGTGCTGGGGGAGGGCGACCAGCTCGACCTGGGAGATGGGGTCCGACTGATGATGAGGGGGATGGCATGAGCTCCAGGCCGCCGTCACAGCCGCCGCAGCTTCCCGGCTACGAGTTCGAGAAGCTGCTGGGGTCGGGAGGATTCGCCGACGTCTTCCTGTACCGGCAGTTCCGGCCACAGCGCCGGGTGGCCATCAAGGTGCTGCTGTCCAGCGTGCTCGACGAGAACGTGCGCCGGCAGTTCGATGCTGAGTATTCGTAGTCGTGGGAGCCACCGAATCTTGCTCTTGGGGACCGCCGATCGTGCCGACGGGGGCCAGTAGCCGCCGCGGTGGGGACCACTGGCTCCCGCCGGCATCGGGTCACTGGGGCAGTGCGGTGTGTTCTCGCATGTTCCTGTCGCCGGTGTCGATCCAGATTGTGTTGTGCACGATGCGGTCCATGATCGCATCGGCGTGGACTGCTCCACCGAGCCGGGCGTGCCAGTCCTTCTTCGGGTACTGGGTGCAGAACACGGTCGAGCCGGTGTCATAGCGGCGCTCGAGCAGTTCCAGCAGCATCGAACGCATTCCCTCGTCAGGATGGTCCAGCAGCCACTCGTCGATCACCAGCAGCGAGAACGTGGAGTACTTCCGCAGGAACTTCGTCTGGCCCTGCGGCTTGTCCTTTGCCAGGGCCCAGGCCTCTTCGAGGTCGGGCATTCGGATGTAGTGGGCTCGGAGCCGGTGCTGGCAGGCCTGCTTCGCCAGCGCGCAGCCGAGGTAGGACTTCCCTGAGCCGGTGAAGCCCTGGAAGACCACGTTCTGTTGCCGCTGGATGAAGGAGCAGGTTGCCAGTTGCGCGATCACGTTCCGGTTCAGTCCCCGTTCCTCGACCAGATCCAGCCGCCGCAGGTCCGCTCCGGGATAACGCAGCCCCGCCCGGCGGATCAGACCCTCGACCTTTCCATGATTGAAGATGGAATGCGCCTCGTCCACGATCAGCTGGAGCCGTTCCTGGAACGACATCCCCAGCACGTGAGCCTCATCCTGGGCATCGATCGCGTCCAGCAGCGCGGTCGCGCCCATCTCGCGCAGCTTCCGCTTCGTGTCGTTATCGATCACGCTCACCGGACACCTCCGGCGTAGTAGTCGGCGCCACGGACGTATCCGCCGTCTTCCGCGGGTTCCTCGCGGGGTGGACGCAGGGCGGCGACCTTGTCCTGCCCGGTGGCCAAGATCGGGTGCAGATGCGCATAGCGCGGTGAACGGACCCGTCCCGTCAGCGCGAGTGCGCAGGCCGCCTCGACCCGATCTACGGAGAAGCGGCGAGAGAGCCGTAGCACCGCCAACGCGGGATCCAGGCCCTGTTCCACGATCGGCACGGACTCGAAGATCCGCTGGATCACGATCACCGTGGCCGGCCCGACCCGATCTGCCCACGCCCGCACCCTCTGCGCGTCCCAGGCCTGGAAACGCTCGCCCGCAGGTAGGTCCGCGTCGTTGGTGCGGTACTCATTGCTCGCGGTCTCCGGGAGCAGCAGGTGACTGGTCAGTCGCTGGCTGCCCTGATAGATCTCCAGCGTCCGGGCCGTGATGCGCAGATCGACCTTCGCGCCGATGTGCGCGAACGGCGCGGAGTAGAAGTTCCGCGCGAACGTGACGTGCCCGTTCCTGCCCACTCGTCGTCCGTAGTGCCATGTCGAGATCTCGTAGGGCACCGCCGGCAGCGGCGTCAGCAGCGGCCGCTCCTCCGCGTCGAACACGCTGGCGCGGGATCCGGGCCGCTTCTGGAACGGCTCCGCGTTATAGGCCTCCATCCGCTGCCCGATGGCGGCTGCAAGTTCGGGCAGGGACGTGAATCGCTGATCCCGCAGCCCGGCGATGACCCAGGTCGCGACGTGCGCGACGGTGTTCTCCACGCTCGCCTTGTCTTTCGGTTTCCGCACCCTCCCCGGGAGCACCGCCGCCGAGTAATGCGCTGCCATCTCGCGATACGCATCGTTCAGGACGATCTCGCCCTCGCGGGGGTGCTTCACCACACCGGTCTTGAGGTTGTCCGGAACGATCCTCGGGACCGTCCCGCCCAGCGCCTCGAACATCGCTACGTGCGCTCGCAGCCAGGACTCCTGGCGCATATCCAGCGCCGGGAAGCAGAACGCGTAACGAGAAAAAGGCAGGCAGGCAACGAACAAGAACACCTTCGAGACCTCGCCGGTGACCGGATCGGCCAGCTCCATCGTGGGGCCGGACCAGTCGACCTCCACGCTCTGGCCGGCCTTGTGACCGACTCTCGAAGCGGCACCGGTGACCATGACGTGGTGCTGGTAGGTGCGGCAAAACCGGTCATACCCCATCGCCGGATCCCCAGCCGCCGTGGTCGCGTCGAAGTACTCGCCGTGCAACAGCTTCAGCGTCACGCCGACCCTGGCCATCTCTCGATGGACCTGTTCCCAGTCCGGCTGTGCGAACACGCTCTCGTGCTCGCCCCGGCCCGGGAACAACCGGGCATACACCTGCTCATCGGCGACGTCCGCGATATCGCCCCACCCGATCCCTGCAGCGTCAGCGGCCTCGAACACCGCCCTCACGGACTTGCGGGACATGCCCTGCGAGGACGAAATCGCTCGCCCCGACAGACCTTCTGCGCGCAGCTGGAGCACCAGCTTCGCCCTGATCTTCCGTACCATTCCAGATTGCTCCTTCCGCCGCGTGCCCTATACACACGGCGGAAGGAGCGTAGACAGAGCGGCCCCAACGACACCACTGGTGGTCCCGAACGACGCCACCGCTACGGCAGCGACGTGGCACCCGAACCCTCGATCAGCGGACCCCAGCGAGGCGAATATTCAGATGCCGAGGCCAACGTGATGGCCACGATGTCCACGCACCCCTCGATCGTCACCATCCACACGGCAGACGCCTCCAGCGATCACCGTCCGTTCATCGTGATGGAGTACTGCCCCCGGCCCAACTACGGTGTGCGCTTCCGCAAGGAGCGGATCACGGTGGCCGAGGCGCTCCGCGTGGGCGTCCAGATCGCCGGTGCCGTGGAGACCGCCCACCGGGCCGGTATCCTGCACCGCGACATCAAGCCGGCGAACATCCTGGTCACGGAGTACAACCGGCCCGCCCTCACCGACTTCGGCATCTCGATCGTCGCCGGCCAGAGTGAGGACGTGGAGGATTCGCAGGGCATGTCGATCCCCTGGTCGCCCCCGGAGTTCTTCGCGGACCCGGTCCGAGCCGACGTGCGCAGCGACGTGTTCGCCCTGGCCGCCACGGTCTACTCACTGCTGGCCTCCCACACGCCCTTCGAACGAGTGGGGCAGCGCAACACCGCATCGGACCTGATCCATCGGATTACCACCGAGCCACTGCGGCCGCTGAACCGTCCCGATGTCCCGCCGGAACTGAACCGGGTGCTGTCGATCGCGATGGCGAAGGACCCCGCGGGACGCTACGACACCGCCCTGGCATTCGGACGCAGCCTCCAGCAGGTCGAGCTGGCGCTCTCGCTGCCGGTGACTCAGATGGACGTCCTCGACGATCGCGGGGCTCCCGCCGCCCCCCTCGCGGACGAGGACGAGCTCGACAGCCACACCAGGATTCGGAAGGTCTCCACCGTCGACCCGGAGACCGGGGGAGGGGCACCGGCAGCCGTCGCCTCGACCCGTTCTCCGGGGTGGCCCCGCCCCTGGGGGCACCGTCCTCCGGTGGCTTCGGGTCCCCGGCATCGGCGTCCTCGGCCTCTGCTTCACCGGTGGAGTCGACCATGCTCCGTCCCGCCGGGGCCCCGGTCTCCGCGCTGTCCGCGGCGTCTCCTGCCTCCGCACCGCCATCGACCGCTTCCGCACCGGACCCGGCAGCGGAGCGTCGCACTCCGGCATGGCCGTTCGTGACCCTCGCTGCAGCGCTGGTGATCCTCCTCGGAGTGGGGGCGACCTTCGCGGCTCGCACCTACCTGACACCGCCCGAGGACAAGGTCTCGACTTCGCCGATCAACGCTCCGGTCACGAAAGGGCCGGTGCCGAATACCCCCACCGATGTCACCATCACCGTGATCACCGCCGGGGGCACGGGAGATGACGTCGGCAGGGCCCAGGTGGCGTGGAAGATGCCCGAGGGCTTCCAGGAGGACTACCACTACCAGGTGGAGTGGGTCGACCTGCCGGAGAACTACTCCCAGTACAGGGCCACGTTCGAGGTGCATGGCCGGGACTCCCGCGTACTCCTCATCCCGCCCAACCTGCCGGAGGTCTGTGCGCATGTGCGCACCGTGGACCCCGATGGACAGGTAAGCCCCTGGAGCGATCCCGCATGCCTCAATCCCGGATGACGGACATGACCGCCGGCCGCGCGGTGACCGCGAACCTTCCGAGGTCGCGAACGACAGCACTGGAGACGAAGGAGCACGGACGATGACGTCGACGATCTCAGTGGAGTTCTGCGGGGAGTGGTTCCGCGTGGCGGAGGGCGAGGAGCTTACCATCGGTCGCGATGCCGACCTCAACGTCGACGACGACAACCCGTACCTCCACCGCCGGTTCCTGTCCATCGTGCAGGTGGAGACCATGTGGTGGCTGGTCAACATCGGTTCACGGCTCTCGGCCACCATCACCGACGGCACCGGCACCATGCAGGCATGGCTGGCGCCCGGGGCCCGCATCCCACTGGTGTTCGACGTGACCAAGGTGGTGTTCACCGCCGGCCCCACCACCTACGATCTCGAGATCCACGCCGACTCGCCGCAGTTCGAGCGCAGTCCCAGTCCGGACGACCCGGCGGGGGAGACCACCATGGGATCGGTGCAGCTGACCGCCAGTCAGAAGCTGCTGATACTCGCTCTCGCCGAGCCGATGCTCTCCCGGGAGGGCAGCGGCATGAGCTCCGTCCCCACGTCCGCACAGGCCGCGAAGCGACTGGGCTGGCAGCTGACCAAGTTCAACCGCAAGCTCGACAACGTGTGCGACAAGCTGGACCGCATGGGCGTGCGGGGACTGCGCGGGGGCCCCGGCAAGCTGGCCAGCAACCGGCGTGCCCGCCTGGTGGAGCATGCCGTCTTCTCCCGGTTGGTCAGCTCCGAGGACCTGCCGCTGCTGGACCAGGCCCACGACGACGACGAGGACTGATAGATGCGCATCAAGCTCACGCTGCGCAGACCTGAGGACCGACTCACGGACCTCGAGGTCACCGCGGACGCCACGGCGTCGGTGGCGGATGTCGCCAACGCCCTGTACCTGGCCGATCCGCTGCGCTCGGAGACGGAACCGCCCGAGGGGCTCACCCTGCAGGTGCAGGACCCCGGCGCGGGCCCCGGGGCAAGCGGCGTGCGCTCCCTGGACCGCGAGATCGACCTGATCCAGGCCGGGCTGCGTTCGGGCAGCATCGTCTCCATCGCACGCTCCTCGACCGAGTACGCCACCAGGTCCGAGTCCCGCGGTGCGGCCGTGGCACTGATGCGGGTGCTCTCCGGCCCTGAAGCAGGCAGGGAGTTCCCGCTGCCCTCGGGTTCCAGCGTGGTGGGCCGTGAGGGCGACCTGGACATTCGCATCGCTGATCCGATGCTGTCCAAGCGCCATGCGCGCATCAACGTGGGCGACTCGATCGAGATCGTGGACATGCACTCCTCCAACGGTGTCGTGATCGGCGGCGAGCAGGTGCAGCGCGCTGTGATCGGCCCGGCCGACACCGTGCTGATCGGGCAGACCACCTTCTCGGTGATCGCGCTGCACCGCTTGGGCGGCACTGCCCCGAGCTCCCCGGTGGTGGAGTTCAATCGTTCCCCGCGCGTGGTGCCCCGCTTCCCCTACCGGCCGCTGAAGGCCCCCACACCGCCCAAGGAACCGGCTCCGCAGTTCTTCCCCATCTTCATGCTGTTCGCGCCCATCCTGATGGGCGGCTTCATGTTCTCGATGACACGCAGCCCGTTCTCGCTGATGTTCGTGTTCATGATGCCGATGATGGCCACCGCCGGGTACCTCAACCGCAAGTTCCAGCAGAAGAAGGTGCTGGAGAGGCAGATCGAGAACTTCGAGGAGGGCCTGGCCTCCCTGAAGCGCCGCGTGACCGCCGCGCAGGACCTCGAACGAGCGGTGCGCCTGGTGGAGACCCCATCGGCAGCGGACACCGTGGATGCTGCGTTCCGCCTGGGACGACTGCTGTGGACCCACCGCCCCGAGCACAACGCGTTCGCCACCGTGCGGCTGGGCCTGGGGATCGCCGAATCGCGCGTGGGCATCGACATGCCCGGGGAGAACGACGCCATCCCCACGTTCTACGACATGCTCGACGACATGAACGAGGAGTACAAGATGATCGCCGGCGTGCCGGTGGTCGCAGAACTCCGCTACGCAGGGAACATCGGTGTGGCCGGCGGCGGTGACGAGGCCGACGGCGTGGCCCGCGGCATCGTCACCCAGCTGTTCTCCCTGCACTCCCCGGCCGAGATGGCGATTGCCGCGATCACCTCGCGCTCCAGCCGGGACATGTGGCAGTGGCTCAAGTGGCTCCCGCACACCTCCAGCCCCCACTCGCCACTGCCCGGTGATCACCTGGCCGACACCCCGGGTCGGGGAACGGCCCTGCTCTCCCGCATCGAGGAGCTGATCGAGCAGCGCGGCGAAGGAGCTGCCGCGCAGCTGCGCACCCCGATGACCACCGATGTCACCGCGGAGCCGGAGATCCCACCGGAGCCGATCACCCCCAACCTGGTGGTGATCATCGAGGACGACGCCCCGGTGGACCGTGCTCGTCTGGTGCGCATCGCCGAGCGCGGCCCCGACGTGGGCGTGCACGTCATCTGGTCGGCCTCGAACGTGGCGGCCCTCCCGGCGGCCTGCCGCACCTACGTATCCGTCGAGGAGTCCGTCGAGGGAGCGAGCGCCGGCCACGTGCGACTGGGCGAGCGCTTCTACCCCGTGACGGTGGAGACCGTGTCCGTGGAGGTCGCGGCGGGCGTGGCCCGGCATCTGTCCCCGGTGGTGGATGCCGGCGTGCCCATCGACGACGACTCCGACCTGCCCCGCGCGATCTCGTACCTCAAGCTGGGCGGGATGGCGCTCGCCGAGGACCCGGAGTACGTGATCGAGCGGTGGAAGGAGAACAATTCCCTCACCCCGCGCGACGGCTCCCCACCGCAGCGCCGCAAGCACGACGCGAACCTGCGCGGTCTCATCGGCCACAACGGCCAGGACGCCTTCCACCTGGATCTGCGCACACAGGGCCCTCACGCTCTGGTGGGCGGTACCACCGGCGCCGGCAAGTCGGAGTTCCTGCAGGCGTGGGTGATGGGCATGGCAAGTGCCCACAGCCCCGACCGGATCACCTTCCTGTTCGTGGACTACAAGGGCGGCGCCGCCTTCGCGGACGCCATCACACTGCCGCACGCCGTGGGCCTGGTCACCGACCTGTCCCCGCACCTGGTGCGGCGCGCGCTGATGTCGCTGCGGGCCGAGCTGCACTACCGCGAGCACCTGCTGAACCGGAAGAAGGCCAAGGACCTGGTGTCCCTGGAGCGCACCGGTGACCCGGAGGCCCCGCCCAGCCTGATCATCATCGTCGACGAGTTCGCCGCGCTGGCCAAGGAGATCCCCGAGTTCGTCGACGGCGTGGTGGACGTGGCCGCCCGAGGCCGCTCCTTGGGCCTGCACCTGATCCTGGCCACCCAGCGCCCCGCCGGTGTCATCAAGGACAACCTGCGCGCCAACACCAACCTGCGCATCGCCCTTCGCATGGCCGACGAGGCGGACTCCAAGGACATCCTGGGCGACAAGATGGCCGCGCACTTCGACCCGGGGATCCCCGGTCGTGCTGCCGCCAAGACAGGTCCCGGTCGTATCGCGACATTCCAGACCGGTTACGCCGGCGGCTGGACCACCGACGAACCCGAACGTGCCCGCATCGACATCACGGAGATGGACTTCGGCACCGGGGAGCAGTGGGACATTCCCGCACCGCCGACCAAGGAGGTCAAGGACCCCGGCCCCAACGACATCAGCCGCATGGTCCAGACGATCACCGCTGCCGCGGAGAAGGCCGGTGTGCCCACGCCCCGCAAGCCGTGGCTCTCGGAGCTCGCCGAGGCGTACGACCTGGCACGGCTCCCCAGTCGGCGCACCGACGAGGACCTGCTCATGGGCGTGATGGACATGCCCGAGAACCAGTCCCAGCCCACCGTGTCCTACTACCCGGACCGCGACGGCAACATGGCCATCTACGGCACCGGCGGCTCCGGCAAGTCCACCACTCTGCGCACCATCGCGATCTCTGCGGCCTCCACGGTGCGGGGCGGCCCCGTGCAGGTGTACGGCCTGGACTTCGGTGCATCCGGCCTGACGATGCTCGAGGAGCTCCCTCACGTGGGCGCCATCGTCCCCGGCGACGACGAGGAGCGCGTGATCCGCCTGCTGCGCACGCTGCGCGAGCTGATCGACGAGCGGGCGCGAGCCTTCTCCGCGATCCGGGCAGGCTCGGTGGCGGAGTACCGGGAGCTGGCGAATGCCCCGGACACCCCGAGAATCCTGTTGCTGGTGGACGGCATGGCCTCGTTCCGCGAGGCGTACGACTTCTCCAACCTCTCCAAGTGGTTCACCACCTTCGTGCAGATCGCCACCGACGGTCGTCAGGTGGGTGTCCACGTGATCGTCACCGGTGACCGCCCCAACGCGATCCCCACCTCGCTGGGTTCGTCCATCCAGCGCCGCCTGATCCATCGCATGGCCAGCCCTGATGACTACATGGCATTCGGCGAGGCCAAGGACGTCCTGGACGGCAACTCGCCCCCGGGACGCGCCATCCTCGATGGCCATGAGGTGCAGGTCGCCGTGCACGGTGGTGACTCCAACGTGGCCATCCAGTCGCGCGAGGTCAGCAAGCTCGCCCAGGCGATGCGCAGGGCCGGCGTGCCGGAGGCCCCGGAGATCAAGCGACTCCCGGAGCGCGTGGAGTTCTCCGAGCTGCGCCCCGTCATCGACGGGCAGCCCGTGCTGGGCCTGGCCGACGAGACCCTCTCCGAGATCACCTATGAGCCGCGCGGCGCGTTCATGGTCACCGGCCCCATGGGGTCGGGGCGCACCACCGCGATGCTCACGATCGCCAGCGGCCTGAAGGCGCTGCCCTCGCCGATGCGACTGGTGCGCTTCTCCTCGCGTCGCACACCGCTGACGGGGCTGCCCGTCTGGGACGTGGAAGGATCCGATCCCGACACCGTCAAGGACCTGGCTGCGCAGCTGCGCCAGACCATCGAGTCCGGCTCGGTGGGCGAGGGGAAGCTGGCACTGTTCATCGACGGCGTCGCCGACTTCACCGGCACCGGTGTGGAGAACGACCTGGACAAGCTGATCCGCGCCTGCACCCGTGAGGGGCAGTTCGTGGTGGGTGAGAACGAGTCGGCGTCCTGGTCGCAGGCCTACGTGCTCGCACAGCCGTTCAAGGCCGGGCGCCGGGGACTGCTGCTGCAGCCCAGCGAGATGGACGGCGACGCGCTGCTGGGCACCGGGCTGGGCCGTGTGCGGCGCGCAGACTTCCCCACCGGTCGAGGGTTCCTCGTGTACAGCGGTAGGGCCGTCAAACTGCAGGTCGCGCAGATCACGACGTGAGCCGGGTGGTCTTCGGCACAGCCGGTGGGAGATGAGCAGATCCTGGTTCCTCCCCAGGCCGTCCCCATGGGGAGTCCTCCCCATGGCCGACAATCGTGAGCCGCTCTACAGTGGGGCTGTCGAACAGTCGGCAGCAGCGGGTGCACCGGTCACGGGAGCGGCCGCGAGGCACCAGTAACGGAGGAAGGGGAACCCCACGGTGAATGCCTTGAAGGGTATGAACGTCGAAGAGGTCCGGGGCATGGCGCGGCAGCTGCGCGAGGCCGCGGAGGAGATCACCCGCATCGAACAGGAGCTCACCAGCGGTCTGGACGGCGTGGACTGGACCGGTCCCGATGCCGACCGCTTCCGCGGGCAGTGGTCCGGGGAGATGGTCCCCGCGCTGCAGCAGGTGATGAACTCGGTCAACGACCTGGGTGAGACCGCTGATCGCAACGCCGCGGAGCAGGAATCCACGTCGGGTTCCTGACCTGTCCGGCACTAGGGACCACTGAGCGCGGGGCCCGGGTTGAAAGTCCGGCCGGGCCTCGCGCTGTGCTGATAGGTTGACGCCGTCATCGGTGGGAGAAAACGGAGCCCTTACATGTCCAAGACGATCTCGTACCCGAGCGTGGACTTCCCTGGCCCGCCGCGGCTCAGCCTCGATGTGCCGGACGACTGGGAGACCCTCACGGTCCCCGGAGTGCAGGTGGCTGTGGCACAGCCACGGGTGGAGGGGCGCTTCCGTGCGAATGTCGTGGTGACGGTGCAGAGGTTCGGCCCCGAGTTCAGTCTTGAGGCAGCCCGGGCCGGCCTGGAGCAGCGCAAGGCGGGGCTGCCGGAGCTGGAGGAGCTCGGGACCGGGGAGATCACGATCGACGAGATCGCCTGGATCGCCAGCGAGTACGGCTACACCCAGCCCGGCCGGCCCACCGTGGTGCAGGCTGCACGCTATGCCGTCATCGATCGAGCCGGCGTGGCCACCGACGTCGTCGAGATCGTGGGCAGCTGCGGCGCCGAACATGCCGAGGATGAGATCGAACTGGTCCGCTCCATTCAGGACTCGGTTCACCTGACCATCGATTGATCCTCGCCCTCTGGACCGACCCGCGATCGTCCCGGGGGCCGTCCACCTGGATCGGCTGCTCGGACTGTTCGATCAGCTCCCATCCCTGGCGTTCAGAACCGCCCATTGCCCGTCGCGGCATGGGCAGAGTTCCTGCTTGTCCGCATCAAAGGGGCGCATGACCAGCAGTGACGGGCGCCGGGGCCCCGTTCTCGCCGGTCGCCGGCCCCGGGGCAGGGGAGAGGTACCTGGGGAGTTCTCCCCATCGACGCACCGGGACGGGATCCTTAGAGTGATGGCATCACGACGGGAACGGATCGAGGAAGCGGCACGGAGCCGCGGAGATCCAGCCCGGGGATGATGCCACGGAAGCGTCGAGCAAAGGGGAACGTTATGAAGAAGGGCATGAATCCGGAGGCTGTGGAGCAGCTTGCTCAGCAGGTCGATGGTCTGGTGGACAACATGAACAGTGTGTACACGGGTCGTCTGGGGTACGTGACTGATCTGGACTGGACCGGTGAGGACCGCGATCGTTACGTGCCGGAGTTCGAGGACCAGGTGGGCAACGCGAACCGTGCGGTGTGCGAGAAGCTGACGGAGCTGGCGGAGCGTCTGCGCGCCAATGCTGCTGCTCAGCGCGATACGTCCAACTCCTGATCCGCTGCTGTACTGACTGACTACACACTTCACGAAGGGGAACAATCATGGCTTTCAAGGGTATGAATCCGGATGAGGGTCGCGAGACCGCATCGCTCGTCAAGGAGGCGGCTTCGGTCGTCAACGACACCACCGACACCGTGACCTCGCAGGTCATGAGTGTTGAGTGGGTGGGTCCGGACTACGACACCTTCACTCAGGACTGGAATGCTTTCCTGTCGGGTCTGCTGACGGCTCTGTCGGATGCGTACAGCGCCAAGGCTGATGAGCTGACTCAGCATGCTGATGCTCAGGATGCGACCTCGAACGCTGTCTGATCCGGTCTCTCGGCCACGTTGCCGAGCGCGATCGTCACGAGCGCCCCATCTCCTTCCGGGAGGTGGGGCGTTCGGTATGCCGGGGCGTGCACGACAGCCCGCCGGCCGGGCCGCAGCCCGCCGGCCGGGCCGCAGCCCGCCGGCCGGGCCGCAGCCCGCCGGCCGGGCCGGAGGCTCTGGGCCCACGCCCACCAGGCGCCGCCGATAGGTTCTCCACAGCGGAGCCGACGGGTGTTCCGGGGCGTGGCCTGCAACAACGCTCCTTCATGGGGGTGGGGAGGAACATGGGGAGTTGTCCCCATCGCCATCATCGCCAAGCCCGTCTAGGGTTGTGAACATCACCTGGGAGCTCGATCGGTGAGATAGCCGATGTGCGGTTCGGATCGAACCCAGGGTGCAGAACCGAACACCTCGATGGAAGGAACGTTATGAAGAAGGGCATGAATCCGGAGGCTGTGGAGCAGCTTGCTCAGCAGGTCGATGGTCTGGTGGACAACATGAACAGTGTGTACACGGGTCGTCTGGGGTACGTGACTGATCTGGACTGGACCGGTGAGGACCGCGATCGTTACGTGCCGGAGTTCGAGGACCAGGTGGGCAACGCGAACCGTGCGGTGTGCGAGAAGCTGACGGAGCTGGCGGAGCGTCTGCGCGCCAATGCTGCTGCTCAGCGCGATACGTCCAACTCCTGATCCGCTGCTGTACTGACTGACTACACACTTCACGAAGGGGAACAATCATGGCTTTCAAGGGTATGAATCCGGATGAGGGTCGCGAGACCGCATCGCTCGTCAAGGAGGCGGCTTCGGTCGTCAACGACACCACCGACACCGTGACCTCGCAGGTCATGAGTGTTGAGTGGGTGGGTCCGGACTACGACACCTTCACTCAGGACTGGAATGCTTTCCTGTCGGGTCTGCTGACGGCTCTGTCGGATGCGTACAGCGCCAAGGCTGATGAGCTGACTCAGCATGCTGATGCTCAGGATGCGACCTCGAACGCTGTCTGATCCGGTCTCTCGGCCACGTTGCCGAGCGCGATCGTCACGAGCGCCCCATCTCCTTCCGGGAGGTGGGGCGTTCGGCATGACGGGGCGTGCACGACAGCCCGCCGCCAAGCCGGCTCCATCCACATCCCAGAGCCCCCCAGATGCTGCTAGAACCGCGCTGTGACCAGCGCATTCAATGAGCAGTGGGGGTGGGGAGGAACATGGGGAGTTGTCCCCATCGCCATCACCGCCGAGCCCGTCTACTGTGAGTACACCACCCAGGGCAACCGGACGAGGAAGCGGCCATCGGCAGCGGAGTCGGACCTCGGGTGGTACACCCGCAACCACGACTGGGAGGACCACCATGAAAAAGGGCATGACCCCTGAAGCGGTCGAGCAGATGGCCGAGCTGATCCGCGGCGCCGGCGATGATGCCAACGCCGCGTACACCACCATCCAGGGCCGCGTCACCGATTTCGACTGGACCGGCGAGGACCGCGACCGCTACGTCTCCGAGTTCGACAGCACCATCGGTCAGCTGGTGCAGCAGGTCAAGCAGCAGGCCGATCAGTTCGCCGAGCGCGCCAGCCGCAACGCTGCAGAGCAGCGCGAGGCCTCCGCCTGATCATCGGGCACCGAACAACCGGGGCGCTGAGCAGCGCCGCACACGAACCAAGGATTTCAGGAGAAGGGGTACATCATGGCTTTCAAGGGAATGGATCCGGACGAGGGACGCGAGGTCGCCTCGGAGATCCAGCAGGCCGGCGAGAAGATTCTCGAGTTCTTCGATCAGGCCACCAGCACCGTCACCTCGGTGGAGTGGATCGGCCCTGACTACGACGCCTACGTCGATGACTGGAACGGCTTCGTCTCCGGGGCCCTCAACGGTCTGGTCGAGGCGCTGACCGCCAAGAGCAACGAGCTGAAGTCCCACGCCGATCAGCAGGACTCCACCTCGAACGCTGTCTGACCACATCGCCGCCCGTCGTGGGTGCGAAGCACGAAGGCCCCGATCCCGGATGGGATCGGGGCCTTCTGCATGCGTCGATGCCCGACTGCAGGTGCCCGCACGATGGATGTACGGGCTTGCACTCAGCGGTAGTTGATGAACTGCAGCGCGACGTCGAGGTCCTTGCCCTTCAGCAGCGCGATGACGCCCTGCAGGTCGTCGCGGCTCTTGGAGGAGACCCGCAGCTCGTCACCCTGGATCTGCGCCTTCACGCCCTTGGGGCCCTCGTCGCGGATGATCTTGGAGATCTTCTTGGCGTCCTCCGAGGAGATCCCCTCCTTCAGGCCGGCTGCGAGGCGCACCTCCTTGCCCGACTGCTTCGGCTCGCCCACGTCCAGCGACTTCAGCGAGATGCCGCGGCGGATCAGCTTGGACTGCAGCACGTCCAGGACGGCGAGCACCCGCTCCTCGGCATTGGCCGTCATCACGATCTCGTCGCCACTAAGATTGATCGAGGCACCGGTGTTGCGGAAGTCGTAGCGCTGCCCGACCTCCTTGATCGCCTGGTTGACGGCGTTGTCGATCTCCTGGCGATCGAGCTTGCTGACGATGTCGAACGACGAATCGGCCATGGGGCTCCTCCCTCTGCTTCTGCTCTGGGGACACCGGGCCGCGGCCCGGATCCTCGGTGGTCCCACTGTAGTCGGGGGTCCTTGGGGGTCGTTCGACCTTACTGTGACCACCTTCATGCACGCAGGTGCCTTCTCGGGTTCGCACCGACGCCCGCGCCCCGGTATGCTGTTCCGGGTCCGCTTCACGGCGGCCCGGGAGTGCGGCTCACGCAGTCGTCACCGAAGGGTCCGGTGGGGAGGATGCAGGCCCGGCAGGTTACCCGAGTGGCCAAAGGGAGCTGACTGTAAATCAGCTGGCATTGCCTACGGGGGTTCGAATCCCTCACCTGCCACCGCCGAGGATCCTTGTGATCCGGCGCACCGGGGCTCGCGCTGGAATTGCCGCTGAGGCAAGGAATGTGTAGAGTCCACCGGGTTGCCCTGATAGCTCAGTCGGCAGAGCATCTCCATGGTAAGGAGAAGGTCAAGGGTTCGATTCCCTTTCAGGGCTCTGATGGATGTGCCGGCCCGATCTCGTAAGAGGTCGGGCCGTCGCGTCGATCACGCCGGGGTAGCTCAGACGGTTAGAGCGCACGACTCATAATCGTGAGGTCGCGGGTTCGATCCCCGCCCTCGGTACCACGCCGGTCACGCCGGTAGTGCAGATCCATCCCTTACGGGAACCCACGCGGCGCGCGGGATAACAGTGCGCCACCCGGAACGAAAGAGGCGAACCGTGGCGAGCAAGAGCTCTGACGTGCGTCCCAAGATCACCATGGCCTGCACCGAGTGCAAGGCGCGCAACTACATCACCAAGAAGAACCGCCGCAATACGCCGGACCGGCTGGAGCTGTCGAAGTTCTGCCCCACCTGCGGCAAGCAGACCGCGCACCGCGAGACCCGCTGACCGGGCCGCAAGCGTTCACCAGAGGCCATTCGGGTTCATCCCGGATGGCCTCTCGTGCATCCTGTACCAACCGCCCGCCCCATCGGGAGAGAACATGACAGTCACTGCCCCTGACCCGTCCTACGCCGGTCGCACCTACCCGGCGGGCCCCACCCATACCGTCTCCGCGCAGAAGATCGCCGAGTTCGCGAGGGCCACCGGTGCCGCCTCCCCGTTGCACACCGACCCCGCGGCGGCCAGGGCCGCAGGGCACCGCGACGTGATCGCCCCGCCCACCTTCCTGGTCTCCCTCGCGCAGGCCACCGAGGCCCAGTACATCGAGGACCCTGACGCCGGCATCGACTTCTCCCGGGTGGTCCACGGCGAGGAATCCTTCACACTGCACCGCCCCGTCGTCGCCGGGGACCGGCTGGTGCCCACCCTCACCGTCGAGTCGATCCGCTCCGCAGGCGGCCACAGCATGGTCGCCACACGCGTCGACCTGACCGATGAGTCCGGTCAGGACGTCGCCAGTGTGCGCAGCATGCTCGTCGTCCGTGGCGAATGACCTCAGGAGGAACCATGAACACTGACGCGAACATCGTCGCGAACACCCCCGCCTCGCAGCAGCCCGCGCCCGGGACCACCCCACTTGATCTCACCGCGCTCGAGAAGGGGCAGGAGATCGCCCGCACCCGGCATGAGATCACCCGAGACACCCTGGTGCGCTACGCCGGCGCCTCCGGCGACTTCAACCCCATCCACTACAACGACACCGTCGCCACCGAGGCGGGGCTTCCCGGCGTCATCGCCCACGGCATGCTCACCATGGGCACCGCCATCAACGGTCTCGTCGAAGCGATCGGCGACCCCGCCGCCGTGCGGGAGTACTCGGTGCGGTTCACCAGCCCCGTTGAGGTCCCCGCCACCGGATCCGTGACGCTCCAGGTCACCGCGGTCGTCGGCGCGATCGACGAGGAGCACGGCACCGCCCGCATCGATCTCACCGCCCAGGTGGACGAGACCAAGGTGCTGGGTCGGGCCCGCGCCACCATCGCCCTGCCCGCCTCCACCGGCACCGCGACCCCGGCCGGGGGTGTTGCATGAGGTTCTCCGACCTGACCACCCTGCGCATCGGCGGCCAGATCCGCACACTGGTGGAGGCCCGCACCGAGGCCGAGGTGATCGAAGCGGTCCGCGCCGCGGACGACGCCGGTGAACCGCTGCTGGTGCTGGGCGGGGGCTCCAATCTGGTCGCCTCCGACGAGCCCTTCGAGGGCACCGTGGTGCTGTTGCGTGACCCGGAGGACCCGCCGCTGCTGGACGCCACCTGCGAGATCAGCCCCTCCGGGGAGCCCGACGGCATTGCTGTGGACCCCGCCCAGCTCACCCCGCTGGACGCCACCTGCGGCGGGGCGATCGTGGAGTACTTCGCCGGGGTGAACTGGGACCGTGCCGTGCGCTACGCCATCGCCCGCGAGATGGTCGGCATCGAGGCCCTCTCCGGGATCCCCGGAACCGTGGGCGCCACCCCGATCCAGAACGTCGGCGCCTACGGCCAGGAGGTCGCCAGCACCATCATCCGGGTGCGCACCTGGGACCGCGAGAAGCGGGCCGTGCGCACCTTCTTCGCCGCCGACTGCGGCTTCTCCTACCGCGACAGCGTCTTCAAGCGCACCCCGTACAGCGGTCCCGTGCCGTCGGCCACCGGCCGCTACGTGGTGCTCGCCGTGACCTTCCAGCACACCATCGGCAGCCTCTCGGCCCCCGTGCGCTACGCCCAGCTCGCCACCGCGCTCGGCGTGGACGTCGGCGCCCGGGTACCCATGGCGCAGGTGCGGGAGGCCGTGCTGCGGATCCGCGGCGCCAAGGGCATGGTGCTGGATGCCGCCGACCACGACACCTGGAGCGCCGGTTCCTTCTTCACCAACCCCATCCTCGACCAGGCCACCGCCGACCGGTTGCCCGAGGGAGCACCCCGCTACGCCGCGGGGGAAGGGCGCGTGAAGACCAGCGCCGCCTGGCTGATCAGCCAGGCCGGCATCGAGCTGGGGCACCGCATCGATCCTGGCGCACCGGCATCGGTCTCCACCAAGCACTCCCTGGCCCTGACCAACCGTGGCGGGGCCGGCAGCGACGACCTGGTGGCGCTCGCCCACGACGTGCAAGCGCGGGTGCGCGGCGCCTTCGGCATCGAGCTCGTCCCGGAACCGGTACGCCTGGGCCTCGACCTCTGAGCGCGCTCTAGGATGGGGCACGGTGGCAACGATGCCCGCCCCATCCCGATGCCCACAGGAGGCTCTGTGAACGTCCTCGACCAGTCCATCTCCGAGCTCGACCCGGACATCGCCCGGGTGCTCGACCGCGAGCTCGCCCGCCAGCAGCGCACGCTGGAGATGATCGCCAGCGAGAACTTCGTACCGCGCGCGGTGCTGCAGGCCCAGGGCTCGGTGCTCACCAACAAGTACGCCGAGGGGTACCCCGGCAAGCGCTACTACGGGGGCTGCGAGGAGGTCGATGTCGCCGAGCAGATCGCTATCGACCGCGCGAAGGAACTGTTCGGGGCGGAGCACGCCAACGTCCAGCCGCACTCCGGTGCCACCGCCAACGCCGCGGTGATGCACGCCCTGGCCCGCGCAGGCGACAAGCTGATGGGCCTGTCCCTGGCCCACGGCGGCCACCTCACCCACGGCATGAAGATCAACTTCTCCGGCCGGCTGTACGACATCGTCGCCTACGAGGTGGACCCCACCACCGGCCTGATCGACATGGACAGGGTGCGCGAGCTGGCACTGGCGGAGCGGCCCAAGGTGATCGTCGCCGGCTGGTCCGCCTACCCGCGCCAGCTGGACTTCGCTGCTTTCCGGGCCATCGCCGACGAGGTGGGCGCGGCCCTGTGGGTGGACATGGCGCATTTCGCCGGCCTCGTCGCGGCGGGCCTGCACCCCAGTCCCGTGCCGTATGCCGACGTTGTCTCCACCACCGTCCACAAGACCCTCGCCGGCCCCCGCTCCGGTCTCATCCTGTGCAAGGAGGAGTGGGCCAAGAAGATCGACTCCGCCGTGTTCCCCGGACAGCAGGGCGGCCCCCTCATGCACGTGATCGCCGCCAAGGCCGTCGCCCTGAAGGTCGCAGCCACGGAGGGCTTCGCCGAGCGGCAGCGCCGCACCATCGAGGGCGCGCAGATCATCGCGGAGCGCCTCCAGGCCGCCGATGCCCAGGAGGCCGGGATCGCGATCGCCACCGGAGGCACCGATGTGCACCTGGTGCTGGTGGACCTGGTCCGCTCCGAGCTGGACGGCCAGCAGGCCGAGGACCGCCTGCACGAGGTGGGCATCACCGTCAACCGCAACGCCGTCCCGAACGACCCCCGCCCCCCGCGCATCACCTCTGGCTTGCGCCTGGGCACCCCGGCTCTCGCGACCCGCGGCTTCGGGGCCGAGGAGTTCACCGAGATCGCCGATGTGATCGCACTGGCGCTGAACGGCGGGGCGGACCTGGAGTCCTTGCGCAAGCGCACCGCCGCTCTAGCCGACGCCAAGCCCCTGTACGCGGACCTGAAGCAGTACTGAGTCGAGGTGCCCCGGTCTCCCACGGGACCGGGGCATCCCGCCCGCCCTGCGCCATCTGAGCCCCGCACGCCACCTAGGAGACGAAGCAGATCCATGACCGCACAGATCCTCGACGGCAAGGCCACCGCCAAGGCCATCAAGTCCGAGCTCGCCGAGCGCGTCGCCGCGCTGGTGGAGGCCGGGCACCCCCAGCCGGGCCTCGCCACCGTGCTGGTGGGGGATGACCCCGGCAGCGCCGCCTACGTGCGCGGCAAGCACCGCGACAGTGAGCAGATCGGCCTGAACTCGATCCAGAAGCAGCTCGACGCCGACACCACGCAGGGGGAGCTCGAGGCCGTCATCGACGAGCTGAACGCCGACCCTGCCTGCACCGGTTACATCGTCCAGCTGCCCCTGCCCAAGCACCTGGACACCGACGCGATCCTGGAGCGGGTGGATCCCGCCAAGGACGCCGACGGTCTGCACCCGATGAACCTGGGCAGGCTGGTCCTGAACGCCAACCGGCCGATCCACACCCCGCTGCCGTGCACACCCCGCGCCGTGATCGAGCTGCTGGAGCGCCACGACATCGACCTGCGGGGCAAGGACGTGGTCGTCGTGGGCCGCGGCGTGACCGTGGGCCGCTCCATCGGCGCGCTGATGACCCGCCGCGCCATCAACGCCACCGTCACCCTCACCCACACCGGCACCGTGGACCTGGCCGAGCACCTCCGCCGGGCCGACGTGATCGTCGCTGCCGCGGGCTCTGCACACCTGGTGCGCCCCGAGGACGTCAAGCCCGGGGCGATCGTGCTGGACGTCGGGGTGTCCCGCGAGGAGGACGAGGAGACCGGCAAGGCACAGCTGGTCGGCGACGTCGACCCGGGCGTGGCCGAGGTGGCCTCCTGGATCTCCCCGAACCCGGGGGGCGTCGGACCCATGACCCGCGCCCTGCTGGTCAAGAACGTGGTGGAGATGGCCGAGCACGCTGCCGGGATCGTGAAGGACGAGGCGATCTGAGCGGCACGGCCCGACGGGCGGTGGCATCCAGCCCCGTCGGGCCGCCGCCCCGGTTCGACCCCGGAGCGGCCCCGCGGTGATACTGGGGGCATGACCTTCACCCTCGCCACCGTCAATGTCAACGGACTGCGCGCGGCCGCCCGCAAGGGCATGGCCGACTGGCTCGCAGCCACCACCGCCGATGTGATCACCCTGCAGGAGGTGCGCGCACCCGACGAGCTGATCGCAGACCTCGTGGGGGAGGGGTGGAGCATCGTCGGAGAGGCCTCACAGCTGAAGGGTCGCGCCGGCGTGGCGATCGCCGCCCGCACCGAGCTGGAACGGATCGACCTGGACGGGATGCGTCGTGGGCTGCCCGGCGTCGAGGGTGACTCCCACACCGGTCGCTGGCTGGAAGCGGACCTCGAGGATCCCCTCGGCGACGGCAAGGAGCTCACCGTGATCTCCTGCTACATGCACTCAGGCAACACCGAGAAGCCCCAGACCATGACCGACAAGTACGCCTTCCTGGACGCGATGATGGAACGCTTGGCGCAGCTGCGGGCCGACGGCCGCCACGCGGTGCTCACCGGTGACATCAACATCGCCCACCGCGAGGTGGACATCAAGAACTGGAAGGGCAACCTGAAGTCCGCCGGGTTCCTGCCCGAGGAGCGCGCCTACCTGGACCGACTCCTGGTCGAGGGTGACTGGGTGGACGTGCACCGCACCCTGGCCGGAGAGGGCCCCGGCCCGTACACCTGGTGGTCGCAGCGCGGCAAGGCGTACGACAAGGACTCCGGCTGGCGCATCGACTACCAGATCGCCTCCCCGGAGCTCGCTGCCCGCGCCACCGGTGCGCAGGTGGACCGGGCCCCCAGCTATGACACCCGCTGGTCCGACCACGCACCGCTGGTGGTCACCTATTCCTGAGCGCGCCCGGCCCCGGCTTCGAGCTCCCGTTTGCCAGGTCCCCGGCCCCGGCCCTGGCCCCGGCCCGGCTTCGAGCTCCCGTTTGCCAGGTCCCGGGCCCCGTCCCCGGCCCCGGCCCATCGAAAGGCCGTTTTCGTACCAGAAGTCCTAGATCCTGGTACGGAAACGGCCAGTCTTCTTCTCGAGCCGGCGGGACGTGGAGGCAGGTCGGCGGGTCGACCACTGGAGCGACAGATCCGCCGTGGACAGCGAGTTCGCGAATGACCTGATATGGTCCACCGCCGGCGCCGCACGGCCCACCCCCAACATGTCGAAGACTGTTCGCAGTCGCAGCAGGAAGCTGAGCGGCTGACGGACGTCCTGTCCTGTCTGTCGGCTAAGGGTCCAGCCGTACGAAGCGAGCTCGTTCCTGCGTTCCTCGTCGGACTGCCACTGTTGTTTCGACTTGCTCCGCCAGCTGCCGTCGTACTCGAGGCCGAGTCGGATGTGCTCGTAGGCGTTGTCGATCCTCCGTTCCTGGCCGGTGTCGGGATGAATGGTGGGGAGGTTCGGAGTCGGCTCCGGGAAGCCGGCGGCTGTCACCAACAGTCGGACGTACGTCTCACCGGGGGACTCCACGCGTTCTCGGGCGAGCGAGGCGGCCTTGCGCAAGATGGCGACTCCCGGGCGACCGGTGGTGTTCGAGGCGAACGCACGGACGTCCGCCAACGAGAGGCTCGGAGTCCTGCTGGCTGGGCCGACCACTGCGTCCACCGCTGCGACCAGGTCCCAGACCGGCAGGAGAGTGGCCAGTTCCAGCAGGATCTCGAGGGGAGGGGAGACCAGGAGACGACCCAGCACGGTGGCGGGTACGGGCAGTTCCCTCCGATGCAGTTGGGCGCCATGGGCCACGCGAGAGGTGCCGCGGGGGTGGGCCGTTGCATGGATGAGGGGGAGCTTCAACGGTTGATCCGGCTGAATATTCGCCTCGCTGGGGTCCGCTGATCGAGGGTTCGGGTGCCACGTCGCTGCCGTAGCGGTGGCGTCGTTCGGGACCACCAGTGGTGTCGTTGGGGCCGCTCTGTCTACGCTCCTTCCGCCGTGTGTATAGGGCACGCGGCGGAAGGAGCAATCTGGAATGGTACGGAAGATCAGGGCGAAGCTGGTGCTCCAGCTGCGCGCAGAAGGTCTGTCGGGGCGAGCGATTTCGTCCTCGCAGGGCATGTCCCGCAAGTCCGTGAGGGCGGTGTTCGAGGCCGCTGACGCTGCAGGGATCGGGTGGGGCGATATCGCGGACGTCGCCGATGAGCAGGTGTATGCCCGGTTGTTCCCGGGCCGGGGCGAGCACGAGAGCGTGTTCGCACAGCCGGACTGGGAACAGGTCCATCGAGAGATGGCCAGGGTCGGCGTGACGCTGAAGCTGTTGCACGGCGAGTACTTCGACGCGACCACGGCGGCTGGGGATCCGGCGATGGGGTATGACCGGTTTTGCCGCACCTACCAGCACCACGTCATGGTCACCGGTGCCGCTTCGAGAGTCGGTCACAAGGCCGGCCAGAGCGTGGAGGTCGACTGGTCCGGCCCCACGATGGAGCTGGCCGATCCGGTCACCGGCGAGGTCTCGAAGGTGTTCTTGTTCGTTGCCTGCCTGCCTTTTTCTCGTTACGCGTTCTGCTTCCCGGCGCTGGATATGCGCCAGGAGTCCTGGCTGCGAGCGCACGTAGCGATGTTCGAGGCGCTGGGCGGGACGGTCCCGAGGATCGTTCCGGACAACCTCAAGACCGGTGTGGTGAAGCACCCCCGCGAGGGCGAGATCGTCCTGAACGATGCGTATCGCGAGATGGCAGCGCATTACTCGGCGGCGGTGCTCCCGGGGAGGGTGCGGAAACCGAAAGACAAGGCGAGCGTGGAGAACACCGTCGCGCACGTCGCGACCTGGGTCATCGCCGGGCTGCGGGATCAGCGATTCACGTCCCTGCCCGAACTTGCAGCCGCCATCGGGCAGCGGATGGAGGCCTATAACGCGGAGCCGTTCCAGAAGCGGCCCGGATCCCGCGCCAGCGTGTTCGACGCGGAGGAGCGGCCGCTGCTGACGCCGCTGCCGGCGGTGCCCTACGAGATCTCGACATGGCACTACGGACGACGAGTGGGCAGGAACGGGCACGTCACGTTCGCGCGGAACTTCTACTCCGCGCCGTTCGCGCACATCGGCGCGAAGGTCGATCTGCGCATCACGGCCCGGACGCTGGAGATCTATCAGGGCAGCCAGCGACTGACCAGTCACCTGCTGCTCCCGGAGACCGCGAGCAATGAGTACCGCACCAACGACGCGGACCTACCTGCGGGCGAGCGTTTCCAGGCCTGGGACGCGCAGAGGGTGCGGGCGTGGGCAGATCGGGTCGGGCCGGCCACGGTGATCGTGATCCAGCGGATCTTCGAGTCCGTGCCGATCGTGGAACAGGGCCTGGATCCCGCGTTGGCGGTGCTACGGCTCTCTCGCCGCTTCTCCGTAGATCGGGTCGAGGCGGCCTGCGCACTCGCGCTGACGGGACGGGTCCGTTCACCGCGCTATGCGCATCTGCACCCGATCTTGGCCACCGGGCAGGACAAGGTCGCCGCCCTGCGTCCACCCCGCGAGGAACCCGCGGAAGACGGCGGATACGTCCGTGGCGCCGACTACTACGCCGGAGGTGTCCGGTGAGCGTGATCGATAACGACACGAAGCGGAAGCTGCGCGAGATGGGCGCGACCGCGCTGCTGGACGCGATCGATGCCCAGGATGAGGCTCACGTGCTGGGGATGTCGTTCCAGGAACGGCTCCAGCTGATCGTGGACGAGGCGCATTCCATCTTCAATCATGGAAAGGTCGAGGGTCTGATCCGCCGGGCGGGGCTGCGTTATCCCGGAGCGGACCTGCGGCGGCTGGATCTGGTCGAGGAACGGGGACTGAACCGGAACGTGATCGCGCAACTGGCAACCTGCTCCTTCATCCAGCGGCAACAGAACGTGGTCTTCCAGGGCTTCACCGGCTCAGGGAAGTCCTACCTCGGCTGCGCGCTGGCGAAGCAGGCCTGCCAGCACCGGCTCCGAGCCCACTACATCCGAATGCCCGACCTCGAAGAGGCCTGGGCCCTGGCAAAGGACAAGCCGCAGGGCCAGACGAAGTTCCTGCGGAAGTACTCCACGTTCTCGCTGCTGGTGATCGACGAGTGGCTGCTGGACCATCCTGACGAGGGAATGCGTTCGATGCTGCTGGAACTGCTCGAGCGCCGCTATGACACCGGCTCGACCGTGTTCTGCACCCAGTACCCGAAGAAGGACTGGCACGCCCGGCTCGGTGGAGCAGTCCACGCCGATGCGATCATGGACCGCATCGTGCACAACACAATCTGGATCGACACCGGCGACAGGAACATGCGAGAACACACCGCACTGCCCCAGTGACCCGATGCCGGCGGGAGCCAGTGGTCCCCACCGCGGCGGCTACTGGCCCCCGTCGGCACGATCGGCGGTCCCCAAGAGCAAGATTCGGTGGCTCCCACGACTACGAATACTCACCGGCGAACGAGTGGGGGCTGTGGACCGCGGACGATCATCGAGCTCCCCGTCCTCGGGGATGAACGGCGACGTGAGGACGGAGCCCCCGCCGAGGTACCTCACCCCGGAGAGCAGGCCTACACCATCTTCCAGCTGTGGCGGTAGCGGGATACCACGGAGCAGAGCTGCTGTGCTGTGGCTGATGACAGCGCCCGGTACGACCTTGTTCTGGAGCACCCAGGCCATCGCCTCCACACTGGCCGGTGCACAGGTCGGGGTGTAGAACCCGGAGAAAACTCTCGTGAACTCCTCACTGGAGAGCCGGCGTGGATTCATCCCGGTGTCGATCCAGTGAACTCTGTGAAGCAGCGCATGAGGTGTCACGGGTGTGGATGCCGGCATGGTGCCGACCATAGATCGGCGGACTCCCAGAGCTCCCCCCACGTCGGAGATTGTGGATGCCAGGAGGGTGGGGAGGAACGTTTGGGCCGACCAGGCAACCGCACCGGACAGCGGTCGACGCCGTCAAGGAACTACAACGATTCAGAGCGGTCACGGACCAGGAACTAATCGAAAGGGCGTTCCCGTACCAGGATCGGTGAATCCTGGTACGGGAACGCCCTCTTGTTCAGGGCCGGAGTCGGGTGGCCGGTGGAGCCGCGACCCGGAGCCGTGGGTGACCAGGGGCGGCCGGTGGAGGCAGTGGGAGCGCGTACCCGGTGAAGGCGCGCCCGGAGGCGCGCCCCGGAGCCGCGACCCGGACCGGCGGGTCGACGCTCAGACGCGACCGCGGATGACCGCCTGCTTGACCTCGGCGATGGCCTTGGTGACCTCGATGCCGCGGGGGCAGGCCTCGGTGCAGTTGAAGGTGGTGCGGCAGCGCCACACGCCCTCACGGGAGTTGAGGATCTCCAGGCGCTGCTCCCCGGCGTCGTCGCGGGAGTCGAAGATGAAGCGGTGGGCGTTCACGATCGCGGCAGGACCGAAGTACTGGCCGTCGGTCCAGAACACCGGGCAGGACGAGGTGCACGCCGCGCACAGGATGCACTTGGTGGTGTCGTCGAACCGCTCGCGCTGCTCAGCGGACTGCAGGCGCTCCCGGCTGGGCTCCTGCCCCTTGGCGACCAGGAACGGCATCACCTCGCGGTAGGACTGGAAGAAGGGCTCCATGTCCACGATCAGGTCCTTCTCCACCGGCAGCCCCTTGATGGGCTCGATGGTGATGGGCTTGTCGATGTCCATGTCCTTCAGCAGGGTCTTGCAGGCCAGACGGTTGCGGCCGTTGATCCGCATCGCATCGGATCCGCAGATGCCGTGCGCGCAGGAGCGACGGAAGGACAGCGAGCCGTCCAGGTGCCACTTGATCTCGTGCAGGGCGTCCAGCACACGGTCCGTGCCGTGCATGGTGATGGTGAAGTCCTGCCAGTGGGTGCCCTGCTCCGAATCCGGGTCGAAGCGGGCGATCCGCAGGGTGACCTCGAAGGAGGGGATCTCGGCTGCTCCCTGTTCGGAGGAGGTGGCCTCGGGCTTCTCGGCGACAGCGGTCATCAGAACGTGCGCTCCTTCGGCTCGTAACGGGTGATCACCACGGGCTTGGTGCCCAGGCGGATCGAGGTGCCCTCACTGCCCTGCTCACCCTCCAGGGTGCGGTAGGCCATCGTGTGGTGCAGGAAGTTGGCGTCGTCGCGCTTCTCGAAGTCCTCGCGGAAGTGACCACCGCGGGACTCCTTGCGGTACAGCGCGCCCAGGGCCACGACCTCGGCCAGGTCCAGCAGGAAGCCGAGCTCCACGGCCTCCAGCAGGTCCAGGTTGTAGCGCTTGCCCTTGTCCTGCACCGCGACGGTCTCGTAGCGCTTCTTCAGGGCGGCGATGTCGGCGAGGGCCTGGCGGCAGGTCTCGTCGGTGCGGAACACCTGGACATTGGCGTCCATGGTCTCCTGCAGGTCACGGCGGATGTCGGCGATGCGGTCATCGGTGGCGGGGCGGTCGCGTAGACGCTCCAGCAGCTCCACCGTGGGGACCTCGACGCCCTCGGCCAGTTCCGGCAGCTCCACCGTGGCGGCGTGCTCCGCGGCGGCGATCCCGGCGCGGCGGCCGAACACGTTGATGTCCAGCAGGGAGTTGGTGCCCAGGCGGTTGCCGCCGTGCACGGACACGCAGGCCACCTCACCGGCTGCGTACAGGCCCGGGATGGTGTCGACCGCGTTGCGCAGCACCTCGCCGCGGATGTTGGTGGGGATGCCGCCCATCGCGTAGTGGGCGGTGGGGAACACCGGCACCGGCTCCGTGTACGGCTCCACACCCAGGTAGGTGCGGGCGAACTCGGTGATGTCCGGCAGCTTGGCGTCGATGTGCGCGGGCTCGAGGTGGGTGAGGTCCAGGTACACGTAGTCCTTGTTGGGGCCGGCACCGCGGCCCTCGCGCACCTCGTTGGCCATGGCGCGGGCCACCACGTCACGCGGGGCGAGGTCCTTCAGCGTGGGGGCGTAGCGCTCCATGAAGCGCTCCATCTCGCTGTTGCGCAGGATGCCGCCCTCACCACGGGCCGCCTCGGACAGCAGGATCCCGAGGCCCGCCAGGCCCGTGGGGTGGAACTGGAAGAACTCCATGTCCTCCAGGGGGATGCCCCGGCGCAGCGCCATGGCGGGGCCGTCACCGGTGAGGGTGTGGGCGTTGGAGGTGGTCTTGAAGATCTTGCCGAAGCCGCCGGAGGCGAACACCACGGACTTGGCGCGGAACACGTGGATCTCACCGGTGGCCAGCTCGTAGGTGACCACGCCGGCGGCGCGCACGCCCTCGTCGGTGCGGGGGTCGCCGGTCATCAGGATGTCCAGCACGTAGTACTCGTTGAAGAACTCCACCTGCTGCTTGACGCAGTTCTGGTAGAGGGTCTGCAGGATCATGTGGCCGGTGCGGTCCGCGGCGTAGCAGGCGCGGCGCACGGGTGCCTCACCGTGCTCACGGGTGTGCCCGCCGAAGCGGCGCTGGTCGATGCGGCCCTCGGGGGTGCGGTTGAAGGGCAGGCCCATCTTCTCCAGGTCCAGCACCGCGTCGATGGCCTCCTTGGCCATCACCTCGGCGGCGTCCTGGTCCACCAGGTAGTCACCGCCCTTGACGGTGTCGTAGGTGTGCCACTCCCAGTTGTCCTCCTCGACGTTGGCGAGGGCAGCGCACATGCCGCCCTGGGCCGCGCCGGTGTGGGAGCGGGTGGGGTACAGCTTGGTGACCACGGCGGTGCGCGCGCGCTTGGAGGACTCCAGGGCGGCGCGCATTCCTGCGCCGCCGGCGCCGACGATCACCACGTCGTAGCTATGGGTCTGCATGGGTGTCAGTGCTCCGTTTCGATCACGGCGGGAGGTGGGAGGCAGAGGGAGGAAGGGTGACGGTGGCGCCGGGATCCGGGGGAGCCGGGGGAGCCGGTACAGGTAGCCGTCGCCCCCTGTCAGCCCTCGCAGATGGAGGGCAGCAGGGACGGATCGGCGCCCACGGGGCACGGATCGAAGGTGAAGACCACCAGGGTGCCCAGCACGATCGTGATCACCACCGCGAAGTACAGCAGCCCCTTGAGGACCAGGCGCAGCGTGGAGCCGCGCGCGTAGTCGTTGATGATCGTGCGCACGCCGTTGCCGCCGTGGATCAGGCCCAGCCACAGCATCAGCAGGTCCCAGACCTGCCAGAAGGGGGAGGCCCACTTGCCGGCGACGAAGGCGAAGTCGATGCCCTTGACACCCTCGCCCAGCCACAGGTTCACGAACAGGTGGCCGAACACCAGGATCACCAGCAGCACGCCGGAGATCCGCATGAACAGCCAGGACAGCATCTCGGAGTTAATCCCGCGCTGGCCGGTGCGGCGGTAGCGGGTCGAGGGATCCGGGATCGAGGTAGCGGTGGTCATCGTCAGCCTCCGAACATGTGCATCAGGTGGCGGGGGACGAAGCCGATCATCAGCAGCGTCCACACCACGACGACTCCCCAGAACAACGCCCGCTGACGGCGGGTGCCCTGGGACCAGAAGTCCACCAGGATGATCCGCAGGCCGTTGAGGGCATGGAAGGCGACAGCGCCCACCAGGCCGATCTCACCGATGCCGAACACCACGGACTTGTAGTGGCCGATGACCTCGTTGTAGGCCTCGGGGGAGACCCGCACCAGTGCTGTGTCCAGGACATGCACGAGCAGGAACAGGAAGATGAGCATTCCCGAGATGCGGTGCGCGACCCAGGACCACATGCCCTCGCGGCCGCGATAGAGCGTCCCGGACTGGGCTGATGCCACAAGGTCCTCCAGAAACGACGGGGTGGGGCCGGAGGGGAAGGATGCGCTGCCGCGGCGAGAGCCTCGCGAGCACCGGTGTGCCAGAGAGTGTCGGCGCCCGGCCCGCGCGGCCTGCGCACGCCCGGATGGACGAGCACGTCACGACACGGCGACATCATCATCGCCCCCGACAGGGGCCCGGCCAGCCTAGCACCTGGGAGTGCAGGTCCGAGTACGCCTCCCCGGAGCCTGACCGGGGATTCGACGACGGCTCAGCACAGGCCCGGCGCAGACACACCGGCGACGAGCAGAGCCCGGCGCGGATGCGCGGGCGGGGAGCGTGCGCGGGTCGGTACGCTGGCGCCATGCCCGAAATGCCCTTCGTCCCCGTGATCCCCGCCGGCGGTGCCGGCACCCGGCTGTGGCCGCTCTCGCGCCGTTCACACCCGAAGTTCCTCCTGGACCTCACCGGCAGCGGATCCTCGCTCCTCCAGCAGACCCTCGCCCGCCTGGCGCCGCTCTCCGACCTTGCGCCGATCGTCGTCACCGGCACCTCGCACGCTGCAGCAGTCGAGGACCAGATCGCGGCCTCGGGGTTCGAGGCCCGGGTCCTTGCCGAGCCCTCGCCCCGCAACTCCATGCCGGCCATCGCTCTCGCCGCCGCCGTGGTCGAACGCGAGCAGCCCGACGCCGTGATCGGCTCCTTCGCTGCCGATCACCTGATCGTCGACACCGAGGGCTTCGCCCGCAGCGTCACGGCTGCCCGGCGGGCGGCTGAACTGGGTTACCTCGTGACCCTGGGTGTCGAGCCCACCCATCCAGCCACGGGCTTCGGGTACATCGAGCAGCGCACTGCTGCGAACGCCATGGACGGGCACGATGCAGCGGCACTGCGGTCCACGGGCGCCCGGCCCGTGGTGCGCTTCGTGGAGAAGCCCGACCGCGCTCGCGCCGAGGAGTTCCTGGCCTCCGGTGACTTCCTGTGGAACGCCGGGATGTTCGTCGTCGGCGCGACGGTGCTGCTGGACGCGCTGTCCCAGCAGATCCCGTCCCTCGCGGAAGGGGCGCGGAGCATCGCCGCGGCCCTCGGGACCGATCGCGAGGAGGAAGCGATGGCCGGCACCTGGCCCGCACTCACCAGCATCGCCATCGACCACGCCCTGGCAGAGCCGCTGGCTGCAGCGGGGAGGGTGGCCGTGGTGCCCGCCGGCTTCGACTGGGACGACGTGGGTGACTTCCGAGCCCTCGCCCGGCAGCTCAGGGCGGGCACCGACCTGACCGGGGCGGACGGGGCATCCGACGGGACGGTCGCGGGCGTTAACCGGGTCGACGGGCCGGACTGCGATGTCCGGGTGCTGGGAACAGCCCACGTCGATGCCGTGGGCTCGAGGGCCACGGTGTACGGTGCCACCCATCGTCACGTCGCCCTGGTAGGGCTGGACGGGGTCAGCATCGTCGAGACCGATGACGTGCTGCTGGTCCTCGCCGATGAGCACGCCCAGGATTTAGCGACCCTGGTGGGCAGGCTCCCCGAGGCCGGGCTCGACCATCTGCGCTGAGCCCTGCGCCTCGTCGCCGCCCGCGCGAGCGGCGACGAGCGGAGGGACGAACGGTGCCACGGTGACGAGGCGACGCACAGGAACACAGGACGGATAGAGGTCACGACAGGTGGATCAACTGCTGGGGACGACGACGCCCGGATCGACCGAGCAGGGGCCGGCCCCGCAGGGCTGGGCGGGCCACGGCCTACTGGGGGCCGATGGCCTTCTGCACCGCACGATCGCCGAGCGTTCATCGCGCCTGCGTGACATCCGTCGGCACCTGCACCGTCACCCGGAGCTCTCCCATGAGGAGCACGGCACCACCGACTACGTGGTCGACCAGCTGCAAGCCCTGGGCCTCTCACCGCAGCGGATGCCCCGCACCGGAGCGATCTGCGACATCCCCGGCTCCGATCCCGGGCTGAAGCCGGTGGCGCTGCGTGCGGACATGGACGCCCTGGGCATCCCGGAGCTGTCCACCGTGTCGTTCCGCTCCACGGTGGACGGGGTCTCCCATGCCTGCGGTCACGACGTGCACATGAGCGCGGTGCTCGGTGCCGCCCACGCCCTGGTGCGGGTGGCCGAGGAGGGAGCTCTGCGGCGCGGGGTGCGGCTCGTCTTCCAGCCCTCCGAGGAGAAGCACCCCTGCGGGGCGCTCGAGCTGATCGGAGAGGGCGTGGTCGATGACGTCGACTCGATCCTGGCCCTGCACTGCGACCCCGGGGTGGACGTGGGGCACGTGGGCCTGAAGTCCGGCCCCATCACCTCAGCCACCGACCCGGTGAAGATCCAGGTACGGGGCGCGGGTGGACACACCTCCCGCCCGCACCTCACCCAGGACCTGGTGTACGCACTGGGATCGATCGCCACCCAGCTGCCCGCAGCGCTCAGCCGCCGCATGGATCCCCGTTCCGGCGTGAACCTCACCTGGGGCAGCATCCACGCGGGCTCCGCCTTCAACGCGATCCCCAGCTCCGGCACGCTCGAGGGCACCCTGCGGTGCCTGGACCACGACGCCTGGGACCGGGCCGAGGACCTGCTGGAGGAGGTGCTGGCCGACCTGGTGCGCCCCTGGGGTGTGGAGGCCCGCGTGACCCACGACCGCGGCGTCCCCCCGGTCTCCAACTCCCCGCACAGCGTGGAGGTGCTCTCCGCTGCGGTCACCAGCGTGTTGGGCCGACAGAACCTCGACCCCACCGCGCAGTCCCTGGGCGGGGAGGACTTCGCCTGGTACCTCGAGAAGGTCCCCGGGGCTCTGGCGCGCCTGGGCACCCGCACTCCCGGAGGTCGCACCTACGACCTGCACATGGGGGACCTGATGATCGACGAGCGCGCGATCGGCATCGGTGCCGAGGTGCTGGCCACCGCCTGCGTGCTGCGGGACCCCTATCCGACCTGACCGGGCCCGCCCCGCGGCAGGACAGTCGGGGCATGGGCAGGGGGCGGGCCCACCGACGGGTGTGATCGTCCTCCCATTTGCACACCTTTTCGAGGCTCTGACCAGCCTTCTCCTGGTGTTCACCCGCAGGTCACGTGCGCGTCGATTTCATAACAGTTCATGGGGAAGGGCCCTGGGGCCGTACACGGGACGCCGGTCCCGGATACCCTGCAGGTGACCACTGACGCTCAGTCCGTTCACCATGCGGACCCGTCCGGTCGCTGACCTCACCGAAACGTCTCCACCGGAGTTGCCTTCATGAAGAACATCTCGCGCGCGCTCGCACTGACCGGCGCCGGCATCCTCACCCTCGCCGCTTGCGGTACCGCTCCCGAGACCGGCGGCGACGGCGGCAACGCCGGCAGCGACGGCGGCAGCGGCGGCACCGACTACAAGGCCTGCATGGTCTCCGACTCCGGCGGCTGGGACGACAAGTCCTTCAACGAGTCCAGCCACAACGGCCTCGAGGCCGCCGAGTCCGAGCTGGGCATCCAGACCCAGACCGCCGAGTCCACCGCCGTCTCCGACTTCGAGCCGAACATCAACAACCTCGTCTCGGCCGACTGCAACCTGGTCTTCACCGTCGGCTTCCTGCTGGCACCCGCCACCGGCAACGCCGCCCAGGCCAACCCCGACGTGAACTTCGCGATCGTGGACTCCACCGCCCAGGACGCCGACGGCAACCCGATCGAGCTGGACAACGTCAAGCCCATCGAGTTCAACACCGCCGAGGCCGCGTTCCTGGCCGGCTACCTCGCCGCCGGCATGAGCGAGACCGGCAAGGTCGCCACCTACGGCGGCATGGACATCCCCACCGTCACCATCTTCATGGACGGCTACGCCGACGGCGTGGCCCACTACAACGAGAAGAACGGCACCGACGTCGAGGTGCTGGGCTGGAACAAGGACTCCCAGTCCGGCTCGATCATCGGCTCCTTCGAGGACCAGTCCAAGGGCAAGGCCGTCTCGGACGAGTTCTACAACGCGGGTGCCGACATCGTGATGCCCGTGGCCGGCCCCGTGGGCGCCGGCACCCTGGCCTCCGCCAAGGAGGGCGAGGGCCGCATGGTGATCTGGGTCGACGCCGACGGCTACGAGACCAACTCCTCCGACGCCGAGGCGCAGGGCGTGATCCTCACCTCCGTCATGAAGCTGATGGGCGAGGCCGTCCAGGACGTCGCCGAAGAGGGCTCCAACGACTCCTTCGACAACTCCCCGTACGTGGGCACCCTCGAGAACGGTGGCGTGGGCCTGGCCCCCTTCCACGACTTCGAGGACAAGGTCTCCGACGACCTGAAGAGCGAGCTGGACACCCTCAAGCAGGAGATCATCGACGGCACCGTGACCGTCGAGTCCGAGGCAGCTCCCGCCCCGGAGTCCTGACCTTCACCCCTGTGACGCGGCTCCACCTTCGGGAGGAGCCGCGTCACCGCGCCGTCCGGGACCCCGGACGGTCGCGCCCACCCGCCCCGCACCTCACATGCGGGGTCGGCGCCGACGGAAGCGAGTGCTGTGAAGCTCGAACTGCGTGAGATCACGAAGACCTTCGGGTCCTTCGTCGCCAATGACGCCATCGACCTGGTGATCGAGCCCGGGGAGATCCACTCCCTGCTGGGCGAGAACGGGGCCGGCAAGTCCACCTTGATGAACGTGCTGTACGGGCTGTACCGGCCCGACGGCGGCCAGATCCTCATCGACGGTCAGCCCGTGCGCTTCACCGGACCCGGTGACGCCATGGCGGCGGGCATCGGCATGGTGCACCAGCACTTCATGCTGGTCCCGGTGTTCACGGTGGCCGAGAACGTGGTGCTGGGCCATGAGCCCACCCGCGGCGGCATGCTGGACCTCGGCGCCGCGAGGAAGCTGGTGCGGGAGATCTCCGCCCGGTTCGGCTTCGACCTGGACCCCGACGCGCTCATCGAGGACCTCCCCGTGGGCGCCCAGCAGCGCGTCGAGATCGTCAAGGCCCTCAGCCGCCACGCCGAGGTGCTGGTGCTGGACGAGCCCACCGCCGTGCTCACCCCGCACGAGACCGACGAGCTGATGGCGATCATGCGCCAGCTGCGCGACGAGGGCACCTCCATCGTGTTCATCACGCACAAGCTGCGCGAGGTCAAGGCCGTCTCCGACCGCATCACCGTGATCCGTCGCGGCAAGGTCGTCGGCAGTGCGGACCCGTCCGCGGACCAGGCGGACCTGGCTTCCCTGATGGTGGGCCGCCAGGTGTCCCTCGCACTGGACAAGGCCCCCGCCGCACCCGGTGAGGTGGCACTGGAGGTCGACGACCTGCGGGTGACCGACGAATCCGGAGTGCGCACCCTGGACGGCGTGAGCTTCGACGTCCACCGCGGCGAGGTGCTGGCCGTCGCCGGTGTGCAGGGCAACGGGCAGACCGAGCTCACCGAGGCCCTGCTGGGCCTGCAGGACAACGTGCAGGGATCCGCGAAGCTGGACGGCGCCGAGCTGGTGGGCCGCACCACCAAGCAGATCCTCGACGCCGGGATCGGCTTCGTCCCCGAGGACCGCACCCACGACGCCCTGGTGCCGGACTTCTCCGTCGCCGAGAACCTGGTGCTGGACCAGTTCAACCGCCCGCCCTACGGCTCCGCCCTGGCGATGCGTCCCGCCGCGGTGCGCACCAACGCAGAGACCCTGGTCGAGGATTTCGACGTGCGCACCTCCTCCGCGCAGAACGCCGTGTCCACGCTCTCCGGCGGCAACCAGCAGAAGGTGGTGATGGCCCGCGCCCTGAACCGTGAGCTTTCACTGCTGATCGCCTCCCAGCCCACCCGTGGCGTGGACGTGGGCTCCATCGAATTCCTCCACCGCCGGATCCTGGACGAGCGCGACCGCGGCACCCCCGTGATCATCGTGTCCACCGAACTGGACGAGGTCACCCAGCTGGCCGACCGCATCGCCGTGATGTACCGCGGCACCATCCTGGGCATCGTCCCCGGCGACACCGACCGCGACGTGCTGGGCCTGATGATGGCCGGGTACACCGCCGAGGCGGCCCGCGAGGCCGTCGCCGCCGGAGCCCGCACCACCGACTCCCAGCTCGCTGACGAAGGAGAGCTCGCATGAGCGCCGTCACCCCGTCTGCCGCCGACCAGGGCAGCGCACCCGGCGTGGGCGCCGGCGGCACCGGTGCCGGTGGCCCCGAGGCCCCGCTCCCCGCCGAGCGCGGCGAGGGCCGCTGGGGTCAGCTGGTCCAGAACATCGCCCGCGGAAACCTGCTGGTGGTGGTGGCGAGCTTCGTGTTCGCCTTCATCATCGGCTCGATCCTGATCCTCATCGCCGACGAGGAGGTGCGGGAGGCCGCCGGCTACTTCTTCGCCCGGCCCTCCGACACCCTCACCGCCGCCTGGCAGTCCATCTCCCAGGCCTACCTGGCGATGTTCCGCGGCGCCGTGTTCGACGTCCCCGCCTTCACCCGCACGCTCGAGTCGCTGCGGGCCGACGGCGGCACCGGCACCTACGTGTGGGGCCCGGCACTGATGAGCGGCCTGCGTCCGCTCACCGAGACCCTCACCATCGCTACCCCGCTGATCATCGCCGCCTGCGGCATGGCCGTGGGCTTCCGTGCCGGCCTGTTCAACATCGGTGGCACCGGCCAGCTGATCGTTGGCGCCATGTTCGCCGGCTACGTGGGCTTCACCTTCGAGCTGCCGATCGTGCTGCACCTGCTGGTGGCCCTGGTCGCCGGTGTCCTCGCCGGTGGCATCTGGGGCGGCATCGCCGGTTTCCTCAAGGCGCGCTTCGGCGCCAACGAGGTGATCAGCACCATCATGCTGAACTGGATCGCCACCTACCTGCTGTTCTTCGCCCTGAAGACCAGCGCCTTCACCGGGGCGAACCAGGCCCAGCCCACCTCCCCGTCGGTGAAGTCCACCGCCGCCCTGCCGCAGCTGCTGGGCCCCCAGTACCGCCTCCACCTCGGCATCCTGATCGCGATCGCCGTGGTCGTGTTCCTGTGGTGGCTGATGAACCGCTCGACGCTCGGGTTCCAGTTCCGCGCCGTGGGCTCGAACCCGCGTGCGGCCCGCGTGGCCGGCATCTCCCCGGCCAAGGCATCCTTCGCGGTGATGGCCGTGGCCGGCGCCCTGGTGGGCCTGGCCGGAGCGGTGCACATCCTGGGCACCGAGAAGCGCCTCACCGAGGGCATCGCCGGATCGCTCGGCTTCGACGCGATCACCGTGGCCCTGCTGGGACGCTCCGGCCCCGTGGGCATCGTGCTGGCCGGCCTGCTGTTCGCGGGCCTGTCCACCGGCGGCCGCTACATGGAGACCAACCAGGGCGTCCCGCTGGACCTCGTCTCCGTGATCCAGGCGCTGGTGGTGCTGTTCATCGCCGCCCCGCCCCTGGTGCGCACCCTGATCGGTCTGCGCCGCGTCGACAACCCCGGGGCAGGGGAGCGGCGCCGCCGCGCCCGGGCCGCGACGAGCACCCCCGGATCGGGGAGCACCGCCGTGCCCGCGAGCACCTCCACCGCCGCCTCGACGGATGCGACCCCCGCCGGATCGGACGCAACGGGTGACATCCCCGGTGGCCGGTCCCGATCCGGGCCCGATGAACCCACCACCGATGCCCGCACCGAGACGAAGGGAGAGGACCGATGAGCGCCGCACCGCGCCTCGCCTCGAACGACACCGTCGTCCAGAAGGCCGTCGTCGACGAACGCCCCTCCTCCTGGTGGCACCTGCCGGTGACCACCACCGTGCTGGGCCTGATCGCCCTGGTGTTCTTCGGCCTGCGGGGCATCCCCGGCGCCGACAGCACCTACGGCATCGCACGGGAGAACGACGTCAACCCCCTCGGGATCGTCCCCCAGCAGATCACCGTGCCCTCCATGGGGGCGGCGATCGCCCTGTCGGTGATCGCCCTGCTGGCCTCCGCGGCCCTGTGGGCCCTCCAGTCCCGCCCGCACCGCATCCGCCCGGTCGTCCGCAACCCAATCGTCGCGGTGTTCGCCGTGGCCTGGGTGCTGGCCTTCATGACCTGGGTGATCTCCGAACGGGCGCTCGATGTGGGCTCCCTGCTGCAGGCAACCATCATCCTGTGCGTCCCGCTGGCCTTCGGCGCCCTCTCCGGTGTGCTCTCCGAGCGGGCCGGCGTCATCAATATCGCCATCGAGGGGCAGCTGCTGTTCGGCGCCTTCGGTGCAGCCCTGGTGGGATCCCTGCTGGGCAGCGTGTGGGCCGGCCTGATCGCCGCGCCGCTGGTGGCCGTGCTGATCGGTGTGATGCTGGCACTGTTCGCCGTGGGCTACCAGGTCCAGCAGATCATCGTCGGTGTGGTGCTGAACGTTTTCGCCGTCGGCATCACCTCGTTCTTCTTCGGTTCGGTGATGAGCCAGAACCCCGGCATGTTCAACACCCCGATGCGCCTGCCCACCCTGGGCAGCTCCGGGCTGGTCGACATCCCGGTCATCGGTGCCGTGCTGCGCTTTCTCCTGGACATCCCGGTGATCGGCCGGATGATCTTCGACCAGAACATCCTGGTGTACCTGATGTGGCTGATCGTGATCGTGCTGACCATCGCCCTGTTCCGCACCCGTTGGGGCCTGCGCGTGCGGGCGGTCGGCGAGCATCCCCGCGCCGCCGACACCGTGGGCATCAAGGTCAACCCCACCCGCTGGTCCAACGTGCTGCTGGGCTCGGCCGTCGCCGGCCTGGGCGGTGCGATGCTCACCATCGGCACCGGCGTCGCCTTCGGCGAGGACATGTCCGCCGGCAAGGGCTACATCGCCCTGGCCGCCATGATCCTGGGCCGGTACCACCCCGTGGGCGCCCTGCTCGCCGCACTGACCTTCGCCTTCGCCGACTCCCTGCAGCTGCGCCTGGGCACCATGAGCGCCGCCGAGGGCGGCGTGAGCATCCCCGGCGACTTCCTGCTGATGCTCCCCTACGTGGTGGCCCTGTTCGCGGTGGCCGGCGTGGTGGGCCGCGTGCGCGTGCCCGCCGCCGACGGCGTGCCGTACGTGAAGCAGTGACCAGGACGAGCAGTGAGGACCCTTCGATGACCGAGGACGATCCCGGTACCGGTCAGGTGCCGGAGCATTTCGCCGATCTGCTGGCCGTCGCCCGTGAGATGGCCGCCCGCGCCTACGCCCCGTACTCCCGGTACCGGGTGGGCGCGGCCGCACTGGTGGACGACGGCCGCACCGTGCGCGGCTGCAACGTGGAGAACGCCGGCTACGGCGTCACCCTGTGCGCCGAGTGCGGCATGGTCAGCGAGCTGATCGCCGGGGGCGGAGGGAAGCTCACCGCTTTCGTGTGCGTCAACGGCCAGGGCGATGTGATCATGCCGTGCGGTCGCTGCCGCCAGCTGCTGTCCGAGCATGCGGCACGTGACTTCACCATCCTCACTCCCCTGGGGGTGCGGGACCTGGACGAGATCCTGCCGCAGGCCTTCGGCCCCCAGGACATGGCAGGGATCTGACCCTGTGCACCGAGGCAGTCCGTCCACCCTGGGCTGCGGGCGGCCCGATCCGCCGATGACGAACCACCTGAACCGATCCCCGATGGGAGACCAGTGAACGAGAACCGCACCGCAGCCGTGGAGCCCTTCGACGCCGTCGAGGTGATCCGCACCAAGCGCGACGGGCACCGCCTCTCGCCGGAGCAGATCGACTGGGTGATCGACGCCTACACCCGCGGCGTGGTCGCCGAGCAGCAGATGTCGGCGCTGGCCATGGCGATCTTCCTCAACGGCATGGAGCGGGACGAGATCGCCCGCTGGACCGCCGCGATGATCGCCAGCGGCGAGCGGATGGACTTCGACCAGCTCTCCAAGCCCACCACCGACAAGCACTCCACCGGAGGCGTGGGTGACAAGATCACCCTGCCGCTGGCGCCCCTGGTCGCCTCCTTCGGGGTCGCCGTGCCGCAGCTGTCCGGCCGCGGCCTCGGCCACACCGGTGGCACCCTGGACAAGCTCGAGGCGGTCCCCGGGTGGCGCGCAGACCTCACCAACGAGCAGATGATGCGCCAGCTCGAGGAGGTGGGTGCGGTGATCTGCGCCGCCGGCTCGGGCCTGGCCCCTGCGGACAAGAAGCTGTACGCCCTGCGCGACGTGACCGCCACCGTGGAGGCGATCCCCCTGATCGCCAGCTCCATCATGTCCAAGAAGATCGCGGAGGGCACCGCCGCGCTCACGCTGGACGTCAAGACGGGCGCCGGCGCGTTCATGCGCGAGGAGTCCGACGCCCGCGAGCTGGCCCGCACCATGGTGGACCTGGGCACCGATGCAGGGGTGCGAACCGTTGCCCTGCTCACCGACATGTCCGCCCCGCTGGGTCGCACCGCCGGCAACGGCCTGGAGGTGCGTGAGTCCCTCGAGGTGCTGGCCGGAGGCGGACCTGCCGACGTGGTCGAGCTGACCTGCGCCCTGGCCCGCGAGATGCTCGAGGCCGCCGGGGTGCACGATGCGGATGTCGAGAAGGCCTTGGCCGACGGCCGCGCGATGGACTCCTGGCGGGCCATGATCGCCGCCCAGGGCGGCGACGTGGATGCCCCGTTGCCGGTCGCGAAGCACACCGAGGAGGTCCGCGCCGAGCAGGACGGCGTGGTGGAGGGACTGGACGCGATGGGCGTGGGCGTGGCCGCCTGGCGCCTGGGCGCGGGCCGTTCCCGCCCCGGTGAGGCCGTGCAGGCCGCCGCCGGTGTGGAGATCCTCGCGCACCTGGGCGACGAGGTGCGCGCCGGTGACGTGCTGGCTCGCCTGCACACCGACACCCCCGAGCGCATCGGCCGCGCCACCGAGGCCATCCAGGGCTCCTGGTCCTTCGCCCCGGCCGGGACCGTGTTGCCCCAGCGGCGCATCGTCATCGACCGCATCGCCTGAGAGCGGTGCGGCCCACGAGGCCGCTCATAGCCTGACGCAGAAGGGCCGGGGCGTTCCCGCGGGAACGCCCCGGCCCTTCTGCGTGCGGGTGTGCCCTCAGCTCAGCATGCGCGCAGCGCGGGCAGGATGTGGTGCACCATCAGCGGTGCCAGCCTGATGCTGCCCGTGCCGGCGCCTGTGCCGGTGGTGTCCAGGGGGATCCAGCGGTGCTCGGCAAGCTCCGCCTGGACCGCGAGTGGTTCCGGCAGGGCATGGCGCGTGACGAACACAGTGGAGTGCACGACGGTGTCGGGCTCGTTCGCAGCAGGGGCCTCGTACTCGCCCAGCAGCTCCAGATGGCCGGGCTCCAGCATCACACCGAGTTCTTCGTGCACCTCGCGGATCGCCGCCTGCCACGACTCCTCGCTGCCCTCGAGCTTCCCGCCCACCTGCATGTAGGAACCGGTGCCGTGCTTGCGCACCGCGAGGACCTCCGGGCCCGCCGCTCCCTCCCGCAGGAAGCACACTGCGGTGATCCGCAGCTGGTCCGTGCGCAGGTGCGGCGCCGTGATGTTCCGCTCGGCCTCGGCCATCGAGGTCAGGCGCCGCAGCCGCGTGGTGCCGGCGCGCAGTCCCAGCGGACGCATCCCCGCCTCACGCCAGCGGCTCACGTACGCCTGCTGCTCCCCGGCCAGCGCCCAGCCCCGCCGCAGCAGCGTCAGCGGAGGCTTGCGGCTCTCGGCCAGGTCACGCGCCAGGCGCAGGCCGAACACCACCGGGGTGGGCCGGTCCAGCACGAGCGCATCAGCGAGCAGGCCGGCCGATGCCAGCGGCCCGATCAGCTCGGCGGCGAAGATGCCCTCGGCGACGATCAGGGGGGCGTCACCCGCATCGAGGACCTGACTGCCCTTGCGCCGTGATTCGGAGATCGAGTACACGGGGATCTCCGCAGACCCGTCATGGGCGAGCGCGGTGAGGGCCTGCAGTGCGGCACCGGAGTCCCAGGAGACCGGGTCGTCCCAGTCCACGATCCCGAAACGGTGAGGAAGGCCCGGGTCGTCCAGGTCACGGTAGAACTCGTCCAGCCCCACTGTGGGGAGCCCGCAGCGCCGGGCCATCTCACCCTTCCCGCTGCCCGAGGGGCCGGCGACCAGCACGATGCGACGAGGTGCGGCGAGGCGGGAGCGGGGTGGGGTCACGGACAGCCATTCTAGGTCAGCCCCATGCCGCCCCGGTGCTCGCCCGGCCCCCGCGCCCGCACCGTCGCTGCGCCGTGCCTGCCCAGCGCGACAAGGGCCCTCCCGGTCTGGGAGGATCACCCCATGAACTCCATCGAGAACCACGACCTCGCCGCACTCATCGACCACACGCTGCTCAAGCCCGAGTCCACCAGGGACGACGTCGAGAAGCTGCTGCGTGAGGCCGAGGAGCTCGGCACCTACTCCGTGTGCGTCTCCCCGTCGATGCTGCCCGTGGAGACCACGGTGAAGGTCGCCACCGTGTGCGGCTTCCCCTCCGGCCAGCACGCCGCCTCCGTGAAGGCCGCCGAGGCCGCCGACTCCGTGTCCAAGGGCGCCGACGAGGTGGACATGGTGATCAACGTGGGCCTGGCCCGCGCCGGAAAGTACGACGCCGTGCGCGAGGAGATCGCCGCCGTGCGCGACGCAGCCCCGAAGCCAACCGTGCTGAAGGTGATCATCGAGTCCGCCGCCCTGACCGATGAGCAGATCGTCGCGGTGTGCGAGGCCGCTGAGCAGGCCGGAGCCGACTTCGTGAAGACCTCCACCGGCTTCCACCCCGCCGGGGGCGCCAGCGAGCACGCAGTGGCCCTGATGCGCCGCACCGTCGGCGACCGCCTCGGTGTCAAGGCCTCCGGTGGGATCCGTGACCGCGCCGCCGCCGAGGCCATGGTGGCCGCCGGAGCCAGCCGCCTGGGACTGTCCTCCTCCCGCGCCGTGCTCGAGGGCGGCACCGCAGGCTCCGGGTACTGAACCCGGCCGGCGGGCCCCACACATGAGGAGGGGGCGGTATGACCAGGTCATACCGCCCCTTGCCCTGTCTCTGGACGCTGCGTTCTCCTCCCGCGTCAGGCCTGACCGAGGGCCTGACGCAGATCCGCGGTGACGCGCTCCAGACGCTCAGCGGCCTGCCTGCGTGCCTGGCCCATCTCCTCCTCGGAGGCATCCTGCGCGACGGGCTCGACCACCTCGAGGTAGCACTTGAGCTTCGGCTCGGTGCCGGAGGGGCGCACCACCACACGGGTGTCGTCCTCACTCAGCAGCAGCACCCCGTCGGTGGGCGGCAGCCCGGTGGTCTCCACGGATCCCTCGGCGAGGTCCTGGGTCAGAGCCACGGGGGAGCCCGCCAGCTGCGCCGGGGGAGCGGTGCGGATCCGCTGCATCATCTGCCCGATCAGGGACAGGTCCTCCACGCGCAGCGACAGCTGCGAGGTGGCGTACAGCCCGTGCTCGAGGGCCAGCTCGTCCAGACGCCCCACCAGGGTGGTGCCCTCGGACTTCGCCAGCGCAGCCATCTCCGCCACCATCAGCGCTGCGGACAGGCCGTCCTTGTCCCGCACCACCTCCGGCAGCACGCAGTACCCGATCGCCTCCTCGTAGCCGAATGCGATGCCCGGCGCGCGGGAGATCCACTTGAAGCCGGTCAGGGTGGTCGCAGCCTCCACCCCGGCGCTCGCCGCCACCCGGTCCAGCCAGCGGCTGGAGACCAGGGAGCGGGCCAGGGTGCCTCGATAGCCGTGCCGGCGCACCAGGTGGTCGCCCAGCAGCACCCCCAGCTCGTCACCGGTGAGCATCCGCCACGCGCCCCGGTGGGGATCCAGCACAGCGGCCGCACAGCGATCCGCATCGGGATCGTTGGCGATCACCACGTCGGCCTCCACCGTCGCGGCCAGCTCGAGGGCCAGGTCGATCGCACCGGGCTCCTCCGGGTTCGGGAACGACACGGTGGGGAAGTCCGGATCCGGATCGGCCTGCTTGGCCACGGAATGGACATCGGTGAAGCCCACCCGGTGCAGCGCCGCCAGGGCGATCCGGGTGCCCACCCCGTGCATCGCGGTGTGCACGATACGTGCCTCACGCGGTGCCTCCGGATCCGGCAGGGCGCAGATGGCCTCGAGATAGTGCTCCTCGACCTGACCGCCCAGCAGCTCCCAGCCGGAGGCCGCCACGGGGATGTCCAGCACCGGGCCCACCGCGGCGATGCGGGCCGCGATCTGCGAGTCCGACGGCGGGACGATCTGCACGCCGCGGCCGTCGGGGGCGGCGGCGCGGCCGCCCAGGTACACCTTGTACCCGTTGTCGGCCGGCGGGTTGTGGGAGGCGGTCACCACGATGCCGGCATCGGCATCCAGATGGCGCACAGCGAACGCAGCCAAGGGGGTGGGCTGGTACCGGTCGAACAGCTTCACCCGGCAGCCGGCCGCTGTCATGATCGCGGCGGAGCGCTCGGCGAAGGCGCGGGAGTTGTGGCGGGCGTCGTAGCCGATCACCACCAGGGGCTCGTCCAGACCCAGGTCACCGGTGAGGTGGTCGGCAAGCCCCCGGGCGGCGCGGGAGACCACGGCCAGGTTCATTCGGTTCGGCCCCGGTCCCATCCGTCCTCGCAGGCCGGCGGTGCCGAACTGGAGGGTGCCGGCGAAGGCATCGGCCAGTTCGGCGCGAGCAGTCTCGTCGCCGGCAGTCGCCTGCTCCACCAGGGAGGTCAGGGCGGCGCGGGTGATCGGATCGGGGTCGTCCTCGATCCAGGCGGTGGCGCGAGCGCGCAGATCCTGGGTCATCGTGCGGACTCCTCGTCCTCGACGGTGGAGCCGGCGGGGCCGGCAGTGATGCGGCGAACGGTCTCGGCCAGCAGGCGGGAGATGCGCGGCCCGGCCTCGCGTCCGGCCTCCAGCACCTCCTCGTGGCTGAGCGCCTCGGCGCTGATCCCCGCGGCGAGGTTGGTGACCAGGGAGATGCCCAGCACGTCCATGCCCGCCTCACGGGCGGCGATCGCCTCCAGCGCCGTGGACATGCCCACCAGGGTGGCGCCCATGGAACGGGCCATCCCCACCTCGGCCGGGGTCTCGTAGCTGGGGCCGCGGAACTGCATGTACACGCCCTCGTCCAGCGAGGGGTCCACCTGCCGGGCCACGTCCCGCAGCGAGGGGGTGTACACGTCGGTGAGATCCACGAAGTTCGCGCCGGCCAGGGGGGTGGTGCCGGTGAAGTTGATCTGGTCGGCGATCAGCACCGGGGTGCCGGGCGTCCAGGACGGGTCAATGCCGCCGCAGCCGTTGGTCAGCACCATGGTGCGGCAACCCGCTGCGGCCGCGGTGCGCACGCCGTGCACCACCGGTCCCACGCCGGCGCCCTCGTACAGGTGGGTGCGGGCACCCAGCACCAGGGCGTGTGCGCCGCTGCCCTCGATGCGGATCGAGCGCAGGGTGCCCACGTGACCGGGGACCGCCGGGGGACGGAATCCGGGGATGGTGGTGGCGTCGGCCTGCCACACGGTCTCGCCCAGCAGGTCCGCGGCGCCGGACCAGCCGGAGCCCAACACCAGGGCCAGATCGTGGGAGGGGATCCCGCTGGCCTTCGCGATCGCAGCGGCGGCCTCGCTCGCCAGTGAGTACGGGTCCGGGGCAGTCATGGTGTCGTTCATGGAACAGAACCTAGCGCAGTGGACTGATGCCGGCGCAGTCGTTGCGCCCGATCGCATCGTGAGACACATTCGTGGGACACAATGGTGGTGTGAGAGATCCCAGCACTTCGCTCCCCTCAGATCCCGATCGCGTCACCAAGGTCGGTGAGCACCCCCGAGTGGTGATCATCGGTGGCGGGCCCGGCGGCTACGAAGCAGCCCTCACTGCCGCCCGGCACGGTGTGGAGACCGTGCTCATCGAGGAGCGCGGCATCGGCGGCGCCGCCGTGCTCACCGACGTGGTGCCCTCCAAGACCCTCATCGCCACCGCCGACGTGCTGGACCTGGTGGCCGATTCGCAGGACCTGGGCATCCGCGACGCCGACTCGGCCGCCACCCCCACCTCCCGCACCCTCGGCGTGGACCTCGCCGCCGTCAACCAGCGTGTGCGGCGCCTGGCCGACAAGCAGTCCTCCGACATCCGCGACAGCCTGCTCGAGGCGGGCGTCACGATCATCGACGGCCGCGGCCGCCTGGCGGGTCCTCACCGCGTCGAGGTGCTCGACCGGGAGGGCACCGTGATCGACGAGGGCGAGGGCGACGTGCTGCTGGTGGCCGTGGGTGCCACACCCCGCGAGCTCACCGACTCCCCGGCGGACGGCCGCCGCATCCTGAACTGGACCCAGCTGTACACCCTCACCGAACTGCCCGAGCACCTGATCGTGGTGGGCTCCGGCGTGACCGGTGCCGAGTTCGCCAGCGCCTACCGGGCCCTCGGCAGCGAGGTCACCCTGGTCTCCTCCCGGGACCAGGTGCTGCCCGGCACCGACGCCGACGCCGCCGACGTGCTGGAGAAGGCCTTCGCCCGCCGCGGCGTCACCCTGCGCTCCCGCTCCCGTGCAGCGGCCGCCCGAGTCGAGGGCGCCGGGACCGACGAGCACGTGGTGGTGGAACTGACCACCGGTGAAGAGGTGCGCGGCAGTCACGTGCTGATGGCGCTCGGAGGGATCCCCAACACCGCCGGCCTCGGACTGGAGCAGGCCGGGGTGCGGCTCAAGGACAGCGGCCACATCGACACCGACCGGGTCTCCCGCACCTCCGTGCGCGGCATCTACGCCGCCGGCGACTGCACGGGAGTGTTCCCGTTGGCCTCGGTGGCCGCCATGCAGGGCCGCATCGCCATGTACCACGCCCTCGGCGACGCCGTCTCGCCGCTGATCTCCGCTCACGTCTCCTCGGCGGTGTTCACCAGCCCCGAGATCGCGGTGGTGGGCGTGACCGAGAAGGAGATCCTGGACGGCGAGGTCTCCGGGGAGGTGCGGATGCTGCCCCTGGCCACGAACCCCCGGGCCAAGATGCAGGGCATCACCGAGGGCTTCGTGAAGCTGATCGTGCGCCCCGGCTCCCACACCGTGGTGGGCGCGGTCGTGGTGGCACCGCGCGCCAGCGAACTGATCCTGCCCTACGCGATGGCCGTCACCCACCGCCTCACCGCCGAGCAGGTGGCCGGCACGTTCACCGTGTACCCCTCGCTGACCGGGTCCATGGCCGAGGCCGCCCGGCAGCTGCGCGGAGCCGACTGACGCAGAGCCGACCTACCGCCGTCTCAATCCTCGATGGTGCAGAGCACGGCACCGGCGGAGACGGTGGCGCCGATCTCAGCGGTCAGCCCCGTCACCACCCCCGAGCGATGCGCGGTGATGGGCTGCTCCATCTTCATCGCCTCGAGCACCAGCAGCAGGTCACCGTCGGCCACCGTGCGGCCCTCCTCGGCGACGATCTTCACGATCGTCCCCTGCATCGGGGCGGTCACGGTGCCGCCACCGGCCGCCGCCGCCCCGCCCACCTCACGGTGGGCACGCTTGCGGCGCTGCCGCACCGCGGCCTGCGGGGCCCGCAGGGATGCCGGCAGGCTGATCTCCACCCGGCGCCCGTCGACCTCGACCACCACGGCCTCACGGTCCTCCGGCTCCTCGGGCTGCGCAGGCAGCGGGGCCGGGGGGATCTCGCCGTCGAAGCCGGTCTCGATCCACCGGGTGTGCACGGTGAAGGGCTCCGAGGGGTCCTGCGGGGCGAAGGCAGGGTGCTCCACCACCTGACGGTGGAACGGCAGCACCGTGGGCACCCCGTCGATGCGGAACTCCGCCAGGGCCCGGCGGGATCGCTCCAGGGCCTCCGTGCGGGTGGCTCCCGTGACGATCAGCTTGCCCAGCATGGAGTCGAAGGCCCCGGAGACCTCATCACCAGGACGCACCCCGGTGTCGACCCGTACACCCGGGCCTGCCGGAGGCTCGAAGCGCTGGATCCGGCCGGGAGCGGGCATGAACCCGCGGCCCGCGTCCTCCCCGTTGATGCGGAACTCGATTGAGTGGCCACGCACCTCCGGGTCCTCCTCGCTGACCCGGCCACCGGCGGCGATCCGCAGCTGCTCGCGCACCAGGTCGATCCCGGCGACCTCCTCGGAGACCGGGTGCTCCACCTGCAGTCGGGTGTTGACCTCGAGGAAGGAGATGGTGCCGTCGGCCCCCACCAGGAACTCGCAGGTGCCCGCGCCCACGTATCCGGCCTCCCGCAGGATCGCCTTGGAGGAGCTGACCAGCTGGGCGTTCTGCTGGGCACTGAGGAACGGCGCGGGGGCCTCCTCCACCAGCTTCTGGTGACGGCGCTGCAGGGAGCAGTCGCGGGTGGAGACCACCTGTACGTTGCCGTGGGCATCGGCCAGGCACTGGGTCTCGACGTGGCGGGGGGAGTCCAGGTAGCGCTCCACGAAGCACTCGCCGCGACCGAAGGCGGCGGTGGCCTCACGGACGGCCGAGTCGAACAGCTCACGCACCTCGGACTCCTCACGGGCGACCTTCAGGCCGCGGCCGCCGCCACCGAAGGCGGCCTTGATCGCGATCGGGAGGCCGTGCTCGCGGGCGAAGGCGACGACCTCGTCGCTCGAGGCGACCGGGTCCTTGGTGCCGGCCACCAGGGGGGCGCCGGCCTTCTGGGCGATGTGGCGGGCGGAGACCTTGTCGCCCAGCTTCTCGATCGCCTCCGGGGGCGGACCGATCCAGGTGAGCCCGGCATCGATCACGGCCTGCGCGAAATCGGCCCGCTCGGAGAGGAAGCCGTACCCGGGGTGGACGGCGTCCGCGCCGGAGCGCTGGGCGATGTCCAGGATCTTGTCAACGACAAGATAGCTGCTGGCAGCTGTGGTGCCACCCAGTGCGTAGGCCTCGTCGGCGATCACGGTGTGCAGGGCGTCGCGATCCGGGTCGGCGTACACGGCCACGGAACGCAGGCCCGCATCCCGGCAGGCTCGAGCCACGCGCACCGCGATCTCACCACGGTTGGCGATCAGCACCGTGGACAGCGAGCGGGGCTTGGAGTGACGGGAGGCCATGGGCAGAAGTTCCTTCCGGTGGCGGACAGAGGCCGAGTCTAGTACCGGTGGGTGCGACCTGGGGGCATGGTGTCCGGCCCTCAGTCGAGGTCCGTGCCCCCATCCTCCGGGACGGCATCGGCCCAGAGCTCGTGGATGCCCAGCCCGATCTCGCCCAGCAGGGAGCGCAGCAGCGGCAACGACAGGCCCACCACCGCGTGGGGGTCCCCGTCCACCGCGGTGATGAACGGTCCGCCGATGCCGTCGATCGTGAACCCTCCGGCCACACCGAGGGGCTCACCGGTGGCGACGTAGGCGTCGATCTCCTCGTCGGAGAGGTCCGCGAAGGTGACCTCGCAGCTGGAGGTGGCACCGAAGGTGGCGCCGGTGCCTCCGTCCTCGGGGTCGCGGTCGTCGATCAGCCAGTGACCGGAGTGGAGGACGGCGGTGCGACCGCGCTGGGTGCGCCAGCGCGTGGTCGCTGCCTCGACGGTGTGCGGCTTGCCGAGCACGGTGCCGTCCAGCTCCAGCATCGAGTCGCAGCCCAGCACCACGTAGCCGCCGTCGCTGAGCTCGGTGGCCGCCTGCGCCTTCTCGCGGGCCAGCAGCAGCACCTCCTCGCCTGCGGCCAGTGCGGCACCGTTCTGGGTGGCAGCGGTGCGGGCACGCTCCAGGATCGCGTCCTCGTCGAGATCCACCGGCAGTGTGTCGTGCTCGATGCGGGCAGCTGTCAGGGTGGCGCGCCTGCCCGCGGAGGCCGAGGCCAGCAGCAGCAGGGGACCGCCGCCGGTGTACGGCAGCGGCTCCGTGGCCGGCTCGGTGATGTGTTGGGTGTGCTCGACGGCCGGTGTGCTGTCGCTCATGCCAGCGCTCCGTCCAGGACGGACAGCGGCACGCTGCCCAGTTCGAGGGCCCGGCGGTGGAAGTCGCGCAGCACCGCCGCGGCCCGCTCGGAACCAGGGCCCTCAGCCCCGGAGGCGACCTGGGCGGCGGGGGCCAGGGCGCGCTCGCGTAGGCGCTCCCATTCACGCTGGCCCACCTTGTAGGAGGGAGCCTGGCCGGGCCAGCCCAGGTAGCGGTGCAGCTCGAAGCGCTGCTCCGCCTCGGACATGCCCCAGTGCTCGCTCATGAAGTCCCAGGCCTTCTCATAGGTCCACCTGCCGCCGGCGGAACCGGCAAGGTCCTTCGGCATCGGCAGTTCGCAGTGCAGGCCGATGTCCAGTACCACGCGGCCGGCGCGCATCCGCTGCGCATCCAGCATGCCCAGGCGGTCGCCGTCGTCGGAGAGGTAGCCCAGCTGGTCCATCAGCCGCTCGGCGTACAGGGCCCAGCCCTCGCCGTGGCCGGAGACCCAGCACAGCAGGGCGCGCCAGCGGTTCAGGGACGCGGCCTGCATGGTCTGAGTGCCCACCTGCAGATGATGACCGGGAACGCCCTCGTGGTACACGGTGGTGGTCTCGGCCCAGGTGTGGAACTCGGTGGTACCGGCCGGGACGTCCCACCACATGCGGCCCGGACGGGTGAGGTCCTCGCTGGGGCCGGTGTAGTAGATGCCGCCGGAGCCGGTCTGCGCGATGCGGCACTCCAGGCGCCGCAGGGGAGCGGGCACGTCGAAGTGGGTGCCGGCGAGATCCTTGATCGCCTTGTCGCTGAGCTGCTGCATCCACTGGCGCAGCGCCTCGGTGTCGTGCAGGACCCGGGCGGGGTCCTTGCGCAGGGCCTCCTTGGCCGCGGTCACCGAGCGTCCACCGCCGGTGCCGTAGCGGCTGTTGATCCGCTCGGCCACCTGCTCCTGCTCGGCGACGATCGAGCGCAGCTCCTCGATGCCCCAGGCGTAGGTGTCGTCGATGTCGATCTCGGTGCCCAGGAAGGTGCGGGAATGCAGGGGATAGGCCTCCCTGCCCACGGCGTCGCGGTCCGGGGCGGCCGACGCCAGTTCCTCCAGCACCTCCGCGATCCGCACGTATCCCTCAGCGGCGGTGCGGGCCGCCGCCGCGGCGCGCTCGCGCTGGGACTCATCGCCGACCGCCTGCTGGGCGAAGCGGGTGAAGAAACCGTCCCGCGCCGCGTAGGAGCGGGCCTGCTCGGCGCCCAGCAGGAGTTGCCGGCGTGCCGAGACGGTGCCCGCCGAGGCGGCCTCGCGCAAGGACTGCGCCCAGGTGTGCAGCGAATGGGGCATCTGCTCCATCCGGGAGCTGAGCACCTCCCAGTCCTCGGCGGTCTCGGCGGGCATCAGGTCCAGCACGTCGCGCACCTGCAGCGTCGAGGCGAGGTTGTTGACCGCAGCGATGTCCAGGTGCTGCTCGGCCCGCTCGATCTGCAGGCCCAGTCGCTCGGTCATCGCGGCGCGGGTCACGGCATCGGTGGCGTCCGCATCGGCGACCTGTGCGATGCGCTCCAGCATGGTGCGGGCCGCGTCGGTGCGTGCGGCCTCGGCAGCGGGAGAGTAGTCAGTGACCTCATGGTCGTGCCCGGGCACGCCGATGCTGGTGGCGGTGAAGGGGTCGGCCTGCACCACCTGCTCGACGTAGTCATCGGCCAGGGCGTCCAGCGGGGACGGGGAACGGGTGGGGCGGGAGGGCGAGGACTCCGATGCTGACAGGTGTTCGGCCATGGTCCGCAGTCTAGGCGGGGCCGGAGCGCGTCAGCGCCGGGCCGCGGCCTCCCACAGTTCCCAGAAATGCGAGATCGGCCCGTTCCCGGACCCCACCTGGAGGTGCTGACCGTCCTCGATCGCCCGCGCCAGCCACGGCTTGGCAGCGCTCAGAGCGGGCTCCCAGGCCCCGTGGCGGACCCTCAGCGTCGCCATTGCGGCGGACAGCGAGCATCCGGTGCCGTGGGTGCTGGAGGTGCGGATGCGCGGTGAACTGACCACGTGCCGCACGCCGTCGGCATCGACCAGCGCATCGCGCACCTCGCGTTCGCTGAGATGGCCGCCCTTGGCGAGCACCAGCACGTCGGCGCTGGCGGCCAGGCGCTGGGCCTGGGAGACCAGGTGGTCCCAGGTGGCAGCCGGCTCGTCCATGAGCAGTACGGCGAGTTCATCCACGTTGGGGGTGACCAGATGCACCTGCGGGAGCAGGTCGCGCATGGCGCGTTCGGCGTCCTCCTCCAGCAGGCGGTCGCCGCTGGTGGCCACCATCACCGGGTCCATCACCACCACCGGCGGGCTGGTGCGCCGAAGCCAGTCCGCGACCACGCCGATGGTGTCGACGTCGAAGAGCATCCCGGTCTTGACCGCATCGACGGTGACGTCGTCGCTGACGGCCTCAAGCTGTTCTCGCAGGAAGGCGGGCGGTGGGATATGCACATCGCGCACCCCCCGGGTGTTCTGCGCAACCAGGGCGGTGACCGCGGCCATCCCGTAACCGCCGCAGGCCGCGATTGCCTTCAGGTCGGCGTGGATGCCGGCGCCCCCGGTGGGGTCCGTGCCCGCGATGGACAGCACCCGGGGCGGGATGCCGCCTGCCGTGCCGGGACTGGCACACCGCCCCTCGGGGATCGGCGTGTGCGGGTGGGAGGGGCCGGTGGGCTGGGTCGTGGTCATCGCTGCTGCTTCCAGGTGGGTGCCGCGTTCCAGGCGGCCGCGAGGCGTTCGGTGGCCGCCCCGGGGTCGGCCGAGGCGCAGATGTAGGAGACGACGGCGGCCCCGGCGAGCCCTCCCGACCGCAGGGCCGGCATATCCGCCGGAGTGATGCCGCCGATGGCGACCGCGGGCAGGGTGCAGCCCCGGGCGCGTTCGATCACGGTGTCGATGCCGAGCCCGGCCGGTGCGTCCCGTTTGGTGCGGGTGCTGTGCAGTGGGCCGATGCCGACGTAGTCGATGCGGGCGGCGGAGGTGTGCGCGGCGCGCAGCTGCTGGGGGCTGGCGGCGCTCAGACCGATCACGGCCTCGTCCCCCAGCAGTGCGCGCACATCCCGGACGTCCAGGTCGGCCTGGCCAACGTGGGCGCCAGCGCAGGCCAGGTCGCGTCTGCGCAGGGCCAGCACCACGTCGATGCGGTCGTTGATCAGGAGCGGAACGGAGGGCGGGAGCACCGCGCACACCTGCGCGGCCAGATCGGTGAACGCACCGCCGGGAAGCTCCTTGGCCCGTACCTGGACCACCGTGGCGCCTGCCGCGACGGATCGGGCGACCACCTCGGGCAGATCCACTCCGGCCTGCTGGCACACGGCATGATCGGCCACCAGGTACAGGGACAGATCCAACGGTCGCCAGTCCGGGCTCGGGTCCGGTCTCGCGTGATCGTTCGCGGGGGTCGTCATGAGATGTCCGCCCGGCTCATGATGTCGGCGGCCGAGAGGGATCGCAGTGCATCCAGCAGGTGCACGGCGAAGGTGCCGGGGCCAGCCGCATCACCTGCGGCCTTCTCGCCCGCGATGGCGTACACCGCCGCGGCGGAGGCCGCACCGACCAGCGGCGACGGCGAGACCGCGACGAACGCGGCGGTGACCGCACCGAGGGCGCACCCGCCCCCGGTGATCTCGGTGAACATTGGGTCCCCGTTGGCGATGCGCACCGTCGATGAGGCATCGGCGATCAGGTCCACCGGCCCGGAGACGGCGACGGCCCCGTGCGTGCGGGCGGCCAGGTCGCGGGCCGCCGCGGCGGCCTCGTCGGTGCCGAGAGTCGAGTCGACGCCCCGGCCGCCCCGTCCGGATCCGGCCAGGGCCACGATCTCGGAGGCGTTGCCCCGGATCACCGTGGGGGAGTGGGACAGCAGTTCCTGGGCCAGGGCGGTGCGCACCGGCAGACTGCCCACGGCCACCGGATCGAGCACCCACGGCGGCATGGTGTCCGCGCCGTAGTCGATCGCGCGGATGCCGTCGCACTGTGCCGGGTGGGGGGTGCCCAGGTTGACCAGTACGCCGTCGGCGGCCTCGCGGGCGAAGATCTCGGACTCGCCCGCGCTGTCGACCATGGCGGGGGCGGCCCCGACAGCCAGCAGCACGTTGGCGACGAAACCGGTGGTGACGTGGTTGGTCAGGCACTGGATCAGCGGCTGCCGCTCGCGCACGGCCTCCATCTGCTCGATCACGGTGCGGGCGTCGAGGGATACGGGGGGCATGAGGCGTCCTTTCCTGGGTGCGGTGGGCTCAGGCGGCGTCGAGCGCCTGCTGCCAGAAATCTGCTTCGAGCCGGGACGCCGTATGGAAGATCCCGGTGAGCTCGGCGAAGCGCTGCGGGCTCGGAGGCTGCGGGCACAGCGCGTCCAGGTGGGCGGTGGCCTCGCGCGCGGCCCGCTGGAAGTCCTCGCCCGCGTATTCGGCTATCCAGTCGCGGTAGGGGTGCTCCGGGTCGGTGCGGAGGGCCGGAGCGAGCGCCGTGCCGATCTCCGCGTAGCCGATGGTGCACGGGGCCAGAGCCACCTGCAGGTCCAGCAGATCACCGGCCATTCCGCAGTCCAGCACGTACCGGGTGTAGGCCACCGTCGCCTGCTTCTCGGGCGCCGTGCTGAGCCGGTGAGTGTCGATCCCCCACTCGGAGATGAGCCGGCGGTGCAGGTGGGTCTCGTTCAGGATGGCCGACAGGCCCCGCGCGGCCTGTTCGATGTCGGCCAGGTTCCTGCTCTTGTAGGCCGCCAGCGCGTTGGCCCGGGCGAACTGCACCAGGAAGAGGTAGTCCTGGATCAGGTAGTCCTGGAACACCGCCAGGGGCAGGGTGCCCTCGCCCAGGCGCCGCACGAACTCGTGGTCCGTGTACGCCGTCCACTGGGGGCCGATGGCTGCTTTTAGATCGTCGAACAGGGACATCAGCGCGCTCCGTCCACCGTGACCGGATGCTCGTAGGCGGCGTCGAAGAACGCCAGTTCGATGTCGACGGCCCGGCCGAAGAACTCCTCCACGAGGTCACGGTGGGCTGGACCGACGCGATCCAGTTCCGCACGCAGGAACGCCACGAACTGCGAGAACCCGGGGTAGTCGTGCAGGTCGATCCACTCGGCGTGCACGACGTTCTCGGGCCGCTTCGCGGGGGCGCGCGAGGCCCAGTCCTGGTACAGCCATTCGGTGACCACCAGCACCGCCAGCGCGGCGGCGTACTGGCGGGTCTGCGCGGCCTCCCGGAAAAGACCGGTGAACTGCTCGGTGGCAGGGGTGTCCGGGATGGTCTCGCGCAGGTGGGCGCTCACTCCCAGGGCCTCGAAGGCCCGCAGGAAGTAGGTGTTCTCCTCGCCTGCCACCTCGCCGATGAAACGCGACAGGCGCAGGCGGGCCTCGAGGGTGTCGGCCGTGGCCACGGCCGACCCGAGCAGGACCAGGAAACTGTCCAGGAACCGGTAGTCCTGCACCAGGTAGCCGGCCATCACGGCGTCGTCGATGCTGCCGTCGAACAGTTCATGGACGAAGCGGTGGGTGACGGCGCGGTCCCAGGTGGGCTGGTTCTGCTGTCTCAGTTCGTCGGTGAAGGCGGGGGACATCCGTGATCATCCTCGTTCCTGCGGGTGCGGGGGTCGTGGACTCCGGCGTGCGAGGCGGGGGTGAGGATCAGCGGGTAGGAACAGCGGGCGCTGAGGGCCCGTCGGTCGCAGATCAGCGCGGCCCGGCCCGGTGTCCACGCGCACCGGTCGGGTGCGGGGGCCTCCCGGGTGGGGGCGTGATGCGATGGTGCTGCAGGCGCGCTTCGTCATGGCGACATCCCTTCGCGAGTCCTAACTCGTGCAGGTTCTCGGGTGTGATCTCAGCCCCCAGGGGGCACCCCGTGTCCAGGGACGACGCTATCACGGAACCGGTGCGGCCCGGTCCGCGCGGGCTCAGCGGTGCGAGTACCGCCAGGCCGCCTCCGAGCAGTGGTTGCGGGCCTCGAAGGTGTGGGGGTGGCAGTGCACCGGGTCGTTCCACACCCCGGAGCCGGCCGAGTGGCTCTCCGCGAGAGTGCGCTCCTCGGCCTCCAGGCGGCTGGTCACGCTCATCGCTGAGACGACCACGGCGATCGCCGCCAGCTCCTCGGTCTCCAGGTGCCCGGTGACCACGCGCACCCCGGCCGCGGCGACCGCCTGCTCCGTGGAGCCGTGCTCGGTGCCGCCCTCGGATCCGGTGGTGGGATCGGTGAGGGCGGCGGAGGGATCCGCGCCGGGGGCGGTCACAGCGGGATGTTCCCGTGCTTCTTGGTGGGCAGGGACTCGCGCTTGGTGCGCAGTGCCCGCAGGGCGTGGGCGATCTGGGTGCGGGTCTCGGAGGGTTCGATGACCCCGTCGATCCAGCCGCGCTCGGCGGCGGTGTACGGGGTGGCGAACTGGTCCTCGTACTCCGTCTCGAGCCGGCTGCGCTCGCCGGCCACGTCGCCGCCGTCCTCCTGGGTGCGGCGCAGGTGCTGACGGTGCAGGATGTTCACCGCGCCCTGAGCGCCCATCACCGCGATCTGGGAGGTGGGCCAGGCCAGGTTGACGTCGGCCCCGAGCTCCTTGGAGCCCATCACGATGTAGGCGCCGCCGTAGGCCTTGCGGGTGATCACGGTGATCAGCGGGACGGTGGCCTCGGCGTACGCGTACAGCAGCTTCGCGCCGCGACGGATGATCCCGCCGTACTCCTGCCCGGTGCCCGGCAGGAAACCGGGCACGTCCACGAAGGTCAGCACCGGGATGTTGTAGGCGTCGCACAGCCGCACGAAGCGGGCCGCCTTCTCCGAGGCGTCGATGTCCAGGGTGCCGGCCAGGTGGGAGGGCTGGTTGGCGATGATGCCCACGCTGTGGCCCTCGACGCGGCCGAAGCCCACCATGATGTTGGGGGCGAACAGTGGCTGGACCTCGAGGAACTCCTCGTCGTCCAGCACTGCCCGCAGGACCGCGGTCATGTCGTACGGCTGGTTGGGGGAGTCCGGGATCAGGGTGTCCAGGGCGGTGTCCGCGGCGGTGCGGGACTCCTCGATGCGCACCGGGTACACCGGGGCAGGGCTCAGCGTGTTGGCGGGCAGGTAGCTGAGCAGGTCCTTCACGTACTCGATGGCCTCGCCCTCGTCGGGGGCCATGTAGTGGGCCACGCCCGAGCGGGTGGAGTGGGTGCGCGCGCCGCCGAGTTCCTCGAACCCCACGTCCTCACCGGTGACCGTGCGGATCACGTCCGGACCGGTGATGAACATGTGGGAGGTCTTCTCGACCATCACGATGAAGTCCGTCAGTGCCGGGGAGTACACAGCGCCGCCTGCGGCCGGCCCCATGATCAGGGAGATCTGCGGGATCACACCGGAGGCACGGGTGTTGCGGCGGAAGATCCCGGCGAACATGGCCAGCGAAGCCACGCCCTCCTGGATGCGGGCACCGCCGCCATCGAGGATCCCGATGATCGGCACCCCGGTGCGCAGGGCCAGGTCCTGGACCTTCTGGATCTTGCGCCCGTGCGCCTCGCCGAGGGACCCGCCGAAGACGGTGAAGTCCTGGGAGTACACGCACACTTGACGGCCGTCGATGGTGCCGTAGCCGGTGACGATGCCGTCCCCGTCCGGGCGCTTGGAGTCCAGCCCGAAGGAGTGGGTCTGGTGGCGCACGAACCGGTCGGTCTCCACGAAGGATCCGTCGTCCAGCAGGTCGGTGATGCGCTCGCGGGCGGTCTTCTTCCCGCGGGCATGCTGCTTCTGGACGGCGATCTCGTCGGCGGCGGAGACCGCGCGGGCCTCACGCTCCCGCAGGTCGTCGATGCGCTGGCGGGTGCTCTGCGGCCTGGCGGCGTCGGTCACATGGCCTCCTGATGCGGCAGGGAACAGGCCGCGGTGGGCCGGGCTGGGAACATCGGGATACTACGCTACCTGCGCGTGAACGGGCCGGGAGCCCACGGCCGCGACGGGACGGGATCGACAGGACGGAGGACGCCGTGGAGCACGAGCACGTGGATCACGGGCAGGACGTCCGGCGGGTCGTGCTGCACGACCTGGACGTCGTCACCTCCACGCAGGACGAGGCCGCCAGGCGCCTGGCCGCCGGAGAGGCCGCACCCTTCGCCGTGCTGGCCCGGGAGCAGACCGCCGGCCGCGGGCGCCTCGGCCGGCGCTTCGCCAGCCCCGCAGGGGTGGGCGTGGCCCTGACGGTCTCGCTGCGCACCACCCTGCCCATGGAGGGGCGCACCTGGATCCCCCTGGCCGCCGGTCTCGCTGTGATCGACGTGCTCGCGGCGCCCCCTGCCAGGATCGTCCCGGTGGGGCCGGGCGGCGGGGGAGCAGTGGGCTTGAAATGGCCCAACGACATCCACACCGTGGACGGACGCAAGCTCGGCGGGATCCTGGTGGAGGGCCGCGGTCTCGATCATGTGATGGTGGGGATCGGGCTGAACCTGACCGGGCCCGTGCGTGACATCGATGGTGACGAGGTGCCGCAGGCGGCCTGGCTGTACGGCCCGGGATCGGTCACCGGGCGGTCCATGACCGGGCCGCAGGCGGAGTCGGCGCGTCGGGGCCTTGCGGCCGATCTGGCCCGGGCCGTGCAGCGCGAGGTCGGCATCCTGGAGTCCGCGGGCGGGGATGCCCGGGCATCCGGCACCCATCAGCGATATACTGTTACCTGCCTCACATTGGGGTGTGCCGTGAGGGTCGAGCCCCTGGGCGAGCCCTCCGCGCAGGAGGCGCACAGCTGCCTGCGTGGCACGGCCCGTCGGATCGACAGCAGTGGGAGGCTCGTACTGCGCACCAGCGCCGGCACGGACCTCCCGGTGGACGTCGGCGATGTGCGGCACGGGCCGCGGGATGACCGTTGACCTCGGGAGTCCCGCATCAGAGAGCACGCGACACAGCACGACACGACGAACGGAAGCAGGGCCCGACACGGTGACCAGTGGGATCAGCGACGCTGACGATCAGCGACCCCGCCCCGAGCACGCGCTCGGGCACGCCCCCGCACCACTGGACGACACCCTGCCGCCCGGTGGCGGATCGACGATGCTCGGGGACGGCCCCGGCGGGAACAGCGGCGGGCGCAGCGGACTGCCCGATCCCACCGCGGACGACTCCGACGAGGCCGGCTCGCAGGTGCACCTCGACTCCCAGGAGATCCTGGACCTGAACCGCCGCTTCGCCGAGGTGCGCCGCAGCGTCGGTGCCCTGGAACGGCAACTGCTCCAGGGGCCTCGGAAGTACTCCCGTCGAGATCTCACCGAGCAGCGCGGCATCCCGGCACGCCTCACCGCTGTCTACTGGCGTTCGCTGGGCTTCACCCCGGTGGACGAGGACACCGTGGTGTTCACCGAGGAGGACGCCTACGCCATCGGTGAGCTCGCAGGCCTGGTCGAGGACGGCACCCTCAGCGAACGCGCTTTCGCCAGCATCACCCGCGGCCTCGGCTTCCACATGGGTCGGATCGCGATGTGGGCCACCGAGGCGCTCGTGGACGAGGCCAAGGACGCCGGCCGCAGCGATGCCGAGGCCCGCCTGGCCATGCTCGATGCCGTCCCGGACCTGCTGGAGACCCTGGAGTCCCAGGTCATGTTCACCTTCCGCAGGCAGCTCGCGGCCTTCGCGGCCCGCGCCGGATCCGAGGTGCTGCACCGCGACACCGATGAGCTGTTCCCGCTGCAGCGCGCCGTGGGCTTCGCCGACCTGGTGCAGTTCACCCGCCTCTCCCAGGACCTCTCCGGTGCCCAGCTCGCCGACGTGGTGGGCCGATTCGAGGCCGCCGGACGCGACATCATCTCCGTCGGCGGCGGTCGCGTGGTCAAGACCGTGGGCGACGAGATCATGTTCTTGGCCGACACGCCCGAGGACGGCGCCCAGATCGCCGTGACCCTGGCCGAGACCATCTCCGCGGACCCCGACCTGCCGCCGGTGCGGGTGGCGTTCGTGTGGGGATCGATGTTCTCCCGCTACGGCGACGTGTTCGGGCCGTCGGTGAACCTGGCCGCCCGCATGGAGTCCGTGGCCAGGCCGGGGACCGTGCTGGTGGACCAGGACACGGCCGAGGCCGTCGCGCAGGCGCTGCCGGGAGGCTTCGCCGCCTCCGAGGGCGAGGACGTGGACCTCCACGGCATCGGCGCGGTCAGCGTGCACGAGCTCACCCGCGACCGCTCCGCACCCCTCAACCTGGGGCTCTGAGGAGCCTCGGCGTAGGATGCACTCTGTGACACGCCTACTTCTCGTCGAGGACGACTCCGCCATCGCCGAACCCCTGTCCCGCGCGCTCGACCGCGAGGGGTACACGGTCACGCGTGCCTCCCGGGGGATGGACGCCCTGGCCATCGCCGCGGGGCCTGACCCGATCGACGTGGTGATCCTGGACCTCGGTCTGCCCGACCTGGACGGCCTCGAGGTGGCCCGCCGCCTGCGCAAGGGTGGTCTGGAGTCGCCCATCCTGATCCTCACCGCCCGGGCCGACGAGGTCGACGCGGTGGTGGGCCTGGACGCCGGTGCCGATGACTACGTCACCAAGCCCTTCCGCCTCGGTGAGCTGCAGGCCCGGATCCGGGCGCTGCTGCGGCGGGCCCAGGCCGCCGAGGAGGCCGGTGACGCCTTCAACGTGCACGGGGTGTCCCTGGACGTCGCCGCGCGTCGCGCCTACGCCGACGGTGAGGAGCTCACGCTCTCGGCCAAGGAGTACGACCTGCTCACGGTGCTGGTGCGCGAGGCCGGCAGCGTGGTCACCCGTGACGACCTCATGCGCGAGGTGTGGGGCGCGGAGTGGTGGGGCTCCACCAAGACCCTAGACATGCACATCTCCTGGCTGCGTCGCAAGCTCGGTGACGACGCCACCAACCCCCGCCGCATCACCACCGTGCGCGGTGTCGGCTTCCGGTTCGAGACCGGTCAAGGGAGCTGACGGGTGCGGCAGCGCGTGCTGCAGGCCACCCTCATCACCGTGCTGCTGGCCGTGGTGATGCTGGGGATCCCCCTGGGCTGGTCGTGGTTGCAGCTGAAGCGGCAGGAGCTGCTCACCGACGCCAACCGGATCCTCGACGTGGTGCGGATCGACACCGACCAGCGACTGGCGCAGGGACGGACGTTCGACGCCGCCCTGCTGCAGCGGTACGTGGACGCCCAGCCGAACTTGAACGTGACCATCTCGGTCACCTACCAGGGCGAGACGATCCAGGCGGGGGACCCTGTGGATCCCAACCCCACCACCTACGTCTCGACCATCGGTTCGCAGGGGCAGTCCATCACCGTCTACATCCCGGAGTCCGAGGTGCGCGCCCACACCGCGAGCGCCTGGGTGCTGATCGTGGTGGCGGGCCTGTCGGCCCTCTCCATCGGCGCGTCCGTGGCGCTGTGGCAGGCGCAGCGGATCTCCATGCCCCTGGCCCGGTTGAACCGGCGAGCCGAGGAGATGGGGGCCGGGCGCGCCCGCGGACGGTGGGAGCCCAGTGGCATCTCCGAGATCGACGATGTGGCCGAGGAGCTCACCCACTCCGGTGCCATGCTCGCCGAGCGACTGGAGGCGGAGAGCCGTCTCGCCTCCGACGCCTCCCACCAGCTGCGCACCCCACTGACCGCTCTGTCGATGCGAGTGGACGAGATCCTGGCCACCAGCTCGGAGGAATGGGTGCGGGAGGAGGCCCGGATCGCTCTGGAGCAGATCGACCGGCTCACCGAGGTGGTGCACGATCTGATCAATGCCCCCCGTTCGTCCCAGCGCCGCAGCCCCGGGGTGGTGGAGCTGCGGTCGGTGCTCACCCAGCAGAGCGAGGAATGGTCCCCGGCTTTCCGCAAGGCGGGCCGGGAGCTGCGGATCCAGGTACCGCGCAGCGCCGCCGTCTGGGGCTCGGTGGGCCCCTTCACGCAGGTGATCGCCACCCTGATCGAGAACTCGCTGGTGCACGGCGGGGGTCGCACCCTGGTCAAGGTCCGTCGCAACGACCACTCCACCGTGGTCGAGGTGTCCGACGAGGGCCCCGGCATCGACCCCGAGCTCGGCAAGCGCGTGTTCGAGCGCTCCGTCTCCGGGCCCCGTTCCTCCGGCACCGGTGTGGGACTGGCCCTGGCCCGCACCCTGGTGGAGGACGACGGCGGCCGCCTCGAGCTGCTCACCGAGGTGCCCGCCTCCTTCGGCATGTTCCTGATCTCCGCCCCCGGGGAGGAGACCGGTCCCGAGGAGACCACCCGGGCCGAGGCCAGCGATGACCTCTCGCTGCTTCCCCAGGGGTCCGTGGTGCGCAGGCGTCACCGCCACGGTGCACGGCGCCGGGGCCACGGCAGCAGCGCACTGGCCTCGGGAGTGGTCTTCACGGACGCCGAGGAGCCCACCGAGGACGACAGCCGCCGCACCGGGGCCAGGAGCGGGTCCTAGACTGTCGGACGTGCCTGATGATACCCCTTGCTCGCCCCTGACCGCGCCACCCCGGATCGGGGTGGTGGGCGCTGGGCAGCTGGCCCGGATGATGCTGGGGCCCGCGATCGAACTGGACCTGCCGCTGACCGTGCTGGCCTCCGATCCCGCAGAGAGCGCCGCCGTGGTCGCCGGCAGCGTGCGCACGGGCCGTCATGACGAGGAGAGCGCCGTGCGCGCTCTCGCCACCGAGGTGGACGTGCTCACCTTCGACCACGAGCACGTCCCGACGGCGTTCCTGGAGCGACTGGTCACCGACGGTGACGTGCAGGTGCGTCCTGGTCCCGGTGCCCTGGTGCACGCCCAGGACAAGCTGGTGATGCGCCGCCGCCTCACCGAGCTGGGGCATCCTTGCCCCCGCTGGTGGCACGTGCGCGGCATCGAGGATCTCGACCGCGCGCTCGCCGAGAACGACGGCCCGCTGGTGGTGAAGACCCCGCGCGGCGGGTACGACGGCCACGGTGTGCGCATCATCGAGCGCGCCGAGGACGCCGCCGATTGGCTGGAGCAGCACGGAGAGCTGCTCGCCGAGCAGAAGGTCGCCTTCACCCGGGAGCTCTCCGCCCAGGTGGCCCGCCGGCCCGGCGGGCAGACGACCACCTACCCCGTGGTGCAGTCCGTCCAGCGCGACGGCGTGTGCTACGAGGTGGTGGCTCCAGCTCCCGACCTCGACGAGGCTGCCCAGCACCGCATCCAACGGCTCGCAGCCGCGATCGCGGAGGACCTCGGGGTGACCGGGATGCTCGCCGTGGAGCTGTTCGAGACCGCAGACGGCACCGTGCTGGTCAACGAGCTCGCGATGCGGCCGCACAACACCGGCCACTGGTCCATGGACGCAGCGGTCACCGGCCAGTTCGAGCAGCACCTTCGCGCCGTGGCCGACCTCCCGCTCGGGGCCCCCGATCTGCTCGCACCCTGCGCCGTGATGGTGAACCTCCTCGGAGGGGATGCGTCCGAGCTCGCCCCGGGCGCCCGTGCCGCGATGGAGGCCGACCCCGGGATCAAGGTGCACCTGTACGGCAAGTCGGTGCGGCCCGGCCGCAAGCTCGGCCACGTCACGGTGGTGGGGGAGGACCCTGTGCAGCTGCTGGCCCGCGCCCACCGCGCCGAGAAGCTCATCGTCGACGGACCCGAGAGCCCCGACGCCGCCGGCAGCCCCATGGGCGCCGACACCAGCAACGGCCACCCGAGCCCTGACCGTCCCGATGCACCGGAGGAGACCCTGTGAACCAGGCCCAGCCGCCCGCCGCCGCCGAACAGCCGCTGGTGGGCATCGTAATGGGATCGGACTCCGACTACCCCGTGATGCGCGCCGCCCAGGAAGCGCTCGCCGAGTTCGGCATCCCCGTGGAGGTCGACGTGGTCTCCGCCCACCGCATGCCCGAGGACATGGTGGCCTGGGGCCGCTCCGCCGCCGAGTGCGGCCTGCGGGTCGTGATCGCCGGCGCCGGCGGGGCCGCGCACCTGCCCGGCATGATCGCCTCCCTCACCCCGCTGCCCGTGATCGGGGTGCCGGTGCCGCTGAAGCACCTGGACGGCATGGACTCCCTGCTCTCGATCGTGCAGATGCCCGCCGGGGTGCCGGTGGCGACCGTCTCCATCGGCGGGGCCCGCAACGCCGGGCTGCTCGCCGCCCGCATCCTCGCCTCCGGGGTCGACGATCATGCGCTCGCCCTGCGGGAGAGGATGCTCGCCTTCCAGCAGGAACTGCGAGAGACGGCGCTGGCCAAGGGGGAGAGGCTGCGTGAAGAAGCTGGGATGACCGGCCCGTCGTCCCGCTGAGCACCGGAGGCGGGCGGTAAAGTCGTCCGCATGAGTGACACCCCCACGTACCGGGTCGCCCCCGGCGCGGACATCTCCGAGGACGCCACCATCGGCGACCGCAGCTCCATCTGGCATCTCTGAGTATTCGTAGTCGTGGGAGCCACCGAATCTTGCTCTTGGGGACCGCCGATCGTGCCGACGGGGGCCAGTAGCCGCCGCGGTGGGGACCACTGGCTCCCGCCGGCATCGGGTCACTGGGGCAGTGCGGTGTGTTCTCGCATGTTCCTGTCGCCGGTGTCGATCCAGATTGTGTTGTGCACGATGCGGTCCATGATCGCATCGGCGTGGACTGCTCCACCGAGCCGGGCGTGCCAGTCCTTCTTCGGGTACTGGGTGCAGAACACGGTCGAGCCGGTGTCATAGCGGCGCTCGAGCAGTTCCAGCAGCATCGAACGCATTCCCTCGTCAGGATGGTCCAGCAGCCACTCGTCGATCACCAGCAGCGAGAACGTGGAGTACTTCCGCAGGAACTTCGTCTGGCCCTGCGGCTTGTCCTTTGCCAGGGCCCAGGCCTCTTCGAGGTCGGGCATTCGGATGTAGTGGGCTCGGAGCCGGTGCTGGCAGGCCTGCTTCGCCAGCGCGCAGCCGAGGTAGGACTTCCCTGAGCCGGTGAAGCCCTGGAAGACCACGTTCTGTTGCCGCTGGATGAAGGAGCAGGTTGCCAGTTGCGCGATCACGTTCCGGTTCAGTCCCCGTTCCTCGACCAGATCCAGCCGCCGCAGGTCCGCTCCGGGATAACGCAGCCCCGCCCGGCGGATCAGACCCTCGACCTTTCCATGATTGAAGATGGAATGCGCCTCGTCCACGATCAGCTGGAGCCGTTCCTGGAACGACATCCCCAGCACGTGAGCCTCATCCTGGGCATCGATCGCGTCCAGCAGCGCGGTCGCGCCCATCTCGCGCAGCTTCCGCTTCGTGTCGTTATCGATCACGCTCACCGGACACCTCCGGCGTAGTAGTCGGCGCCACGGACGTATCCGCCGTCTTCCGCGGGTTCCTCGCGGGGTGGACGCAGGGCGGCGACCTTGTCCTGCCCGGTGGCCAAGATCGGGTGCAGATGCGCATAGCGCGGTGAACGGACCCGTCCCGTCAGCGCGAGTGCGCAGGCCGCCTCGACCCGATCTACGGAGAAGCGGCGAGAGAGCCGTAGCACCGCCAACGCGGGATCCAGGCCCTGTTCCACGATCGGCACGGACTCGAAGATCCGCTGGATCACGATCACCGTGGCCGGCCCGACCCGATCTGCCCACGCCCGCACCCTCTGCGCGTCCCAGGCCTGGAAACGCTCGCCCGCAGGTAGGTCCGCGTCGTTGGTGCGGTACTCATTGCTCGCGGTCTCCGGGAGCAGCAGGTGACTGGTCAGTCGCTGGCTGCCCTGATAGATCTCCAGCGTCCGGGCCGTGATGCGCAGATCGACCTTCGCGCCGATGTGCGCGAACGGCGCGGAGTAGAAGTTCCGCGCGAACGTGACGTGCCCGTTCCTGCCCACTCGTCGTCCGTAGTGCCATGTCGAGATCTCGTAGGGCACCGCCGGCAGCGGCGTCAGCAGCGGCCGCTCCTCCGCGTCGAACACGCTGGCGCGGGATCCGGGCCGCTTCTGGAACGGCTCCGCGTTATAGGCCTCCATCCGCTGCCCGATGGCGGCTGCAAGTTCGGGCAGGGACGTGAATCGCTGATCCCGCAGCCCGGCGATGACCCAGGTCGCGACGTGCGCGACGGTGTTCTCCACGCTCGCCTTGTCTTTCGGTTTCCGCACCCTCCCCGGGAGCACCGCCGCCGAGTAATGCGCTGCCATCTCGCGATACGCATCGTTCAGGACGATCTCGCCCTCGCGGGGGTGCTTCACCACACCGGTCTTGAGGTTGTCCGGAACGATCCTCGGGACCGTCCCGCCCAGCGCCTCGAACATCGCTACGTGCGCTCGCAGCCAGGACTCCTGGCGCATATCCAGCGCCGGGAAGCAGAACGCGTAACGAGAAAAAGGCAGGCAGGCAACGAACAAGAACACCTTCGAGACCTCGCCGGTGACCGGATCGGCCAGCTCCATCGTGGGGCCGGACCAGTCGACCTCCACGCTCTGGCCGGCCTTGTGACCGACTCTCGAAGCGGCACCGGTGACCATGACGTGGTGCTGGTAGGTGCGGCAAAACCGGTCATACCCCATCGCCGGATCCCCAGCCGCCGTGGTCGCGTCGAAGTACTCGCCGTGCAACAGCTTCAGCGTCACGCCGACCCTGGCCATCTCTCGATGGACCTGTTCCCAGTCCGGCTGTGCGAACACGCTCTCGTGCTCGCCCCGGCCCGGGAACAACCGGGCATACACCTGCTCATCGGCGACGTCCGCGATATCGCCCCACCCGATCCCTGCAGCGTCAGCGGCCTCGAACACCGCCCTCACGGACTTGCGGGACATGCCCTGCGAGGACGAAATCGCTCGCCCCGACAGACCTTCTGCGCGCAGCTGGAGCACCAGCTTCGCCCTGATCTTCCGTACCATTCCAGATTGCTCCTTCCGCCGCGTGCCCTATACACACGGCGGAAGGAGCGTAGACAGAGCGGCCCCAACGACACCACTGGTGGTCCCGAACGACGCCACCGCTACGGCAGCGACGTGGCACCCGAACCCTCGATCAGCGGACCCCAGCGAGGCGAATATTCAATCTCGCTCAGGTGCGTGAAGGCGTGCGCATGGGTCGCGACTGCGTGGTGGGCCGCGGAGCCTACATCGGCAGCGGCGTGCAGATGGGCAACGGCTGCAAGATCCAGAACTACGCCCTGGTGTACGAGCCGGCGAAGCTGGCCGACGGCGTGTTCGTGGGCCCGGCCGCCGTGTTCACCAACGACCACTTCCCGCGCGCGGTCAACCCCGACCTGACCCCCAAGTCCGCCTCGGACTGGGAGCCGGTGGGCGTGACCTGCCAGGAGGGTGCCTCCATCGGTGCCCGGGCCGTGTGCGTCGCACCGGTGACGATCGGCGCCTGGGCGATGGTGGCCGCCGGTGCCACCGTGGTCAAGGATGTCCCACCGTATGCGCTGGTGGCCGGGGTGCCGGCCAAGCGCCTCGCCTGGGTGGGCCGCTCGGGGGAGAAGCTGCTGCCTGCCTCCGACGGCACCGATGCCTGGGTGTGCCCCACCACCGGTGAGTGGTACATCCCCGATGAGACCTCCGGCGGGCTCCAGCTCGCCTCCACCCCCGTGATCGATGCGCCGCCACCGGCCCCGCTGGACGACGACACCGACGAGGACGACGAACGGGCAGGTTGAGGGTCACACTCAATGCGAAGAGCGCATCTACCGCAGCTTCGCACCAGATGACGCATCGGTACGGCCCTCCACGAAGGCGTGGTACGCGTCCGCGACCTCGTCGACATCGCCGTCGGCGACGAGCTTGCCCTTCTCGATCCAGAGCGCACGTGTGCACATGGCCCGCACGGAGGCCAAGGAGTGCGACACGAAGAAGACCGTTCCGGCCTGCTCGCGGATCTCCTCGATCCGCCTGGTGCTCTTCTTGCGGAACGAGGCGTCGCCGGTTGCCAATGCCTCGTCGATCATGAGGATCTCGGGGGTGCGGATGGTGGAGATCGCGAAGCGCAGACGGGACGCCATGCCGGAGGAGTAGGAGCTCATGGGCAGGTAGAGGAAGTCGCCCAGTTCTGCGAAATCTGCGACGGCCGGGACGTTCTCGCGCACCTCCTTGGCGTTCAGGCCCAGGGCCAGACCGCCCACGACGATGTTGCGCTCGCCGGTCAGCCGGGGCATCAATGCGGCATTGACGCCGAGCAGCTCCGGCTCCGCAGAGGTGTAGACCCGTCCCGATGTGGGGGGGAGCAGTCCTGCCGCAGCGCGTAGCAACGTGGACTTGCCCGATCCGTTGGTCCCGAGGATGCCGATCGACTCACCGTGGTGGGCCACGAAGGACACTCCCCGAACGGCTGGGACGTGAGTGATCGGCCCGGTGTCAGGACGGCCCAGACTCACTGCCTTGTCCCACAACGACTTCCGCTCCTGGGCCGTGCCGCCGCGGCGGGCGCCGAACACCCGATAGGTGATGTGCAGGTCATCGACCACGACGGAGGGGGGGCCAAGAGGTTTGCGAGGTGCGCGTCTGGGGAGGTTCTCGGGGTCGACTTCGTAATCGGTGTCCTCAGTCACGACCGTAGGTCTCCTCTGCGCGCCAGAAGTACAGGAATCCGATAGCGAACACCGCCACCGCCCAGGCGGTTGCCTCGAGCCAGAGTCCGGGCGTCATCGGGATCAGCGACTCGTTGCCGAACACGGCACGGAACAGCTCGAGGAAGATGGCGACAGGCTGGTGCAGCAGGATCGGTTTGAGCCAGAGTCCGTCCGGGACCACTGCCTCGATCATGAACATCGCCCCCGAAGCATATCGACCAAGGGTCAGGATGAAGGGCATGGCGTTGGCGATGTCAGGGGCGCGAGCCCCGAGCCGTGCGAAGAACAGAGCGACTCCGGCCGAGAAGACTGCCAGGAGGATGGCCGCGAACGGAAGGAGGAGCCAGGACCAGGTGGGGACCACCGGCCCCATACCCGGCAGAAGTCCGGTGACCATGGTCACGACGATCATCGCCACCAGGATCGGGGCGAACAGCACGGTCTCCGTCATCACCGTGGCCAGGGGCACGACGGCGCGGGGGAACTTGTGGGAACGGATCAGCACGAGGTTGGACGGGATCGAGTTCAGACCCGACATCACGGACGTCTGGAAGAGCGTGTAGGTGAACGTACCGATGGTGATGAAGGCTGCCCGGTTGTCGATCCCCGGCGCGCTGGATTGGAAGAGGAAGCCGAAGATGATGACGTACACCGCTGCGTCAAGGATCGGACGCAGGACCGCCCAGGCCTGCCCCAGGTACGAACCCTGGTTGCGTGAATAGGCACGGGATGCGGAGAGGTTCCATATGAAGGAACGCCTCTGCCATACCTGCTTGATGTACCGGCCGAGCGGTGGCCGGATCCCCATCTCGTCCAGTCCCGCGCGTGCCGCGACTGCTTCGGCCTCTGCCGAGGACAGGCGCGGAGCAAGGGGGACCTGCGCCGTGTGGTCAGCCAAATTCGTTCTCCTCTAGCCGGACTCGTGCGGCGGGAAGCGCCGTCGGTCGGCATCGGTATGATCGTGCGTTGTGACTGCCGCTAAGGAACCATCGCCGCTGGTGACGGTCGTTATGCCGGTGTTCAACGGTGCGCGGACCGTGCGTCAGTCGATCGCTAGCGTACTCGATCAGACATGCCGGGACCTCGAGCTGATCGTCGTGGACGATGGTTCCACCGACGAGACGGTGGGCATCGTCGATGACATCCGTCGGTACGACCGACGGGTCCGAGTCGTCCGTCGCGAACGCAGCGGCGGCCCGGCAGCGGCGCGCAACTCCGGGATCGCCGAGGCACGGGGCAGGTTCCTCGCATTCTGCGATGCCGATGACCTGTGGCTTCCCGACAAGCTGGCGCGGCAGTTGGAGCTGGCTATGACCGACGGCGCACCGCTGGTGTACTGCGGCTACCACCGCATCGACGCGGATTACGCGGGCAACGCCACGGATTTCCACTCCGAAGGTCGCGTGGTGCGCGTCCCGACGACCCTCACCTACGCCGAGCTCCTACGCCGCAATGTGATCGGGAATCTGACCGCCGTGGTCGACACGCACCTCACGCGACCGGTCTCCATGCCGGACGTCCCGGGTGCCGAGGACTGGGCGCTGTGGCTGCGCATCGTCCGGGAGAGCGGTGCAGCAGTCGGGATCGACGAACCGCTGGCGCTCTATCGGGCTTCGCAGCCGGGCTCGCACTCTGCAGACCGTTGGCGTGCGGTGCGTGCGGTGTGGCACGTACTGCGCCGCCAGGAGAAGCTGTCCGTACCGAGCGCCGCCGTGCATCTGCTCACCGGTGTGGTCGCGGCCCTGCGCAAGAACCAGATCTGAGAGTGGCCCACGGCTAGACTGGCCGACACCCACACCGTGGTCGGCGTCGATGACGCGTGCCGGACGGGCAGGACAGCTCGACTCCTCGGTCGAGACCTGCAGAACCGCATGACCCCGTCCGGTAGACCTGAAGGGTTTCTCGCCCGGAATCAACGCTGCACGAGGAAGGCCGTCGCCCGAATGATCGTTATCTGCACCAATGAGGTCGCCGGACCCACCGGGTATCACAAGTCCGTCGTCCAGCTGGCCAACGGCCTGCGCGCGAGCGGGTATCCGGTCGCATTGCTCGGCTTCCTGGGCACGGGTGACGTAGCCAGCCGGATGCTGCCGCGGTGGCCGCTGGACATCGAGGTCCCCGCTTTCACCCTGCGGACGCTGCCGGCGTATGGCGGCAGACTGCTCCACCGTGACGTGCATCCGGAGCTCGTGGGCGCACTGGGTGCCCTGAGGTACGCGTTCACGGCCAACCAACTTGCCGCCCTTCGCCAGTTGAACGAGTCCCTGTCCGCAGAGGACACGATCATCTTCACCGCACCCGTGCAGACGCTGGCATTCCAGCATGCTCTGGGCGATGACCAGCGGCGCCCGAGGACCGTCCTCCAGATCCACGGCGACTACCTTCATCACGCCGAACTCCGAGAACCGCTGATCGCGTCGCGGTCCGTGATCGACCGGGTCCAGACCGTCGCGGATGGCCTGCGAGAGCAGTTCATCCCCCTCTTCGACGAGTCCGACGTGGTCTTCATACCGAACTTCCCGGGGGAGGGTCCCGGCATCATCCCCAACACGAAGCACTCAGGGGTGAACATAGCGCTGCCGGCCTCGTTCCAGCACCGCAAGAACCAGCTCGACGCGGTGCGGGCATTGTCACTGATCGAGGACGAGTCGGTGCACCTGAACCTGTGGGGGAACATCAGTCCGCTCAACCCGTACTTCATCGCAGTACAGGAGCTGATCGAAGACCTCGGGCTGTCGGATCGGGTGCGGATCCCCGGTTTCGGCACGGAGCACGACGTGTACGCCGATGCGGACATCGTCCTGATGACCTCGCTCTCCGAAGGATTCCCTTACCCGCTCCTGGAGGCGATGTACCAGGCCCGTCCTACCGTTTCCTACGACTTCGAGTTCGGGCCACGGGAGGCGATCGAGCACGGCGGCAGCGGGTACATCGTCCCGCTCGGCGACGTCGAGCAGCTCGCCGAGCGGCTCCGGGAGCTCGCCGGTGATGCCTCCCTGCGAGAACGGTTCGGGCGCCGTGCCCGGGAGCGCTACGAGGAACTGTTCTCCACCGCAGCGGTCGCAGACCGGTACCGACAGTTCCTCGGCCCGTTGGGCACGACGGTCGATCTGGCGGAGGTGTTCTCCACCAAGGGCCCCGATCCGATCTCCGTCGAGGAGATCACCCACAGCGTGAGGCGCGTGGGCAGGCGCCGGTTCCACCGGGTCGCCGTGCACTCCCCGATGGTCATCCATGATGTCCAGGTGGACGACGGCGAACGCATCGAACGACCGCGCGTCAAGCGCGAGGCAGACGCCACCACCATCATGTTCCCCGTGGGCGGCCACGACGTCATCTCCTACAGCACCCAGCCTGGCTCGCCGGACCGTCACTACCTTGCCGGTCCCGCTGCAGGCGATCAGCTTCCAGTCCTGCCTCGGCTGCGCCGAGACGCCCAGTACGGTGACGGGACGCCGCCCGTCCTTGACACCATCTTCGCGACCTCCGGCGGGGCGAGACACGTCTCGTGGCGCACCACGCCCCGAGCGCTCGCAGAGTTCGGTGCTCAGGCCGCCGAAGCGGTCACGTGGAAGCTGCGCCAGGTCATGCCCACCCCGAAGCCGCCCAGCGAATCCACCACGCGCGAGCTCCCGGATGTCTCGAGCACAGCCCCTCGCGCGGAGTCGCCGGGCCTCACTAGTGGCGCCGAAGGCGAGGGAGCGTCCAGCACCGGCACCGTCCCGCCGCCACCATCACGACCGGACCCCCTCAGCGGCATCGGCAAGGCCATCGGGCTCCCGGCGCAGGCGATGGGTTCTGTCGGTCGTGTGGCCGTGACCTATCTGGAGACCGCCATGAGGTTGCTGATCGAGTCGCTCGTGGTGAATCCTCCGGCGCCGACCCGCCGTGAGATCGCTCGCCACCCGTGGTTCCCGGTCACCACGGGTGTGGACAGCTTCGGTTGCCCGGTCAACGAGGCCGGCGGGGTCGAGGTGTCCAACAGCGGCACCGCGCAGCGTCCGGTGGTGACCGTGCGCGGGGAGTACGATTCCCTGATCCTGCGCGACGGTGTCTCCCAGAGGCAGGTCACCTCGCCGTGGACCTACGGAGAGTTCTTCGAACGGATCTGCGCGGCGGAGCGTGAACACGGGCTCTTCGACATCACCACGGCCGACGGGGTCCACGTGTGGGAGCTGGGGCGCTCGGCGCTCGTCATCCAGCTCGCCGAGGCGGCAGGCCTCTGGGGCGCGGCATCCGCTGTGGGGACTCCGATCCAGGACGTCTACGGAGGCAGCAAGACCCTCGCGACCGCTCCGAAGGCCCGGACCGTCGTCTTCGACTACGCGCGACGTGGGCAGAGCGGCTATCGCACGGCGCCGTTCGTGGATGATCGAACGCTCTTCGTCGTCCAGCCCGAAGCTGAGGGGTACCCCGGTGTCGACGAGACGAACCTGGTCTACCCCTTCGCCGAGTTCACGCAGTGGAAGCAGGACTGGCGGCGTCGGTGGGCCCATCTGCGAGTGCCGGAGGTGGATGCACGACCCTTCGAGGCGGCACTCACCGATGCGCTCGGCATCCGTGTCGACCTCGGGGACCATCTCCGCAACCGGCTGGCGAAGTTCCTGGCCGAACGCGAGTTCTGGACCCCGGTCTTCGAGCGTGTCCAGCCCGAGGAGGTGCTGATCGCGTCCAGCCACTGGTGGGCCGGGATCGCGGCCGCCGCAGCGCGCTCCGGCGCCCAGGTGTCGGACATCCAGTACGCCCTGACGAGCCGATACGCACCCAGCTTCTGGTTCGGCCAGAAGCCGCACTACGGCGCCACACGCTTCTACGCCTGGTCCGACTTCTGGGCGCAGCGCACCAACGTCTACCAGGAGCATGTGGTGGTGCCCCGCGAGCAGCCCGAGCTGACGGCGGCCATCGCGGATCCGCCCAGCGGGGACCCCACGTGGGACGTCTGCGTGATCTCCCAGCCGCGCGTGCTGCGCCGGATCCTCGCCTTCGTCCAGGACCTGGTCCGGGAGCGCCCGGACCTGCGCGTGGTGATCGCTCCGCATCCGGCCCAGCGCGCCCTCATCCAGCAGGAGCTGGCGGCGGCAGGCCTGGATGGCCTGGTGACGATCGCCGAGGAGGACACCCTGACCACGATCACGCGATCGGCGATGAGCGTGGGGACCTTCTCGACCTCGCTGTGGGAATCGGCCGCACTGGGCCGTCCCACCTACGTGATCGAGGTCCCGGGGTACGAGGAGACCCTCCCGGACATCGAGTCCGGGCTGTTCAGGTTGGCGAGGTCACCCCAGGATCTGGTCCCGTACGAGGTGCCCACGACGCGGCACGACATCTTCGGCTGAGCGACCGTGGACATCCAGAACCACTACTACGGCCACAGCACTGCGCTGGCCCTGCATGCGGGTCTTCGCGCCGTGCGGCACATCGACGGCCTCCTCCAGCACGGGTGGACGGTCCGCTCACCCAGCCTCGTCCACTTCTCCGATTTCGCGCGACTGCCGGGGACAGCTCGGCGCCTGGTGTGGAGCCACGCCGCCCGTGGATGGGATCCAGCTGAGGACCCGTTCGAGACGACGCCCATCGGTTCGCCCTTCCTCTACCTGAGCGCGTTGACCGCCGGGCGGCCCGTCGCCCCCGTGGGGGCCGCCGTGGCCTTCCCCGTGCACGACACCCGCCTGGTGAAGCTCGCCCACGATGACGCCGTTCTCGCCGGCGAGCTCGCCGAGCGCGACGGCCCCGCCGTGGTCTGCCTGCATCCGGAGGACCTCGATCGACCCGAGAAGCGTCGGGTTTGGATCGAGAACGGGCACAGGGTGGTCAGCGCCGGGGACCGGCGGGACCCGCAGTTCCTGGGCCGTATCCTCCGCCTGGTCCGCGGCGCACGGCGAGTGGTCTCCAATCAGCTGTCCACCGCGGTCATGTACGCCGCTGCCGAGGGCACGCCGATCGCGATCTACGGCCCCGACGTCACCATCGGCGCACTGGGGACGGAGGTGTCACGACGCACCCGGGAGCTGTGGCCGGAGTTTCACGAGGACGCTGACCTGGAGGTGCGGCGCGCCATCGCCCGGCTCGAGCTGGGCCACGAGCACCTGCTGGACCCGCAGGCCCTGCGTGACGCCCTGGGATGGGACCACCGGGCAGCCGGGCCCTTCCTCAGCTACTGGGCCGGGGCACCGGTGCGGAAGGCGGGGGCAGTCCTGGGAGTGGTCAAGAGGCCAGAGGGCTCACAGGATGCCGGGGCAGGGCTGTCGCCGTTGGCCTTCCTGCGCCATCCGATCAGTCATTTGCCGGGCGCGCTCCCACGAGTTCCGGACAGCGACGCACTCCTCCAGGAACCGCTCGTCCCGGCACGGTAGAGTCCTTGAGGCCCTGGCGCCGAACGACGTTCCCTGAGGAAGGCCGCTGCCGGAATGATCCTGATCTGCACCCACGAGGTCGCCGGCCCCACGGGCTATCACAAGTCGGTCGTCCAACTGGCCAACGGCCTGCAGGCGGCCGGGTACCCCGTGGCAGTCCTGGGATTCCTGGGCGGACCGGGCGTGGCGGACCGGATGCTCCCCCTGTGGCCCCTCGACAACGGGGTGCCCGCCTTCACCCTGCGGTCGCTGCCGGCGGACGGTGGAAAGCTGCTGCACCGCAATGTCCACGCGGAGCTGTCGGGGAACCTGGGTGCCCTGAGGTACGCGTTCACGGCCAACCAACTGGCCGCCCTTCGCCAGTTGAACGAGTCCCTGTCCGCAGAGGACACGATCATCTTCACCGCCCCTCTGCAGCCCCTGGTGTTCCAGCACGCACTGGGCGACGATCAGCGGCGGCCCGGAACCGTGCTCCAGATCCACGGCGATTACCTCCACCACGACGAGCTCTGGGAGCCGCTGCAGGCGTCGCGGGGAATGATCGATCGGCTCCAGACCGTCGCTGATGGCCTGCGGAAGCAGTTCATCCCCCTCTTCGACGAGTCCGACGTGGTCTTCATCCCGAACTTCCCCGGCGAGGGATCGGCGATGGTCCAACGGACGGATCGCGAGGGCGTGAACATCGCCCTGCCGGCCTCGTACCAGCACCGCAAGAACCAGCTCGACGCCGTGCGTGCACTGTCGCTGATCCAGGACGAGACGGTGCATCTGACCCTGTGGGGATCCATCAACCCCCGGAACCCGTACTACGTCGCCGTCAGGGACCTGGTCGAATCACTGGACCTCACCGAGCGCGTGCACATGCCAGGTTTCGGCACCGAGCAGGACGTGTACGCCAGCGCGGACATCGTGCTGATGACCTCGCTCTCAGAAGGGTTCCCGTACCCACTGCTGGAAGCCATGTACCAGGCCCGGCCCACCGTGTCCTACGACTTCGACTTCGGTCCCCGGGAGGCGATCGAGGACGGCGCCAGCGGATACATCGTCCCCCTCGGCAATGTCGAACAGCTCGCGGCACGCCTTGCAGAGCTCGCGGCGGACGCTTCGCTGCGCGATCGATTCGGGCACCGGGCCAGGGAGCGCTTCGATCAGCACTTCGCCCCGGCAGCGGTCACCGGTGAATATTCGCCTCGCTGGGGTCCGCTGATCGAGGGTTCGGGTGCCACGTCGCTGCCGTAGCGGTGGCGTCGTTCGGGACCACCAGTGGTGTCGTTGGGGCCGCTCTGTCTACGCTCCTTCCGCCGTGTGTATAGGGCACGCGGCGGAAGGAGCAATCTGGAATGGTACGGAAGATCAGGGCGAAGCTGGTGCTCCAGCTGCGCGCAGAAGGTCTGTCGGGGCGAGCGATTTCGTCCTCGCAGGGCATGTCCCGCAAGTCCGTGAGGGCGGTGTTCGAGGCCGCTGACGCTGCAGGGATCGGGTGGGGCGATATCGCGGACGTCGCCGATGAGCAGGTGTATGCCCGGTTGTTCCCGGGCCGGGGCGAGCACGAGAGCGTGTTCGCACAGCCGGACTGGGAACAGGTCCATCGAGAGATGGCCAGGGTCGGCGTGACGCTGAAGCTGTTGCACGGCGAGTACTTCGACGCGACCACGGCGGCTGGGGATCCGGCGATGGGGTATGACCGGTTTTGCCGCACCTACCAGCACCACGTCATGGTCACCGGTGCCGCTTCGAGAGTCGGTCACAAGGCCGGCCAGAGCGTGGAGGTCGACTGGTCCGGCCCCACGATGGAGCTGGCCGATCCGGTCACCGGCGAGGTCTCGAAGGTGTTCTTGTTCGTTGCCTGCCTGCCTTTTTCTCGTTACGCGTTCTGCTTCCCGGCGCTGGATATGCGCCAGGAGTCCTGGCTGCGAGCGCACGTAGCGATGTTCGAGGCGCTGGGCGGGACGGTCCCGAGGATCGTTCCGGACAACCTCAAGACCGGTGTGGTGAAGCACCCCCGCGAGGGCGAGATCGTCCTGAACGATGCGTATCGCGAGATGGCAGCGCATTACTCGGCGGCGGTGCTCCCGGGGAGGGTGCGGAAACCGAAAGACAAGGCGAGCGTGGAGAACACCGTCGCGCACGTCGCGACCTGGGTCATCGCCGGGCTGCGGGATCAGCGATTCACGTCCCTGCCCGAACTTGCAGCCGCCATCGGGCAGCGGATGGAGGCCTATAACGCGGAGCCGTTCCAGAAGCGGCCCGGATCCCGCGCCAGCGTGTTCGACGCGGAGGAGCGGCCGCTGCTGACGCCGCTGCCGGCGGTGCCCTACGAGATCTCGACATGGCACTACGGACGACGAGTGGGCAGGAACGGGCACGTCACGTTCGCGCGGAACTTCTACTCCGCGCCGTTCGCGCACATCGGCGCGAAGGTCGATCTGCGCATCACGGCCCGGACGCTGGAGATCTATCAGGGCAGCCAGCGACTGACCAGTCACCTGCTGCTCCCGGAGACCGCGAGCAATGAGTACCGCACCAACGACGCGGACCTACCTGCGGGCGAGCGTTTCCAGGCCTGGGACGCGCAGAGGGTGCGGGCGTGGGCAGATCGGGTCGGGCCGGCCACGGTGATCGTGATCCAGCGGATCTTCGAGTCCGTGCCGATCGTGGAACAGGGCCTGGATCCCGCGTTGGCGGTGCTACGGCTCTCTCGCCGCTTCTCCGTAGATCGGGTCGAGGCGGCCTGCGCACTCGCGCTGACGGGACGGGTCCGTTCACCGCGCTATGCGCATCTGCACCCGATCTTGGCCACCGGGCAGGACAAGGTCGCCGCCCTGCGTCCACCCCGCGAGGAACCCGCGGAAGACGGCGGATACGTCCGTGGCGCCGACTACTACGCCGGAGGTGTCCGGTGAGCGTGATCGATAACGACACGAAGCGGAAGCTGCGCGAGATGGGCGCGACCGCGCTGCTGGACGCGATCGATGCCCAGGATGAGGCTCACGTGCTGGGGATGTCGTTCCAGGAACGGCTCCAGCTGATCGTGGACGAGGCGCATTCCATCTTCAATCATGGAAAGGTCGAGGGTCTGATCCGCCGGGCGGGGCTGCGTTATCCCGGAGCGGACCTGCGGCGGCTGGATCTGGTCGAGGAACGGGGACTGAACCGGAACGTGATCGCGCAACTGGCAACCTGCTCCTTCATCCAGCGGCAACAGAACGTGGTCTTCCAGGGCTTCACCGGCTCAGGGAAGTCCTACCTCGGCTGCGCGCTGGCGAAGCAGGCCTGCCAGCACCGGCTCCGAGCCCACTACATCCGAATGCCCGACCTCGAAGAGGCCTGGGCCCTGGCAAAGGACAAGCCGCAGGGCCAGACGAAGTTCCTGCGGAAGTACTCCACGTTCTCGCTGCTGGTGATCGACGAGTGGCTGCTGGACCATCCTGACGAGGGAATGCGTTCGATGCTGCTGGAACTGCTCGAGCGCCGCTATGACACCGGCTCGACCGTGTTCTGCACCCAGTACCCGAAGAAGGACTGGCACGCCCGGCTCGGTGGAGCAGTCCACGCCGATGCGATCATGGACCGCATCGTGCACAACACAATCTGGATCGACACCGGCGACAGGAACATGCGAGAACACACCGCACTGCCCCAGTGACCCGATGCCGGCGGGAGCCAGTGGTCCCCACCGCGGCGGCTACTGGCCCCCGTCGGCACGATCGGCGGTCCCCAAGAGCAAGATTCGGTGGCTCCCACGACTACGAATACTCAACCGGCCAGTACCGGCGACTGCTCGGGCCGCTGGGCGAGCCGATCGACCTGGCTCGGGTGTTCGCCACCGACGGCATCGAACCGATCCGCGTCGACCAGATCAGTCACCAGGTGAAGCACACCGGCGGACGCCGGGCCCACCGCGTCACCGTGGACTCACCGGTGAGGCTGTACGACGTCCAGGTCGACGGCGAGGAGCACGCCGTGAACGCCACGGTGCAGGTCCGCCGGGGCGCCACCCTGATCCAGTTCGAGGGTGACGGGCCGCTGGTGCTCTCCTACACCACCTCGCCGGGCTCCGCCGACCGCCATTACCTCGCGAGCATCACCGCCGCGCACGGTCTCGAGGCTGCTGCTCATCTGCGCCGCGACGCCCGGTACGGCGCCGGCCTGCCGTCCGTGCAGGACACCGTCTTCGCCACCGCCGGCGGTACGCGCTCGCTCGGAGGGGTGAGCGCACTGACCCGGCTGGCCAGACGCGCACCGCGCGATGTGAGCTGGAAAGTGCGCCAGGTCAGCTCGACGGCGGTGGCCCGAAGGCGTGCGCGCAAGGAACTGGCGGGCTCGACCGGGGCCGCACGGCTGACCCCGTCGGCACACCCCACCGACACCACAGAACCCGCTGCACCCCTCCCGCCCAAGGAACCCTCCTCTGCGGCGCAGGCCTCGGCCTCGGCTGCACAGGATCCGCCCTCCGGCCCGGCCGACGCCGGCACCGCGCCGGTGGGCACAGTCCCGACCAGGCGCCTGATCCCCTCTCCGCTGGCCCGTCTCGGATCGAGCACCGCCTCCTCGGCGGTGCGGGTCCTCGGCACCATGGCCAAAGCACCCGCAGCGCCCACGCGTCGCGAGATCCCCCGCCACCCGTGGTTCCCGATCACGGCAGGCACCGACAGCTTCGGTACCCCGATCAACCAGGTCGGCGGTGTCCAGGTCCAGAACTCGGGCTCGGCTGAGCGGCCCACCGTGTCCATCCGAGGGGAGTACGACTGGGTGCTGCTGCGGGACGGGGCCAGCCAGCGGCGCATCCAGCCTCCCTTCTCCTACGGCGAGTTCTTCGACCGCATCTGCGCCGCCGAGCGTGACCACGGGTTGTTCGACATCACCACCCGCGACGGCGTGCACGTGTGGGAGCTCGGTCGCTCCGCGCTGATCATCCAGCTGGCCGAGGCCTTCGGGTACTGGGGCGCGGCCGGAGCCGTCGGCACCCCGGTCAAGGACATCTACCACGGGTCGAAGCGGCTGACCACGGCTCCCGCCGCGAAGAGGGTCGTCTTCGACTACGTCCGGCGCGGCCAGAGCGGATATCGCACCGCTGCCTTCCGTGACGAGGAGACCTTGTTCGTGGTGCAGCCGGACACGTACGGCTACCCCGAGGTCAACGACACCGACCTCGTCGTCCCGTTCCACGAGTACTACCTCTGGCGCCAGAGCCCGGGCCGACGATTCGAACAGCTGCGCATCCCCGATGTCGATGCGCGCCCCTTCGAGGAGGCGATCTCCGACGCTCTCGGCATCCGCGTCGACCTCGGGGACCATCTCCGCAATCGCCTGGTGAAGTTCCTCGACGAACGTGAGTTCTTCACCCCCGTGTTCGAGAGAGTGGGGCCGCAGGAGGTCCTCATCGCCTCCAGCCATTGGTGGGCCGGGATCGCTGCGGCAGCAGCACGCTCCGGTGCCGTGGTCTCCGACATCCAGTACGCGCTGACCAGCAGGTACGCTCCGAGTTTCTGGTTCGGAGGCACGCCTCACCACGGGGCCTCGCGCTTCTATGCATGGTCGGACTTCTGGGCCGAGCGCACGAACGTCTACCAGGAGCATGTGGTGGTGCCGCGCCAGCAGAGCGAACTGAGCATCGGAGGTGAGGGGGACCCGAGCGTCGTCCCCGCCTGGGACGTCTGCATCATCTCCCAGCCCCGGGTGCTCCGTCGGATCCTGGCCTTCGCCGCTGACCTGGTGGGTGAACGACCTGACCTGCGGGTGGTCATCGCGCCGCATCCCGCTCAGCGCACGATCATCGATGACGAGCTCGCCGCCGCCGGGCTGAGCGATCACATCGCCGTCGCCCGGGACGACACCCTCGCGACCATCAGGCAGTCGGAGATCTGCGTGGGCACGTTCTCCACATCCATGTGGGAGGCCGCGGCCCTCGGGCGGCCGACGTACGTGATCCCGGTTCCCGGACACGAGGAGACCCTCCAGGACGTCGCCGGCGGGCTCTTCCGCCTGGCGCACTCCCCGCACGACCTCGTCCCCTTTGCGGTCCCGGACTCCCGCCGGGAGATCTTCGGGGCAGGCTGACCGATCCCGGGAAGCACGCGGAGCCGACCCGGTGACGCCGTCCTCCAGGGGGTGGAGGCCCAGCTAGACTCCCGAACAGCGACGGGCCACCGGGGGCTCGGACAGACTCCTTAGGTGGGTGCAGTGCTCCGCAGATTCACTCGTGTCTCTCGACCGCCGTTCGATCCCGCAGATCAACGAGCTGTCCTGGTGGACAAGGCAACCAGTGCGCAGCCCGGAGCCGCCCTGGCCATCGCCCGACACATGGCGAGACTGCGGAACTTCCGGACCGCGTCGCAGATCCTGTCGCGGGTGGACCTCGACGAGCTCGGACTGATCGACCAGTGCTTCGCCGGCATCACCCTGCTCAGCGCCCAGGACGGGCTGCTGGCCGATCAGCTCCTGGCCCCGCGTCTCGCGGCACTCGAGGATCGTGCCCACGGCCGGGCGGAGGCGGCGCGGCTGGGGGAGTGGATCCAGCTGTCCGGGTTGCGGACCACGGACAAGCTGCATGCCCTCGGCCGGCTGATGGCCCCCCTCAGCGGCCCGCAGGCGAACGGCTCGACCATCAGGGGCCTGCGCTTCCGGGAGTTCCGCCTGCGGCAGGGTGCGCTGGAGAAGGTCGACGTGCTCGAGTACTTCCAGGGTGATGAAGAGGATCCCTTCCAGTGGAAGGACAACCTGAGGTACGTCGGCGACCTGGTGACCCACGGCCACGCGGAGACGGCGCGGACCCTCCTGGAACGGCAGATCGCTCGACACGGATTCCGGGACCGCGCTGTGGTCGAGGCCTCGCTGCGCTTCGACTCGGGCTCCTTGGTCCAGGACCTCCAGGTGATCCCGGAGGCGTTCCACGGGATCCCCGGCGTGCTCGCCCTCGCACACGACCTCAGGTTCCACGGCCCCGCGCACGAGGACTTCTTCGATGCCTGTCAGGCGGCGGCGAGAAAGGGCTACGGGGCCATGGACGTCTACAGCAAGGACTCCCTGCTGCGTGTGCTCACCGTCAAGGACCTCCTGAGCGACCTGGACACGCTGGTACCGCATCTCTCCGGGCTGCCGGACACGATGCTCGGGGCGCGCTGCGGCCGCGGGCTGATCGCGATGGAGGAGGGGAGCAACCGTGATGCGGCCGAGCTGCTGCGATCTGTGCTGGTGGAGGACCCGAACTACACCATCGCGGCGACCGGACTCCGATTCGTCCAAGCCCGGCTCGACGACGGCGTCACGGTCATCGATCTGCGCAACCAGATCGGATACGGCTCCGCGAGCGCCGGCCGGCCGGGGATCCGACTCGGCGACCGCGACCAGGCGACCACCCTGCTGCTGCAGGGCCACTACCTGAAGAGCTGGAGCGTGCGCAGGACGGGTCCGCACTGGCGAACCCTGAAACGAGATCTCGGCAGCAGGTTCCTCAACTACGAGGCGCTGCCCGAGGACCCCGGATCGTCTCTGTTCCTTATCGCCGATGACGGCGTCGGCGACGAGATCCGGACGGCGCAGTACCTCGGTGAGCTCGCCGAGCGCTACCGGGTCACGGCTAGCTGCGACCCGCGGCTGCTCACGCTCCTGGAGCGGAGCTTCCCGTCCGTCGAGTTCATCGGCGTCCCCCGTCGCGTCCGCGGGGTCCTGAACCCGGTCTACGACGGCAGGTACAGCGACTTCCTCCTCGCCAGTCATCTGACGGCGCAGTGCGATCCGTACGTGGCCGCCGCCGATCATGTGACCTTCGGCCAGAACCTGACCTTCAACAGGTTCGCCGGCGTGCTCCCGCGCGAGGACACGGGCGCCTATCTGGTCCCGGATCTCGCCCGGGAGGTGGCGACACCCGGGGACAGGCTGAAGGTGGGCCTGGTCTGGAAGAGTCACTTCTCCAGCGGCTCGAGGAGGATGATGTACCTGGGGGTGGAGCAGTTCGAGCCGCTGCTCGGTGTGGACGGGGTGGACTTCTGGTCGGTGCAGCACACCATCGACCCCGCCGAGTCCGCGTACTGCGTCGAGCACGGGATCCGACAGATCGAGGACGTGGACCTCTTCGACGACTTCGAAGGTCTGGCCGGGCATCTGGCGTCCATGGACCTGATCATCGGCATCAGCACGGTCCCCATGGAACTGGCGGCGGCCGTCGGGACCCCCGCATGGCTGCTGGGCTTCTCCCCCGAGAACTACTACTACCGCACCGGGGGAGGGGCGACATCCATCGATCAGCTGTCGCGGAACTCGACGGTGGTCGCGCCACCATGGATCGACTTCACCGCTCCCTACCAGGACTGCGTCGACCTCGTGATGGCGGACTGCCGCGATCGCCTGGTGCGCTTGGTCCGCGCATCGCGCCCCGGGCGAGGTGAGTGATCCAGGGCCGCTCCGGTACGATCGGCCCATGCCTCTGAGCCACAACGGAACCCCCACATCACTCCAGATCGGCGACCTGCAGGTCGGCGAGAGCCACCGCCCCTTCGTTGCAGCGGAGATGTCCGGCAACCACAATGGTGACCTCGGCCGCGCTCTGGCCATCGTCGATGCCATCGCGGAGACCGGGGCGCCGGCGATCAAGCTGCAGACGTACACCGCGGACACCATCACCATCGACGCGGACGGACCCGCGTTCCGCATCACCGACAGCCACGGGCTGTGGGGCGGTCGCAATCTCTACAGCCTCTACCAGGAAGCACACACCCCCTGGGAGTGGCACGAGGCGATCTTCGCCCGCGCCCGGGAGCACGGTATGATCCCGTTCTCTAGCCCCTTCGACGACACGGCCGTCGACCTGCTGGAGGACCTCGGCGCCGAGGTCTACAAGATCGCCTCGCTCGAGATCGGCGACATCCCGCTGCTGCGCAAGGTGGCCCGCACCGGCAAGCCGGTGATCCTCTCCACCGGCGCCGCCGACGCCGGCGACGTGGACCTCGCCGTCAAGACCCTGCGCGCCGAGGGCAACGACCAGATCGCCGTGCTCGGCTGCACCTCCTCCTACCCGGCGACCGCCGAGGCGTCGAACCTGCGCACCATCCCGGTGCTCGCCGACACCTGGAAGGTCGTCGGCGGCCTCTCCGACCACACCAAGGGCATCGGCGTGAGCGTCGCGGCCGTCGCCTTCGGCGCCGCGATCCTCGAGAAGCACGTCACGCTGCGCCGCGCCGACGGCGGCGTCGACTCCGACTTCTCCCTCGAGCCCGAGGAGCTGAAGGCCCTGGTCGACGAGTCCTACGCCGCCTGGCTCGCGCTCGGCGAGGTGCACGTCGGCCCGACGAAGTCCGAGGCCGAGTCCCAGCGCCTGCGCCGCTCGCTGTTCGTCGTGAAGGACGTGCGAGCCGGCGAGGAGATCACCGCGGAGAACGTCCGCTCGATCCGCCCCGCGGGCGGGCTCGAGCCGCGCTATCTCGACGTGGTCCTCGGCCGCACCTTCGCGAAGGACGTCGAGCGCGGGACGCCGCTCAGCTGGGATCTCGTCTGACCAGCACGTCGAACTCGCCGTCGTCGCGATCCGGATCGAGCACGTAGCCGGCCCCGGCGAACAGCCGCTGGGACGGCAGGTTGTCGGGAAGGATCGCGGCGACGACGACGGCGCCGGGGTGACGCGCCCCGAAGGCCGCCTCGCCGGCGGCGAGCACCGGCCGGGAGAGCCCGTGGCCGCGCGCCTCGGGGGCGAGGGTGATGGACACCTCCCACTCCTCGCCCGCCGACGCGCCCTCCAGCGCGTCGAAGCGCACGGTGCCGACGGGCGCGCCGCCCCGCTCGACGACGTACAGCTCGCGGGACGGGTTCTCCAGCGTCCGCGCGTACCAGCCGGAGTGGGACTCCCACGGCACCGGATCGGAGTCGCGGGAGACCTTCCGGGTCTCCGGGTCGTTGCGCCAGCGCAGCAGCAGCGGCGAGTCCGACGGGGTCGCGGGCCGCGCCGCGACCGGCGCCTCCGCCGTCCCGATCCGTCGCGCGAGCGCCGCGTCCCAGGCGGCGACGATCCGCTCCGCGCCGTGGCCGTCGACCTTCTCCCGGCCCACCGGGGTCCAGCTGCGCATCGCGCGCAGGTCCGAGATCGCCCGCTCCACCTCCGCGGTCGCCGCGGAGCGGTCGGCGCGCACCTGCTCGAGGGTGCCGAGCCCGCGGGCGATGCGCTCGGCGAGGGCGGCCTCGTAGCCGGCGCGCTGGTTCTCCACCACCGCGACCAGCAGGCTCGGCACGCCGATGCAGGCCAGTTCCCAGGCGGTGGTGCCCGCGGCGCTGACCACGAGGTCCGCCGCGCTCGCCCGCTCGAGGAAGGCGGGGGAGGGGGCGAGCAGCTCGACATCCTCCCCGGCCTCGGCCCGGACCGCGTCCCAGCCGTGCTCGGGCGCGATGACGCTCACGTGCGCGACACCCTCTGCCGCGGCGCAGACGGCGGCGAGGGTCCCGGCGGCGCCGGTCGCATCGGTGCCGCCCATGACGATCAGCACCCGGGCGCCGCGGCTGACGTCGTGGTCCTCGTCGACACGCTTCTCCCGCGCGGCGCGCACCTCGGCGCGCATCGGGGCGTAGGCGATGCCGAGGAGCACCTCGCCGCTGCCGTCCTCGGGGCGGCCGACCCGCTCGGCGCGGATCGTGGAGTCGACGACGACGTCGGCCGGACGGCGGCCGAAGGCGCCGTCCTCCATCGACGACAGCAGCGCACCGCCGGCGCGCACCCGGTCCCGGGCGTCGGCCCCGATCGTGTAGTCGTCGACGTGGACGACGCTCGCGCCCTGCTCGGCGGCGAGGATCCCGAGGTCCTCGGGCGCCGCGGTCACCTCGAGACCGGACTCGGCCAGCAGGTGCCGGGCGAGAGGCGCCTCGATCGAGCCGGCGACCACCACGGTGTGCCCGGCGGCGCGGGCGGCGTCGGCGACGGAGAGCGCCCGCACCAGGTGGCCGATGCCTCCCGACGGGGTCGCGTCGCATCGGATCGCGACGTGGGTCATCCGTCGGCCAGCTTCTTCTGGCGCACGCCCGCGTTGATCCGCGTGATGTCGGGGCGCGAGCGCAGCAGGTCCACCACCTCGTGCCACGCCGGCGCGCGGTCCCCGAGCTCGGCGACGACGGCGTCGAGCATCTCGCCGTCCTCGACGGTGTCCAGGGTCACCCGCAGGTCGTTCGCGGCCGGCTGGACGACCAGGCCCATGGTGCGGAAGTAGCGCTTGGAGTCGTAGAGATAGGAGGTGACGTGCGTGCGGTGGAAGCTCTCGGCCTCCGCATCGGCCGTCAGCAGCGCCTCCCGCGAGGCGAGCTCGACGTCCAGGCCGCGCGGCAGCGTGCGCACCAGCGTGGTCGCGGTGTAGTCCAGCGAGGGATCGGCCTTCCACAGCCCCACCACGGCGGAGATCAGCGAGGGGTCCGCCAGCGGGCAGTCCGCGGTCAGGCGCACCACCGCATCGGCCCCGGTCTCCTCCAGGGCGAGCACGAAGCGGGAGAGGACGTCGTCCTCGCTGCCGCGGACCACCTGCACGCCCAGCTCCTCGCCGAGCTCGGCGACGGCGTCGTCCCCGGGGGCGGTGGACGTCGCCACCACGACGTCCTCGATGCCCGAGGCGGCGCGGGCGGCCCGCACCATCCACCCCAGGACCGGTCGGCCGCCGAGCGGCCGGAGCACCTTCCCGGGGAGGCGGGAGGAGCCTGTACGAGCTTGGATCACTGCGACGGTTCGTGTATCGGTCACCGTGCCATAATGGCACGCGCGTCCCGGGTCGCCCGGGTGCCGCCCCAACCCCGTCGACGAAAGAGATCCGCATGTCGCTCCTCAACGGTGCCTCCATCCTCATCACCGGTGGGACCGGCTCCTTCGGCAAGGCCTTCCTGCGTGAAGTGCTCGACAACCACAACCCGCGACGGGTCGTCGTCTTCTCCCGGGACGAGTTGAAGCAGTACGAGGTGCGCAACCAGTTCGGCAATGATCCGCGACTGCGCTGGTTCATCGGTGACATCCGCGACGAGCGCCGCCTCGCCCGTGCGCTGAAGGACGTGGACTACGTCGTCCACGCCGCCGCGCTCAAGCAGGTCGACACCGCGGAGTACAACCCCTTCGAGTTCGTCAAGACCAACATCCTCGGCAGCCAGAACGTCATCGAGGCGTCCATCGACGCCGGCGTGAAGAAGGTCGTGGCCCTGTCCACCGACAAGGCCTCCAGCCCGATCAACCTCTACGGCGCCACCAAGCTCACCGCCGACAAGCTCTTCATCACGGGCAACCACTACGCCGCCAGCTACGACACCCGCTTCGCCGTGGTGCGCTACGGCAACGTGATGGGCTCGCGCGGCTCGGTCATCCCCTTCTTCCGCCGCCTCGGCGAGGAGGGCAAGCCGCTGCCGATCACGGACATGACCTGCACCCGCTTCTTCATCACCCTGCCGCAGGCCGTGCAGATGGTCATCGACACCTTCGAGCTCATGCAGGGCGGCGAGCTGCTCGTGCCACGCATCCCCTCCATGAAGGTCACCGACCTCGCCCAGGCCGTCGTGCCCGGCGCCGAGATGGTCGACGTGGGCCTGCGTCCCGGCGAGAAGCTCCACGAGGAGATGATCAGCCCCGAGGAGGGCCGCCGCGCGGTCATCATCGAGGACGGCAAGTACTTCATCATCCAGCCCGACCTCGCGACCTGGGGCTACAAGGCCCCCGAGGGCGCCGTGCCGGTCGAGCCCGGGTTCTTCTTCCGCTCGGACTCCAACGACCAGTGGTACACCCAGGAGCAGATCGCCGAGATCATCGAGGGAGGGATCTGAGTGCTTCCCTACGGTCGTCAGTCCATCGACGCCAGCGACATCGCTGCTGTCACCGACGCCCTGAACAGCGACTGGTTGACCACCGGTCCTGAGGTCGAGCGATTCGAGACCGCCGTCGCGGCGCGCGCCGGCGTGGACCACGCGGTCTCCGTCACCTCCGGGACCGCCGCGCTCCACGTCGCCTACGCCGCTGCGGGCATCGAACCTGGCGACGAGGTCATCACCACGCCGCTGACCTTCGTGGCCACCGCTGCCACCGCAGCACTGCTCGGCGCGAAGATCGTGTTCGCCGACGTCGACCCCGCCACCGGCAATCTGGACCCGTCCGCCGTGGAGGCCGCAGTCACCGAGCGCACCCGGGTGGTGGCAGGTGTCGACTACGCCGGCGTGCCGGTGGACGCCCCGGCTCTGCGTGGGATCACCTCCCGCCATGATCTGCTACTCCTCGAGGACGCCGCGCACTCGATCGGATCCACCCTGGACGGTGCCCCGGTGGGCTCGCTGGCCGACCTCACCACCTACTCGTTCTTCCCCACGAAGAACCTGACCACCACCGAGGGCGGTGCTGTGGTGACGGCCGACGCCGAGCTCGCCGCTCGGGCGGTCTCGTTCAAGAACCACGGACTGGTCCGCGACCGTGCGATGCAGCGCTACCCCGACGAGGGACCCTGGCATCAGGAGGTCCACGCGTTCGGCCTGAACTACCGCCTCCCGGACGTGCTGTGCGCTCTCGGCACCAGTCAGCTCGAGCGCCTGGACCAGTTCGTGGCCCGGCGAGCGGAGATCAAGGCTGCGTACGACGAGGCCCTGGGCGACCTCGAGGGAGTCGACATCCCGGTCGCCCCGCAGGGGGCGGCACCCGCATGGCACCTCTACCCCTTGCGGGTCCCGGCCGAGCGTCGCCGTTCGATCTTCGACTCCCTGCGTGAGCAGGGCATCGGGGTGCAGGTCAACTACATTCCGGCGTACTGGCATCCGGTCTTCGAGGATCTCGGCTATCAGCGGGGGATGTGCCCCGTGGCGGAGGAATACTACCGGCGCGAGATCTCACTGCCGATGTTCCCGGCGCTCACCGACTCCGATGTCGAACGCGTCATCGAGGCGACCCGGGTGGCCGTGGCAGGCTGACTCCTGTCTGAGGGTCACTGCCCCGGATCGCACTCGATCCGGATGAGCCGGGAGTGCTCGGTCTCGAACACGACCGTCCCCAGATCGTCCCCGCGTTCACCGATGGACCTGAACGCGGGGTCGAACTGGTAGAGCAGCCTTTCCTGGTACACGTAGCCGATGCCCTGGTCGAGCAGTGCGCGGCAGTGCGCGGGGGAGGAGCCGGCCAGCGGTACCGCCTCGATCGCGGCCCGGTCGGAGTCGTTCAGCGCGACTCCGGCGACGGGCAGGTATGCGGGCAGTCCGTGCAGTGCGTACATGTGGGCCGCGCCGGAGTACGGGCTGGCGAGGATGGACCGGTCGCGGTCCAGCTGCGGGGCGGTGCGTGCGAACTGCGCGAGCTCGTCGGCCTGCAGGAAGCGACCTCTGCCCGGGTAGTGCTCCGCGAGGTTCTTGGCGGCGTTGTCCAGACGCGTCGGGATCGAGGAGAGGGCCGCCACCGTCGCGAGGACGACTAGCACAGCGATCACAGGCCGGCGTCCGCGCGCAGCATCCACGTCGAGGGTCCGCCGCAGCAGGCCCGCCCACGCCTGCAGCCCGGGGACCACGAGCAGTGCCGACAGCATCGCCAGCGGGATGGCTATCCGGTCCTGACCGCGGAAGTAAAGCACCGACAAGTTCAGGGGCGAGTCCACCGCTGCGTCGAGGTACATGACGGCAAGCACGAGCCAAGCCACGGTGAGCCACCGCTGCGGGGTGCGCAGTGCTGTCACCAGACCCGGCCACCACAGGGCGGCCATGACCACGCCGAGGGCCATCGGCCACACGGTCAGCAGTCCCAGGCCGACCTCGGCGAGGGCGTTCCACCACGGCACCTGGAGACCACCGGCGAAACCCGTCACCCGCGCGCCGAGCGGGGTGTAGGCCAGGACGGCCACAGGGAGCATCGCCAGCACCGGCACGGCGATCAGCCAGGGTCGCCTCCGCCACTGGGGGAGCCCCGTCACCGTCGTCAGCACTGCCAGCAGGATCAGGGCCGTGACAGCGACGTTCGGATGCAGGAGGGCGAGCCCTGCTCCTGCCAGGCCGATGGCGAGGAGCGCCGCGATGACAGCCTGCCGTGCAGGGGCCGGTGCGATCCCGCCCCGAGGGGGACATGCCGCCTCTTGCGGCGCAGGATCCGCCTGGGCCGCAAGAGCGGTCCACAGCGCCACGGCGCCGGCCAGTGCCCCGGACAGGGCCGCGAAGCCGGCGAGGTTCGGGACCGGGGAGAGGTGGATCCACAGGTTCACGGGGCTCGCGGGGATCAGCGTCGCGACCAGGGCGACGGCGGGCGGCGCCCACGTCACTCGGGGGAACACCACCCGTGCCAGCAGTGCCGTCCCCAGGATCCAGGGCACCAGCGCCAGGGCGAGCACCGTGCCGTTGAGCACGATCGGGATGTCGACGAGGGGAACCAGTGCGGCGAGGTCATGGAAGGCAGCGGGGTAGGAGGCCGGACGGCCTGCGGTGTTCGCCACCGCGTTCAGGTTCAGGCTCGAGGCGTTGCCGGTCTCGCGGATGTATGTCAGTGCCGTGAGGTGGAACAGCGTGTCGTAGCGCTCCAGGACGGCATCGGGTCGGCCGGCACGGGCGGCGATGGGGCCGATGGTCACCGCGAGTGCTGCGGTGAGGGCGCCGATCCAGGCCACCAGGGCCGCGGGGGAGCGGCGGGCCACCAGGGGCCCGTCGAGCAGTGTGGCGGGAAGTCGCACGCCGCGGCGGGCGAGGATCCACGCCGCCAGGACGAGGACCGCGCCGGACCCTGCGAACGACAGCCATGACCAGTCGAGTCCGACCACCGGTGCGACCATCGCTCCGATCCCGGCCACCGCGGCGCTGATCGCCGGGGCCAGGGACAGTGCCAGGAGTCGAGATCCTGCTAGTGCCCTGACCGTCCAGAAGCCGGGCAGGTACGCAGCGACCAGGACGAGGAGGACCGCGATGACGAGATGGAACAGGTCGGTCATCCGTACTGCTCGTCAGGGGTCCGCTCAGGGTGGTGGGGGAGGTCTCGGTGGACGTCCAGGGATCGCTCAGGTCCCTGCACCGCGGGCCGATGCGCGCTCAGCGAGCGCTCTCGGTACTGCACGGCTGGTTCGGCCTCGTCGATCGCCAGGCGCCGGGCCAGATAGGTGGTGCGCTTCTCCGCGGACTTCGTCCGGGCCTCCTGGAGCGCCAGGAATCCCAGCAGGACCAGGACGGTCGTGTAGAGCAGCAGGTCGGCTCCTCGTCCTACGCCCACCAGGTTCGCCACCCGGGTGAGGACGGTGGGGAACAGGACCGTGAGCACAGCGAACACAGCGAATGCGATGACCAGCAGCCGGCGGACCGCCAGCTGCTTCGCGCCGCGCTTGATGAAGAGCCAGGCGACGATCACCACGATCCCTGCCATCAGCAGCAACTGGATGATGAATGTGCGCCCGCTCACCCCGACCGTCGGGCCGAGAGCCTGAAGGAGATTGTCCACGGCGACAGGTTATCCTCCTCGGGCGTACGGGTATCGACCGCCGACCACCCCGAGCACGAGGAGAACCCATGAACAGCGCTGCCCCCTCGCGCGAACTGTCCGCGCCCGGGGCCGACACCACCTGGTTCGTGGTGCCGCTGTTCAACGAGGGCACCGTCGTCGGTGACGTGATCCGGGACCTGCGCACGCGCTACCCCCTGGTGGTGTGCGTGGACGACGGAAGCCACGACGACTCCGCCCGGATCGCAGCCGAGGCCGGCGCCGCCGTGGTGCGTCACCCGTACAACATGGGTCAGGGCGCCGCGCTGAAGACGGGCATCGACTACGCGCTGCGCGATCCTGCCATGCGCCAGATCGTCACCTTCGATTCCGATGGCCAGCACCAGGTGGAGGACGCCGCCGCCATGATCGCCCTGCGTGAGGCGGAGGGAGTGGATGTGGTGCTGGGCTCACGGTTCCTGGACGGGCGCACGAAGCCGGGACTGATCAAACGCCTCGTGCTGTGGGGCGCGGTCCACTACTCGAACCTCACCAGCGGTGTGAAGCTCACCGATGCCCACAACGGGCTGCGGGTGCTCGGGCGCGAGGCCTGCGAGAAGATCACCATCGAGCAGAACCGGATGGCGCACGCCTCCGAGATCGTCGAGGAGATCGGCCGCCACCGCCTCACCGTGCGGGAGCACCCGGTGCACATCCTGTACACCGACTACTCGCGGTCCAAGGGCCAGTCGGTGCTCAACTCGGTGAACATCGTCATCGACATGCTCTTCCGCTGAGTTCGGCTCGGCTCAGCCGCCTGCTGGCACCTCGGCGCTGCCGTCGGCGATCGCGCCGAAGAACGCGGCCACATCGTCCTCGTCGGTGAGGATCGCCACCCCGGAGTGGCGGGTCTGGAAGGCAGGATCCTCGATGGGCAGTACGGGCATGGCCCCGTCGGCCATCGCACCACGCGCCGACAGCGCCATGCGGCCGACATCGATGATCCCGGTGCCCTCGCTGGTGGTGAGGGCAGCGGATCCGGCTCCCGCCAGGCGCACCTGCGAGACCGGGTTCAGCAGCACGCCGGGGGAGGACATCCGGTCCATCAGCGCCCCCACGAACTGCTGCTGACGCTGCTGACGGCCCAGGTCGGCCGTCGGGTCGAAGTAGCGGGCCCGCACGAAGGCGAGGGCCTGCTCACCGCCCACATCGTGACAGCCCTCGGTCATCCTCAGCCCGGAGCGCTCATCGTCGACGTCCCGGTCGATGCACAGGTTCACGTGCCCCACGGCGTCCACCACGTTCTGCACGCCGTCGAAGCCGATCTCCACGTAGTGGTCCACGGACAGTCCCGTGAAGTCCTCCACGGTCTCCACCAGCAGCGGTGCCCCGCCGAAGGCGAAGGCGGCGTTGAGCTTGTACCGGCCGTGGCCGGGGATCTCCACCAGGGTGTCGCGGGGGAGGGAGACCAGGTAGCTGGAGCCGTTGGGGGCCTTGTGCAGCAGCATCATGGTGTCGGCACGCACCCCCTGGGTGCCGTCGTCCGCGACGGCCTCGCCGTCGCGGCGGTCCGAACCGGCGATCAGGTAGGTGGTGCCGGGGGTGTCAGCGCGACCCGAGAGGGCGTCGACGTGCTCGATGCGGCTGTCGGCCCACAGCACGAGTCCGGCGCCCCAGCCCAGGACGATGACCAGCAGCAGTGCCAGCAGGGTGGCGCCGGGCCGGAGAGGGCGCGGTGCGCGTGAACGGCGTCGGGGCCGTCGCGGACCGGGGGGCGGTGGGCCCTGCTCCATCGGAGTGTCGGGGATCGCGTGGGAGCCCGGACGGGCAGCCCGGACGGGCGCAGCGCTCCGGCCCCGGGGGGATTCACCGGTGCCAGCACCTGCCGTGGGATCGGAACCAGGGCCCTGCACGGGCACCGGGGCGGTGGTGGCCGGCCCGTGAGGCTGTCGGGGCAGGGGACGGGTAGGGGCGCCGCCTGCGCGTGGCCCGGCAGTGCGGCGCGTGCCGCGGGGAACCCGGGGGACCGGGCGTGCGCTCCCTCCGGCCCGAGCTCGGTGCCCCGAGGGACGCGGGGTGTCGGGGCCAGGGGCCTGGGGTGGATCCTCCTCGGACACTGCCGGTGCCCCCTTCCCTGAGCCGTACATGGAGCGAGATCCCGGATCGGTGCGGTGAGGGGCCCGATCCGGACGCGCAGTCGCGGCGGCCGCCGCGGTGGACAGGGTAGCCCCTCCACCCGGGTGCCGAGCCGTAACGGGCTGCTGCCGGGAGGCCCTCCCGCATGCCGTCCCCGGCACCTGCTACGAACCTTCACACCGTGTCCTCGTGGCTGACCGGCTGCGGCAAGCCTGATCCGTACACTGGTCACGCGCCGCTCGGGCGGCCACATCGACCGCAGGAGGCGCAGTGACCCATCCCCCCAGCACCAGCAGCGAGACCGCGCACGCGGAGGCGTCCGCCCAGCGCGTCGTGGCGGTGGTCGTCACCTACAACCGCGAACAGCTGCTCTCGGAGTGCCTGGATGCCCTCGCCGCCCAGGAGCGGCGGCCCGACGCCGTGGTGGTGATCGACAACGCGTCCACCGACGCCTCCGGGCGCGTCGCCGACCAGCACGCGGTGGGTGCCGACGTGGTGCATCTGCGCCGGAACGTGGGGGGAGCCGGTGGTTTCGCCGCCGGGATCGCCCGTGCGCTGGTGCGCCATGAGGCGGACTGGGTGTGGGTGATGGACGACGACACCATCCCGCGGCCCAGCGCACTGAAGGCACTGCTCGATGCACTGGAGCTCTCGCCCGTGCGGCTGAGCGTGCTCAGTTCGCGTGCAGTGTGGACCGACGGGCGCGACCACCCGATGAACCGGCCCCGCACCCGCATGGGCTCCTCCACCGAGGACAAGCGCGACGCCGCTCGCGCCGGCGGCCGCCCCATCCGCACCGCCAGCTATGTCTCCGCCCTGCTGAACGCCGAGGACGTGCGCCGCCTCGGGCTGCCGTACGCCGACTACTTCATCTGGTCCGACGACTTCGAGCACACGGGGCGACTGCTGCGGCACGGCCGCGGGATCCACGTGCCGGCCTCGGTGGTGGAGCATCGCACCGCGCGATTCGGGGACGCCCAGGCCAATCCCGGATCCCGCTTCTACTTCGATGTGCGCAACCGGATCTGGGCACTGGCGCGCACCTCGTCATTCACCCCGAAGGAGAAGGTGCTGTACGGCGGTCGCACTGCTCTGGGGTGGCTCGTGCGGCTGGTGCGCCACCGTGGGGACCTGTTCGACGTCGGCATGCGGGGCTTGCTCGCCGCCGTCCGTCGGGGGCCCCGCCCCTCGGCGGTGGTGCTCGAGCTCGACGGCGAGGCCGCTGCCGACGTCCGGCGCATCGAACGTGCCGCAGGGCGCTGAGCGAGGACAGTGAGCACGAGCCGATGAGCGCCGGTCGATGACCACGGACACGAAGCACCACGCACCCTTCAGCGTGCTGATGCCGCTGTGGGGAGGGGACGACCCCGACTGGGCCGCACGGGCGATCGCCTCGGCCACGCTCGCTCAGCAGCTGCGGCCCGATCTGCTGGTGCTCACCGTCGACGGCCCCCTGCCCGCCCCTCTCGAGGAACTGGTGGCCCGGGTGGGGGCGGGGGAGTTCGGGCAGGCCCTGGTGCTGCGCCACGACGCGCATCGCGGCATCGCCCCCACCCTGCAGGACGGACTGAGGGCGGCGCCCACCGAGCTGGTGGCACGCGCCGACGCCGACGACATCTGCCGGCCCGAACGGTTCGCACTCCAGATCCCGCGGATGGCCCGCGACGACCTGGACCTGCTGGGCAGTGCGATGCGGGAGTTCTCCGACCGCGTCCCCCCGGGGAAGGGACCGTTGCGCGAGCGGCCGCTGACGCAGCAGGACATCGAGGCGTACCTCCCCAGCCATGCGCCGTTCCACCACCCCACCGTGGTGCTGCGTCGCTCCACCACGCTCGCTGTGGGTGGGTACCGCGACCTCCCACTGCTGGAGGACTACTGGCTGTGGGAGCGGATGATGCTGGGCGGGGCCAGGATGGCGAACCTGCCCGAGGTGCTGGTGGACTACCGGGTGGACGAGGCCCTGTTCGCCCGGCGCGGCGGGGTGCGGTTGCTGGCCAGCGATCTGCGCCTGCAGCGCATGATGCTGGTCGACCGTGTCACCACCCCCACGCAGTTCCTGCGCAACGTGGTGCTCCGCGCCGGGTACCGCCTGGCACCGGGGTGGGTGCGACGCCTCGGCTACCGCCGTTTCGTGGAGTCACGACATCAGGAACCGGAGCGTCGAGCGGACGCGGGATGACCGTGCGCACACTGCACGGCTCGCCGTGTCGCGGTTCCGGGCACCTCGGACCGCTCGGCTACTGTGAACGCAGCCTCCGCCGAGGCGTTGGACCACGTGAAAGGACCTCCTGTGGCGACATGTGACCTGCTGATCGTCGGATCCGGCCTGTTCGGGCTCACCATGGCCGAGCGTGCCGTGAACGAGCACGGGCTGAACGTGACGATCATCGACCGGCGCGACCACCTCGGCGGCAATGCCTACTCCGAGAAGGATCCGGAGACCGGCATCGAGGTCCACAAGTACGGCGCCCACCTCTTCCACACCTCCAACGAGCGGGTATGGGAGTACGTCAACCGGTTCACCACCTTCACCGGGTACCAGCACAAGGTGTACACGAACCATCGCGGCGTGGTGTACCCGATGCCCATCAACCTGGGCACCATCAACCAGTTCTTCCAGGCCGCACTGAGCCCCGACGAGGCCCGCTCCCTGATCGCGGAGCAGGCCGGCGAGCTGGCGGGCACCGATCCGGAGAACCTCAACGACAAGGGCATCTCGCTGATCGGCCGGCCCCTGTACGAGGCATTCATCAAGCACTACACCGGCAAGCAGTGGCAGACGGACCCCAAGGACCTGCCGGCCTCCATCATCAGCCGGCTCCCCGTGCGCTACACCTACGACAACCGCTACTTCAACGACACCCACGAGGGGCTGCCCACCAACGGGTACACCGCGTGGCTGGAGCGGATGGCGGACCACCCGAAGATCGAGGTGAAGCTGGCCACCGACTACTTCGACACCTCCCAGCCGCTGAACCGCGACGCCGTGCGCGGGCAGCTGCCGGTCGTGTACACCGGCCCCGTGGACCGGTACTTCGACTACGCCCACGGCGACCTCAAGTGGCGCACCATCGACCTGGAGACCGAGCGCCTGGACACCGGTGACTTCCAGGGCACCTCGGTGATGAACTACGCCGACGAGGACGTCCCCTTCACCCGGATCATCGAGCCGCGCCACTTCCACCCTGAGCGCGACTACCCCAAGGACCGCACCCTGATCCAGCGGGAGTACTCCCGTTTCGCCGAACGCCACGACGAGCCGTACTACCCCGTCAACGGCACCGCGGACCGCGAGACACTGCTGGCCTACCGCGAGATGGCCGACGCCGAGCAGCGCACCCTGTTCGGTGGCCGCCTGGGCACCTACAAGTACCTCGACATGCACATGGCCATCGGCTCCGCCCTGACCATGGCCGACAACGCCCTGCCCGACCTGCTGCGGGCCTGAGGGCACACCACCCCTGCCAGCACCGTCCGTCCGGACCCTCTCCGAGGAGCAACATGAGCACCCCTGCCGCCGATACCGCCGCCCCCGAGACCGGGGAGCACACGCTGCCCGCACAGCGCGTGCTGCAGCGGCTGATCCTCCCGCTGGAGGCGTCCCCGGACATCGTGCCGCTGTACATCGAGCGTGAGGACGCCCGATCGGGTGCCACCGGCGGCAGCTTCGGGCTGGGCAGCGCCAGCAGCAGGAAGAAGAAGTCCGATGAGACGGCCGCCCCCCGGGTCGAGGCGCAGGTCGACGTGAGTGAGCTGAACCAGCGCCATGCCGTCACCGTGCCGGCACGGACCATGCGCTCCTTCGGCACCTACTTCAACGCCTTCCCCGCGGGCTACTGGCGGCGCTGGACCCCCGTGCGGAAGATCCGCCTGGTGGTGCGAACCTCCGGGGCGGGGCAGATCGTCGTCAACCGTTCCAGCGCCCGCGGAACCATCCAGCGGCACGAGTCCCGCACGGTGGACAACGCTGGTGAGCAGGTGTTCGAGCTGCCGCTGACCGCATTCGGCGACGGTGGCTGGTACTGGTTCGACGCCTACGCCGGTGATGGTGACCTGACCATCCTCGGGGCGGAGTGGACCGCGGACGCGGAGCTCGCCCGCACCGAGGGGTCCTTCGCGATCTCCATGACCACCATGAACAAGGTGGAGTACTGCCTGGACAACATCCGCACCCTCGCCGAGGACCCCGAGCTGCGCTCGATGCTCGACGTGATGTACGTGATCGACCAGGGCTCGGACCGCCTGCGCGACCACCCCGCCCAGCTGGACCCCCTGCAGGAGCAGATGGGCGACCAGCTGCACATCATCGAGCAGGGCAACATCGGGGGCTCCGGCGGCTTCTCCCGCGGCATGTACGAAGCCGCCACCTCCGGCAGCGCCACCTACGTGGTCAACTGCGACGACGACATCGTGATCGAACCCGAGTCGCTGATCCGCCTGCGAACCTTCGCAGACTTCGCCACCAAGCCCACCATCGTGGGCGCCCACATGTTCGACCTCAACAACCGCTCGGTGCTGCACACCTTCGGCGAGGTCGTGGACCCCTGGAGGATCCAGCCCGCACTGGCCAGTGCCGACGCCGTGCTCGGGCACGACCTGGCCTCCGAGCCCCTGCGCTCCACCCCGTGGCTGCACCGCCGTGCCGACGTGGACTACAACGGCTGGTGGATGTGCCTGATCCCCACCGAGACGGTGCGGGCGATCGGACTGAGCCTGCCGGTGTTCATCAAGTGGGACGACGCCGAGTACGGGCTGCGCGCCAAGAAGGCCGGCTACCCGACGGTGTCCCTGCCCGGTGCCGGAGTGTGGCACATGAGCTGGACGGACAAGGACGACCTGGTGGGCTGGCAGGCCTACTTCCACGAGCGCAACCGCATCATCACCGCCCTGCTGCACTCCCCGTACTCCCGCGGCGGCCGCGTGGTCAAGGAGTCGCAGTTCATGGACGTGAAGCATCTGATCTCTATGCAGTACTACACCGAGGCCGGGCGCCTGCTGGCCCAGCACGACGTGCTGGCCGGGCCCGATGCGCTGCACCCGGTCATCGGCACCAAGCTGCCGCAGATCCGGGAGATGGCGGGGGAGTACGACGATGCCGCCGCGAAGAAGGACCCTGATCTGTACCCGCCGATCCACGTGGACAAGCCGCCGCGCAAGGGGAAGCCCTTCACCCAGCCGCATCGGCTGATGCTGCCCGCGTGGACCGCGAAGACCCTGGTCAAGCAGCTGGTGGCCCCCACCAAGGAGAAGGCTGCCCAGCATCCCGAGGCAGCAATCGCCCACCAGGACGCCAAGTGGTGGCGCCTGGCGGCGTACGACAGCGCCCTGGTCTCCAACGCCGAGGGAACCCAGGTCTCCTGGTACAAGCGCAGCCCCCAGCAGGTGAGGGACATGCTCGCCGATGCAGTCGCCACGCACGTCGAGCTGCACCGCCGCTGGCCCGAGCTGCAGCAGGAGTACCGGGAGGCCGCCGGCCGCATCACCTCCTTCGAGGAGTGGGAGCGCACCTTCGCCGCCAATCCTGCCCCGCGGCGGGAGGAGGACCGTGCCGAGAACGATCGGCCCGTCTCCGAGGGCCCCTCGGCGTGAACCAGGCCGTCGAACGGCCGGCCCCCCGCGTGCCCTCACGCGAGGAGCAGGCGCAGGGCTGGCGCGCCCCGGGCCAGGACGCCGGCTGGTTGAACCCCATCCACGAACGGTTCCTGCTGCGACTGCTGGTCAAGAAGGAGCTGCGGGTCCGCTACCGCGGCAGCGTGCTGGGCATGGTGTGGAGCTACGTCAAGCCCGCCGTGCAGTTCGTGGTGTTCTACATCGCCCTGGGAATCTTCCTGCAGCTCTCCCGCGACACCCCGGCCTACGCCGTGTACCTGTTCAGCGGCATCGTGGTGATCAACCTGTTCGGAGAGGTGTTCGGCAATGCCACCCGCTCGATCACCGGCAACGGTGCGCTGGTGGCGAAGATCTACCTGCCGAGCCAGCTGTTCCCCTGGGCCAGCATGATCGTGGCCCTGGTGCACTTCCTGCCGCAGCTGGTGGTGCTGATCGTGGGTGCTCTGCTGTTCGGTTGGCTTCCCTCGTTGACCTCGGCGATCGCCTTCGTGCTGGGCATGGTGATCCTGGTGGTGTTCACGATGGGGCTGGGCATGCTCACCGCTGCGCTCAACGCCGCCTTCCGCGACGTGGAGAACTTCGTGGACCTGATCGTCATGGTCGCCACCTGGCTGTCCCCGGTGCTGTACCGCATCTCGATGGTGGAGCAGGCGATCGGCGGCACCATCTGGTGGTGGCTATACCAGTTGAACCCGCTGACCATCGTGGTGGAGCTGTTCCACGTGGCCTTCTGGCGCTACGGACCGGACGTGGTCGAGGCCGTCCCCTCGGATCCCAGCCTGACCATGCCGGGAGAGCCCTACGGGCTGTGGTGGGCAGGCCTGCTAATCGCCGGCGCGACCTTCGCCCTCGGCACCATCGTGTTCGAGCGCTCCAAGCGTCGCTTCGCCCAGGAACTGTGAGGGAGCAGCGAGATGACCACACACCCCATGGGCGCCGGGACCGCCCCGGCCGATTCCGACCGCGAGATGATCCGCATCGAGAACGTCACCAAGCACTTCTCCCTGCGGCATGACCATTCCCTCAAGGAACTGGTGTTCTCCGCCCTGCAGAAGAAGAAGCTGGCCGACACCTTCCTGGCCCTGGACGACGTGGACCTCACGATCCGGGCGGGGGAGACGGTGGGCCTGATCGGCTTCAACGGCTCGGGCAAGTCCACCCTGCTGAAGACCATCTCGGGCGTGCTGTTCCCCGACCAGGGGCGGGTGCTGCTGCGGGGCCGAGTGGCGGGCCTGATCGAGGTGGGCGCCGGTTTCCACCCCGACCTCTCCGGTCGCGAGAACGTGTACCTCAACGGCGCGATCCTGGGGATGAGCCGCGAGCAGATCGACGCGAAATTCGACGACATCGTCGCCTTCAGCGAGATCGAGGAGTTCATCGACACCGACGTGAAGTACTACAGCTCGGGCATGTTCCTGCGCCTGGCCTTCGCGGTCGCCGTGCACACCGAGCCCGACATCTTCCTGGTCGACGAGATCCTCTCGGTGGGTGACGAACCGTTCCAGCGCAAGTGCCTGGCCCGCATCCGGGAGCTGCAGGAGGCCGGCCGCACCATGGTCGTCGTCTCGCACGAGCTGGACATGCTCTCCGAGCTGTGCAGCCGCATCGTGGTGCTGCGCAAGGGCGTGGTGGTGTTCGACGGGGACCCGGTCGAGGCCGTGCGGGTGCTCCGCGACAGCTGAGGAGTCCCGAGGTCGACCGGAACTGTCGTGCTCAGTACCGGCCGGGTGCCGGCGGACCGGTCCGCGTGCCCCAGAGCGGTCCCTTGCCCAGCGCGGTCCCTATGGGCGGGCCGTCACTTGCTCGTCGGCGACCTGGCGGGCACTCATGCTCCCAGCGGGCCCGACGATGCCGCCGCCGCTGAGCAGTGCAGCCAGTACGTGTGGCAGCTCCTCCAACCCATCCTGCTCGACCAGCAGCCTCACCGGTGCGTCGTCCGCCCGGTCGACGGTATCCGGCCGGTGGGCTGCCGCGCCGCCGGCTGCGGGCGCAGGCCCGGACCAGTGCGGCAGTGGCACGCTCAGATGGTCGGGGCTGGCTGAATATTCGCCTCGCTGGGGTCCGCTGATCGAGGGTTCGGGTGCCACGTCGCTGCCGTAGCGGTGGCGTCGTTCGGGACCACCAGTGGTGTCGTTGGGGCCGCTCTGTCTACGCTCCTTCCGCCGTGTGTATAGGGCACGCGGCGGAAGGAGCAATCTGGAATGGTACGGAAGATCAGGGCGAAGCTGGTGCTCCAGCTGCGCGCAGAAGGTCTGTCGGGGCGAGCGATTTCGTCCTCGCAGGGCATGTCCCGCAAGTCCGTGAGGGCGGTGTTCGAGGCCGCTGACGCTGCAGGGATCGGGTGGGGCGATATCGTTGAATATTCGCCTCGCTGGGGTCCGCTGATCGAGGGTTCGGGTGCCACGTCGCTGCCGTAGCGGTGGCGTCGTTCGGGACCACCAGTGGTGTCGTTGGGGCCGCTCTGTCTACGCTCCTTCCGCCGTGTGTATAGGGCACGCGGCGGAAGGAGCAATCTGGAATGGTACGGAAGATCAGGGCGAAGCTGGTGCTCCAGCTGCGCGCAGAAGGTCTGTCGGGGCGAGCGATTTCGTCCTCGCAGGGCATGTCCCGCAAGTCCGTGAGGGCGGTGTTCGAGGCCGCTGACGCTGCAGGGATCGGGTGGGGCGATATCGCGGACGTCGCCGATGAGCAGGTGTATGCCCGGTTGTTCCCGGGCCGGGGCGAGCACGAGAGCGTGTTCGCACAGCCGGACTGGGAACAGGTCCATCGAGAGATGGCCAGGGTCGGCGTGACGCTGAAGCTGTTGCACGGCGAGTACTTCGACGCGACCACGGCGGCTGGGGATCCGGCGATGGGGTATGACCGGTTTTGCCGCACCTACCAGCACCACGTCATGGTCACCGGTGCCGCTTCGAGAGTCGGTCACAAGGCCGGCCAGAGCGTGGAGGTCGACTGGTCCGGCCCCACGATGGAGCTGGCCGATCCGGTCACCGGCGAGGTCTCGAAGGTGTTCTTGTTCGTTGCCTGCCTGCCTTTTTCTCGTTACGCGTTCTGCTTCCCGGCGCTGGATATGCGCCAGGAGTCCTGGCTGCGAGCGCACGTAGCGATGTTCGAGGCGCTGGGCGGGACGGTCCCGAGGATCGTTCCGGACAACCTCAAGACCGGTGTGGTGAAGCACCCCCGCGAGGGCGAGATCGTCCTGAACGATGCGTATCGCGAGATGGCAGCGCATTACTCGGCGGCGGTGCTCCCGGGGAGGGTGCGGAAACCGAAAGACAAGGCGAGCGTGGAGAACACCGTCGCGCACGTCGCGACCTGGGTCATCGCCGGGCTGCGGGATCAGCGATTCACGTCCCTGCCCGAACTTGCAGCCGCCATCGGGCAGCGGATGGAGGCCTATAACGCGGAGCCGTTCCAGAAGCGGCCCGGATCCCGCGCCAGCGTGTTCGACGCGGAGGAGCGGCCGCTGCTGACGCCGCTGCCGGCGGTGCCCTACGAGATCTCGACATGGCACTACGGACGACGAGTGGGCAGGAACGGGCACGTCACGTTCGCGCGGAACTTCTACTCCGCGCCGTTCGCGCACATCGGCGCGAAGGTCGATCTGCGCATCACGGCCCGGACGCTGGAGATCTATCAGGGCAGCCAGCGACTGACCAGTCACCTGCTGCTCCCGGAGACCGCGAGCAATGAGTACCGCACCAACGACGCGGACCTACCTGCGGGCGAGCGTTTCCAGGCCTGGGACGCGCAGAGGGTGCGGGCGTGGGCAGATCGGGTCGGGCCGGCCACGGTGATCGTGATCCAGCGGATCTTCGAGTCCGTGCCGATCGTGGAACAGGGCCTGGATCCCGCGTTGGCGGTGCTACGGCTCTCTCGCCGCTTCTCCGTAGATCGGGTCGAGGCGGCCTGCGCACTCGCGCTGACGGGACGGGTCCGTTCACCGCGCTATGCGCATCTGCACCCGATCTTGGCCACCGGGCAGGACAAGGTCGCCGCCCTGCGTCCACCCCGCGAGGAACCCGCGGAAGACGGCGGATACGTCCGTGGCGCCGACTACTACGCCGGAGGTGTCCGGTGAGCGTGATCGATAACGACACGAAGCGGAAGCTGCGCGAGATGGGCGCGACCGCGCTGCTGGACGCGATCGATGCCCAGGATGAGGCTCACGTGCTGGGGATGTCGTTCCAGGAACGGCTCCAGCTGATCGTGGACGAGGCGCATTCCATCTTCAATCATGGAAAGGTCGAGGGTCTGATCCGCCGGGCGGGGCTGCGTTATCCCGGAGCGGACCTGCGGCGGCTGGATCTGGTCGAGGAACGGGGACTGAACCGGAACGTGATCGCGCAACTGGCAACCTGCTCCTTCATCCAGCGGCAACAGAACGTGGTCTTCCAGGGCTTCACCGGCTCAGGGAAGTCCTACCTCGGCTGCGCGCTGGCGAAGCAGGCCTGCCAGCACCGGCTCCGAGCCCACTACATCCGAATGCCCGACCTCGAAGAGGCCTGGGCCCTGGCAAAGGACAAGCCGCAGGGCCAGACGAAGTTCCTGCGGAAGTACTCCACGTTCTCGCTGCTGGTGATCGACGAGTGGCTGCTGGACCATCCTGACGAGGGAATGCGTTCGATGCTGCTGGAACTGCTCGAGCGCCGCTATGACACCGGCTCGACCGTGTTCTGCACCCAGTACCCGAAGAAGGACTGGCACGCCCGGCTCGGTGGAGCAGTCCACGCCGATGCGATCATGGACCGCATCGTGCACAACACAATCTGGATCGACACCGGCGACAGGAACATGCGAGAACACACCGCACTGCCCCAGTGACCCGATGCCGGCGGGAGCCAGTGGTCCCCACCGCGGCGGCTACTGGCCCCCGTCGGCACGATCGGCGGTCCCCAAGAGCAAGATTCGGTGGCTCCCACGACTACGAATACTCATCGCGGACGTCGCCGATGAGCAGGTGTATGCCCGGTTGTTCCCGGGCCGGGGCGAGCACGAGAGCGTGTTCGCACAGCCGGACTGGGAACAGGTCCATCGAGAGATGGCCAGGGTCGGCGTGACGCTGAAGCTGTTGCACGGCGAGTACTTCGACGCGACCACGGCGGCTGGGGATCCGGCGATGGGGTATGACCGGTTTTGCCGCACCTACCAGCACCACGTCATGGTCACCGGTGCCGCTTCGAGAGTCGGTCACAAGGCCGGCCAGAGCGTGGAGGTCGACTGGTCCGGCCCCACGATGGAGCTGGCCGATCCGGTCACCGGCGAGGTCTCGAAGGTGTTCTTGTTCGTTGCCTGCCTGCCTTTTTCTCGTTACGCGTTCTGCTTCCCGGCGCTGGATATGCGCCAGGAGTCCTGGCTGCGAGCGCACGTAGCGATGTTCGAGGCGCTGGGCGGGACGGTCCCGAGGATCGTTCCGGACAACCTCAAGACCGGTGTGGTGAAGCACCCCCGCGAGGGCGAGATCGTCCTGAACGATGCGTATCGCGAGATGGCAGCGCATTACTCGGCGGCGGTGCTCCCGGGGAGGGTGCGGAAACCGAAAGACAAGGCGAGCGTGGAGAACACCGTCGCGCACGTCGCGACCTGGGTCATCGCCGGGCTGCGGGATCAGCGATTCACGTCCCTGCCCGAACTTGCAGCCGCCATCGGGCAGCGGATGGAGGCCTATAACGCGGAGCCGTTCCAGAAGCGGCCCGGATCCCGCGCCAGCGTGTTCGACGCGGAGGAGCGGCCGCTGCTGACGCCGCTGCCGGCGGTGCCCTACGAGATCTCGACATGGCACTACGGACGACGAGTGGGCAGGAACGGGCACGTCACGTTCGCGCGGAACTTCTACTCCGCGCCGTTCGCGCACATCGGCGCGAAGGTCGATCTGCGCATCACGGCCCGGACGCTGGAGATCTATCAGGGCAGCCAGCGACTGACCAGTCACCTGCTGCTCCCGGAGACCGCGAGCAATGAGTACCGCACCAACGACGCGGACCTACCTGCGGGCGAGCGTTTCCAGGCCTGGGACGCGCAGAGGGTGCGGGCGTGGGCAGATCGGGTCGGGCCGGCCACGGTGATCGTGATCCAGCGGATCTTCGAGTCCGTGCCGATCGTGGAACAGGGCCTGGATCCCGCGTTGGCGGTGCTACGGCTCTCTCGCCGCTTCTCCGTAGATCGGGTCGAGGCGGCCTGCGCACTCGCGCTGACGGGACGGGTCCGTTCACCGCGCTATGCGCATCTGCACCCGATCTTGGCCACCGGGCAGGACAAGGTCGCCGCCCTGCGTCCACCCCGCGAGGAACCCGCGGAAGACGGCGGATACGTCCGTGGCGCCGACTACTACGCCGGAGGTGTCCGGTGAGCGTGATCGATAACGACACGAAGCGGAAGCTGCGCGAGATGGGCGCGACCGCGCTGCTGGACGCGATCGATGCCCAGGATGAGGCTCACGTGCTGGGGATGTCGTTCCAGGAACGGCTCCAGCTGATCGTGGACGAGGCGCATTCCATCTTCAATCATGGAAAGGTCGAGGGTCTGATCCGCCGGGCGGGGCTGCGTTATCCCGGAGCGGACCTGCGGCGGCTGGATCTGGTCGAGGAACGGGGACTGAACCGGAACGTGATCGCGCAACTGGCAACCTGCTCCTTCATCCAGCGGCAACAGAACGTGGTCTTCCAGGGCTTCACCGGCTCAGGGAAGTCCTACCTCGGCTGCGCGCTGGCGAAGCAGGCCTGCCAGCACCGGCTCCGAGCCCACTACATCCGAATGCCCGACCTCGAAGAGGCCTGGGCCCTGGCAAAGGACAAGCCGCAGGGCCAGACGAAGTTCCTGCGGAAGTACTCCACGTTCTCGCTGCTGGTGATCGACGAGTGGCTGCTGGACCATCCTGACGAGGGAATGCGTTCGATGCTGCTGGAACTGCTCGAGCGCCGCTATGACACCGGCTCGACCGTGTTCTGCACCCAGTACCCGAAGAAGGACTGGCACGCCCGGCTCGGTGGAGCAGTCCACGCCGATGCGATCATGGACCGCATCGTGCACAACACAATCTGGATCGACACCGGCGACAGGAACATGCGAGAACACACCGCACTGCCCCAGTGACCCGATGCCGGCGGGAGCCAGTGGTCCCCACCGCGGCGGCTACTGGCCCCCGTCGGCACGATCGGCGGTCCCCAAGAGCAAGATTCGGTGGCTCCCACGACTACGAATACTCACTGGCCCGCACCTCCTGTGCCCAGTCGTGCACCAGGGGTGGGAGCGCGCCGGAGAATCGCGGGGCGAGGGAGACGGCATCGACCGCGAGCACCTCGTCCGCGTTCTCGACGGGGCTGTCATCGGGACGGTCGGTGATCAGCAGGTCAGGCATCGCCTGATCCCGGTGGGGGATGAAGGCGGTGCTGCGGGTCTCCTCCGCGGCGGTGATCCCACCGCCCAGCGACCACACGGCCAGGGCCAGCACCAGGCGCTTCCAGTGCGGCGGCACATCCATCACCACGGCTGCGCCGGGGGTCAAGGCGATCTCGTCGTGAAGATGCCCCACGGACTTGATCACCCAGTTGGCCAGGACGTGCCCGGACAGCTCGATCCGGGAGGCTTCCCCGTACCAGGCGAGGGCCGGCCGGGGACCGGTGCGTTCGAGTGCGGCGAGCAGGTCGCGGGCGGTATCGGTCACGGGAGGTCCTCCTGGTCGGACTGGACGGGTGCCGTAGCGGCGTCGGGGCCCGGGTGACGGGGCGGTGCGGAGCCGGGGGAGCTGCCCGGCGCGACGATCCGCACCTCGATGGGCGGCAGGGGCGAGGCGATGGACTCGGCGCCGAGGGCGGTGAGGATTCGCTCGGCGAGGGCCCCCGCCTGGGCCCACTCCTGGGGGCCGGTACCGGCGGGCACCACCTCGACCAGGTCCGGGGCGATGAGGTGGGCGCGAGCGCCGGATGTGGTCGGTGCCGTCGATCGGTCATCGGGCCGGCGCGGGAGGGAGGCGATGGCGATGGCTCGCGCGATGCGCTCGGGGTCGGGCTCGGGGCTCATCCGGGCCACTGGTTCCTGGTTGATGGGCAGCCCCAGGGCCTGCCACACGGACTCCAGGCTGGGACGGCGGAACCAGTCGTCCTGGCCCGTACGGGAGAGGGCGGAGGCCGGCACCTGCTCCGCTTCCCCGATCACCAGGTGTCCCAGACCTCGCACCAGGGCCGCGGGGACCCGGGTGGACTTCCCCTTGACCAGGTCGGCAGCAGCAGCGATCTCATCGGCGAGGTTGCGCACCGTCGCTGCCATCGTCTTCCCGGAGCCGTCGGTGCTGCCCCGCAGGTCCTCCAGGGAGCGCAGGCCCGCGGCCCCCAGGGCGATGTCACCCACCCCCACCCGCCACACGCGCGAGGAGGTGTCGGTGAGCACCACCGCCAGCTGCAGTCCCAGCCGTTCCTGCAGCGCACGCTGCAGGAACGAGGCGCACGCATCCGGGTCCTCCGGCAGCAGCAGCGGTCCGGCAGGGGCGTTCGAGGAGTCCACCCCGGCCGCCGCCATCACCGGCCCCGAGGGGATCTGCGCGACGGTGGTCACCCTGTGGGTGTGCAGGCGGCGGGCGACGATGCGCACAGAGCTGCGTTCCACCGCCGCATCCCGGTCCTCCGGCGCGACCACCAGGCCCAGGGCCTTGGAGACGATCTTGGTGGACACGCACAGCACGTCGCCATCGCTGATCCCGGCCTCCATCAGGGCGGGGGCCAGGAGCTGGGCGAGGTCATCGCCCTCCCGCACCTCGCCGATTCCGGCGACGGGGATGACGTGGATCTCGCTGGTGGCCTCGATCATGGTCCCTCCCCGCTTGACGCCCACGAACTACACGGGTGTAGTTTAGGTGGGCAACAGACCGGAGCACACCGATGGCTCCGGGGCCGGGGATCGAGCACCGGCATCGCCGCGGCACAGGGAGGAGACGCACCGATGGACGAGGACGCCGTCATGGAGTCACAGCGTACCGAGCTGTCGCTGCTGGACTTCACTGTGGAGCAGGACGAGGCCGAGCTGTCGTGGCAGGAGCGTGCCCTGTGCGCGCAGACGGATCCGGAAGCGTTCTTCCCCGAGAAGGGGGGCTCCACCCGCGAGGCGAAGAAGGTGTGTGTCTCCTGCGAGGTCCGCGCGGAGTGCCTCGAGTATGCGCTGGAGAACGACGAGCGCTTCGGCATCTGGGGCGGCCTCTCCGAGCGTGAGCGTCGCAAGCTCAAGCGCCGCGCTGTCTGACGTGCTGCACCCCGTCGATACGCCTCGCCGTCTGACATCCTGAACGGGTGAGCCAACGCCAGGTGACTGCAGTCGTCCTGCTCAGCAGGTCGACCACGCTCGCATCCCTCGAGACCACCGCGCACGCCCTCGCTGAACAGACCCGCACCCCTGACCGCACAGTGGTCCTGGTGCCGACCGGCCTGCCTGCAGAGCTTCAGGAGGCCGCACGTCGCCTCGCTGATCGCTTCGGGGCCGACGGTGTGCGATCACTCTCCGACTCCATCGGACAGGCAGGGGCTGTGCGCGAGGCCCTCACCTGGATCGACCGTACGACGGACAGCACGGAGGGCAGCGCGCCCGCCCGGGACGAGGGCGGATCCCCCGGTCCCGGCGGGGCTGAGGGGACGGCTGGTCGCGCCGGAGGGCATGAGTCCACTGGTGGGCACGAGTCCACCGGCGGCCGCCGAGCCCGGAAGGTCGACCAGGCCGCCCTGGAGCGCTCCCGCACCCAGGATGCCGCGAACCTGTCCCATGTCCCGGAGCGGTTGCGCACCCCCCGTCGACGCACCGGTCGTCGCGCCGGCATGAGCAGCGGTGACGACTCCTGGCTGTGGTTCCTCACCGAGCAGACCGCGCCGGGTCGCGAGGCGCTGGCCGAACAGCTCGCCACCGTCACCGCCTCACCCACCACAGCCGTCGTCGGCCCCAAGCGCCTGCGGCTGCAGGAGGACGCCGCCGATTCCGACGAACCTGACGCTCGGACGGCGGACGATGCTGACGTTCTGGTGGACGTGGGCCTGACCCTCACCCACAGCGGTCGGATCGTGACCGGAGTGGAACCCGGGGAGATCGACCAGGGGCAGGCCGACTGGCGTCAGGACGTGCTCGCCGTGGGGCTCCCGGGGATGCTGATCCGCGAACGCACCCTGAGGGAAGCGGGCGGCCTGGACGCCGACCTGCCGGCGCCCTGGGCGGAGATCGACCTGTGCCACCGGGTATGGCGCGGTGGAGAGAGGGTGGCGGTGCAGTCCGCCGCCCGGGCCCTGGCCCCCACTCCCGACGCCTCACTGGCCCAGAGACTCCAGGACCGGCGCACCGGACAGGTACTGCTCCTGATCAAGCACCGGCCCGTTCTGCTCGCGATCCTGACGCTGCTCTTCACACCGGTGGCCACGCTGCTGCGGACGGCCGTAGCGGTAGCCGCCTCCCAGCCCCGGCGCATCCCCGGTGAACTGCGCGCCACGATCGAGATCCTGCGCCGAGCGCCCCGCGTGATGCGCCGGGGCGCCCAGGAGCGGCGACGCTCTCGTGTCCCGGGGCGCCGCCTCGCGCCCCTCTACCTCCCGCGTGGTGAGGGGGTGCGCCAGGGCCTCGAGGGCTTCCTCACCCACCTGTTCGCCGATGACGACCGCACTCGACGGGCGCGATTCACCTCGTGGGGGATCGCGGGTACCCGCCACGGCATCGATGACGCCGACTACGGCCGACACATCACATGGACGGTCGCCGTGGCCGTGCTGGCCACGGCACTGGGTATGGTCACGCTCCGGGGTCTGTTCGGGCGCGGTGAGCTGAGCGGCCCCGCGCTGATCCCGCTGCCGGGGTCCTGGGGAGCCCTGCGAGAGGCGGCCTGGTCCAGCTGGATCCCCGGTGGGCTGGGGGAGCGTGGCCCGGCGGACCCGTTGGTGCGCCTGCTCGGTCATCTCCCCGTGAACGGCTCGATGTTCGTCGAGGCGATCGTGTTCATCGCGGTGCCCGCCTCCGCACTGCTCGCCTGGTGGGCGGCCGGTGCGATCACCCGCGCCGTCGGGGCCCGCCTCGTGCTCGCCGTCACCTGGGCGGTGGCTCCACCGATGCTGGCCGCGCTCATCGACGGGGCCTGGCCACTGCTGCTGGTGCACATGCTGCTGCCGCTGGTCGCCCTGTGCATCGGCCGGGCCGTCGGCCTGCCGCACAAGGAGCGCTGGGCCAGTGTGCCCGCCGCAGCCGCCGCTGGGCTGCTGCTGCTGGTGATCGGTGCGGTCACACCCGCCCTCGTGCTCTTGGCCGCTGTGGCACTGGCGCTGATCGCGCCGTCGGTCCCGGGCCGGAGGCTGCGACTGCTGTGGGTGATGGTGCCAGCACTGGCCCTCCACGTGCCCTACCTGGCCGTGTACATCGGCGACCCACGACTGCTGCTGGGAGTGGGCGGGGTGCGCCCCCAGGCCCCCACCGCTGCGACGGGGGACCTGCTCGCGCTGTGGCCCACGGCGCCGGGGCTGCGCTCGACGCTCGAGACGCTGACAGGCCCGGGGTGGGCCCAGCTGCTGCTGATGCTTCCGCTGATCCCGGTACTGGTCGGCGCCGTGATCGCCCCGTTCCTGGCGGGCGACGCCGGCCGCGTGGGACGGTTCGCCGCACTGCTGGCCGCTGCGGCGACTGCCGCAGTGCTGCTGGGAGCACACACGATGACCGCCGTCGCGGGAGGCGCCCTCACCACCGCCCCGCTGCATGCCCTGCTCAGCGCGGTGCTGCTGGTCCTGTGCATCGGGGCCTCTGCCGTGTTCGACTCGCTGGCCCGCCGCGAAGGAGGAGTGTCCCGCACCCGCAGGGTCCTGACCTCCGGCACCGGGGCTGTCGTCGCCGCCATCTGCCTGGTCGCCGTGGCGGGATGGACGGTCGTCCTGCCCGGCTCACTGCGGATCGAGCGGGTCGAGGGGGGAGAGGTCCCCGCCGCCGCAGCGGATCAGGGGCGCACCGATGCCCGGGCCCGCGTCCTGGTGCTGCGCCCCGAGCAGGACGGTGCGGTGAGCGCCGACGTGGTGGTGCACGGCGAGGACTCGGTGATCCAGCACGCCGCGATCGCCTCGCTGCGCGATGTGGACCGGGTGCGAGCCGGCGAGGCGGTCGATGCCGACCCCGGCAGCGAGTCGCTGCGGCAGGCTGTCACCGGGATCCTCGCGCCGACCGGGGAAGCAGGGGCCGTGAACTCCTTGGCCCTCGCCTACGTGATCGTGCCGGGTGACCCGCAGGAGAGTGCTGGACTGGTGGAGACACTGGACGCCTCCACCGCCGTGGAGAAGGTCACCCAGAACTCCGGGGGCGGCATGTGGCGCGTGATCGACGCGACCGCCCGGGTCCGCATCGACGGGCCGGACACCTCCCAGGCCCTTCCCAGCGACGTGATCGGGGCGTCGGCCCCGATCGAGGCCGCGGACTCGACCCGCACGGTGGTGCTCTCGGAGAGGGCGGACTCCCAGTGGAGGGCGAGCGTGGGCGGGGAAGCCCTGGAGCCGGTGACGGTGGACGGCTGGGCCCAGGGGTTCACCGTTCCCCCCGGCAGCGAGGGCCGCCTGGAGATCGAGCGGGAGCAGCCGTGGCTGCCCCTGTGGCAGGCGATGCTGGCCACCGCGACCGCCCTGACCGTCCTGATAGCGATCCCCTGGCGCGGGCGCAGCCGTCTCGGGGAGGAGCCCCATGTCTGAGCCTGATCGTCCCGTCGATCCTGCGGGAGGCAGCGCCGCAGCCTCCCGTCATCCCGGGCGCCTGCGCCCCCTGCTGGCCCTCGCCTCGCTGCTGCCGCTGGCCCTGGGCGCAGGCGCTCTCGCGACGATCGACCCTCCCGCCCTGACCACCGTCGAGAGGGCCCTGACCAGTGCTGAGGCCGGCGGAGCGAGACTGTGGTGCCCCGGACCGCTGGATCCACCCCAGGAAGCACTCGGCGCCGGTTCGGACGCCGACCTCGCCGTCGTCCCCCCGTCACCTGCAGTGGACGTGCGCACTGTCGCCCTCGAGCCCACCTCATCGCTGCTGTTCGGCCGCATCAGCGGGTCCGAGACCAGGCTCGAGGAGGACGGGACGGTGCGCTCTCCCTCTGTCAACGCCTACGGCGAGGACGAGCAGCCGCTCGTTGTGCCCACCGTCTCCCGGGACCTCGGAGCCTCCGTGCACACCGTCTCCGGCGCGGAGGACACCCTGCAGGTCCAGGCCACCGGCTCCGAGGGCGGCCGCCCCGTCGCGGACTCGGTGCAGACCACCGTGACCACCCAGGGCGACTACCGGTCGCTGTCCATGAGCCGTTGCCTGCCGACCGCCACCTCGGCCTCGTTCCTGGGGGTCTCCACCCAGCGCGGATCCAGTTCGCAGCTGGTGCTGAGGAACCCCGGGGACCGCCCGGCCACAGCGGCCGTGCAGGTGTGGACCGCCGACGGCCCCGCCGCGATGGCGGGCCGCAGCCAGGTGGTGGTGGCGCCCCGCACCGAGCAGCGCATCCTGCTGGAGTCCATCGTCCCCGGCCACGACCAGGTGGGGGTGGCGGTCGAGGTGATCGGGGCCCCACTGGCGATGCACGTCCAGGCCACCCAGCGCGAGGGGCTCACCCCGGGCGGGGCCGAGATCCTGGGCCCGCTGGATGCAGCCTCCCGCGAGATCGTGGTGCCCGGCGTGAGGAACGACCAGTCGGCGCCCACACTGGTGCTAGCCAACTCGCAGGGCGAGGACACCACCGCGACCGTCACCGTCCTCGGCACCGCTGGTGCCCTGCCCGATGCCGGCCTCGAGGACATCGAGATCCCTGCCGGAGCCGTGGTGGCGATCCCCCTAGAGGGCCTGCCGCAGGGCGATCATGCGGTCAGGGTCGATGCGGCCGGGCCCGTGCACGCGGTCGTCCGCTCCGAGGTGACCGCCCCCGATCTGCCCGGCGACACCATCGGGAGCCCGGTGGACTTCGCCTTGGCGGCCCCGGCCCCGGCCCTTCGCACGCACGCCGTCGCTGCCCTGCCGGCCGGTGGCCCGGCAGGACACCTGTCCCTGATCGCCACGCAGGACACGCAGCTGACACTGGTGCCGATCGGCGCCGATGGCAGTGCCGCGGAGCCCCTCACGCTCGAGCTCTCCGAGGACGCCGTGCAGCTGGTGCCGGTCACAGAACTGCAGGTGGGGACCGCGGCCGCAGCGGGTGTCGCTCTGGTGCCGGAGGTCCCGGGGGTGCTGCACGCCAGCTGGGTGCAGCAGCAGTCCGACGGGGCCGAGGGACAGCTGCTGTCCGTCCTGCCGGTGCCGCTGGTGCCGGACACCGCGGAAGCGGTCCGGGTGCGCCTGGCGGAGTGACCGGGGGCTATTCCCCCCAGGCCTCCGGGTCCACGTCCTCCGCGGCGATCGCCAGCATCGACCCCACCTGCTCGGAGAGCACCTGACGCACCAGCAGCTCGAGCTCGGTCCCATTCGCGCAGCGCGTCTGGATCGGCAGCCGGTACAGGATCACCCGCGGAGGCTGCTCCCTGGTGGAGGGGTGCGTCCTGCCCAGCAGGACCGAGGCATCCTCCCAGGGAGCCGGATCCGCGGGGGGCACTTCCTCCACCACGACCCGCAGATGCTCCAGCCGCCGGGGGAACCGCTCGATCAGGGCGGCGGCCGCCTCGGTGACGGTGTCGTCGAAGCGCTCACGCCGGGTGCGGTGCCCGGGCAGGTGCGGCGGGATCAGGTCCCACCGTCGGCCCCGCCCACGGCGGTCGCGGCGCCGGGGACCCGGCCCGGGAGCCGACGTGGGGGTGAGACCGGTGGCGTCCATGCACGCACTCTAACCGTGAGGGAAGCCGCGCTGTCGTCCCGGGCGTGCCGCCTGCCGTGCCTGCCCCCACCTGCGTACACTCCTTCCTGTGCCTGCCCGTGAATGCTCCCGCACCGCCTGCTCCCAGCCCGCGGTGAGCACCCTCACCTTCGTGTACGAGGACTCCACCGCAGTGCTCGGCCCGCTCTCCCGCAGCAGCGAGCCCCACGCCTATGACCTGTGCCGCGACCACGCCACCCGTCTGACCGCCCCGCGCGGATGGGAACTGCTGCGCGTGGAGGGCGGTTCGGAGGCCACCGACGACCTCGTGGCCCTGGCCGATGCCGTGCGCCCCGGTCGCGCTGCGGACACCGCAGGCCCCTCCTCCCCCCGCAGCGCTCCGCAGCCCCAGCAGGCGGCGGCGCCCCGACGCACCGGTGGTGCAACGTCCCCGGACACGGCCCCCGGCCGCCATCTCCACGTCCTCAGGAGTCCCCATGACTGACCCCGCACCGGCAGATCTCTCCGCCATCGTCAAGGCATACGACGTGCGTGGTGACGCCACCACGCAGCTCACCCCTGACGTGGCCCACGCGCTCGGTGCGGCCTTCGCCGACTTCCTGCGCAGCTCCACCGATGGTGTGGACATGATCGTCGCGCACGACATGCGGGTGTCCTCCCCGGACCTGGCCCGCGCTTTCATCGACGGTGCCGTGCGCCGAGGGGCCACGGTGGCCGATGCCGGCCTGTCCTCCACCGACCAGCTGTACTGCGCCTCAGGACTGCACCGCGCCGCCGGCGGCATGATCACCGCGAGCCACAACCCCGCGAAGGACAACGGTCTGAAGCTGTGCCTGCCAGGCGCCCGGCCCATCAGCCGCGACACCGGCCTGGCCCAGATGCGGGCTACCGCTGAGGGGTACCTCGATGCCGGTCAGGTCCCGGAGGTGCCCGGCGGTACCTCCCAGGAGCTCGACACCCTGAGGGACTACGTCGACACCGTGCTGGGACTGGTCCCGATCAGCAGTGGCCGTCGGCTGCGCGTGGTGGTGGACGCCGCCAACGCGATGGGCGGCCACACCGTCCCAGCTGTGTTCGAACGACTCGACCAGATCGACCTGGTGCCCCTGCACTTCGAGCTGGACGGCACCTTCCCGAACCATCCCGCTGATCCGCTGAACCCCGAGAACCTCCATGACCTCCGCGCAGCAGTCCTGAAGGAAGGCGCTGATCTGGGCTTCGCCTTCGACGGCGACGCCGACCGCTGCGTGGTCCTTGACGAACGCGGGGCCCTGGTGCCGCCCTCGGCCATCACCGCGCTGATCGCCCAGCGCGAGATCGCCCGCGTCCGTGGGGCGGGGGAGGACCGGCCGGCGGTGGTCGCGAACCTGGTCTCCTCCCGGCATGTCGCCGAGACCATCGCAGCCTCAGGCGGAGAGCACGTGCGCTCGAAGGTGGGCCATTCGCTGATCAAGGCGCTGATGGCCGAGCACTCGGCGGTGTTCGGCGGGGAGCACTCCGCCCACTACTACTTCCGCGACTTCTTCCACGCCGACTCCGGCATGCTCGCCGCCCTCCACGTCCTGGCGGCCCTGGCAGAGACCGAGGGGTCGCTCTCGCAGCTGGTCGCCGCGCACGATCCCTACGCGTCCAGCGGGGAGATCAACTCACGGGTCGCCGATGCAGAGCTGGCACGGGAAGCAGTGCGCGCCCACATCGAGACGGTCCCGGGCACCACCAGCGACGAGCTGGACGGTCTGACCGTCGAGCACTGGGACCCTGCCGCTCCTGAGGAGGACCGCTGGTGGTTCTCCCTGCGCTCATCGAACACCGAACCGCTGCTGCGGCTGAACGTCGAGGCCGCCCAGCAGTTCACCATGGAACGGGTGCGGGACGAGATCCTCGACCTGATTCGCGACCAGGCCCCGGGGACCGGTGTGGGCGACGAGCCGGCGCACAGCACGCCGGCGACGCAGACCGAACCCTCCATCGCCCCCGCCGGGGCCAGCGGAGCAGACGTCCCCGGCTGGGTGCGCGAACGGCTCTGCTGCCCGGACTGCGCGGGATCCCTGCGTGACGTGGACGGTGGGCTGCAGTGCACCTCCTGCGCACGCACCCACGCCGTCGACGGCGGGATCCCGGTGCTGATCTCCGGCCGCACCGAGGCTCCGGGGGCCGATCAGCGCCCGTGACGGCTCACGCCGTCAGGCGGTGATGGAGGGGACGCGCACCTCAGCGGCGAGCTCCCGCTGAGCCGCCACAGCCTTCCGCAGTCTCAGCTCGTCCCGGCGGGACCTCTCGGAGACCACTGCCGCGAGGAACGCCTCCGGATCCGTCCCCGGAGGCGGGGCGGGTGCGACATGGGGGAGGGTGCGCTGCAGCAGGTCACGGGACAGCTGCTTGCGGGACGCGGGGTGGATCCGGTCCGCACGGGGCAGGAACGAGCGGATGTCCTGCGCCAGTGTCACCGGCAGGCGCCCCACATCGGCCCCCTCGGCCCACGAGCGGAGCTGCTCGGGCAGTTCCACCCGGTTTGGCTCCGGCGCGGCCATCCGCTCCTGGATCACCACCGTGCCCGCCAGCAGATCACCGATCCGGCGTGACTTGCGGTCCAGCACCGAACTGGTAAGCGCCAGCGCACCGGCCGTCGCCCAGATCTCCAGCATGGCCATCACGGCCCGCAGCACGCTCTGGCGCACGTGCACCGGCCCGCCGTCCTCCCTCACCACACGGGTGCCCATGACCAGGCGGCCCAGCGAGCGCCCCTGCAGCAGCATCTCGCACAGCACCGGGTAGCCAACGTAGGCGCTCACGCTCATCAGCAGGACCCCGGCAGCGAGGAACCCGTCGTCGAGGTTCAGTGCGGACATCGCCCACACGATTCCCACCGTGCCGCCCACCAGGATCCCCAGCTGTGCCACACCGTCGATCGCGGCGGACACCATGCGCACGGCGAAGGAGGCGGTGCGCAGGTCCAGCAGGACCGCCTCGCCGGTGATCAGGGACTCCCTGTCGTTCGCCGCCGGTACGGGAGCAGCGGCGGTGGTCGGCTGCGTCGTCGTCATGCACCCATCCTGGCAGGTGGTCGGGGCTGGGACGAGCGCCGACCGTCTGCTTCCGCCATGGCGGTGTTCGACTTTCGTCGGCAGTGGGGAAGGCCCGCCCCCGCCTACCCTGGAGGCGTGGACATCGACGCCTTCATCTCCGTGCATCGCCCCCAGTGGGATCGTCTGGCCGAGCTCACCCGCGCCCGCCGCCTCGATGCCGAGGGCATCGACGAGCTGCTGTCGCTGTACCGGATGACCGCGACCCACCTGTCCACGGTGCGCTCCACCAACCCCGATCCCGCGCTGACCGCGCGACTGTCGCTGCTGGTGCACCGGGCACGGCTGCGGATCACCGGTGCCCGCACCCCGCTGTGGAAGCACGCCCGCACCTTCTTCTGGGAGGACCTGCCGGCTGCCCTCTACCAGGCACGCTGGGCGGTTGCCCTGGCCGGGGCAATCCTGCTGGGCTCCGCGCTGATCTGCGGACTCTACTTCGGGCTGGACCCGGTGGCGCGCGGCATGGTGCTGCCCGAAACCGCCCAGCGCTCACTCGCCCAGCGCGAGTTCGTGGAGTACTACTTCCAGGGTGAGGCCTCGGGCTTCGCCGCCAACGTGTGGACCAACAACGCCTGGATCACCGTGCAGGCCGTGGTGCTGGGCGTGACCGGCTTCTGGCCGGTGTACATGCTGCTGCAGAACGGGCTGAACCTCGGCCTGATGGCCGGGGTGATGGGCGCCTACGGGGGGCTGGGCACCTTCTTCGTGTACATCCTCCCGCACGGCCTGCTGGAGCTGACCTGCGTGGTGGTCGGTGCCGGAGCGGGTCTGCGGACCTTCTGGGCGTGGGTGCGCCCCGGGGCCCTGCCACGGCTGTGGGCCCTGTCGCGGGCGGCCCGTTCACTGGTGACGGTGGCGATCGGGCTGGTCCCCGTGCTGCTGATCGCCGGTTTCATCGAGGCTTTCGTGACCCCCAGCGGACTGCATCCGGCACTGCGGATCGGGATCGGCGTCATCGCCTGGATCGCGTTCCTGGCCCTCATGCTGGGGCGCGGCCGACAGGTTCACCGGCGGGGCATCACCGGCGACCTCTCCGAGGAGCTGGTGGGCGACCACGTCGCCACCGCCGGGTGACCTCCCGGTCCACCCTCGCTCCTTCGGGGCCACCCCCGGCCCGTGAGCCGCTCCGCCGCGTGACGCCCGGAACCCTGCTACAGCCGCCCGGCGGCCTTCAACGCCAGGTAGGAGTCGGCCAGCGCCTGCGGTGCCTGGTCCGGTGGGGCATCGACCACGTGCGCGCCCACCCTCTTCAACGCACGGGCCACCCCGGCGCGGCCGATCCGCTCCTGCTCGGCGGCCGCCGCACGGTACACGGACTCCAGGTCGCCACGTCCTTTGGCGAGCGAATCCAGCGAGGGGTCGGACACCGACATCACCACCAGCGGATGGTCGCGGCCGATGCGTGCGGCCACCGGCAGCAGCCCGGTGTCCACCACCGAGGCGTCCACCGGGGTCACCAGCACCACCAGGGCCCCCTTGCGGGCGCGGTCGCGGATGGTGGCCGCGGCGAGCTCCCAGTCGGTCTCCACCAGCGCCGGATGCACAGCGGCCGTGGCCCGCACCATGTCGTGCAGCACGCGGGTGCGGGCGGAGCCCAGCACCGAGACGTGGGGGATGCGGTCGATGCACAGCAGGTCCACGCGGTCCCCGGCCTGGCCTGCGAGCGCTGTCAGCAGCAGGGCGGCATCGAAGGCGGCATCGAGACGGGGCGCGTCACCGAGCCTGCTGGCGGAGGTGCGGGAGGTGTCCACCACGATCAGCACATGGCGGTCACGTTCGGGGCGCCAGGTGCGCACCACCACGCTGCGGCGGCGCGCGGTGGCCCGCCAGTCGATGGAGCGCACGTCGTCGCCGTCCACGAAGTCCCGCAGGGAGTCGAACTCGGTCCCTTGGCCCCGCTGGTGGATCGCGGCCAGTCCTTCGATCTCCCGCAGTCGCCGCACCCGGGACGGCAGGTGCCGTCGGGAGCCGAAGGGGTGCAGGGCCAGCATCCGTCCCGGTGCATCGACGGCGGACGTGCGCCGTGCCAGGCCCAGCGGTCCTCTGGCGGCGACCAGCAGGGCCCGGGAGCTGTGCTCGCCGCGCCGGGTGGGACGGTACACCTGGGTCACGGCGCGCCGCTCCCGGGGCGGTACCCGCAGGACGGACCGCTGGTGGTCGAGCCCAGCGGTGGGGTTCCAGGCGTCACGGATCTCGAGGTCCGCAGGACGTTGCGTCGGGTTCGTCACCAGCAGACGGCCGCCCGCCTCGCCACCCAGACGCACCTGCCCCGGGGCGTCGCGATGCACCGTGAGCTGCCGCGGCGAGGGGGCGAGGAAGGCATCGCCCAGGACAACCAGCAGCCATGCCAGCAGCACCAGCAGCACCGTCCACCAGGCCGGCCACAGCACCAGTACCGGCAGGCCCAGCAGGGCCACCAGGGCGGCGCGCGGAGTGATCGAGATCCTCATGCCACGGCCTCTCAGCGGGGCACCGGCACCGAGGCGAGGGTCGCGGCGAGCACCGCCTCCACCTGGGAGCCCTCCAGCTCGGCCTCGGTGGTCAACCGCACACGATGGGACAGCGTGGACGGCGCCATGATCTTCACGTCGTCCGGGGTGATGAAGTCCCGGCCCGAGAGGTACGCCCAGGCGCGGGAGGTGCGCAGCAGCGCGATCGCACCACGCGGGGACACCCCGAGGGACAGGCTGGGGGAGCGGCGGGTGGCCCGGCACACGTCCACGATGTACTGCACCACCGGGTCCTCTGCGGCCACGGTGGCCACGTCCCGCTGTGCGCGTTCGAGGGCGGCCACGTCCACCACCGGGCGCAGACCCATGGCGGCCAGATCGGTGGTGTCGAAACCGTCGGCGTGACGACGCAGCACGTCCACCTCGACATCCCGCTCCGGCAGGGGCATCACTGCCTTGAGCAGGAAGCGGTCCAGCTGGGCCTCGGGCAGCGTGTAGGTGCCGTCGAACTCGATGGGGTTCTGGGTGGCGATCACCAGGAACGGGTCCGGCAGCGGGCGCGGGGCACCGTCCACCGTCACCTGCCGCTCCTCCATCGCCTCCAGCAGCGCGGACTGCGTCTTGGGGGGCGTGCGGTTGATCTCGTCGGCCAGCAGCAGGTTGGTGAACACCGGCCCCTCGCGGAACACCAGGTCGCTGGTGGCGGCGTCGTACACGAGCGAGCCGGTGATGTCGCCCGGCATCAAGTCCGGGGTGAACTGCACGCGCCGCATGCGCACGTCGAGAGCGGCGGCGAGGGAGCGCACCAATAGGGTCTTGGCCACACCGGGGACGCCCTCGAGCAGTACATGCCCGCGGCACAGGAGCGCCACCACCAGGCTGGTGACAGCGGCGTCCTGGCCCACCACCCCCTTGTGGATCTCGTCGGCGAGTCCCTGGAGTCGGTCGCGGGTACCGCGGTCGACGTCGGGCTCGGCGTGGCCGGCGGCCTGATCGGCCGCCGGGGGGACGGCGGCCTGGCTGGATCCGTTCATCGGTCGATCTCCTTCTCGAGTAGGTCGAGGTCGTGGGCGAGCTGGACCAGGTCGTGGTCGCTGCGCACCGGCGTGGGGCCGAGCAGGGAGCGGATCCGCTCCGGGGGCTGCTCGAGATGGGGGGTGAGGGCCGCGACGAGCGCGTCGAGGGGCTCGACCTGGCGGATGCCGAGCCGGTCCGCGAGGCGACGCATGCTCGCGGTCCGCAGGGAGGCCGCCGCGGAATCCCGGGCCCGCGCCTGCTGCTGCAGCCGGGCACGGCCCAGCACCAGTTCCTGCGGGCGCACGGTGACCGGCAACGGTTCCACCACCACGGGACCGAGGCGGCGGCTGAACGCGATCAGGGTGATCGCCACGGTGATCAGCAGCCACAGGGCCACCGAGGACGCCCAGTCGGGCAGGTAGGACAGCAGGTCCGGCCCGGTGCTGGCCATCGGGTCACCGGGGGAGGGCACGTACCAGGTCAGCGAGCCCGCCCCTCCGAGGGCGTTCAGGACCAGAGCTGAGTTGTCGGCCTCCCGGATGCCGTCGTTGGTCAGCAGGTCCGGGCTGCCCAGCACCACGACGTTCCCGGCCACGGCGACCAGGGCGCCGGCCCCGGAGGTGAAGCACCCGGTGGCGTCACCGGCGGTGCGGTACGTCGTCGCGGGGCCGACCAGTCCTTCCTCGCCGGGGACGTGGATCGTGCGGGCACGGAACCCGGCCCCGTCACAGCCGTCGCCGGCCTCGACCGAGGTGGGTGTGCGCACGGCCCCGGCGGGGGAGATCACGGAGGTGAGGTATCCCAGGGTCACGAAGTCCGGCTGCACCAGCACCAGGGTCCCGGAGGACGATTCGAGGGCGCCGGACAGCGTCTGCAGCTGCTCTCCCGAGAGCGCTCCGGGGTCGGTCACAAGTACCGTTCGTCCTTCCGCGAGGTCCTCGACGGCGTCAGCGGTGTGCCGCTGTGTCTCCACCTCCACACCCAGGTCCCGCAGCACCGACACCGCCGCCCGTGATCCCTGGCCGGTGGGGGCGTCGGGCTCGAGCGGCCCGTCGCGGTAGTAGCCGCGAGCCACGGCAGCCAGGACGGCCGCCAGCACGGCGATGACGATGAGGACCACCAGCCACGTGGGGCGGCGCTGGGTGTCGGCGCTCATGCCGTGACCTGCGCCGGGTCGGTGAGGTCGGGGGAGGACTCGGCGATGTACTCGGTCAGTCGCACCAGGTCCTGCGCCTGCTTGGCCCCCGTGGTGCGGAATGAGTACGCGGCGGTGTCGAAGGCCTCGGCCCCCAGCTGCAGACGGGATCGCAGGTCGGGGAAGGGGATGGCGGCGGCGCCGGCCGCCTCGTGCGCGGTCATGCCGTCGGTGACATCGAGCAGTGTGCGCTCATCGAGGTCGCGCACCAGGGCTCGCATGGCCAGCACGGTCGCATCATCGGTGCGCCCCGCCTCGATCGCCTCCCGGGCCGCGGTGCGCAGCTGCGCCGCGCTCAGGCTCTCCTCGGCATCCAGGGCGGTCTCCACGGTGAGCTCGGCCCCCCGCCGGATCAGTCCGGTGCGGCGCAGCACCAGGAACGCCACCACGACCAGCAGGACTGCGAGTGCCACGAAGATGCCGGCCTGGGCGGTGGATGAGCCGTCGATGCCGTCCAGGACGTCCATGAGCCAGGTCTCCAGCATCCCCAGCAGCCAGGTGACGAAACCGGGGGAGTCGTCGTACTCCGACTTCGACAGCTCCTCGAGCATGCGCCGGCGCGCCTCATCCGGATCCACGTCCGGCGGGGACAGGGGGGTCACGGAAGCGGCCCCGCGTCCCGGTTCTCGCGGGCGCGTCGGTTCAGCTCGATGTCCCAGGCCTCGTGGCGCATCCGGGTGTCGGCATAGATGGTGGCGGTGCCGGCCGAGAGGAACGGTGCCAGCAGGAACGTGGCGATGTAGGCGCCCAGCATGGAGAGCACCGTCAGCACCAGGACGCCCAGCACGATCGCCTCGAGGTTCGACAGGAGCAGGATGGCGACGTAGGCCACCGTCCCGACCAGGCCGAACACGCCGCCGAGCATCTGCACGGCGATGTTGTACAGCAGGGCCAGCAGCAGACCCACGCCCAGCACCCGCCACATGCGGCGTCCCTTGGTGAGGGCGAAGGAGCGCCGGATCGCGCCCAGCACACCGGGCTGCTCGATCACCAATGCCGGGACGGCCAGCATGGTGCGGGCGTACGCCCAGATGCCCAGCACCACGGCGGCGACCAGTCCGAGCAGGAGCGCGCCGATGGTCACCGCGTTGACCTCCTGCCACAGCAGCAGCGGTGCCATGCCCAGTCCGAGGGGCACCGTGGTCGCGATGAGGATCAGCAGTCCCGCCAGCAGGGACACCCCTACCGCGGGCAGGGTGAGGCGTCGCATGGCAGCCCACATCTGTGGGCCGTTCAGGGGGTCACCGGTGGCCTCGCCGATGGCGGCACGGGTGAGCACGGCCGTGACGGCGGCCGCCGCCACCATGCTGATCAGGCCCGTCACCAATGAGATGCCCAGCACCGATAGTGCCTCGGACAGTGAGGTCGCGGTGAAGGGGGTGGGCCCGGAGGCGTCGGGGTTCTCGAGCATGGCCCGGGTCTGCCCGATCATCGGCACCATGCTGGCTCCGGTCAGGACGGTGATCAGCACATACGCGATGCCGTACACCGCAGCTGAGAGCCCCATCATCGGCTTGGCGCCGCGACGGTAGATCCGTACCGCAGCCCCCAGGATCTCGCCCACCGACAGTGGACGCAACGGGAACAGCGGCATCTGCTGCACCAGCTCCCGCTGCAGTGGTCGGCCACCCGGGCCACCGGGGGCTCCGGTACCGGCAACGGGGGGAGCCGACGTCGGAGAACCTGCGCCGCCCTGGGCGGGAGCGGGTCCCGGCTGTGGGTGCGATGGGGTGCTGCTGGCCCCCGGTGCGGTCCATCCCGTGCTCATCTCGACCTCCGTGGTCCCGGCCTCCCAAGGGCATCTAGCCCCTGTTCCAGCCCGGTGCTGGTAGTTCGTGTCCCACGCTACGCAGTGAGGAGCTCGAAGCGATCCGACGATGGTCGATGACTGCGTGTCGCGGGTCCATCCCCAGGTACTGGCGTAGTGGCACAATGACCCCATGACGACGCCTTCACGGATTCTCGTGGTCGATGACGATCAGGCGATCGCCGAGATGGTCGGGATCGTGCTGCGTGGCAAGGGCTACGAGGTGATCACCTTCCCCGACGGCGCCTCCGCCCTGGAGGCGTTCCCGCGGGTGCGTCCCGACGTGGTGCTGCTGGACCTGATGCTCCCGGGGATCGACGGGATCGAGGTGTGCCGCCGCCTGCGCGCGAGCAGCGGCGTCCCGATCATCATGCTCACCGCACGCACCGACACCGCCGACGTGGTCGAGGGGCTCGAGGCCGGCGCCGACGACTACCTCACCAAGCCCTTCGAGCCCGAGGAGCTGGTCGCCCGGATCAAGGCCAGGGTGCGACGCTCCGAGGCCCCCACCACCGAACGGCTGGTGATCGGCGACCTCGAGATCGACGTCGACGGTCATGAGGTGTTCCGGGGTGATGAGCAGATCGCGCTGACGCCACTCGAGTTCGATCTGCTCACCCAGCTGGCCCGCAAGCCCTGGCAGGTGTTCACCCGCGACGTGCTGCTGCGGGAGGTGTGGGGGTACCGGCACAGTGCCGACACCCGCCTGGTCAACGTCCACGTGCAGCGTCTGCGCTCCAAGATCGAGCACGACCCGGAGAACCCTCGCATCGTGATGACGGTGCGCGGGGTGGGCTACCGGGCGGGCGGACCGTCCTGATCCGGACCGGGCGGTCATGACTGTCGCGGGCCGCGGGGAGAGCGGGCCCGGTGCCGCGCTGCACCGCGTCCTTCCGGGGCATTGGCCGCTCGCGCTGCGGGTGGTGGTGGTGACCACCCTGCTCGCGAGCCTCGCGATCCTCACCGTCGGTGCGTACCTCTCCTCCGTGATCGCCGATGGCCTGTACGAGCAGCGGCGGGATCGTGTGCTGGAGGAGTCACAGGACATCCGGGATGCCCTGATCGCCGACCTCGACCAGCTGTCCGGTGCCACAGGCACCCAGCAGCAGGACGCCGCCACCGCCTTCGTGCAGGAGGTGCGGGGACAGGGGGGAGGCTCCCGGCGAGAGGCGGCACTGGTCCCGGTGGAGACCACCGGGATGGTGTGGTCGGTGTACTCGGACCGGTCCCTGTCCGACATGCTCGATGCGGAGTTCTCCCAGGCCGTCGCCGCAGATCCCGAGTCGCTGGTGTGGAAGTCCGTCGCGCTGCCCGGGGCCGGGGGCGAGACGCAGCCCGGCCTGCTGGTGGGGACCAGGGTGGTGGTGGCCGGAAGCGGCTCCTACGACCTGTTCCTGGCCTACTCGATGCAGGAGGAGCAGGACACCCTCGCCTTCGTCCAACGGGTCGTGCTCGGCGGCGGCGCGGTCCTGCTGGCCCTGGTGGTCGGCATCGCCATCGTCGTCGCCCAGATGGTCACGACCCCGCTCAAGCGCGCCGCACGCGCCGCGGAGCGCCTCGCCGCCGGTGACCTCACCAGTCGAGTGGAGGTCTCCGGTGCGGATGAGCTGGCGCGGGTGGGCGAGTCCTTCAACGACATGGCCCGCAGCCTCGAGCAGAAGGTCGACGACCTCACTGAGCTCTCCCGTGTCCAGCAGCGTTTCGTGGCCGACGTCTCCCACGAGCTGCGCACGCCCCTGACCACCATCCGCATGGCGGCCTCCGTGCTCGACGACCAGCGCGACTCCCTGCCCGAGGGCGTGCACCGGACCGTCGAACTGCTGTCCGCCCAGGTGACGCGGTTCGAACTGCTCCTGACCGAGCTGCTGGAGATCTCCCGCTTCGACGCCGGGGCCGCCGTGCTCGAGGCGAACCGGGAGGACCTGGACGCCCTGGTGATGCGCGCGGTCGACGACGTGCGCCCCCTCGCCGCCGCCCGGGGCTGCCTGCTGGATGTACGACCCGCCGGCCACGGGATGCACGCCGTGGTCGATGCCAGGCGCGTGGACAGGATCCTCCGCAACCTCCTGACCAATGCCATCGAGCACGGGGCGGGCCACCCGGTGCTGGTGCAGACGGGATCCAACGACGATGCCGTCGCAGTCGTGGTCCAGGACCATGGACGCGGCATCTCCCCGGAGGACGCCCGCCGGGTGTTCGACCGCTTCTGGCGGGCGGACCCGTCACGGGCCCGCACCCTGGGCGGGACCGGCCTGGGGCTGTCCATCTCCGTGGAGGATGCCCATCTCCATCATGGATGGCTGCAGGCGTGGGGACAGGTGGGGGAGGGAGCTGTGTTCCGGCTCACCCTGCCTCGGCGTCCCGGTGGGGAGATCACCCGGTCGCCGTTGCGGCTGGAGCGCTCCTTCGACCGGGTGGGCGGTGACCCCTTGCCCACCGTCACCGGGGAGATCGTGATCGGGCCGGGAATGCTGCCCGACCTCGACGAGTCCTGGCAGGAGGGAGCGCGATGACCGCGAGCCGACGGGACCTGCTCCGACTGGCCGGCACCGCCGCGGTCCTGGGCGGCGCTGCGAGCTGCGCCCGGATCCCCACCGACTCCCCGATCGACAGTCGAGGGCTGACCGGCCGCTCGCGGCCCGGTGCCCCGTACGTCAGGGCGCTGCCCCCGCCCGAGGACGCCACGCCTCAGGAGGTGCTCATCGGCTTCGTGCAGGCCGGGGTGGGCGCGGAGGACGACTACGCAGTGGCCCGTGAGTACCTCACTCCTGCGGCCAGTGCGGAATGGGACCCCGGGGCCGGTGTCACCGTCTACTCCAGCAGCGACGAGCTGCGGGTGGAGATGCTGGACGAGTCCACCGTGACCCTCGGACTGCAGGCGACGGTGCTGGTGGACGATCAGGGGGTGCGCACCGTCCTGGCCGGTCCCACCGCCCAGGAGATCACCGTTAAGCTGGAGTCGGTGGACGGTCAGTGGCGGATCGCGGACCCGCCTCCCGGGATCCGCCTCTCCGGTGCGGCCTTCGAGGCGCTGTTCACCCCCGCCCGGCTGTACTTCGTGGATCCCCGTTCGCGTCACCTGGTGCCGGACCTGCGGTGGTACAGCTCCCATCGGGCGGTCCCGGCAGTGCTGGACGGATTGCGCTCCGGTCCCGTGGACCCCCTGGCAGATGCGGTGCGCAACCTGGTCCCTCCCGGCGCGGACATGGAGGGCGTCGTGGTCACCACCGGCCCTGATGGGGTGGGGCAAGTGGCGCTTCCCGATGCAGTGGGCGACATGTCAGCCGGCCCTCGTGCGCTGGCGCTGGCACAGATCGAGGCGTCCCTGCGCTCGCTGCGGGTCCTGCCGGACGTGCGCCTGGTGTGGCAGGGGGTCGACCTCACCGTGCAGGTGCAGCGACGCCTCGACCGGCCGTTGCCGGGGCATCGCCCCATCGGGGCGGGCCCCGCCGGTGTGGTCTCGCTGGTGGAAGCGGGTGGCCAACTGCGGCAGCTGGTCCCTGATCTTGCTCAGACGGTGGTGTCGGCGCCGGCGATCAGTCAGGACGGGGTCCTCGCCTGCGCGCTGACCGAGGACCGCAGCAGCGTGCTGCTCGCCTCGACCGACGGCACCTATCCCGCGCGAGAGGCCGCAGCCGGAGCGGTGTTCGCCGATGCGCGCCCGGACGATGCCGGGTACGTGTGGGCCTCGGTGCGGTCCAGCGCCGGGGTGCTGCTTGCCCTGTCCGGGCGCGGCAGCGAGCAGGACGTCAAGATCGATGCCCGATGGCTTCGCGGTCGCGAGGTCCTGGCCCTGGACATCTCCACCGACGCCACCCGCATGCTGGTGCTGTCCTCCGACGACACCGGGACGAGGCTGGACCTGTGCGCAGTGCGTCGCGACGGGGACGGGGTGCCCCTGTCGCTCTCCGAACCGGTGGTGGTGCGCACAGGCCTCGTGGATCTGAGACAGGCGGGCTGGTATGACGAGATCGCGATGATCGTCCTGGGCGCTGACCCGGCCAATGGCGATGCTCGCGCGCAGGTGATCGATTTCGCCGCCGGAACCGACCTGCTGCCGCACCCGCGGCCGGGCACGGTGCGGCTGGCAGGGAGCGTCGTTGCGGAGTCGGTGTGGTCCGGCACCGAGGATGACGTGCTGCTGCGCGGCACGGGCGACGGGTGGACGGTCGTCGACCTGCCTGCCCGTGACCCCTCCTTCTACTGAGCCCCGGTCCTCTGCTGAGCCTCAGTGCGGTGGTTCGCTGTTCTGCATCGGCCGATGGCTGCTCCGGCGGCCTCGGTCGCCCCGACGGACTCGAGGTTCCTCCCCATCGCCGGTCCGTCCACGATCAGCGATCACCGGTGGCACAGCGCAGGAGGTGTCGCTGGGATCGGGACATGAACCCTCGAGGTACCCGCGCCCGCGACGTCCGTGCACCCCGCTCGCCGTGGGCGAGGCTCGACGCCGTGCACCGGGCGGTCCGCGAGACGGTCGCGCAGACGTGCGCACTTGTGGCGCCGCGCGACTGCCCGTGCGGCGCAGAAGGTGCCTGGCTATGCGAGGGATGTCGAACACTGCTGGCCTCAGCACCCCTGCGGGTGGAAACGTGCTGTGATGCACTGCAGCTCCTCGATGCCGCCCGCGTGCATGAGGAGGGGCCGCACCAGCCGGCCGGGGTGGACCATGCGCCGCTGCTGCCGGTGCTGGCACTCGGTGAGTACACCGGTGACCTGCAGCGGCTCGTACTGGCGTGGAAGAACGGGGGCATGCTGCACCTGGGGTCATCGATCGCGGCCGGCCTGAGCACCGCGGTGCAGCAGCTGGGCCTCCGAGCGGCCGGGGATGCCTCCGGTGACGGGCCGCTGCTGGTCCCGGTGCCATCGCGCCTCGGTGCCCGACTCCGACGCGGGGAGGACCACACGGCCGAGCTGGTGCGCGCGATGTCCCGCAAAGGCGCCGGGCAGCCGCTGCTGCTGCGGGCCGTGCCCACCACCGGACAGGGAGGGCAGGGAGCCAGGCAGCGCCGCACCCGCCGCATCCGGCTCACTTCCCCGGTGCCGCGGGAGCTGCGACGCTCCGGTGCGCAGGCGGTGATCGTGGACGACGTGGTCACCACCGGTGCGACCCTGCGTGGCATGCACGAAGCACTCACGGAGGCGGGACTGCAGGTGGGCGGTGCCGTGGTGGTGGCCTCGGCGCGGGTCCCGTCCCGCAGCAGGACGATCGACCAGGAAACTCTGCAGGAATCGTGGCATGCTGTTCCCACTCGACATCGCAGCGAGTCCCCTTCGAGAGGAGGTGCGGAACCCAGCCGAGGAGCCATCGTGGCCGGGCTCAGAGAACGGCCGCACCATCGCTAGGAGGAGTACTTCATGGAGATCAACGTCGTCGGACGCCACATGGACGTCCCGGATCGATTCCGTCGTCATCTCGCCGAGAAGCTCGACAAGGTCACCCAGCTCGCGCCCACCGCGCTGCGGGTGGATGTCGAGATCTCGCAGGAGAAGAACCCCAGACAGGCCGAGCTCAGCGATCGCGTGGAGCTCACCGTTCACGACAAGGGCGCCGTGATCAGGTCCGAGGCCCGAGCCGATGATCTCTACGGCGCACTGGACATCGCCTACGGCAAGCTCCTGGAGCGACTGCGCCGAGCCCGTGACCGTCGCAAGGATCGTCACCGCGGCCGCGACCGCGCGCACCAGGTCTCCGGTGAGTCCCTACGCACGAAGGTCCCGGACGCCGAGCTCCCCGCTGCGCTGCAGGACGGGGTCACGCCATCCGGTGCGAGCGATGAGCCGACCGAGGCGGAGCAGGACGACGCCAACGGCGAGAGCCCGATCGTGATCCGCGAGAAGAAGCATCCCGCGGAGCCGATGTCCATCGACGATGCCCTGTACCGCATGGAGCTCGTCGGGCACGACTTCTTCCTCTTCATTGACGAGGAGTCCAAGAACCCGAAGGTGGTCTACCGCCGCAAGGGCTGGAGCTACGGAGTGATCGAGCTCGAGTCGGAGCAGGCGGACTCCACCGTCTGACCACAGCACCACGCCGGCCGCAGGAGCGGGGGGACGCCACTGGTGTCCTCCCGCTCCCTGTGCGAGACGCTGGTGACGCACCGACCCCAGGAGGGGCGTCCATGAACGAGACCATCACCTGGACCCAGGCGCGCCGGATCGCTCTGCGCGCCCAGGGCATGGGGCGCTCCCGTCGGGACACGATGCCCAGCACCCGCGGGAGCAGAGCGGCACTGGTGCGCACCCTGGCACACACCCACCTGCTGCAGATCGACTCCGTCAGCGTGTTCGCCCGCGCCCACCAGATGCCCGTGTACACGCGCACCGGTATCTGGGACCCGGCGGTGCTGGATCGCGCTTCGAGACCCGGCCCGGGCCGCCTGGTCCTCGAGGCCCTCGCCCACGAGGCGGCGTACACCACCGAGCACGTGCACTCCTTGCTGGACTTCCGCCGTCGCCGCGCTGCCCAGCGGGACTGGGGAGCAGTCAGGCGCGCCGCCAAGCAGTCCCCCCACCTGTTGCAGGAGATCCTCCGCACCATCGACGAGCACGGTCCCATCAGCGCCGCGGCCGTGTCCCGCCTGCTGGGTGACGACGACCGCGGCGAGGGCTGGGGATGGCGACGCACCTCCAGCCAGTGGGCGGTGGAGTACCTGTTCCGCGCGGGGGCGCTGGACTGCGTGGGGCGCTCGACCCAGTTCGAACGGCTCTATGTCCCCTCCGGCGGTCCCGTCGACCACCTTCCCGGCCTCCTCGCGCCCAGTGACGCGCAAGACGTGCAGGACGGTGCCACCGCTGTCGATCAGGTGGACGGACCGCGCAGTGCATCCGGTCAGGGTGCAGAGGCCGGGCACGAACTGGTTGCCCTGGCGGCACGGTCGCTGGGCATCGCCGATACGGGGGCGATCGCCGACTACTTCCGGCTCACCGTGGGAGAGGTGCGACCGGCCATCGCGCAGCTGCTGCGCACCGGTGTGCTCCGCGAAGTGCGGATGGCCCACCCCGCCGGCGACAGGTCGATGCTGCTGCACCGCGACGCGCCGCACCCTTCTGCACTGCTGGGTGTGGCCGCTCTGGTGAGCCCCTTCGATCCCATCGTGTTCCACCGTCCCCGTCTGAAGGCCCTGTTCGACGTGAACTACCGGATCGGGATCTACACCCCGGCCGCACGACGGACCACCGGGTACTACTCCCTCCTGTTCCTGCTGGGCGACGTGGTCCCGGCACGGGTGGACCTGAGGGCGGACAGGGACACAGGGGTGCTCGAGGTGCGGGGCACCTACCGGGAGGCCCTGCCGCACCTGCCCTCCCGGCAGCGCCCCACGGACGAGTCGGTCATCGCGGCACTGGTGCCGGAGCTGCACCGGGCCGCGCGGTGGCAGGGGCTGGAGCGACTCGAGGTGATGACGGGGCCCGGGACCGGAGAGCTGTCCGTGCAGCTGTCGGATGCGGGAGTGCACATGCCGGATGCAGGTGTGCACAAGGAGGCCACGCCCGGCGAGGCGTGAGGATCGGCTCGCCTGGTCACGCCCCTGGCGGGGTGACGCTTACCATGGGTCAGGCACGATCGGTCCGCGAGGACGATTCCAGACATCAACGGGAGTACGAGTGGTCAACCTCTTCGACAAGATCCTGCGTGCGGGCGAGGGCCGCGAGCTCAAGCGGCTCGACACCATCGCTCGCAAGGTGGGGGAGGCGGAGGACGTCTTCACCGACCTCACCGCCGAGGAGCTGCGGGAGGAGACCGAGCACTTCCGGGAGCGACTCGAGGACGGCGAGACCCTCGACGACATCCTCGTCGAGGCGTTCGCGGCAGTGCGCGAGGCCGCGCACCGCACCCTCGGCCAGCGGCCCTACGACGTGCAGATCATGGGCGGAGCGGCCCTCCACCGCGGCCGCATCGCCGAGATGAAGACCGGTGAGGGCAAGACCCTGGTCGCCACACTCCCGGCCTACCTCAACGCCCTGGCCGGCAAGGGCGTCCACATCGTCACCGTCAACGACTACCTGGCCTCCTACCAGTCCGACCTGATGGGCCGTGTGTTCCGCGCCCTGGGCCTGACCACCGGGGTGATCAAGTCGGGCATGACCCCGGCCGAGCGCCGTGAGCAGTACGCCTGCGACATCACCTACGGCACCAACAACGAGTTCGGCTTCGACTACCTGCGCGACAACATGGCGCTCAGCCCCGAGGACCGGGTCCAGCGCGGCCATTCCTACGCGATCGTGGACGAGGTCGACTCGATCCTCATCGACGAGGCCCGGACCCCGCTGATCATCTCCGGCCCCGCCTCGGGCGATGTCAACAAGTGGTACAGCGAGTTCGCGAAGGTGGCGAAGGTGCTGCGTCGCGACCGCGACTACGAGGTGGACGAGAAGAAGCGCACCGTGGGCGTGCTGGAGTCCGGGATCGACAAGGTCGAGGACCACCTGGGCATCGAGAACCTCTACGAGTCCCTGAACACCCCGCTGATCGGCTTCCTGAACAACGCCATCAAGGCCAAGGAGCTGTTCAAGCGGGACAAGGACTACGTGATCCTCAACGGCGAGGTGCTCATCGTCGACGAGCACACCGGCCGCATCCTCGCCGGTCGCCGCTACAACGAGGGCATGCACCAGGCGATCGAGGCGAAGGAAGGGGTGAAGATCAAGGCCGAGAACCAGACCCTGGCCACCATCACCCTGCAGAACTACTTCAAGCTGTACGACAAGCTCGCCGGTATGACCGGTACGGCCGAGACCGAGGCCGCCGAGTTCATGAACACCTACAAGCTGGGCGTGGTGCCGATCCCCACGCACCGGCCCATGCAGCGCCAGGACAATCCCGACCGCATCTACCGCACCGAGAAGGGCAAGTTCGACGCTGTCGTCGAGGACATCGTCACCCGGCACGACCGCGGCCAGCCGGTACTGGTGGGCACCACCAGCGTGGAGAAGTCCGAGTACCTCTCCACCCTGCTCACCGCCCAGGGCGTCCCCCACGAGGTGCTCAACGCCAAGAACCACGCCAAGGAGGCGGCGATCATCGCGATGGCCGGGGCCAAGGGTGCGGTCACGGTGGCCACCAATATGGCCGGTCGAGGCACCGACATCATGCTCGGCGGAAACGTCGAGTTCATGGCGCACGCGACGCTGGCCGATCAGGGCCTGGACGCCGAGGAGGACCCGGAGGGCTACGAGGCCGCCTGGGACGAGGCGCTGGAGAAGGCCAAGGACTCCGTGGCCGAGCAGCACGACGAAGTGGTGGAGCTCGGTGGCCTGTACGTGCTGGGCACCGAGCGCCACGAGTCCCGTCGTATCGACAATCAGCTGCGTGGTCGTTCCGGCCGTCAGGGCGACCCGGGGGAGTCCCGCTTCTACCTGTCCCTGCAAGACGACCTGATGCGCCTGTTCAACGCGGGTGCGGCGGAGTCGCTGCTGGCGCGCGGTGGCGTGGACGAGTCCGTCCCGATGTCTGGTCGCCTGGTCTCCGGTGCGATCGAACGGGCCCAGAACTCGATCGAGTCCCGCAACGCGGAGATCCGCAAGAACGTGCTGAAGTACGACGATGTGCTCACCAAGCAGCGCAAGAAGCTGTACGGCGAGCGGGCCCGGATCCTGGAGGGCGAGGACCTCGACGAGCACATCGAGCGGTTCATCCAAGAGGTGCTCGGCGGAATCGTGGATGCGCACACCAAGGGGCGCAACTCCGAGGACTTCGACCTGGAGGAGCTGTGGGGCGCACTGCGGCCCGCCTATCCCGTGTCGATCACCGCCGAGGAGCTGATCGAGGACGTCGGCGGCAAGGAGAACCTCGGGGCCGATCTGCTCAAGGAGGAGATCCTGGCCGATGCGCGCCTGGCCTACGAGGCCCGCCGCGAGGAGCTGGGCGAGGCCGGCCTGCACCAGCTGCAGCGCCGTGTGCTGCTGTCGGTGATGGACCGTCGCTGGCGCGAGCACCTCTACGAGATGGACTACCTCAAGGAGGGCATCGGCCTGCGGGCGATGGCCCAGCGCGATCCGCTCGTGGAGTACGAGCGCGAGGGCCACCTGATGTTCAACGACATGGTCGCGGGCATCAAGGAGGACACGGTCGGCTACGTGTACAACCTGGAGGTCCAGGTCACCAAGGCGGAGCCGGTGGTCCCGAAGGCTGTCAGCGACCTGCTGAAGTCGACCTCGGCGATGGGCACTCTGGCGGCGAAGCCCGGGACAGGCTCCTCCGCGACCCAGCGGGATGCCGTGCAGGCGGACGGCACCGCTTCGTCCGATGGTGCCGGCTCCTCCGATGACACGGCGTCCTCCGACGCCGACGACGCGGAGGAGGCAGTGGGCGTGCTCGATGCGGCCGAGGACGAGAAGCGCGATCCTCGTGGCGACTCCGTCGAGGACGCGGACGGACCGGCCGACGAGGACGAGGAGCAGGTGTTGCTGCACGCGAAGGGCCTGGACGACGGCCCCAGCGCCCGGCAGCTGCGGTACACCTCTGCCGAGGGCAGTGGTGTGCAGGACGAGTCCTCGCTGTCTCGTGCGCAGCGGCGACGGCTGGCCCGCCAGCGCAAGCGCTCCGGTGCGACCGACGGCGAGCAGGGCGGCGCCACGCAGGATCGGGACAAGCCCGGACGTGAAGGGCGGGAGCGTCGCTCCTGATAGCACCGTGAACTGACGCGACGGCCCCGGTCTGCACTCTGCAGACCGGGGCCGTCACGTTATCGGGCTCATCCCACCTCGAGCACTGTCACGCGCCATCCGCTGTGGCGCAGTTCCCAGCGCATCGCCAGGAAGCGTGAGCGGTCGGGTTCGCGCAGGACACAGCTCGCCTCCACCGTGCGCTCGTTGACCACACAGGTTCGGACCCCGCTGACGATGATCTTCTGCGGGGGCGTGTATCCGGTGGCTGTCCGGAGGCGCCGGGTGAGGGAGGCGCGGCGGGCCAGCATGGTGGCGATCTCCGGCGTGACGATCCGGGCCAGGGCGTTCTCGGGGCGGAGATCCCGGATGATCTCCACGGCGGTGCGGGCCACGGGTTCGACCATCCTCTGGGCCGTGCGCGGGTCGCTCAACGGGATCTCCGGATCGGACACGAGGTTCGCGGGACGCTGGTCGGTGATGGTCATGACTTCTCCTGGGAGGACGAGAGGGCGGGGACGGTGAGTTCCTGGCCGGGGACGATGCTGTCCGGGTCGGCGCCGATGAGGTCTCTGTTGGCCTCGTACAGGACGGGCCAGGTCGAGGCGATCAGCTCGGGTGGATCGGTGTCGGGGCCAAGGAGGTCATCGGTGATGCTCCACAGGCTGTCGCCGGGGCGGACGGTGATGGTGGCGACCTCCGGCGGCTGGGCGCCGTCGTACGAGCCGGTGCTGTCAGTGCTGGCAGTGCTGTCGACGGGCGGCCCCGGGAGCGTCGTGGGTGCCTCGGTATGCCCGGGCGCCTGGCCCCAGCCCAGGGAGGGGAGCTCACCGGAACCGGAAGCTCCTGCGGAGGGTTCCGTCTCATCGGCCGCTGGATCCGACGGGCTCGATCCTCCGGTGCGCTCGGTGGCCTCGGTCGGCAGCGGTGTTGCTGGCTCCGCGGCTCCCCATGTCGCCGATGCGGTTCCCACCGTGGGGGCGGGGGGTTCCTCGAGGGTGGTTGCCGTGGCAGGGACCAGGACCAGCCCGGTGGCAGTGGAGGCGATCGCAGCACTGAGGGTGACCCGCCGGGCGAGCCGCGGAGCGACGATGCGGAGGGTAATGACGAGCGCGCTGCCGGCTCGGGAGGCGGGCCCCAGGGCCAGTGCCAGTGCTGCCAGAGACCACACGATCATCAGGTAGGCGCTCAGCAGAGCGCCCAGCAGCGCCGCAGTGCACAGGACCCAGGCGAGCAGGGCTCTTTCCCCATGGCCGAAGACCGCACTGGGGAGGAAGGAGAGGGCTCCCATGGCCAGGAGCGCGGTGGCGGTCGTGGCGACGAGGGCCGCGGTCGCCGCCCCGGCGAGGCGGGTCGGGGCCTCGGGGGAGGGCGCGGCACGGGGCCCTGGTGGGGCTGCTGCCGTGGGTGGTGTGGCTGACGCGCGATGGGCGCGGTCTGCTCGTGCTGCTGTGGTCTTCATGGTCCCCCCCTGGTGCCGATGATCCTGTTGGTCGGTAGGTCACCGGCCTCGATCCCGTGTGGTGCAGTTTGATGCAGTTGGGTGTCGACAGATGTGTTGTGAAGCAAGATACGGTGATGTGCCGGGAAACACAAGCCTCCGTCCGAGCGGTGAGCCTCTACAGTGAGGCCATGCGCTTCGAGCGGATATTCGAGGACCTGGAGGGCCGGTTCGCCCACCATGAGCAGCAGGAGATGCGGGCGGTCTCCGAGGACCTGACGCGGGCTGAACGCGCCCAGTTGACGCTCGTGGACCGGTTGCGCGGCGCCTCGGCGGCGCGGCTCATCGTTCACCTGGGGGCGGGGATGCGGATCCAGGGAGACGTCGAGGACGTGGCGGCCGACTGGCTGCTGCTACGTGAATCGGCCGGCTCCACACTGGCCTTGGTCCCCATCGAACGTATCGCCGCTGTGGAGGGACTTGCGTCGAGGGCGCGACCGGGCGACGATTCGCCGCTGGGCACGCTCGGCCTGGGCGGTGTACTGCGACGGATCGCGCGTGACCGCGCCAGTGTGCGGATCGAGACCACCATCGGAGCTCTCACCGGCAGGATCGCCGCAGTGGGCGCAGACTCACTGGATGTTCAGACCCTGCCCACGGGGGAGGCGAGCGCGGTGCCAGGTTCGACCCGCATCACGGTGAGCATGGATGCCCTGGTGGTCCTGCGCATCCGTTGATTCATCCCGGGATCCTCAGAGCCGACCTTCGTGCTCCCGGGCGCGTTCCTGCTCGAGATGGCTCTCCGTAGCGGCGTAGCTGCGCTGGATGTACGACTCGAGCTCGGCGATCTCCACCCGCCACTGCCCGCGGCCGCCTACCTTGATGGCGCGCAGCTCCCCGGACCGCACCAGTGCATACGCCTGGGACGCGGAGATCGACAGCATCTCGGCGACGTCGGACAGCGGCACGAAGCGAGGCTGCATGAAGGATCCCTCCTGGTCGGGCAGGCAGAGCATATCGGCGGTGCCACATCATGATGCCCCAGCCGAGACTTTTTCGTGGGCAGGCGTCCGGGACTGTGGACGGGCAGAGGGTCAGCCTATCCAGGGAACCTCTGTCCACAATCGGAGCCACACCGCCGCGCCACCCCCGTCGATGTCGTAATCTCCCCGAAGGTCCCGATTCGCACCCTGGGGCCGGATCCGTACGGACCCCAGGAGGACGACATGCCAGTGGCCGCCCCGGTCATGCGACTGCGCCGACCGCGCTGGAAGGACCCGCGGCTGATCGTCGGGATCATCCTGGTGCTCTCCAGCGTGCTGATGGGGTCACTGCTCGTGTCCCGCCTCTCGGCCACGACGCCCGTGCTGGTCGCCCGCAGCACCATCGTCCCCGGTGACAGGATCGAGGAGGGACAGCTCGCCGTGGTCGAACTGCGCCTGGGGGAGCAGGAGCAGCTCTACGTCGGCTCCCTCGATGCGGTCCCGGAGGGATCGGTCGCCACACGCACCGTCCAGGCCGGTGAGCTGCTTCCCATCTCCGCACTCGGGCAGGCAGCCGACGTACCCCTGCGGCCCGTGGTGATCCCCGTGGACGCCACGGTCGCGGAATCCGTGGTGCCAGGAGCGCAGGTCGAGCTGTGGCACACGCTCCCCGCCGATACCGACGGAGCCGGTGGTGAGGCACGGATGCTGGTCGAGGACGCCGTGGTGCGCCGGATCGACGAGGGCAACGCCCTGGGGATGCGGTCGATGGCCGTCGAGGTCCTGGTGAATATTCGCCTCGCTGGGGTCCGCTGATCGAGGGTTCGGGTGCCACGTCGCTGCCGTAGCGGTGGCGTCGTTCGGGACCACCAGTGGTGTCGTTGGGGCCGCTCTGTCTACGCTCCTTCCGCCGTGTGTATAGGGCACGCGGCGGAAGGAGCAATCTGGAATGGTACGGAAGATCAGGGCGAAGCTGGTGCTCCAGCTGCGCGCAGAAGGTCTGTCGGGGCGAGCGATTTCGTCCTCGCAGGGCATGTCCCGCAAGTCCGTGAGGGCGGTGTTCGAGGCCGCTGACGCTGCAGGGATCGGGTGGGGCGATATCGCGGACGTCGCCGATGAGCAGGTGTATGCCCGGTTGTTCCCGGGCCGGGGCGAGCACGAGAGCGTGTTCGCACAGCCGGACTGGGAACAGGTCCATCGAGAGATGGCCAGGGTCGGCGTGACGCTGAAGCTGTTGCACGGCGAGTACTTCGACGCGACCACGGCGGCTGGGGATCCGGCGATGGGGTATGACCGGTTTTGCCGCACCTACCAGCACCACGTCATGGTCACCGGTGCCGCTTCGAGAGTCGGTCACAAGGCCGGCCAGAGCGTGGAGGTCGACTGGTCCGGCCCCACGATGGAGCTGGCCGATCCGGTCACCGGCGAGGTCTCGAAGGTGTTCTTGTTCGTTGCCTGCCTGCCTTTTTCTCGTTACGCGTTCTGCTTCCCGGCGCTGGATATGCGCCAGGAGTCCTGGCTGCGAGCGCACGTAGCGATGTTCGAGGCGCTGGGCGGGACGGTCCCGAGGATCGTTCCGGACAACCTCAAGACCGGTGTGGTGAAGCACCCCCGCGAGGGCGAGATCGTCCTGAACGATGCGTATCGCGAGATGGCAGCGCATTACTCGGCGGCGGTGCTCCCGGGGAGGGTGCGGAAACCGAAAGACAAGGCGAGCGTGGAGAACACCGTCGCGCACGTCGCGACCTGGGTCATCGCCGGGCTGCGGGATCAGCGATTCACGTCCCTGCCCGAACTTGCAGCCGCCATCGGGCAGCGGATGGAGGCCTATAACGCGGAGCCGTTCCAGAAGCGGCCCGGATCCCGCGCCAGCGTGTTCGACGCGGAGGAGCGGCCGCTGCTGACGCCGCTGCCGGCGGTGCCCTACGAGATCTCGACATGGCACTACGGACGACGAGTGGGCAGGAACGGGCACGTCACGTTCGCGCGGAACTTCTACTCCGCGCCGTTCGCGCACATCGGCGCGAAGGTCGATCTGCGCATCACGGCCCGGACGCTGGAGATCTATCAGGGCAGCCAGCGACTGACCAGTCACCTGCTGCTCCCGGAGACCGCGAGCAATGAGTACCGCACCAACGACGCGGACCTACCTGCGGGCGAGCGTTTCCAGGCCTGGGACGCGCAGAGGGTGCGGGCGTGGGCAGATCGGGTCGGGCCGGCCACGGTGATCGTGATCCAGCGGATCTTCGAGTCCGTGCCGATCGTGGAACAGGGCCTGGATCCCGCGTTGGCGGTGCTACGGCTCTCTCGCCGCTTCTCCGTAGATCGGGTCGAGGCGGCCTGCGCACTCGCGCTGACGGGACGGGTCCGTTCACCGCGCTATGCGCATCTGCACCCGATCTTGGCCACCGGGCAGGACAAGGTCGCCGCCCTGCGTCCACCCCGCGAGGAACCCGCGGAAGACGGCGGATACGTCCGTGGCGCCGACTACTACGCCGGAGGTGTCCGGTGAGCGTGATCGATAACGACACGAAGCGGAAGCTGCGCGAGATGGGCGCGACCGCGCTGCTGGACGCGATCGATGCCCAGGATGAGGCTCACGTGCTGGGGATGTCGTTCCAGGAACGGCTCCAGCTGATCGTGGACGAGGCGCATTCCATCTTCAATCATGGAAAGGTCGAGGGTCTGATCCGCCGGGCGGGGCTGCGTTATCCCGGAGCGGACCTGCGGCGGCTGGATCTGGTCGAGGAACGGGGACTGAACCGGAACGTGATCGCGCAACTGGCAACCTGCTCCTTCATCCAGCGGCAACAGAACGTGGTCTTCCAGGGCTTCACCGGCTCAGGGAAGTCCTACCTCGGCTGCGCGCTGGCGAAGCAGGCCTGCCAGCACCGGCTCCGAGCCCACTACATCCGAATGCCCGACCTCGAAGAGGCCTGGGCCCTGGCAAAGGACAAGCCGCAGGGCCAGACGAAGTTCCTGCGGAAGTACTCCACGTTCTCGCTGCTGGTGATCGACGAGTGGCTGCTGGACCATCCTGACGAGGGAATGCGTTCGATGCTGCTGGAACTGCTCGAGCGCCGCTATGACACCGGCTCGACCGTGTTCTGCACCCAGTACCCGAAGAAGGACTGGCACGCCCGGCTCGGTGGAGCAGTCCACGCCGATGCGATCATGGACCGCATCGTGCACAACACAATCTGGATCGACACCGGCGACAGGAACATGCGAGAACACACCGCACTGCCCCAGTGACCCGATGCCGGCGGGAGCCAGTGGTCCCCACCGCGGCGGCTACTGGCCCCCGTCGGCACGATCGGCGGTCCCCAAGAGCAAGATTCGGTGGCTCCCACGACTACGAATACTCAGTCCTGGTCAGCAGAGACGACGTGGGGCCCCTGCTGGAGGTGCTCGGCCGCGGGGATCGGCTCGATGTGATCGGGGTTCCTGGCACGCACGGTGTCACGCCATGATCGACATCGTGCTGTGCGCCTCCGGCAGCGATGAGGTGCGAATCGTCCACGACCTCGCCAACGACCCCCAGAGACGTGCCCGAGTGGTGCGTCGCTGTGCTGACCTCGCCGAGACCCTCGCGGTGGTCGCCGCGGGGATCGGAGACGTCGTCCTGATCGACCTGTCCGTGCGCGGTCTCAGCCGCGACCCCCTTGCCGACCTGCTGCGTGGAGCGGCCGTCGTGGGATTGCGCGGGCCCGATGCAGGCGACCGAACCGGTCTGGGCCTACGCCAGGTCATCGACTCCTCCGCGGACGTCGAACAGATCCTCACCGTGATCCAGGAGGCCCTCGACGGAGGTGGGGACCGTAGCGCCGCGTGGGAGCAGGAGGCTCTCTCAGAGAGCCGCGGACCCGCCGGACGGATGATCGTGGTGTGGGGGCCCGGCGGCGCACCGGGGCGCTCCACCATCGCGGTCAACCTCGCCGCGGAGGCCGCTGCCGCCGGTGAAGAGACGATCCTGGTGGACGCGGACACCTACGGTCCGGCCCTGGCCCAGATGCTCGGCGTGATCGACGAGACGCCTGGGCTGGTGGCAGCGTGCCGCGCTCACGACCGCGACACCCTGGACGAGGGCACCCTGGAGGCACTCCTCCCTCTGGTGCAGCCCCGATTGCGCTTCCTCAGCGGGGTCGGGGTCCCCGCTCGGTGGCCAGAACTGAGCCGCACCGCACTGGACGGCCTGTGGGAGGTCCTCACCGAGCGCGGCAGCACCGTGGTGGTGGACGTCGCTGCGCCGCTCGAGGAGGACGAGGACCTCAGCTACGACACCGCCGCGCCATTGCGGAACGCGGCCACCGTCTCCGCCGTGCAACGGGCCGATGCGGTCGTCGCAGTGACCACGGCGGACCCGGTGAGCATCACGCGCCTCCTGCGCGATCATGAGCGACTGACAGATCTCGGCGTGGGGGACCTCCACGTGATCGTCAACCGGATCGGAACCCCCGTTCCCGGTGATCGGGTGCGTGACCTGATCGCCTCCCGGGTCCCCGTAGCAGCTCTCCACCTGCTCCCGGATGAACCCGCCACGTGCAGGGCCGCGGCCTGGGACGGGGCTCTGCTGGCCGAGACCGCTCCACGCTCCGCTCTGCGGCGGGGCATCCGTGACATCGCCGCTTCTTCGACACTCCTGCAGGTCGATGCACGGGCGGAAGCTCGAGAACCTACCTGACAGCCGTACGGCCAGGGCTGCCTCACGACGGTCGTATCGAATTCCTTCGAATCCCTCGGGGGCACCGGACACCGGGGTGGTGCGAGAATCAAGGCATGCGCATCTATCTGCCCCTGGCCGATGAGGATCGACCCGCCCTGCTCTCAGCCCGTCGGGAGATCGACCTCCCAGCGGGGCGCGAGGCATGGGCGGTCACCGCCGAAGCCAGGGCCGACCGCCCCGGCGAGGACATCGAGGACCTCGAGTACGACGCCGTCCAGGACGCCGTGCACGTCGCGCTGCAGGCAGTCGAGCCCGATGCCCGGGCGCTGGTGATGGCCGCGGATGTGGCCGACAAGGCACTCGAGGGCGCGACCAGTACCGGCGGGGCCTACGGTGTCCGGCTGGTCAGCGGTGCCCGGGCCGTGATCGCCAGCTTCCACGTCACCGAGCAGGACGCCCGCACAGCAGAACAGGACGACACCGACCCGGCCCTGCTGTGGTTCGACGCGTCCGAGGGACCCAGCGCACTGGCGCAGCTGGACCGCCCCGGCGTGTGACTCCCTCCGGGGTGGCGTGTGACCCCTCCGGGGATCAGGCGCTCTCGATCACGCCTGCTGGTCGCGGTACGTGGCAACGGCCTTCTGCTCCACCCGCAGCACCTGCGAGATGTACGGCGCCGCCGCCTTCTCCAGGCGGCCCCCGATCAGCGGCACCTTGGCGGTCAGATCCCCGTCGATCTCGAGCGTGCTGGCTGCTTCACCGGCAGGGGTGAGCCGGATCGAGGCCACCATACCGGCCGGCATGCCCACCACGTCCAGACGGTTGCGGCCGCTGCGTGCACCATCGGCAGCGGGGGCGTCCCAGCTCTGCTCCTCGCGGACCGTGAGGCTGGAGCCGACGAAACGCCTGGCCACCTCCGGAACCCGGTCCGTGGGAAGCGACATCTCGGTGCGCACGGTGAACGCCCCTGAAGGGTCTCCGTCCACCGTGGAGGTCACGCTGCTGGCACCCAGGGCGTTCTTGCGGATCTCCGCATAGGACGGATCGGCATACATCGCGGCTGCGTCGGCAGCGGACAGGGGCAGGTCAAGGGTTTCGTGGACTCGCATGGGGCAGGTTCTTCCTCTCGACGGTTCATCTCGAAGGATGCTGTCTCAGCCTAAGCCCGCAGCTGCACCGGCAGTCTGGGAGGCGGGGCCCGCGCGAGGAGACCTATCCTTGCTCCATGGCGAGCCTCTCCAAGTACGTTGCCGACTCCGCAGGTTTCACCGAGAAGGGAGCCGAGTGGCTCCAGCACCTCGTGGGTGACTGGAACCTGGTCTCGGACCTGCTGCGGGCAGACCTGGTGCTGTGGATCCAGCGCGAGGGCAAGCCCACGGCCGTGGCCCACTGCCGCCCCGCCACCGGCTCCACCGTCTACTACGAGGACCCGGTCGGTCTGGTGCTCGATGAGGGTGAGGCACCGGAGATCTGGGACCTGCTGGGCGGGGGAGCGGCCACCCGCACCGCCCGCACCGTCCGCCGCGAGGGCCGCGAGGCCCGAGGACTGGTGGTCCCCGTGCGGAAGAACGGCGTCACCCTGGCGGCCCTCGCCGTCGAGTCGCCCCTGCAGGAAGGCACTCTCTCGGACAGCGCGGTGAAGCAGGAGCAGCTCGGCACCCGGCTGCTGCGCATGCTCGAGCAGGGCGCGTTCCCCATCGAGGGAGCTCCGATCCCGCCGCGCCGCGGCGCACCCCGCGTGGGCGACGGTGTGGTGGAGCTCGATGACCAGGGCGTGGTCCAGTGGGCCTCACCCAACGCCCTCTCCGCCTTCCACCGCTTCGGCATCGACGGGGACATGGCCGGCATCACCCTGGCGGAGCTGTCCACCGAGGTGCTGCAGACCCGGGTACCGGTGGACGAGTCGTTGCCGCTGGTGCTCATGGGGCGCGCCGCATGGCGCTCGGACATGCAGGCCCGTGGCGGCACGCTGTCCCTCCGGGCGGTGCCCCTGACGGAGAACGGTCAGCGGATCGGTGCAGTGATCCTGGTGCGCGACGTCACCGAGCTGCGGCGCCGTGAGCGCGAGCTCATCACCAAGGACGCCACCATCCGCGAGGTCCACCACCGGGTGAAGAACAACCTGCAGACCGTGGCCGCGCTGCTGCGACTGCAGTCACGCCGGATGAAGAGTGACGAGGCACGTGAGGCCCTCACCGAGGCCATGCGACGTGTCTCCACGATCGCCCTGGTCCACGAGGCACTGCTGCAGGGGTCGCAGGAGGCGGTGTACTTCGACGAGGTGATCGATCGGTGCCTGCGGCTCGCGGTGGATGCCGCCAGCGCCTCCGTGCACCGCGCCGGCACACCCAGGCTCACCGACACCCAGGTCGAGGTGCGCACCGAGAGGATCGGGCGGGCAGGATCGATCCGTGCAGAGGAGGCGACCCCGCTGGCGCTGGTGGTCACCGAGCTGGCGACCAACGCCGTTGAGCACGGGCTGTCGGAGACAGGGGGCACCCTCACCGTTCGCAGTGACCGCACCGGCTCGCACCTCGTGATCAACATCGAGGACGACGGGGTGGGGATGGAGTCGGCCACGCCGAGCGGCCTGGGCACGAACATCGCACTGACCCTGGTGCAGGGTCAGCTGGGTGGGACGCTCACCTGGCAGAACCGGCTCGAGGGCGGGACCCGCGCCACGATCGAGGTGTACCTGGACCCGATCAGCACCTGAGGTGCGCGAAGGTCACGCTCCGGTGCTGATCCGTGGGGTGGCCGTCAGCGGGGTGACGGGCGACGGGGATCAGCCTGCGCGGCGAGCGCGGGCGTTGCGGCGCTTCAGCGAGCGGCGCTCATCCTCGGACAGGCCGCCCCAGACACCCGAGTCCTGGCCGGTCTCCAGGGCGAACTTCAGGCACGCGGTCATGACGTCGCATTTCTGACACACCGCCTTGGCCTCCTGGATCTGCGTGATCGCCGGTCCGGTGTTCCCGATCGGGAAGAACAGCTCGGGATCATGGTTGAGGCACTCGGCACGGTGGCGCCAGTCCATCGTCACTCTCTCTTTCCAGAACGCCCCGCCCCACCCTGGAGGGTGTGGCGCGACGGGGGTGGTCCCGGGTGGGACGGTCTCTGTCTCGGGGCCGTTGTCTCCGCATGGCCGATGCACTATCGGGTTGCGGAGCGAACTCCGCGACTCCGCGCGGAAGCGGGCCTTGTTCCATTCTCCGGGGCGGCTGACCTGGCCACAAGGGTCTTCGTGCTCGAGCTGGGTGGCACTTCCCACACGGTAGGGGCTTGATCGTGAGCCCGGTTTCCGACGGGGTGTCCGAGCAGGGGCCCGCCCGCCCCTGACCGCTACAGTGCCCTCATGCCCTCTACAGCCCATCCCGGCAGTTCGCGTCCCGAGACCGAGGACGATCCCCGCCCGCAGCTGCGACCCGCCGCCGCGCTCGTGTTGGTGCTCGAGGCATTGATGATCGCCGCCGCGGCCACCGCTTCCTTCTGGCTGTCCCGCACCGCAGGCGAGAGCGCTGGGCTGATGATGGCCCTCGGGGTGTTCCTGCTGGTGTTCGCCCTGGGGGCTGCCGTGGCGGCCCGGTCCCTCCTGCAGCGTGGGCGGTTCGGCCTGGGCTACGGGATCACCTGGCAGCTGTTCCAGGCCTTGGTGGGGGCGAGCCTGCTGCGCGGCGCGCTGTACTGGCAGGGAGCCCTCGCGCTGGTGCTCGCGGTGGTGGCGTTCGTGCTGCTGCTGCAGCTGGTGCGCTCCACCCCGCTGCCCGAGCAGCATTGATCAGCTGCGACGCGGCCCCGGGGTGGAGTGAGTTCCTCATACCGAAGGAGGAGGTGGAGGGCTCAGCCGGTCCACCACACTGAGATCGGGCCGAGCCGACCAGCGCACGGGCGATGAGGGGGAGCAGGATGATGCGGACACGTCAGGGCGATGGCAGCGCACTGCCCGAGATCGGGCCGTGGGCGCCGCTGTGGCGGGTGGTGATGGGGACCGAGCACCACGGGACCCGGTACGACATCGACGTGGACCTGTGGGACCCCGCCGAGCGCGTCAGGCTGTACCGCGACGGACGCCAGCACTGGGTGCAGGCCTCGCCTGCCCGCTTCGTGCTGGAGGACGGCTCCAGGATCGAGGTCGCCTACAGCACACTCGGACTCAAGCGGGCACACCTGGTCACCGCGGAAGATGAGCAGCGAATGCTCGAGCCGGCCCCCGGTACGGGGGAGAGATGGCGGGCGGACCTGGACCGTGACCGGCCCGGGGTATCTCGCCTGATCGCTCTCCTGTCATGGACGGTGCTGGTGATCGCAGCCCTGGTGGAGCTCCCGCAGCTGGTGGAGCAGATCGCCGGCTGGACGGAGCTGTTCGCCTTCACCTCACCGGTGAGTGCACCGGCCTGGGTGAATGCGGTCCTGACCATCGGCGGTGTGCTCGCGGGCATCGAACGGGCCCTGCGGCTGCGGTACAGCGCCCTGATCGACGACTGAGCCGCCCGCCGGTCAGGACCCCGGGCTCACCAGCCCGGTCTCGAAGGCGATGATGACCGCCTGGACCCGGTCGCGGGCGCCGAGCTTGGAGAGCACTCTTCCCACGTGGGTCTTCACCGTGGCCCCCGCGACGAACAGCTCCGCGCCGATCTCCTGGTTCGAGAGGCCCCGGCCCATCAGCACCAGCACCTCGCGCTCCCGCTCGGTGAGCGTCTCCAGTGCAGCGGTGCTGCGCTCGGGCGGCTCCGGGGTCGAGATCACCCGCTCCAGCAGTCGCCGGGTGGCCGACGGTGCGATCACCGCATCCCCCCGGTGGATGGTGCGGATCGCGTGCAAGAGCTCCTCGGGCTGGGCGTCCTTGAGCAGGAATCCGCTGGCGCCCGCGCGGATGGCCGCCACCACGTACTCGTCGAGGTCGAACGTGGTCAGCACGATGATCCGCGGCGCGCGTTCGACGGGAACTTGCTCGAGGATGCGGGAGGTGGCCTCGATGCCGTCCATGCGCGGCATCCGCACGTCCATCAGCACCACGTCCACGTCGCGTGCCCGCAACTGGTCAACGGCCTCGACGCCATCGGCGGCCTGGACCACCACCTCCATGTCGTCCTGGGAGTCGATGACCATGGAGAACCCTGCACGCACCAAGGGCTGGTCGTCCACCAGGGCGATCCGCAGAGGTCGGGGGGCAGTGGCCGGGGTGTCGCTCACGAGAGGGCTCCTTCCTTCAGGTGCGTGGTATCGGCAGAGGGGGAGGCAGGATCGAACTGTCGGGAGGGCGAGTGCGGATCGGTGCGGTCGTGCTCGCGCGGGGCGGTCCGCTGCAGGGGCAGGGTGGCCATCACCCGGAAGCCGCGACCGGGCAGGGGCCCCGCGGTGAGTTCACCGCCGTACACCGACACCCGCTCACGCATGCCGGTGATGCCGTGGCCCATGCCGTCGGAGTCGGGGTCGGAGCCGCGACCGTCGTCGATGATCTCCGCCTCGACCGTCTGTGCGGTGCGACGGATCGTCACGGAGGCGCGGGCCCCCTCGCCGGCGTGCTTCATCACGTTGGTGAGGGCCTCCTGCACCAGGCGGAACAGGGACATGCCCAGGGCCTGAGGGATGTCGTCGAGGTCCTCGGACAGCTCGAGCTGAACCGGCAGGCCCGCGGCACGCACCCGCTCGATCAGTTCGGGCAGAGCGGAGGGGCCGGCCTGGGGACCGAAGGTGGTGTGCTCGTCCTGCCGCAGCACCCCCAGCAGTGAACGCATGTCCGCCAGGGCTGCCCGGCCCGTGTCTCCGATGGTGCTCAGCACGTCGGCCGCCTTCTCCGGATGCTGGGAGGCGATGAAGCGACCACCGTCGGCCTGCGCGATGATCACCGACAGCGAGTGGGCCACCACGTCGTGCATCTCCCGGGCGATGCGTGCCCGCTCCTCGGCGACGGCCAGGGCGGTGCGCTGCTCGCGCTCGCGGACGGCCTGCTCGGCCCGCTCCCGCTGCAGGGCGAGCTGCCGCACCCGGGCGCGCTGCAGGTTCGCCAGTGCCCACACCGCCACGATGGAGATGGTGCCGGTCACCAGCAGGGTGACGAAGACGCCGAAGGCCTCGATCGCCGAGGCGTAGGGGCTGGCGATCGTGGTGGCGGTCCAGCTCAGGGTCTGGGTGATCACCCCGGCGATGCCGGCGATGATCCCGGCCACATGGATGCGGGTGGAACCGTACGCCACCGCGCAGAACATGGCGTAGAAGGTCATGACGTCGCCCAGGACCACCATCAGGCCCGCGGCCACGTGGATTACCGCGAGGGTGCCGATGACGGCCACACCCCAGCCCGGCCGGGTGCGACATATCGCGCCGGCGGCGACCATCGGGAGGGTGAAGGGCAGCCACCAGCCGACCGCACCGATGAACAGGGTGAACAGGATCAGCAGGAGGGGGACGGCCCCCCCCACACCACGGCATCCACGACGGCGGGGTGCTCGATCACCCAGCGGAACGGGTCAGGCCGGGTGCCTCGTTTCTCCTGCCCGTCGCCTGTCGTGGTCATGGGAACGAGCCTACGGGTGCCGGCTCGCAGGGACGTCCCACCTGGGGCGGATCGGGGTCCCCCACAGGGCGTACCGGCGCAAGGCCGAGGAGGGTGCAGCGGTGTCGGTGCTCGCGACGCCGCTGCTGACGGGGGAGTTCACAGCAGACGCTGGGGCGGCTCGAGCAGCTCGGGCCCCTCGTTGCCCACCTTGCCCACGGCCGGGTCGACCTCCCGCACGGTCAGCAGGGAGTCCTCCAGCAGATGGGAGTCGTCGTTGATCCAGGCGGCGGCCGCTTCCTTGGAGTCCATCGAGGTGTCCAGCCAGGTGTCGACCTGGTGGCGCGGGAGCATCACCGGGGTGCGGTCGTGGATCCGCGCCAGGTCACCGGTGGCCTCGCGAGTGATGATGGTGGTGCTCAGCAGGAACGCGCCGTCGTCACTGGCCGCGGGACCCTCGTGGCCACCCGGACCCTTCCACCAGGAGACCAGGGCTGCCATGTACAGGCGGGAGCCGTCGGCCGGGGCGATGAAGAACGGCTGCTTGCGCTTGCCGTCCTCGCCCCGCACCCACTCGTAGTAGCCGTCCATCGGCACGATCGCCCGGTAGCGGGCGAGGCTGCCGCGGAAGCTGGGCTTCTCGACGATGGTCTCCCGCCTCGCGTTGAACGTGCGCGAGGAGAAGGAGAGCTCCTTCGCGAACGGCGGCAGCAGGCCCCATCGGGCCACTCGCAGGGCGCGCACCACTTCACCGGTCTCCTTGTCGATCGACTCGGTGACCACGTGGATCGGAGCGGTGGGAGGGATGTTCCAGCGCTTGCGCAGCCCCGGATCGGTGAGGTCCACCGCGTCCAGGTCGTCGATCAGCGGCTCGATCTCCTGGTAGAAGGCGAAGCGGCCGCACATCTCACGAACCCTTGGGGCCGGAGTCCGTGGTCTCACCCGTGTTGCTCTGGCCCGCGGCGCTCGCCCCCTTGGTGCCCACGCGCCCGGTCTCGGGGTCGATCTCACCCTCGGAGGGCACGGAGGAACCGCCCTGGGTGCCGGCCTTCGGGGTGAGGCGGGCGTCCTCGGAGACGTAGGACTCGGAGTCGCGATGCAGGTTCTGCAGGCGGATGTCGCGGCCATCGTCCACCAGGCCCTGGTACTTCTCCTGCTGCTTCTTGGCGGCCTCGTCGTCCCGCAGCGGCAGGGTGAGGGAGTCCTCGGCGGGCTTGCCGGCCTCCAGCTCCATGGCCCGCTCGAACTCCGCATCCACCTCGGCACCCATGATGATCACGATGTTGATCACCCACAGGGCGAACAGCACCGCCATGATGCTGCCGATCGCGCCGTAGCTGGAGTAGCTGGCCAGGGTGGCCATGTAGATCGAGATGGCAGCGGCGGCGATGGCGATGCCGACGACGGCGAACACGCCGCCGGGGGAGATCAGCCGGAAGGGCTTCTTGAGGTTCGGGGCGGCCCAGTACAGCAGCGAGAGGATCGCGAACATGAACAGCAGGATCACGGGCCACTTCACCCAGGCCCAGATCGGCAGGAACGACTCGGTGAGGAAGGTGAGCAGGCCACCGGCACCGATGGTGCCGGCGATCGGGCCCAGCAGGGCGTCCACCAGGGTCTGGTTCAGCAGCACCGAGATCGCGATGATCAGCAGGCTCAGGATCAGGCCCAGGGTGATCGCCAGCATGGTGAGGGTCGACTTCACGAACCCGCGGCCCTCGGGGATGTCGTAGATCAGGTTGGACACCCGCGAGTAGGCCTTCACATAGGCCGACGCCGACCACAGGGCGGTGCCGATACCGATGATCAGGGCGATCGTGCCGCCGGTGGCCGAGCCCATCAGGGAGTCGAGGGTGTCATTGATCAGGGAGCCCAGTCCCTGTTCCTCCGCGCCGGCGGACGAGGCGACGGCCTGGGTGATCAGCTCTGCGATCTGGTCCTTCAGGTCCGACAGCAGCAGGGTGGCCAGAGAGAACACGGCCAGGAGCGTGGGCGCGATCGACAGCACCATGAAGTAGGTGAGCTTCGCGGCCTGGTCCGTGCCGCCGTCGCGCGTGAACTCGGTGAGCACGCGCTTGGCCATGTACACGATGGTCTGCTTGCTCAGGCGAGAGCCCTTCTTCTCGGTCGAGCTGTCGGTCGAGGCGGCCATGAACGCTCTCCTGGTTTCGGCGGGGACAAACGGGGACGACGTGAGTGCACGGACGGCGCGGCACGAGGAGCGTGCGCGGTGCGCCATCATCCTGCCATGACTGGGGCCCTCTGCCTTGGTGGCAGTGCGGCGGAGTGGCCGGATACGCAGCGGGAGCACCCGCCGATGGCTGGGGGATCCGCTGTTCGATGAGGCACCGCAGTGGTCATGAGGATGAACCGGCGTTGTCCACAATTGCGGACGGATCCACCCGCAATGGGGCAGAACTCCTTAGTGTGTCCCAAGGGGAATGCCACGACCCGTCGCACCCCCACAGGGTCCGATCGCCACCGAGATGCCGAGAGAGGAGAGGAACGTGCTGGACGCCGCCACCATCCTCGAGAGCGAGTCGCGCGAGCTCATCCGCCGTCGTGGTCTCGATGTGCACGGGGACCAGCTCGAGCCCTTGATCCGGGAGGTCGCCGCTGACTACGACCGTCGCGCCTCCTCCGGGTCGGTCCCCGTGGTGCGCGACCTGGACCCCCTCATTGCCGAGGTCGCCGCGCGGATCGGTGGGTTCGGCCCGCTGCAGGAGATGCTGGACGACCCCACGGTCGAGGAGATCTGGCTGAACTCGCCGAGCCAGGTATTCGTGGCGCGCAACGGCCGCAGTGAACTCACCCCGCTGGTGCTCACCGACGACGAGGTGCGCGGGATCGTGGAGCGGATGCTGGTGAGCTCCGGTCGGCGCCTGGACATGTCCAGTCCCTTCGTGGATGCCCTCCTGCCCGATGGATCTCGACTGCACTGCGTGATCCCCGCTGTGACCCGCTCCCATTTCGCGGTGAACATCAGGAAGTTCGTGGCCAAGGCGCACGACCTCGCAGACATGGTGGCACTCGGATCCCTCACGCCCCAGGCCGCAGCCTTCTTGGATGCCGCAGTCGCCTCTGGGCTCAACGTGGTGGTCAGCGGGGCGACAGGTGCCGGGAAGACAACCTTCCTGCGGTGCCTGGCCCAATCGGTGGGGCCCCGAGAACGTGTGGTCACCATCGAGGAGGTGTTCGAACTGGACCTGGGGCTGCGCGACGTGGTCGCGATGCAGACCCGTCAGGCGAACCTCGAGGGCACCGGCGAGATCTCCATGAGGCGTCTGGTCAAGGAAGCCCTGAGGATGCGGCCCACCCGCATCATAGTGGGGGAAGTCCGTGAGGCCGAGGCCCTCGACATGCTCATTGCTCTGAACAGCGGCTTGCCCGGTCTGGCGTCCATCCATGCCAACTCTGCCAGGGATGCCGTCACCAAACTGTGCACCCTCCCGCTGCTGGCCGGGGAGAACGTCTCCAGCCGGTTCGTTGTGCCCACCGTCGCCAGCTCCATCGACCTGGTCGTGCATCTGGACATGCTGAGCGATGGCCGTCGCCGGGTGCGGGAGATCGCCGGGCTCTCGGGTCGGGTCGAGAACGAGGTGATAGAGGTCTCGGACCTCTTCACGCTGAAGGACGACAAGCTCGTCCGCGGGGACGGACACCCGCCGCACCCGGACCGCTTCGCTCGGGCCGGTCATGATCTGACCCGTCTGATGGGCGGGGGCAGGTCGGTATGACGGACGGAGCGTTCCTGGGGCTCATCGCGGGGCTGGGTCTGTTGGCGATCTGGTGGTCGATGTGGGAGCAGGACGAACAGCAGCGCCGCCCCGGCCCGCTGGTCAACGTCATGGATCGGCTGCGGGACGACCTGGTCGTGGTGGGTCTTGGAACAGTTCCCCCGGTTGCGGTGCCCGCACTGAGCATCGGACTGGGGCTGGTGGTGGCAGCAGCATTATGGGCGCCCTCCGGTGCTGTGATCCCGGCGCTCGCTCTAGGGGCGGTGGTGAGCGTCCTGCCCGTGGTGCTGCTGCGTTCTGCTGCTCGTCGCCGTACCACCGCTCTGCGTGAGGTGTGGCCCGAGGCTGTCGACCACCTCGCCTCTGCCGTGCGAGCCGGTCTCTCGCTGCCCGAGGCCCTGGTGCAGCTGGGACGTAAGGGCCCTGAGGAACTCCAGCCCGCATTCGTCGAGTTCGGGAGGGACTACCAGGCCAGTGGTGACTTCGCCAGTAGTCTGGATCGGCTCAAGGTGCGCCTGGCCGACCCGGTGGGGGACCGGATCGTGGAGGCACTGCGCATCACCCGGGACGTCGGCGGGACGGACCTGGGCGTGCTGCTGCGAACGCTCTCGACCTTCCTCCGGGAGGACGCGCGTACCCGCGCCGAGTTGGAGGCTCGGCAGTCCTGGACGGTCAACGCAGCCCGCCTCGCCCTGGCCGCTCCGTGGATCGTGCTGGCGCTGATGTCGACCCGGCCCCAGGCAGCTCAGGCGTACGACACCCCGGCCGGTCTCGTGATGATCGTGGCCGGGGGCGCGGTGTCCGTGGTCGCCTATCGCGTGATGCTGATGATCGCGAGGCTCCCGCAGGACGAGCGGGTGCTGCGATGAACGCGCCTGGAACCATCGTGGCAGGCACGCTGCTCGGGCTGGTGCTCGGCGTCGGGCTTGCGCTGATCGCGAGTCGGCTCCCGTGGCTTCGCCACCGGGATCTCGCCGTCCGGGTCGACCCGTACCTGCGCCGCGATCGCGGCAGCGCACTGCTGGATGCCACCGTCAGCCGAGGCAGGGTGCGCACTGTGGTGGAGGCGCTCCTGGGGCCGATCGCGGTACGCACCATCGGACTCCTGGAACGGCTGACCGGTGGTGCAGACCAGCTCGAAAGGCGGTTGAGGTTGGCCGGTCGGCGCTCCAGCACCGACTCCTTCCGGATCGAGCAAGTCGTCTTCGGGGTGGCTGGTCTGGCACTCGGCCTGGTGCTGGGACTTGCAGTCGTGACGCTGCGGGATGCGAGCCCACTGCTGGGTCTGCTGATCGTCGTCCTCGGCGCGGTGACCGGTGTCCTGCTGCGTGACTACCTCCTGGGCGTCGAGATCAAGAGGCGCGCAGCGCGGATGGCGCGAGAGTTCCCCACGGTCGCCGACCTGCTGGCTCTCGCGGTTGCAGCGGGGGAGAGCCCGATATCCGCCATGGAGAGGGTGGCACGCTCATCCACCGGTGCGCTGCCGGAGGAGTTCGCCGCGACGGTCGCGGAGATCCGCGCCGGAGCCGGTGTCTCGCAGGCACTGGCGAGTATGGGCGCCCGCTCCCCGCTTGAGTCGCTGGCCCGGTTCACCGAGGGGGTCTCGATCGCGATCGAGCGAGGCACACCCTTGGCAGAGGTACTGCGATCGCAGGCGCAGGACGCCCGAGAGGTGTCCAAGCGACAGCTCATGGAGACCGCCGGTCAAAGAGAAGTCCTCATGCTGATCCCGGTGGTGTTCTTCGTGCTGCCCCTGGTGATCGTGTTCGCCATCTTCCCTGGTCTCGCCGTCCTGGAGATCACGCTGTGAAGCCCGCTCTGCCCCCGACCCCGCCCCGACCCGACATCCCGCCCACAGACCACCCGATAGACCGACCGGTGCGGACATCCGTCCTGCACCTACCCCAACAGGAGGCTGATATGACTGTCCATCGCACACGACTGACCCGAACGGCCCGTCCGCACCGCCGTCGCGGCGCTGCCCCGCCGTCGCAGTACGATGGTCGCCGCTCGCTGGGTACCCGGCTGCTGGCCCGCCTGTCGTCCGAGCGTGGAGACGTTCCGGGATGGGTGATGATCACCCTGATGACGGCCGCGATCGTGGTGGCGCTGTGGGCGGTCGCCTCCGATCAGCTCGTTGCAATCTTCGAGAACGCATTGGCGCCGTTCCTCGGCGAGGAGTTCTGAGCGCGCATCGGCGGCTCGGGCCGAAGACGCACCGCAGATGACTGACGACGATCCGTGCTCGCAGGAGGGCTGTACTACCTGGAAGGGGCAGGCACCTCAGACCATTGGGCTCTCGACGCAGGCCCGAGGCCGAGGCGTCGCCCTACGACCCAGGCTGCGTGATGATGACGGCGCAGCTGTCGCCGAGTTCCCTCTGGTCTCCGTGCTGATCATCCTCATCGCCCTGGCCGTGATCCAGGCAGCGTTGATCCTGCATACACGCAACACGCTCATCGACGCTGCGGTGCAGGGAGCGCATCACGCCGCGCTGGTCGGCTCCACGCCGGACGCAGGAGCAGCTCGCGCCGAAGCGCTGATCGTTGACCGGTTCGGGGAGTCACTGGGAGCTGAGGCTGTTGCTGATGTGGACGAGGACGGCACCGTCCGAGTCCGCATCGAGGCGACCTTGCCCCTGGTGGGGCTGCTCGGCCCTGCCGCGGGTCTGCAGGTGGAAGGACGGGCGATCGACGAGGCCACCTGGTAGCCCAGAGCGCCCTGGTAGCGCTGTCGTCCGAGCCGGGACAGCACCGTCCGAACAGCACCGCCCGGACAGCAGACCAGGAGCGGACAGGAGAGGAGATGACGAGATGAGACGTGTGTACCGGCTGTGGCGCCGGGACCGCGGCAACGCCCTCGTGGAGTTCGTCGTGCTGTCCGTCGTCCTGCTGCTCCCATCGCTCTACCTGGTGCTCACGCTGGGGTCCGTGCAGTCAGCGGTGTTCGCGGCGGACATCATCGCGCGGGACGCCGCTCGCATCCATGCCACAGAGCACGACCTCGAGCTCGCACTGCAGCGCAGTTCTGAGCATGCCCGCATGGTGCTCGAGGATTTCGGGCTCGAGGGAACCGACGTGGTCGAGATCTCCTGCAGCGAGGATCCGTGTGCGACGGCCGGTGGCACGGTGGTGGCCACCGTGCGAATACCGGTTCCGGTGCCTGGGCTGGGCCCGGTGCTGGGCCAGGACGGCCCGATCGCCGTGAGCTCGGGGCATTCCGTCCAGGTCGACCAGTACAGGGCAGGCAACGCATGAGCGCCCGATCCTCTCTCGACGACGGGCGAACCGGCCACGGCACGGCCCCGGGCGATCAGGACGTTCACGGTGTGCGTCGAGCCGTGGTCGCACGGCTGCGCAGCCCCGAGGGGTCGATGACGATCCTCACCACGGGGGTGCTGGTGGTGATCCTCATGGTGATCGCGGTGGGCGCCTCCATCACCGGAGTCCACCTGGAGCGCAACCGCCTCCAGCACGCCGCTGATGGTGCCGCCCTCGCCGCCTCCCAGGCGATCGATCCCTCAGGTCTGTACGGGTCCGGCTCAGGGGCGGTGCCTTCCCAGGGTGCTGCTCGCACTGCGGCAGTCGAGCACCTCGCCACGTACCCGATCGACACCACCCGCACCGACACCTTGGAGGTGGGCGACGTCAGGGTGGATGCCGACGGCACCGTGCACGTGCAGCTCACCGCCACCACCCACCCGCCCCTGGCAGGATGGTTCACGCGGGGCACGGGCATCGCCGTGACCCTCACCGTCGAAGGGGATGCACGCTCGAGATGACCGCATCCACTGTGCTCCTGGCCCCGGACAAGTTCAAGGGCACCGCTACCGCCGCCCAGGTCGCCGCTGCCCTGGCCCGTGGTATCACCGCCACCGCTCCCGATGCCACCCTGGTCAGCTGCCCTATCGCCGACGGAGGCGACGGCACACTCGATGCCGCCCTCTCCGCTGGGTACAGCCAGCACACCACCACCGTGACCGGGCCTACCGGTGAGCCCCGCACCGCCCGCTGGGCTCTCGATGCCGAGACCGGCACCGCCGTGGTGGAGCTCGCCGGGACCGTCGGGCTCCAGGCCCTGCCCGGTGGAGACCTCGCCGCCCGCACCGCCTCCACTCGGGGACTGGGAGAACTTGTCCTGGCCGCTACGCGGCACGGGGCACGCACCGTGATGGTGGGCCTCGGAGGCAGTGCCTCCACCGACCTCGGCGCCGGCCTGCTCCAGGGACTCGGTGCCCGGCTCCTCACCTGTGACGGCCAGCCCATCGGCCCGGGCCTCGACGGGCTCGCGAGCCTCGCCACCGCCGATCTCACCCCTGCCCTCGCTGCTTTGTCAGCCACTCAGCTGGTGATCGCCTCCGACGTCACCAGCCCCTTGCTTGGCCCCTACGGCGCTGCGGCCGTGTTCGGTCCCCAGAAGGGACTGTCGCCCGCGGAGGTCTCCGAGGCCGATGCGATCCTCAAGCACGCGGCGCACATCCTGGATGCCTCCGACACCCATCGCGACCAGGAGGGCGCCGGTGCCGCCGGTGGCACCGGCTTCGCCCTACTCCTGCTGGGCGCCCAGCCCCGCTCCGGTGCCGACGCCGTGCTCGAACTCGCAGGCTTCGATGCGCACCTGGACCAGGCGCAGCTGGTGATCACCGGGGAGGGGGCGCTGGATGAACAGACCCTCCGGGGAAAGGGCCCGGTCGAGGTGGCCCGCCGCGCGGCGGCCCGCGACCTGCCCGTGATCGCCGTGGCCGGGGTGGTGGAGCTCGACGAGGAACCGCTGCGCGAGGCCGGCATCGAGCGCACGTGGGACCTCGTCTCCCGGGCCACCTCCCGTGCGGACGCCATGGACCGCACCGCACAGCTGCTGGAGGAGGTGGGTCGCGAGATCGGCCGATGGATCACCGAACACGGCGCGAGCGACGCCCCGTGCAGCACCCCGGGAACCGTGCCCGGGCCCCTGCCGTAGACTCCCTGCTTGTGGCTTCCATCGACTTCTCAGCAGAAATCCCGCACCTCCGTTCGACCCTGAGCTCGATCGAGCAGGTGACGGACGTCAGCGCGCTCGAGGCGAGGATCGCCGAGCTCGAGAAGGAGGCATCGGACCAGAACCTCTGGGACGACGTCGACAACGCCCAGCGCGTCACCTCCGCCCTGTCCCACGCCCAGACCGAGCTGCGCCGCGTCACCGAACTGGGCCAGCGCATCGACGACCTCGAGATCATGGTCGAGCTCTCCGCAGAGGAGAACGACGCCGAGGCGCTCGCCGAGGCAGAGACCGAGTTCGCCTCCATCCGCAAGTCCCTCGACGAGCTCGAGGTGCGCACCCTGCTCTCCGGCGAGTACGACGAGCGCAACGCCGTGATCACCATCCGCGCCGGCGCCGGCGGTGTGGACGCCGCCGACTTCGCCGAGATGCTGCTGCGCATGTACCTGCGGTGGGCAGAGCGCCACGGATACCCCACCAAGGTGATGGACACCTCCTACGCCGAGGAAGCGGGCCTGAAGTCCGTGACCTTCGAGGTCAGCGCCCCCTTCGCCTACGGCACCCTCTCCGTCGAGGGCGGCACCCACCGCTTGGTGCGCATCAGCCCCTTCGATAACCAGGGCCGCCGCCAGACCTCCTTCGCCGCCGTCGAGGTGATCCCGCTGATCGAGTCCACCGACTCCATCGACATCCCCGACAACGAGCTGAAGGTCGACGTGTTCCGCTCCTCCGGCCCCGGCGGGCAGAGCGTGAACACCACCGACTCCGCCGTGCGCATGACCCACATCCCCACCGGCATCGTGGTGTCCATGCAGGACGAGAAATCGCAGATCCAGAACCGTGCCGCCGCACTGCGCGTGATGCAGTCGCGCCTGCTGGTGCTGAAGAAGGAGCAGGAGGCCGCAGAGCGCAAGGAGCTCGCCGGTGACGTGAAGGCCAGCTGGGGCGACCAGATGCGCTCCTACGTGCTGAACCCGTACCAGATGGTGAAGGACCTGCGCACCGAGTACCAGGAGGGCAACCCCTCCTCGGTGTTCGACGGCGAGATCGACGAGTTCATCGACGCCGGCATCCGCTGGCGCGCAGAAGAGGGCAAGGCCGCCAACGCCTGATCTGCCACCGGCATCAGTCACCGCCGGCTGGAGTGGGCCTGTCGAACCGTCCGCACCGAGGTTTGACCAGGACTTGACCGTCACGGTGACCGCGGCAACGGCGAAACCCTGCCCTGCGCACCTACGCTGGTAGCGCTCAGCTACCCCAAACCCGACAGGCGCTCGTGATCCGTTTCGACGACGTCACCAAGACGTACATCCGTGGACAGAACCCCGCAGTGGAGAACCTCGACATCGAGTTCGCCCGCGGGGAGTTCGTGTTCCTGGTGGGCGCCTCCGGATCGGGCAAGTCCACCCTGATGCGGATGGTGCTCAAGGAGACCGCCCCCACCAGCGGCACCGTGCACGTGGCCGGCAAGGACCTCTCCCGGATCCCCTCCTGGCGGGTCCCGGCCCTGCGCCGCGACATCGGCATGGTGTTCCAGGACTTCCGCCTGCTGCCCTCCAAGACCGCGTACCAGAACATCGAGTTCGCCCTCGCGGTGATCGGCACCCCCCGCAAGGTGGTGCGGCGCCTGGTCCCCGAGATGCTGGCGATGGTGGGCCTGGAGGACAAGGGCCGTCGCCTCCCGCACGAGCTCTCCGGTGGTGAGCAGCAGCGCGTGGCGATCGCCCGCGCCTACGTGAACCGGCCCTCGATCCTGCTGGCCGACGAGCCCACCGGCAACCTCGACCCCTCCACCGCCGAGGGCATCCTGGACCTGCTGGCCGAGATCAACGACCGCGGCACCACCGTGGTGATGGCCACCCACGACCGCACCGCCGTGGACCGCATGCGCCGCCGCGTGGTGGAGATGGTGGGCGGCCGCGTGGTGCGCGACGATCCCGAGGGCACCTACGAGTCCGTCGCCCCCGTGAGCGTCATCTCCGGGAACCTCCCCGACGGTTCCGAGGACCTCGAGGACCGGGAGGCCGAGGGCCTGGATGCCACCGACGCAGACGCCGCTGATGCCGCGGACGATGTCGCTGCCCGCGCACGCCGCTCCTCCGTCGACCCCGATCCCGACATCGACCCTGACGACCTGCTCGACGAGCGCGATGCGCACCTGCGCGAGGAGGACGAGGCCTTCGCCGAGGCCCTGGACGACCCGGAGGCCACTCGATGAGGGCCCGGTACATCCTCGGGGAGATCCTCACCGGCCTGTGGCGCAACATCTCCATGGTGATCTCGGTGGTGATCGTCACCGCCGTGTCCCTCACCTTCGTCGGCACAGGACTGCTGATGCAGAAGCAGATCCTGGAGATGAAGAACACCTTGGTCGAGCAGTCGCAGGTGACGATCTTCCTGTGCTCCCCGCACTCCACGGCGGCCTCCTGCGCCGGTGGTGCGGCCACGGATGCGCAGATCGACTCGGTGCGCGAGGCCCTGGAGGGAGATGTGCTCTCGCCCTACATCGACACCGTCCACGAACGCAGCCAGGACGAGGCACTGGAGATCTACCAGCAGCAGTTCGCCGGCGAGGGCTTCGTCTCCAACTTCACCGCGGAGGACATGCCCGTGTCCTTCCACATCACCCTGAACAATGCCGACGACTCCGCCGCGGTGGTGGAGTTCTTCCAGGGGCGGGACGGGGTGGACGAGGTGACCGACCTGCTCAGCATGTTCGCGCCGTTCATCGACGTGCTGAACCAGTCCACCATGTTCGCGCTGGGTCTGGCGGTCCTGATGCTCGTCGCAGCAGCCCTCCTGGTGGCCACCACCATCCGGATGTCGGTGGCCAACCGTCGCCGCGAGATCGCCATCATGCGCCTGGTCGGCGCCCCCAATGTGTTCATCCGCGCCCCCTTCTTGCTCGAGGGCGCCACGGCCGCCATCATCGGTGGGGTGATCGCCTCAGCGATGCTGTGGGTGGGGCTGCACTACATAGTCGAGGGCTGGCTGGTCGAGATCCTCGGCCCGCAGCTGATCACCGTGGGCACCGATGATCTGCTCTGGGCGGCCCCGGTGATCATCGTGCTCGGTGCCGCCCTGTCCATGGTGTCTTGCGTGGTCTCCCTGAATCGTTATCTGAAGGTGTGAGCATGTCCTATCGCCTCCTGCGTCGCCCCCTGAGCATCGCCGCCACCGCTGTGCTGGTGCTCTCGCCGCTGCTCGCAGTGCCCTCCCCGGCCCTCGCCGACGGCGACAAGGAGGACAAGATCGCCGAACGGGAGACGGTCCAGCAGCAGTTGGAGGACATCCGCCTCGAGCTCGACGGCGTCAACGACGACCTCGCCGACACGTACATGGCATTGGCCGAGACGGAACTGCTGATCCCCGATGCTCAGCAGGCCTTGGACGACGCCCGCGAGGAGCTGGCCGAGGCCGAGGACGAGGACCGCAAGGTGGGCGAGCGGCTCAGCGCCGCCGAGGACGAGGAGAAGGAACTCGAGACCGAGGTCGCCACCGGCCAGGACGAGGTGGACCGCACCGACGGAGAGATGGCACAGGTGGCGCTGTCCGCCTACAAAGGGGACGGGATGCCGAATCCGGCCACCGTGTTCGTGGGCGGCAGCCCGCAGGACACCGTGGACCGCACCATGAACTACCGCCTCACCATGGCGTCCCAGGGGTCCAAGCTCGACACCCTGCGCACCGATCAGGCGATCAACGAGAACTCCGCCGACCGCCTCACCGCCGTGCGCGAGGAGATCGACGATCTGAAGGCTGAGGCCGAGGAGACCCTGGCCCGCAAGACGGAGGCCGAGGAGGAGGCCGAGACGGCCAAGCAGGAGCTCGACGCCCTCTACACGCGCCAGCAGGAGCAGCGCGACGAGCTCGAGGGGAAGAAGGAGCAGTACGAGGGCGATCAGGCCAACCTCGAGTCCCGCAGCTCCACCCTGGACGATGAGATCTCCGAACTCGCCCGCAAGGAGCGTGAGCGGGCAGAGCAGGAGGCTTCCAGCGGCGGGCCCGCCCCGGCCGTGGCGCCGTCAGGCAATGGGTGGACGCGTCCGGTCAACGCCCGTCTGAACTCCAACTTCGGCTGGCGCGTTCACCCGATCTACCGCACCCGCCGCCTGCATGCCGGGGTGGACTTCCCCGCTGCCTGCGGCGTCCCTGTGGGAGCCACCCAGTCCGGTCGGGTCATCCAGCGCACGTCCAACAGTGCAGCAGGCAACAAGATCGTGCTGAGCCACGGCATGCACAACGGGAAGCTGATCACCAGCTCCTATCACCACCTGCAGGGTTTCGCGGCACCGGTGGGGGCGAGCGTGTCTGCTGGCCAGACCGTCGGCTACGTGGGCAGCACCGGTGGATCCACCGGCTGCCACCTGCACTTCGAGATCCACGAGGACGGCAACGCCGTCAACCCCGCGAAGTACCTCTGACCCGCGGCCGTCAGCGTCGCGCCTGCTGGCATCGTCGCACCTGCCGGCCACGGGTGGTCGCCACGGATAATCGGTCGCGCTCCCAGCGCGGCACCGCGTAGGCTGGGAGGTCGGCGCGGACGGTGGATCGACCGCGGACGAGCACCGACGAGGCGAGGAGGGACCATGGCGACCAAGGCCGAGAAGAAAGCCGGCAAGAACGCGAAGCAGAGCGCGGACGGCCCCGTCAAGAAGCTCATCGCCTCGAACAAGAAGGCCCGGCACGACTACCACATCGACGACACCTGGGAGGCAGGCATCGTCCTGACCGGCACCGAGGTGAAGTCCCTGCGGGACCGCGGGGCCTCCCTGGTGGACGGCTACTGCTACCTCGACGGCGGCGAGGTGTGGATGGACGCGGTGCACATCGCTCCCTACGTCAAGGGCACCTGGACCAACCATGCGGCCCGACGCAAGCGCAAGCTGCTGCTGCACAAGCATGAGATCGCCAAGCTCGCCGGCAAGACCCGCGAGAAGGGCTATACCCTGGTCCCCCTGGAGATGTACTTCCTGGGTTCGCACGCGAAGGTCGTCGTAGCCCTGGCCCGCGGCAGGAAGGAGTGGGACAAGCGGCACACCCTCCGCGAGCAGCAGGACCTGCGCGAGGCGCAGCGCGCCATGCGCAGGCGCGAGCTGGTCTGACCTCGCAGGCAGCGCGCTCTGATCTTGTGGGCGGCCCCCGCGCTGAAGGCGGCGCAGCCTCCGGCGTCCCAGCGCGAACGCAGTCCCGCTCCCCGCACGAGACCATGGACGGGTGTACAGAAAGCACCTCTGACCTCCGTTACTTTACTGTTGCTTGACCTTCGCTTTGGGGTCAGGTTACGTTTGGCGCGCGCCGGACCCGGCACACCGGACGGAGTTGCCTGAGCGGCTCCGAGAGGAAGGTTCATGCCATGGGGGAAACACGCATTGCGGGGGCTGGCCGCGCTGCTCGAGGAATCGCCACGATCGCTGCGGGGGCAGTGCTGGCACTGGGGATGGCAGGCTGCGGTACCGGCGACGGGTAGGGTGGAGCTCCGACCACCGCGGAGAAGGTTACCGAGAGCGCGGGTGAGGGTGGCTCCGACGACGGGACCGGCGGCCTCACCGATCCTGACACGGGGTCGGAGGACACCCAGGAGGGAACCGTGAGCGACGACGGTGGAGAGGCACCTGGTGGAGCCGGCGCGGGCAGGCCGCCGGCTGTGCTGTACGTCGTGGACGGGGTTGACGACGCCGTGGACACCTCGCAGGCCCAGTGGACGCTCAGCGGGGACGATCTCGCCACTGTCCTCGCCGGACAGGGCGTGATCAGCGACCGCACGGCCCCATCCTGCAGTGGTGACCTCGCCTTCACCGACGGATCCTCGGTCAACTGCAAGGCATCCTTCGACATGGAAGGCCTGGACGGGGAGCAGGACCTCACCGTGATGGCCGTGCGGGCCCCCTCCGGCTTCGACGCCACCGGAGCGCCGGCGCTGCTGATCAGCATCGGCGCAGCTCCGTCGCAGGAGGCACTGGAGGTGTTCACCGACCAGGACAACCACCTGGTGGGCATCGGTCAGGGAAGCATGTTCGGCACCGACGAGCTCAGCGCTGAGGAACTGGCCCAGGGCATCCAGGCCACCGCCAACAACGATGCCGGGTATGCCGTGCTGGATGCACCGATCGTGGTGACCGAGTGCGAGGGCCCGCTGCCTGCGGCTTCAACCGAGCCTGTGGGCTGCGACGCCAGCTGGGAACATGACTCGGGTGCCGAGTTCGACGTCGAGGCGATGGGGGTGTGGTTCGTGGACTCCGACCCGGGCCTGCTGGTGGCCCTGGAGATCGGCGACCAGGCCGGCGCAGGTGACGAGGGCTGACCTGACCCAGCCGATCCGCAGACCCACCGGCACCCGGTATTCCCCGGAGGCCGGTGGGCCTGCCCACGTGGAAAAACCTTGGGCGGTGTGGGCTGGAGCGGCTACACTGGTTGCACGTGGATGAGGACCCCTGGTCCCACGGAATCGACCCTCGGGTGCATTCCCGGGAACAGCGGTCCTCTGATTGACAAGTCAACATCGAGTGCATCGGTAGCGTTCGCGCTGCCACTCCATGCCACTGCTCCACGCTCGGGGACGATCGGTTTCGACGGTAGTTGTCCAGCGAGGGGAAGCGGGCCGAGAATCCAGAGTCAACTCGTTAATGTCCTCTGGAAACCAATAAGTGCCGAAACCAAGCGCACTGACTTCGCTCTCGCTGCCTGATCAGCGTTAGCAGTCTGGAACCCCGGGAGTGCTCCTGACCCGGATCGTTCCATCATCTAAGGAGCCACTGCTGCCGTCCCTCGTCATCGGGGCCGGATGAACACCTCAGAGTGACTGAGTCCGTCGACGACGTGTCCGTGTGAGCGTCGGGACTGAGAAAACGCCTTTCACGGACTGCGCCCGGAGAAGCCCTGGCTTCGCACTATCGGACGCGGGTTCGATTCCCGCCGTCTCCACTCGATGAGAAGTACCCGAAGGCCCCCTCACCTGCGCAGACGCGCGGGGGAGGGGGCCTTTCGTGTGTCCCGGTCCAGCGCCCCGCCCTAGAATCGAACAAGGCCCGGGTCGGAACGCCACTGGGTGCCCCACCGACCCAGCAGCAGGCGAGCGGATGAACGAGCCCACCACCGCCAGTCGCGCCCGCGGGCTCCCGCCGGCAGTCAAGAAGCAGACTGCGTGGGGCCGAGTATGGAAGCCGTTCTGGGCCGTCCCGGCCGCCTGGACCATCGGCGCGCTCGTGGTGGGCGTGTTCCTCCCGCAGCTCGAGGACGCGCTGAACGTGGACATCCCCTACGTGTTCCAGGGCGGACCGGAAGGAGCCCGCGGACTGCTGGGCACCATCGCCACCGGCATGATCTCGATGACCAGCCTGGTCTTCTCGATCACCATGGTGATCCTGCAGCTGGCCAGCAGCCAGTTCACCCCCCGTGTGCTGGGCGGGTTCCTGGAGAGCCGGGTCACCCAGTTCACCTTCGGAGTGTTCATCGCCAGCTTCGTCTTCGCCCTGACGGTCACGCGTGCGCGCACTGATGCGTTGGCGCGGCAGGGGGGAGTCCGCCTCGGCGGTGTTCTCCAGGCTCGCCGGGTGGCTGGTGGTGCTGCTGTCGCTGCTCGCGTCCCTGACCATCGTGTTTCCCAGCGTCCGTCCGGTGGACATCCTGGGCGGGGTGGGCGTGGTCTCCATCGCCGCCGGTATCGCCTTCCAGACGGTGCTGGGGAACATGTTCGCCGGGATCGTGCTGCTGGCGAGGGATCGCTACCGGCTGCGCGATCAGATCGCGGTGGCCGAGCACCGGGGCACGATCGTCGCGATGGGCCTGACCTCCACGGCGCTTCGCACCTTCGACGGTCGACTGGTGCTGATCCCCAACTCGGTGCTCCACTCGCAGGTGGTCACGGTCCAGACCGGCTTCGAACAGGTGCGCACCAGCGTGATGATGGACGTGGACGACGCGGTGGATCTGCGCCGCGCCTGCCGTGTGGCGACCGAGGCGATGGGGGCGATCCCGTCGGTCGCGGAGGAACCCGCGCCGCAGGCTCTGCTCACCGAGGTGGGGACCACCACCGTGCGCATCGAGCTGCGCTTCTGGTCCGGCGCCACCCAGCTCGAGACCCGCGCAGCCACCCATGAGGTGATCGCCGAGGTCCTGGCAGCATTCGGCGAGCAGCAGGTGGCAACGGGATCCGACGTCGTCGTCATCGAACCGGGGGACCGGTTCAAACGCGTCCTGAGCGGGCCCGACCGACTGCCAGGGCGATGAGGGGCGCCGAACTCGGTGAGGGGCTCAGCCCTCTATGAGCTCCTCGTATCCCAGATCCACCAGATGGGCCCGACTCATGGCGAGGGATTCGAAGATGTCCCTGCCGTAGGTGAGGTCCTGCTCGATCAGCAGGTGCTGCGCACCGGAGGCGATGCCCTGCTCGATCACAGGGGCCCAGTCCAGGGTCCCTTGCCCCACCTCGGCGAACTGCACGATCGAGCCCTGCCAGTAGTCGCCGAAGGCCGAACCGTCACCGGCATCCATGGCGGCCAGCACCTCGGCGCTCGGCAACGTGATCCGGTAGTCCTTCAGGTGCACCAGGTCCAGGACCCCGTCGAACTGCTTCAGGGTGCGCTCGGGATCCCGGCCGCCGCGCTGCACCCAGTGGCAGTCGATCTCGAAGCGCAGGCTGGGCGCCTTCTCGCGCAGGTGCTCCAGCAGCGTGCGCCCCTGGATCCTCGCGAACTCCACGTGATGGTTGTGGTAGCTGAGCGCGATGCCCGCCTCCCGCATCCGGGCGGCATGCTGCTCGGCCTCGTCGCAGAAGGCGAAGAACGCCTCGGGGGAGCGGATGGCCTCCAGCGGCATCATCCCGATGCGGATCATGTCGGTGCCGAGGGCGCCCGCCTCCTCCACCAGCAGGTCGAAGTCCTCTGCGAGGGTCTGATCCTGGGACCCGGCGGGAGCGGTGGTCTTGGCGGAGATGGCCGCGTACTCGATCCCCAGCTCGCTGCGCGCACGGACCATGTCGGCGACATTGTCGGGGGCCATCGGGATCTGGGAGACCTCCACCACGGAGAAGCCGGTGTCCCGCACGCGCTCCAGGACGGGCAGCACCCCCTGCTCGGCGATGTCGTCCCGCAGCATCATCAGCTGGATACCTATGCGCGCCATGTCTCTCCTCAGGCAGACTGTTCCCTCCACCGTAACCGAGGCCACACCAGCTGGCACTGCGGGATGAGCAGAACTCCCAGGGTGGGCGGATGCCACCGGCACCACCGCCAGCTGATCTCGTCGTGGACGCGCGGCAGGCCAGCGAGCTGGCCGGTTGCCGTCCGCGTCACCACGGATCCGCGCGAGCCTCCCCAATCCTGGGAGCAGTCAGGCGGCCTGCACCCAGTCCCGGGAGCGCACGAACGCCTGCACGCAGGCCTCGATGTCCTCGGCGGTGTGGGCGGCGGAGAGCTGCACGCGGATGCGCGCCTTCCCCCGCGGCACCACCGGGAAGGAGAAGGCGGTGACGTACACGCCCTCCTCCAGCATCGCATCCGCGACCCGGCCGGCCAACGCCGCGTCCCCGAACATCACCGGCACGATCGCATGCTCGCCGTCCAGCAGCTCGAAGCCCTCCTCGCCCATGCGACGACGGAACAGCGCGGCGTTCTCGAACAGGGTGGCCCGCAGCTCCTGCGAGGTGGCCACCAGCTCCAGTGCCCTCAGCGTGGCCGCCACGATCGAGGGCGCCAGGGAGTTGGAGAACAGGTAGGGACGGCCCTTCTGCCGCAGCATCGAGACGATCTCCGCGCGACCGGAGACGTACCCGCCGCTGGCCCCGCCGAGGGCCTTGCCGAAGGTGCCGGTGTAGATGTCCACGCGATCGGAGACCCCGAAGTGCTCCGGGGTGCCCGCGCCGGTATCGCCCATGAAGCCCACCGCGTGGGAGTCGTCCACCATCACCAGGGCACCGAACTCATCGGCCAGATCGCAGATCTGGTCCAGGGGTGCCAGGTAGCCGTCCATGGAGAACACGCCGTCGGTGACGATCACGGTGCGGCGCGCCCCGGCACCGTCGTTCAGCTGCGCGGCGGCCTCCAACTGGGCGCGCAGATCTGCCATGTCGGCGTTGCGGTAGCGGAACCGGGCTGCCTTGGACAGGCGGATCCCGTCGATCAGGGAGGCGTGGTTCAGCTCGTCGGAGATGATCGCGTCCTCCTTGCCGAACAGCGGCTCGAACACGGCGCCGTTGGCGTCGAAGCAGGAGGAGAACAGGATCGTGGCCTCGGTGCCCAGGAAGCGGCTCATGGCCTCCTCGAGCTGCAGGTGGAGGTCCTGGGTGCCGCAGATGAAGCGCACCGAGGCCATGCCGAAGCCGCGGTCGTCCAGGGCGGTGTGGGCCGCGGAGATCAGCTCGGGGTGGTCGGCCAGGCCCAGGTAGTTGTTGGCGCAGAAGTTCAGCACCTCGGTGCCGTCCCGATCCACGGGGCCGGCGGTGATCCGGTTGGACTGGGGGGTGGTGATCACCCGTTCGTGCTTGTAGGTCCCGGCCTCCTCGATCTCGGTGAGCTCGGCGGTCAGCTGGTCCTTGAGGTCCGTGTACACGGGGGTCCTTCCTGCGGGGTGCGGGGTGCGGGGTGCGGGTTCGGGGTGCGCCGAGGGGCGGGGTGGACGTCGGCGCGGAAGAGGCGGGTCGCGCGGGGTGCGGTGGGCCCTGGTCAGTCGATGGTCTCCCAGTCCAGCAGCACCTTGCCGCCGTTGCCGGAACGGGCGATCTCGTAGCCGTGCTCGAACTGGGAGGCGGGCAGCACGTCGGTCACCGTGCGGGTGACCAGCTCGCGCAGCGTCGGGGAGCTGGTGAGCATGGCGGCCATCGCGTTCCAGGTCTCGAACATCTCGCGGCCGTAGATCCCCTGCAGGGTGAGCATCCGCGTCACCACCGCCGTCCAGTCGATCTCGAACTGGCGAGGCGGCAGGCCCAGCAGGGCGATCTTCCCGCCATGGTTCATGTTCTCGATCATCTCCTGCAGCGCGGAGGCCTGCCCGGAGATCTCCAAGCCCACGTCGAACCCCTCCCGCATACCCAGGTCGCGCTGGGCCTGGCGGATCCGGGTGGTGGACACGTCCACGGTGGCGTCGGCGCCCCCGTCGGCGGCCATCCGCAGCCGGTGCGGGGCCATATCGGTGACGGTGATGTACCGGGCCCCGGCATGGCGGGCCACGGCCACGCACATCTGGCCGATCGGGCCGGCCCCGGTGACCAGCACGTCCTCGCCGACCACGGGGAACTTCAAGGTGGTGTGCACGGCGTTGCCGAGCGGGTCGAACAGGGCGCCCAGCTCGGGGGAGATCAGAGCGGTGCCGCCGTCGTGTTCGTGGACCCACACGTTCAGGTGCGGGATCACCACGTACTCGGCGAAGGCGCCATCGCGCTGCACGCCCACGGAGCGGGTGCGGATGCACATCTGCTTGCGCCCGGCCCGGCAGTTGCGGCAGGTCCCGCACACCACGTGCCCCTCGCCGGAGACCCGGTCGCCCAGGGTCACGTCCGGCACCTGGTCGCCCACCTCGACCACCTCGCCGTAGAACTCGTGGCCCGGGGTGAACGACACGGTGTCGCACATGGCCTGCGCTGATTCGTCCCAGGCCTGGATGTGCAGGTCGGTGCCGCAGATTCCGGCGCGCAGCACCCGGATCTTCACGTCCCAGGGCCCGCACTCGGGCTCCGGCACCTCCATGAGGGACAGGCCCTGTCCGGGCTCGGTCTTGCGCAGCGCACGCATCATCGTGGCGGTCGTCTCCTCGGTGGCGCGACGGGGCCCGGCCGGGACAACCGGTCGGCGACGTCTGGTCGGTGATCTACATCCTAGTGGGGTCAGCAGGGACCGGCCCGTAGAGTTGGCACGCCATGACCGAGAACGCCCCCACCACCGACCTGCGGATCACCTACCCCTCCGACCTGCCCGTCTCCCAGCGCCGCGAGGACATCCAACAGGCGATCCGCGAGAACCAGGTGGTGGTGATCGCCGGCGAGACCGGTTCCGGTAAGACCACCCAGATCCCCAAGATGCTGCTGGAGCTGGGATACGGCGAGCGCGGCAAGCTGATCGGCCATACCCAGCCCCGCCGCATCGCCGCCCGCTCGGTCGCCCAGCGCATCGCCTCCGAACTCGGGCAGAAGCTCGGTGAGGGAGCCGTCGGCTATCAGGTCCGCTTCACCAAGGAGACCAGCCGCGCCGCACGCCTGAAGCTGATGACCGACGGCATCCTGCTGGCCGAGATCGGCCGGGACCGCCTGCTGAAGCGCTACGACGCGATCATCATCGACGAGGCCCACGAGCGCTCACTCACCATCGACGTGATCCTGGGGTACCTGCGGCAGATCCTCCCGCAGCGCCCGGACCTCAAGGTCATCATCACCTCGGCCACGATCGACCCCGAGCGCTTCGCCGCCCACTTCGGGCGCCGCCTTCCCTCCGGCGAGCACGAGCCGGCGCCGATCCTCGAGGTCTCCGGCCGCACCTACCCGGTGGAGATCCGCTACCGGCCCCTGGTGCTGGAGCCCGAGGTGGAGGACGACGACGAGCTGGAGGACATCCACTCCGTCGAACGGGACCTCACCGGTGCCATCACCGATGCGGTGGACGAACTGGCCGCGGAGGGCCCCGGCGACATGCTGGTGTTCCTGCCGGGGGAGCGGGAGATCAGGGAGATCGCCGACGCCCTCAGCGCCCACCTGAGCCGCGGCACCCGGGGCAGGGCCGCCCTGGCGGTGCAGGTGCTGCCCCTGTTCGGCAGGCTCTCGGCCGAGGACCAGCAGAAGATCTTCACCCCGCCGCCGGTCGGCACCTACCGGCGGATCATCCTGTCCACCAACGTCGCCGAGACCTCCCTGACCGTCCCCGGCATCACCTACGTGATCGACTCGGGCCTGGCCCGCATCTCCCGCTACTCCCAGCGCACCAAGGTGCAGCGCCTCCCCATCGAGCCGATCTCCCAGGCCAGCGCCAACCAGCGCTCCGGCCGTTCGGGCCGTACCGCTCCCGGTATCGCGATCCGCCTGTACTCCCAGGAGGACTTCGAGGCCCGGTCGGAGTACACCGAACCCGAGATCCTGCGCACCTCCCTGGCCTCCGTGGTGCTGCTGATGACCTCGCTGGGCCTGGGCGACGTGGAGTCCTTCCCCTTCGTGGAGCCGCCCGCGACCCGTGCCATCACCGACGGTGTGCGGCTGCTGGAGGAGCTGGGCGCTATCGAGGACGCCCCCGGCGAGCCCGGTGGCCGGCGCCTCACCCGCGTGGGTCGCACCCTGGCCCGCTTCCCCCTGGACCCCCGCATGGCCCGCATGCTGATCGAGGCGCACCGCCTGGGAGCACTGCGCGAAGTGATGATCATCGTCGCGGCGCTGGAGATCCAGGACCCCCGCGAACGACCGCTCGGCCAGGAGCAGCAGGCCAAGGAGAAGCACAAGCGCTTCGAGGACGAGACCAGCGACTTCCTGTCCTACCTGAAGCTGTGGGAGCACCTGCAGCTGCGGCGCGACGCCCTCTCCTCCTCCGCCTTCCGCCGCGAGGTCCGGGCCGAGCACCTGCACTACCTGCGGATCCGCGAGTGGTGGGACCTGCACTCCCAACTGCGGGACATGGCCAAGGACGTCGGGCTCTCCCGCAACGACACGCCCGCGAGCCCGCAGGCCATCCACCAGGCACTGCTGGCAGGGCTGCTCAGCCACGTGGGCCTGTACGAGGAGCGCTCCCGTGAGTACTCCGGAGCCCGCGGCGCCCGCTTCGCGATCTGGCCCGGCTCGGCGCTGGCCAAGCGCCGCCCCGACTACGTGATGGTCGCCGAACTGGTGGAGACCTCCCGGCTGTGGGGCCGCACCGTCGCCCGCATCGACCCCGCCTGGGCCGAGGAGGTGGGCGCCCACGTGGTCAAGCGCTCCCACTCCGCACCCCACTGGTCCTCCAAGCGGGCCGGCGCCATGGCCCACGAGAAGGTCACCCTGTACGGGGTGCCGATCGTCGCCGACCGCGTGGTGGGCTACGGACGCATTGACCCGGCCGCGGCCCGCGACATCTTCATCCAGCACGCCCTGATCGAGGGGGACTGGCGCACCCGCCACCACTTCTTCCGCGACAACCGGGCCCTGATCACCCGGCTCGAGGAGCTGGAGGCGAAGACCCGCCGCCGGGACCTGCTGGTCTCGGACGAGCAGCTGTTCCGCTTCTACGACGAGCGCCTCCCCGCGACCGTGGTCTCCGGCGCCCACTTCGACTCCTGGTGGAAGAAGCAGCGCCACCAGACCCCGGACCTGCTCACCCTCACCGAGGACGACCTGCTGGACCCGGATGCGGACGTGGCCCACCTGGCCCGCGACTTCCCCGACACCTGGGTGCAGGGCGACATCACCCTGCCGCTGAGCTACTCCTTCGGCGAGGTGGGCGCCAAGGGGGCCGACGGCGTCACCGCCACCGTGCCGCTGGCGGTGCTGAACCGCCTGGAGCCGGCCGGCTTCGACTGGCTGGTGCCCGGGATGCGCCACGAGCTGATCACCGAGCTGATCCGCTCCCTGCCCAAGCCGATCAGGCGCCACCTGGTCCCGGCCCCAGAGCGGGCCAAGGCAGTCGCCGCCACCCTGCACGACGACGACCCGAACGCGGGGGAGCCCTTCGTGGAGGCCGTGGCCGACGAGCTGGTGGCCCTGCCCGGAGTGCCCGATGACCTGCCGCTGTACGGCTCCGAGTTCGACCTGGCCAAGTTGCCCGCCCACCTGCACATGCACTTCCGCGTGGTCGATGCCAAGGGCAGGCAGATCGGTGCCGGCGACTCCCTGCCCGAGCTGAAGGCTCGCCTCAAGCAGCGGGTGGACGCCGCCGTCTCCTCCCGGGCCGACGACATGGCCCGCACGGATCTGCGGTCCTTCCCCGAGACCGGGGTGCCGCGCATCCATGAGGCCACGGTGGGTAGGCTCAAGGTCACCGGCTACCCCGCCCTGGTGGCCCGCCGCGGCAAGGACGGCACCGTGGAGCGGATCGACCTGGCGGTGCTCGCCACCGCCGATGAGCAAGCGCTCGCCCACCGCGAGGGTCTGATCGCCCTGCTGGACCGGGATCTCGGCATCGACCTAGCCGGGGTGTTGAACGCCCTGCCCAATCCCACCAAGCTGGCGGTGTCCGGATCCGACTACCCCTCCACCGCGGCGCTGCTGGCCGATGCCTCCCGCGCCGCCACCTCCCACCTGGTGGGGGAGGGGACAGCCCGCACCCGTGCCGAGTACGACGCACTGCTGGCCGAGGTGCGCACCCGACACGACGAGCTCGCCACGCAGGCCGTCAAGGACGCTGCGGGAGCGCTCGCCGTCCACGGTCGCCTCCAGAAGGAGGTCTCCCGGGCCTCGTCGCTGGCGATCCTGAACACCCTGACCTCGATCCGGGAGCACGCAGCGTCCCTGCTGGGGGACGGCTTCATCTCCCGCACCGGGCTCGAGCACCTGGGGGACCTGCGCCGCTACCTGGAGGCCGACCTGCTGCGCCTGGAGAAGCTGCAGCAGAACCCGCGGCGCGACGACCAGCTGGCCTGGCAGGTCGAGGACATCAGCCGGTACTGGCAGGGTGTGCGCGGCAAGCTCACCGCCAGGCAGCTCGCCCAGCCCGACGCCCGCGAGATCCCCTGGATGATCGAGGAGTTCCGGGTGAGCCTGTTCGCCCAGACCCTGGGCACGAAGTACACCGTCTCGGACAAGCGGATCCGCAAGGCCATCGCCGAGCTCAGCTGAACGGCTCGGCGGCCCTTACCTGCGGCCCTTACCTCCAGCACAGCCCCGGAACTGGACGACGGCCGGTACTTCCGACCCAGGAGGCCGGTACCGATGACCGATTCACAGTGCCGGACCACGTCGATAGCGTGGATGGGGCCCTGCTCCGGCCTTGCACAGGTCGGGCTCCGATCCATTCGAAGGACCGATCTCATGTCGCTCACCCGCCGCAACCTGCTCCTGGCCGGAACCCTTGGTGCCGCGTTCACCGCGGGCCTCGCTCCCGCGCTCGCTGCCCCCGCCAACGCGTCGGCCGACGCCTGGACCGAGGAGTTCATGACCCGTCCGGAGAACCGGATGGGCTTCGACGTGAATGCCATGGACGAGTGGCAGACGACCAACGCCCGCTTCATCATCGCCGTGTGCGCCGGCCACGGCTTCGGGTACGAGGGAACCCGGGTCACCCTGATCACCGCGATCGTGGAGTCCTGGCTCTACAACTACGAGCCCGCCGTGGACCACGACTCCGGTGGCCTGTTCCAGCAGCGCCCCTCCATGGGCTGGGGCACCTATGACCAGGTGCGCCACAAGAAGCTGGCGATCGACGCGTTCCTGGGGCTCGGCGCCCACGCCTCACCGCCCGGTCTGCTGCAGCTCGCCCCGGACTACAAGCAGTGGGAGCCGGGCGCTGCCGCCCAGGCCGTGCAGCGCTCCGCCCATCCCGGCCGGTACAGCGAGATGCTGCCCGCCGCCCAGGCCATCTGGGAGCGCCACGCCCACGACGTGGCGCCGTTCGTGGGCTGATCGACCACTAAGGGGGCCCACCGGCGGATACGCTGTGTCCCATGTCACCGATGCCGTCTGTCAGCTACTCCATCACCATCCGCCTCGAGTTCGCCGCCCGCTCCGCCGCGGTCAGCGACATCACCGGCAGCATCGAGAGGCAGGGAGGCTCGGTCACCGCGCTGGACGTCTCCGCCTCCGGCCCGGAGCGGATGCGGGCCGACATCACCGTGCTCACCGGCGGGCACGACCATGCGATCCAAATTGTCGAGGAGCTGAAGAAGCTCGACGGGGTGGAGCTCGGCAAGGTCTCGGACCGCACGTTCCTGGCCCACCTGGGCGGCAAGCTCACCGTCGAGTCGAAGGTGCCGATCCGGCACCGTGACGACCTCTCCATGGTCTACACCCCCGGCGTTGCCCGCGTGGTGAAAGCCATCGCCGAGAACCCCGAGGACGCCCGCCGCCTCACCATCAAGCGCAACACCATCGCGGTGGTCTCCGACGGCTCCGCGATCCTGGGCCTGGGTGACCTGGGTCCGCTGGCCGCGATGCCGGTGATGGAGGGCAAGGCGGCCCTGTTCAAGCGGTTCGCCGGCATCGACGCGTTCCCCATCTGCCTGGACGCCCACTCGGTGGACGACATCGTCTCCCACGTCAAGGCGATCGCCCCGGTGTTCGCCGGCATCAACCTCGAGGACATCTCCGCCCCGCGCTGCTTCGAGATCGAGGACCGCCTGCGCGCCGAGCTGGACATCCCCGTCTTCCACGACGACCAGCACGGCACCGCCATCGTGGTCATCGCCGCCCTGCGCAATGCCCTGCGCGTGGTCGACAAGGACATCGAGACCGCCCGCATCGTGCTCTCCGGCGCGGGAGCGGCCGGCACCGCGATCCTCAGCCTGCTGCGGGCTGCCGGGGCCCGCGACGTGGTGGTCACCGACGTGGACGGCATCGTCCACGAGGGCCGCGAGCAGCTCTCCGGTCGCCTGCCGTGGATCGCCGAGGTCACCAATCCGCGCGGCCTCACCGGCTCCCTGCGTGACGCGGTGGCCGGGGCCGACGTGTTCATCGGGGTCAGCGCCGGCAACATCCTCACCGCCGAGGACGTGGCCACCATGGCCGAGCGCTCGGTCGTGTTCGCGATGGCCAACCCCACCCCGGAGATCGACCCCTCGGAGGCCGCCAAGCACGCCGAGGTGGTGGCCACCGGCCGCAGCGACTTCTCCAACCAGATCAACAACGTGCTGGCGTTCCCCGGCGTGTTCCGCGGCCTGCTGGACGCGCACGCCACCCGGGTCACCGACCGCATGCTGCTGGCCGCTGCGAAGGCCCTGGCCGACGTGGTCACCCCGGAGGAGCTGAACCCCACCTACATCGTGCCCAGCGTGTTCCACGAAGGCGTCACCAAGGCCGTCGCGAGCGCAGTGGAGAAGGTGGCCCGGGAGGACGCCGGCACCGTCGACACCATCACCGGCGCGATCCAGGCCGTCTACGCCGACGAGATCACGCTCGAGGGCTGACCGGCTCCTGCTCGGCCATATCCACCGTCTCCAGCAGGCGGTGGCGGCGCTGGCGCTCGCCGATCCACAGGCCGAGGCCCAGGGCGATCCCGACCACGTCGGCCACCAGGTCCGCGGCCGAGCCCGCGCGGTCGGGCAGGGCGATCTGCTGGATCAGTTCGATCAGCCCGGCGTGCACCAGCGCGACGATCACCACCCAGCCCATGGGGAACCGCTTCACCGGAGCGAGCACGCGGCCGGCCGCCCACACCGTGAGGGCGAACAGCACCACGTGGACCACCTTGTCCAGGCCCGGCACACCTGCGCCGGGGATCCCGGAGGGGATCGAGGGCACGTAGAAGCCGATGTTGAGCAGCAGTGAGTATTCGTAGTCGTGGGAGCCACCGAATCTTGCTCTTGGGGACCGCCGATCGTGCCGACGGGGGCCAGTAGCCGCCGCGGTGGGGACCACTGGCTCCCGCCGGCATCGGGTCACTGGGGCAGTGCGGTGTGTTCTCGCATGTTCCTGTCGCCGGTGTCGATCCAGATTGTGTTGTGCACGATGCGGTCCATGATCGCATCGGCGTGGACTGCTCCACCGAGCCGGGCGTGCCAGTCCTTCTTCGGGTACTGGGTGCAGAACACGGTCGAGCCGGTGTCATAGCGGCGCTCGAGCAGTTCCAGCAGCATCGAACGCATTCCCTCGTCAGGATGGTCCAGCAGCCACTCGTCGATCACCAGCAGCGAGAACGTGGAGTACTTCCGCAGGAACTTCGTCTGGCCCTGCGGCTTGTCCTTTGCCAGGGCCCAGGCCTCTTCGAGGTCGGGCATTCGGATGTAGTGGGCTCGGAGCCGGTGCTGGCAGGCCTGCTTCGCCAGCGCGCAGCCGAGGTAGGACTTCCCTGAGCCGGTGAAGCCCTGGAAGACCACGTTCTGTTGCCGCTGGATGAAGGAGCAGGTTGCCAGTTGCGCGATCACGTTCCGGTTCAGTCCCCGTTCCTCGACCAGATCCAGCCGCCGCAGGTCCGCTCCGGGATAACGCAGCCCCGCCCGGCGGATCAGACCCTCGACCTTTCCATGATTGAAGATGGAATGCGCCTCGTCCACGATCAGCTGGAGCCGTTCCTGGAACGACATCCCCAGCACGTGAGCCTCATCCTGGGCATCGATCGCGTCCAGCAGCGCGGTCGCGCCCATCTCGCGCAGCTTCCGCTTCGTGTCGTTATCGATCACGCTCACCGGACACCTCCGGCGTAGTAGTCGGCGCCACGGACGTATCCGCCGTCTTCCGCGGGTTCCTCGCGGGGTGGACGCAGGGCGGCGACCTTGTCCTGCCCGGTGGCCAAGATCGGGTGCAGATGCGCATAGCGCGGTGAACGGACCCGTCCCGTCAGCGCGAGTGCGCAGGCCGCCTCGACCCGATCTACGGAGAAGCGGCGAGAGAGCCGTAGCACCGCCAACGCGGGATCCAGGCCCTGTTCCACGATCGGCACGGACTCGAAGATCCGCTGGATCACGATCACCGTGGCCGGCCCGACCCGATCTGCCCACGCCCGCACCCTCTGCGCGTCCCAGGCCTGGAAACGCTCGCCCGCAGGTAGGTCCGCGTCGTTGGTGCGGTACTCATTGCTCGCGGTCTCCGGGAGCAGCAGGTGACTGGTCAGTCGCTGGCTGCCCTGATAGATCTCCAGCGTCCGGGCCGTGATGCGCAGATCGACCTTCGCGCCGATGTGCGCGAACGGCGCGGAGTAGAAGTTCCGCGCGAACGTGACGTGCCCGTTCCTGCCCACTCGTCGTCCGTAGTGCCATGTCGAGATCTCGTAGGGCACCGCCGGCAGCGGCGTCAGCAGCGGCCGCTCCTCCGCGTCGAACACGCTGGCGCGGGATCCGGGCCGCTTCTGGAACGGCTCCGCGTTATAGGCCTCCATCCGCTGCCCGATGGCGGCTGCAAGTTCGGGCAGGGACGTGAATCGCTGATCCCGCAGCCCGGCGATGACCCAGGTCGCGACGTGCGCGACGGTGTTCTCCACGCTCGCCTTGTCTTTCGGTTTCCGCACCCTCCCCGGGAGCACCGCCGCCGAGTAATGCGCTGCCATCTCGCGATACGCATCGTTCAGGACGATCTCGCCCTCGCGGGGGTGCTTCACCACACCGGTCTTGAGGTTGTCCGGAACGATCCTCGGGACCGTCCCGCCCAGCGCCTCGAACATCGCTACGTGCGCTCGCAGCCAGGACTCCTGGCGCATATCCAGCGCCGGGAAGCAGAACGCGTAACGAGAAAAAGGCAGGCAGGCAACGAACAAGAACACCTTCGAGACCTCGCCGGTGACCGGATCGGCCAGCTCCATCGTGGGGCCGGACCAGTCGACCTCCACGCTCTGGCCGGCCTTGTGACCGACTCTCGAAGCGGCACCGGTGACCATGACGTGGTGCTGGTAGGTGCGGCAAAACCGGTCATACCCCATCGCCGGATCCCCAGCCGCCGTGGTCGCGTCGAAGTACTCGCCGTGCAACAGCTTCAGCGTCACGCCGACCCTGGCCATCTCTCGATGGACCTGTTCCCAGTCCGGCTGTGCGAACACGCTCTCGTGCTCGCCCCGGCCCGGGAACAACCGGGCATACACCTGCTCATCGGCGACGTCCGCGATATCGCCCCACCCGATCCCTGCAGCGTCAGCGGCCTCGAACACCGCCCTCACGGACTTGCGGGACATGCCCTGCGAGGACGAAATCGCTCGCCCCGACAGACCTTCTGCGCGCAGCTGGAGCACCAGCTTCGCCCTGATCTTCCGTACCATTCCAGATTGCTCCTTCCGCCGCGTGCCCTATACACACGGCGGAAGGAGCGTAGACAGAGCGGCCCCAACGACACCACTGGTGGTCCCGAACGACGCCACCGCTACGGCAGCGACGTGGCACCCGAACCCTCGATCAGCGGACCCCAGCGAGGCGAATATTCAAGCAGCGCCAGTCCCAGCAGTCCCAGCCGCCAGGGCACGGACCCGCCGGCGCGGCGGATCTCGGTGGGGGTGCGGGCGAGGAGGTCCGAGACGGTGCTCATGGCGGGCATTCTGGCAGGGATGCCGCCGTGCCTCGGGGAGGCGGGGCCGTTAGGCTCGGGGTATCCGTGCATCCACCGAGGGAGTCGCCATGACCGTTCGCACCACCATCGCCCGTACCGACGCCCGCATGACCTCGGACCCCTCGCACTCCGACCCCCACCACCAGGACCCAGGGGCCTCGCCCACCTCCACCGCGGTGCTGGACCGTCAGGTGCAGGAGGAGGAGCAGACCACCGACGACGGTGATCACGACCGCTTCGCCCACTACGTGCGCAAGGACAAGGTCACCCAGGCGGCGCTGGACGGCTCCCCGGTGATCGCCCTGTGCGGCAAGGTGTGGGTGCCGGGTCGGGACCCCAAGAAGTACCCGGTGTGCCCGGTGTGCAAGGAGATCTACGACGGCATCCGCGGCCCGCAGGACGGCGGCGGCGAGGGCGGCAAGGGCTCCGGTCGCGGAGGGTTCCGCGGCTTCTTCGGCGGGCGCCGCTGAGTCGTTACGGCGGCGGATGACAGTGCGCTCTGCGGTCCGGGTTCAGCCCGGATCGACGAAGGCGAACCCCCGGTCGTCGTGTAGTTCGACGTACGTTCGGATTCCCAGTTCATCGGGAGGAAGCTCAGTGTCCAGCCATGGGTGAGCGTCGTTGATAGCAGCGGTTGTCACCCCGTCGAGGTGGAAGACGAGCATTATCATCATCCCGTTGGAGTACAGAGTCTGACCTGGGGTCGCAACCCGCATGCCAGCGGCCTCGTTGATCTCATCGCCCGTGCTCGAATAGTTGAAGAGGTGCACGTCGGTCCACTGCCAGTCGACGACATCCGCGATCTGGAACCTCGTCGATGTCCCCTCTGCGAGAGCGTGCAGCGCATCGCTGAAAGGCTGGTGTGGACCTCGGACGATGTCGTCTGCAGGGTCGTGCAGGAACCCGCACGCAGTCAGGGTCGGAAAGGAGAGGGCAGTCGCGGCAGCAGCCTTCAAGGCAGTACGTCGCGACGGTTCGGACAGCAGCCCCTTCGACCGCGGCACCAGGATGACTTCTGACATCAGTTGCTCGCTTTCTCCTGACCGTGGCCGGGCAGAGTCTCCCTCTCCGGAGCGCCCGTCTCCCCGAGTCCGACGGAGTTCGAGGGGACCAGACGACCGGAGGGGTCAATGACAACCATCTGCCCGTCCGCGACTGCTTGCTCGACGAGATCAGCCAGTTCGTCTTTCGAGGCGTGCGGGTTCTGCGCCGCGATCCGTCGACCTACTTCATTGTTGTGGAGGTCCATGGCCTCCTCTGCGGACAGGTTGTTCGGCTTGCGCTCGTGAGCAGTCCAGAAGTCTGTTGTCCATTCATCACCGAGACTCTGGGCATGCAGTGCATTGAGGTACGCGTGCCGGAAGGCGTCCTCCTGGTCATGCAGGCCGTTGTGCCCATCGACTACGTATCGAGCATCGGCCTCCTGCTCGGCACGGAGCTTGTCATCGTGGAAGGCCTTTGCTTCCAGAGGTCCCAGCGCGTCGAGCATCTGAGCCTCTGTCCTGGTCATCGGTACGGGCTCCGGAGTCATTCCTAGCAAGTCGGAGATCCAACGATTCGGCCCCGAGAGTTCCCACATGACCATCTCGTCTTCTTCGACTTGGTAGTGCTTCAGGATGGCATCGGCATCATCCTGGGAGAGCGCGTAGTCACCTTCCGCCACCCGGAGAGCCTTGATGCGATCCCTTGCGTCGGTCTCGGTCATCCCTTCAGGAACCTCGCCCGGGTCGAACGGGTCCCACCGAGATGGCTCGGGCACGTCGAGGCCGTCGTCGGTGTATGCCTCACTGAGGGTGTTCTGCAGCGACAGCGGACCAGGCGGTGCAGTCGGCATGCGGGCGCCGAAAGAGAGACCTGCCGGAAGTAGGTCCTCGACCAGCTTTGCCACCGCGAGGATCGAGTCGGACACGGTGAGGTCACGCCCTGCTGCGCTGGCACGCTGTTGTTCGTGAGCCTGGGTACGGAGTGCTTCGCCGAACTCCTCGAGATCGTCGGCGCATCTTGCAAGACGAACCAGCGCTGTGCTGTGCAGCGCTGTGCTGAAGGCCGCAGCGTCGGGCCCGAACCAGGTGTCCTCCGCCGGATTCGCTTGATCGAGCCGTTTCACCAGCCCGAGGAACGAACCGACTGCGGAACGGTGCTTCTCGACGTGCTCGAGTACCTGCGCGGTGTCCATTCCCCAGAACTCGGTCATCTTTCCCCTTTCGTTGCGCCGGTTCCCCACACTGCCGCCTCGGAGCCAGTGTAGGCGGCGGTATGCCCGCGACTGGGGTCATCCACAACGAGCAACTGGTCCAGCGGCCGTACTGCACCCGTCACCTGTCTCCGGTGTCTCGGCTCGGTCCCCGGCGGCGTTGGGAAGGCAACTTCCTCACACGCGGCACGACGCCGGTTCGTCGGTGGGCGGCGGTACGGTGGAGCACGCTGTGACTGCACCGAACCATCTCTCCGCCAGTGACCCGCGCCGCCCCTCCGAGGCGGCAGCCCGGTCGCTCCCGCCCGCCTACCCCGAACGTGCCGCCTGGGGCACTGCCCCCAAGCTCAGAGCCTGGCAGCAGGCCGCGCTGGACCAGTACCGCGATGCCCAGCCCAAGGACTTCCTGGCCGTGGCGACCCCCGGCGCCGGTAAGACCACCTTCGCCCTGCAGGTCGCTGCGCGGCTGCTGGCCGCCGGCACCGTGCGCCGGGTGACCGTGGTGGCCCCCACCGAGCACCTGAAGTCCCAGTGGGCCGATTCCGCGGCCCGCGTGGGCATCTCGCTGGACCCGAACTTCACCAACGCCCAGGGCCGTCACGGCGCCCAGTTCCAGGGCGTGGCCATCACCTACGCACAGGTGGGGATGAACCCGGGCCTGCACCGTGCCCGCACCGAGGCCGATCGCACGCTGGTGATCCTGGATGAGATCCACCACGCCGGTGACGCGCTCACCTGGGGCGACGGCGTGCGTGAGGCCTTCGACCCGGCCACCCGGCGCCTGGCCCTGACCGGTACCCCGTTCCGCTCGGACTCCTCCCAGATCCCCTTCGTCACCTACGAGGAGGACGGCGAGGGCTTCCTGCGCTCCAAGGCCGACTACACCTACGGCTACCGCGAAGCGCTGCACGACCACGTGGTGCGGCCGGTGCTATTCATGACGTACTCCGGGCGCATGCACTGGCGCACCAAGACCGGCGACGAGGTCTCCGCCCAGCTCGGGGCACTGGAGACCAAGGACATCACCCAGCAGGCCTGGCGCACCGCCCTGGATCCCAAGGGCGAGTGGATCCAGGCCGTGCTCTCGGCCGCGGACAGGCGCCTGACCGAGGTGCGCCGCCACGTGCCGGACGCCGGGGGACTGGTGATCGCCACCGACCAGAAGTCCGCCCGCGCCTACGCGGCCACCCTCGCCGAGCTCACCGGCCAGCAGCCCACCGTGGTGCTCTCCGACGACGACGGCGCCGGAAAGCGCATCGAGGCGTTCTCCGACTCCGATGACCGCTGGATGGTGGCGGTGCGCATGGTCTCCGAGGGCGTGGACGTGCCGCGCCTGGCAGTCGGCGTGTACGCCACTTCCACTGCGACCCCGATGTTCTTCGCGCAGGCCGTGGGGCGTTTCGTGCGCTCCCGTACCCGCGGGGAGACGGCCAGCGTGTTCATCCCCTCGGTGCCGATCCTGATGGCCCACGCCGCCGCCATGGAGGCCGAACGGGACCACGTGCTGGACCGCCGGCCCGACACGGGTGATGAGCTGACGGGTCTGGACGAGTCCCTGATCGAGGAGGCCAACCGCACAGAGCGCGCCTCGGACCAGCTGGAGATGAGCTTCGAGGCCCTCGAGTCGGAGGCATCCTTCGACCGGGTGCTGTTCGACGGCGGTGAGTACGGCGCCGGCGGCGTCGTGGGCAGTGAGGACGAGCAGGAGTTCCTGGGGATCCCGGGCCTGCTGGACACCGAGCAGATGCGCACCGTGCTGCAGCAGCACCAGGCCCAGCAGCAGAGCCGCCGCCAGAACGGCGCCTCCCGTGCCCCGCAGCCCGGGGTGGTGGACCATCGTCGCCTGATGGAGCTGCGCAAGGAGCTCAGCTCCCTGGTCTCGGCGTGGTCACGGAAGTCCGGCACCCCGCACGGCTCGGTGCACACCACCTTGCGCAACCGCTGCGGCGGGCCCGCGGTGCCGCAGGCCAGTGCCGAGCAGCTGCAGGAGCGGATCGACACTGTGCGTGGCTGGTTCGTCGGCCGGCGCTGAGCGGCCCGGGCTGCAAGGGTCCTGCCTTCGCCCTATGGCGCCAGAGGGTGGCGTCAGATATCCAAGCGGTAGGCGATCGCGTTGCCACGCTCGTGGTCGGGCACGAATCCCATGGCCGAGTAGTAGGCCAGTGCGGGGGCATTGTCCGAACCGATGCTCGCATCGATGTGCCTGATGCCTGCCGCCTGGGCCGCGAGGCGCGTCCTCTCGAAGAGTCGACGACCCACACCACTGCGGCCGGCGCCCGGATGGACGTGCGTCCCGATGATGCCCCACCCCTCGGCGACGCCTTAGGGGTTCTCGGGCCACGCCAGCACGAGTGACTGGAAGGCGATCACGCGGCCCTGCTGCTCGGCTACCGTGCATGCCACGCGGTAGTCCCCGATCAGATACCTCCCACGGACTAGGGCTGCCTCGACCGGGCCGGGTCGCAGGCCTGCCCGGTGGATCGCGTTCTGGACCTCGGTCATGTCCTCGGCGTCCTCGTCCGCCGCTTCCCTGACGTGGATCATCGAGTAATCCTTTCATCGGCTGTTGGGTGGGCGGTCACAGCTGCAGATGGAGGCGCAGCGACTCGTCGACCGCAGCCATCAACCGAGGCGGAACCCGCCCTATGGAAGAGCCGATTCGTTCCACGGCGACCGAACGAACCTGTTCAGCCTGGGCTTTGGAGTCCAGCCGAAGCCCCGTCTCGTCTGCTGGCAGCAGTACCTGAAAGGGGAAGACCCTCTCCGTGGTGCTGGTGACCGGCACGACGGTCACCACCCCGCGGCCCAGCCGCTGAGCCATGAAGTTTGCCTTGTCGTTGCTGACCAGTACGGCAGGGCGGCGCTTGTTGGCCTCGCTACCGCGCACTGGGTCCAGATCAACCAGACGAATCTCACCGCGCAGCATATGTGAGCCCGTCCGACGACACAGCGGCCCACGTGTCTTCATCCCCTCCGCGGTCCCACTCCTCCCAGGCTGCGGCATAGTCCGCCTCCAGCTGCGGGTCCTGCAATCGGCGGATGGCTTGCTGTACGGCAGCTGACCTCGAATCCAGACCGAACTGCTCGACGTACCGGTCCAGGGCTGCGAGGTCGTCCTCGCTCAGACTGACGCTCACCTTCATGTCAGGAATACTACTGTAGGTAGTAGTTCATCTGCTACTGCAGTAGCACTGTCGTTCTTACCACGCCCCGTTGTGGCCCCTGCGGGCGATCAAAAGAGCGCCAGGTGAACGAGGGCGAGCTGATTGTGTGGTCCTGATGCGCGAGCATCAGCGCAGCACGCGGGCGGCCTCGGTGCCGTCGGTGACGGTGGGGATCGCGACCGGGCCGTCAGGTCCGTCGTCGGGGGAGAGACCCAGCTCGGTCAGGGACTCCTGGTGGCGTCGGCGTGCCTGCTGCACCAACTCCGGCTGGGACAGCGACTCGACCGGCTCCCCGCCCAGGATCAGCGGCACCTGCAGGGGGCGCAGTTCGGTGCGGCCCCAGTCGGCCGATGCACCCGCGGTGTTCAGCTCTGCGTGCAGCTCCCGCTCGAACTCTGCGACCTCCGCCTCGCCGGGCAGCACCAGTTCGGCGTGGGCCCTGCCGCCCACCAGCATCCGGTAGGCGTGCTTGCCGGCCCCCAGGGTGGCCTTGGACCGGGACTTCTTGCCCACCGGGTGCATCTGCCCGTCGGAGCCCTCGCGCTCTACCAGCTTGTACACGAAACCGGGGGCGGGGTGGCCACCGCCGGTGACCAGCTTGGTGCCGATCCCGTAGCCGTCCACAGGGGCGTCGGCCAGTTCCTCCACCCGGTACTCGTCCAGGTCTCCGGTGGCGGTGATCCGGGTGCCGGTGGCCCCCAGGGAGTCCAGCAGCTTCCTCAGCGAGCCTGCCTGCTCCTCGAGGTCCCCGGAGTCCAGGCGCACCGCGCCCAGTTCGGGGCCTGCCAGTTCCACAGCGGTGCGCACCGCCTGCTCCACGTCATAGGTGTCCACCAGCAGCGCGGTATCGGTGCCCTGGGAGGCCAGTTGGGCGCGGAACGCCTCCTCCTCCGTGTCGAACAGGAGAGTGAATGCGTGGGCCGCGGTACCTGCTACCGGGATGCGGTAGTGGGCGCCGGCAGCGAGATTGGAGGTGGAGTCGAAGCCCACCACGTACGCCCCGCGGGCGGCATGGATCGCGGCGTCCTCGTGCACGCGGCGACCGCCCATCTCGATGCAGGGACGGCCGCGGGCCGCGGTGACCATGCGGGATCCCACCGAGGCCACGCCGCTGTCGTGGTTGATGATCGAGAGGATCACCGTCTCCAGCAGCACCGCGTTGCCGAAGGTGCCCTCCACGCGAAGCACGGGGGAGTTCGGGAAGTACAGCTCACCCTCGGCGTAGCCGTGCACGTCCCCGGTGAAGCGGTACTGGGCCAGATGATCCAGGGTGTCCTCGTCCAGCACGCCGGTGCTGCGCAGGTATCGGAGGTCAGAGTCGTCGAAGCGGAAGTCGGCGATGGCCTCCAGCACCCGACCGGTGCCGGCCAGGGCCCCGTAGCGGCGGCCCTCGGGCAGGGAGCGGGCGAACACCTCGAACACGCAGCGCCTGTCCGCGACGCCGGCCTCCCGGGCGGCGCGCAGCATGGTCAACTCGTAGAGGTCGGTGAGCAGCGAAGAGGTCACCGCCCCACCGTAGTGCGTCGCGGGTCCGGTCTGTCGGCCCCTCACCGTAGAATCTTCCGGACCGCCGGGGGATCCCAGGCGGCACCGCCTGCCCCCGCCCCGGCGGGCCCTAGCCGCTCGACCCAGCGCGGCAGTGCGCAATGACGAGAACGACGAGGACGAGAACCGGAGGAGGAGATCGATGCCGGTCCAGGCACCGCGGGCCACGTCCGCACCCGGCGGCCTCACCGACACCTCCCTGTCGCCGCAGGACCTCGCCGAGACCACCGGCCCCTGGTGCACCGTGGTGTGGAACGACCCGGTGAACTTGATGAGCTACGTCGTGTTCGTGTTCCGCCGCTACTTCGGCTACTCCCGCCCCATCGCCGAACAGCTGATGATGCAGGTCCACCAGGAGGGTCGCGCGATCGTCTCCCGCGGCTCCCGGGAGCGCGTGGAGACAGATGTGCAGGCCATGCACTCCTTCGGGCTGCACGCCACCCTCGAGAAGGCGGGGGAGGACTGAATGGCCCACGCATTCCGCCGCCGCGGTGACGGCTCCCTGGTGTGCCGCCTGGACGCCGAGGAGAAGGCAATCATCGCGCAGGTGGCCCAGGAGACCGCTGATCTGATCCGGGCCGACCTCGGCATCGGCGCCGGTTCCGGCGCCATCCAGCGTGCCGCCGAGAGCGAGGACCCGCTGCAGCGCCTGGAGGCCGAGTTCGCCTCCCGCGATGCCCGCGAGCCCACCGACAGCGCCGTGAAGAAGCTGTTCCCCGACGCCTCCGAGGACCCGGCCCTGGCCGCAGAGTACCGGCGCCTGGGCCAGCAGGACCTCGCAGACGGCAAGATCGCGGACCTGCGCCGCGTGATGACGGTGATGGACTCCTCCGGGCCCGGCCGCAGCGAGGTCGCCCTGGACGAGGCCGATGCGGTGGTGTTCCTGCGCGCACTGAACGATGTGCGGATCGTGCTGGCGGACAGGTTGGGCCTGCAGCGCGACGGCGACTTCGATACCGTGCGGATGCTGCAGCAGATCAGCGAGCGGGTCCCCGACGCCGCACCCTCGGACCAGGAGCACGTGGGCGGTGACGTGGTGATCGCGGTGTACGAACTGCTGAGCTGGCTGCAGGAGAGCCTGCTGCGCGCGATGGACTGACCGAGGCGGCCCTGTGACCCTGCACCCAGTGAGCGCGCCCTCACTGCACACCAGCGGCGCAGACCCTACGCTGGCCCCGATGAACAACGCGCCGATCGGGATCTTCGACTCCGGCGTCGGGGGCCTCACCGTCGCCCGGGCCGTGCTGGACCAGCTGCCACAGGAGGAGCTGGTCTACATCGGCGACACCGCACACACCCCGTACGGCCCCCGCCCGATCGCCGAGGTGCGCGCACTGGCCCTGGACATCATGGACTCCCTGGTGGACCGCGGCGTGAAGATGCTGGTGATCGCCTGCAACACCGCCTCGGCCGCAGTGCTGCGCGATGCTCGTGAACGCTACGAGGTGCCCGTGGTCGAGGTGATCCAGCCGGCCGTGCGCCGCGCCGTTGCCGCCACCCGCAACCACAGGGTCGGCGTGATCGGCACCCAGGCCACCATCACCTCCCGCGCCTACGAGGACGCCTTCGCCGCGGCCCCCGCCCTGGAGATCGTCACCGCCGCCTGCCCCCGCTTCGTGGAGTTCGTCGAGCGGGGTGAGATTGCCGGCGACGAGATCGTCGAGGTCGCCGAGCAGTACCTCGCACCGGTGCGCGAGGCCGGGGTGGACACCCTGGTGCTGGGCTGCACCCACTACCCCATGCTCGCCGGCCCGATCAGCTACGTGATGGGACCGGACGTCACCCTGGTCTCGTCCGCCGAGGAGACCGCCCTGGACATCTACCGCCAGCTGCGCCGCAGCGACCTGCTGCGCACCGATCCCACGCCGCCGCGCCACGTGTTCGCCCAGACCGCCACCGGCCGCGGCGACGACAACGCATTCGCCCGCCTCTCCCGCCGCTTCCTGGGCCCCATGGTCACCATGACCGCAACCCTGCCGGTGGTACCGGGATGAGGATCCACGTGATCGGCTGCTCCGGCAGCTTCGCCGGGCCCCGCAGCGCGGCGTCCGCCTACCTGCTGGAGCACGAGGACGAGACCGGCCGCACCTGGCGGGTGCTGATCGACCTGGGCTCCGGGGCCTTCGGGCCGCTGCAGAGCGTGATCGACCCCGTCCAGCTGGACGCCGTGGTCTTCTCCCACCTGCACCCCGACCACTTCCTGGACCTCACGGGCCTGGAGGTGTTCTGGGCGTACCACGAGCGCACCGATCTGCCGCAGCTGCCGATCCATGCCCCCGCCTCGCTGCCGGAACGCCTGGCCGCGGTGATGTGCCGGGAGGGCAGCGTGCCCGACGGTGTGGACACCGTCCCCTTCGATTACCGCGCGATCAGCGACCACCACGTGTTCGAGGTGGGCCCGCTGCGCTTCGAGACCCGCCTGGTGCTGCACCCGGTGGAGGCCTACGGCTTCCGCGTGACCTGCGGTGACGAGGTGTTCGTGTACTCCGGTGACACCGATGCCTGCGAGGCACTGGATGAGCTCGCCGAGGGAGCGGACCTGTTCCTGTGCGAGACCGGGTACCTCGAGGGCCGCGACGACCGCTTCACCGGGGTGCACCTGACTGGCCGCCGCGCCGGGCAGTGCGCCCAGAAGGCCGGGGTGAAGGTACTGGCGCTGACCCACATCCCCGCCTGGACCGAGCCGCAGCAGGCCCTGGACGAGGCCCGTGCCGTGTACGACGGGCCGATCGAGGTCGTCTCCCCGATGGATATCCTCGACGTGTCCCACTGACACCCATCGAGGAGGTCGCGCCCGTGAGCGCAGACACCACCAGCACCACCCCCCAGAGCAACGGCGACCGCGTGGACGGCCGCACCCCCCAGCAGCTGCGCGAGGTGAGCATCACCCGCGGCTGGCTGGACCATGCCGAGGGCAGCGCCCTGGTGGAGTTCGGCCGCACCCGGGTGCTGTGCGCCGCTTCCTTCACCGAAGGTGTGCCGCGCTGGAAGAAGGGCTCCGGCTCCGGCTGGGTCACCGCCGAGTACGCGATGCTGCCGCGCGCCACCAACACCCGCTCCAGCCGAGAGAGCGTCAAGGGCAAGATCGGTGGCCGTACCCATGAGATCTCCCGCCTGATCGGCCGGTCCCTGCGCGCGATCATCGACCTGGAGGCACTGGGCGAGAACACCATCCAGATCGACTGCGACGTGCTCCAGGCCGATGGCGGCACCCGCACCGCCGCCATCACCGGTGCCTACGTGGCCCTGGCCGACGCAGTCACCTGGGGCAAGCGGCACACCGCGATCCCCTCCTCCCGCACCGTCCTCACCGACACCGTCAGCGCTGTCAGCGTGGGCATCATCGACGGCAGGCCCCTGTTGGACCTCGAGTACCGCGAGGACGTCGCCGCCTGCACGGACATGAACGTCGTGGTCACCGGCAGCGGTGACTTCGTGGAGGTCCAGGGCACCGCCGAGGGCGCGCCCTTCGACCGTGCCGAGCTGAACTCGCTGCTGGACCTGGCGGTCGCCGGATGCGCCGAGCTGGCAGGCATCCAGCGGGCAACTCTCGAGACCACCCCCGGCCGCCCGGCAGCCGGTCGATGAACGCTGCGGTGACGACACCCGTGCCCGAGGGAGCCCGGGTGATCCTGGCCTCTCACAACGCGAAGAAGCTGCGGGAGCTGCAGCGCATCCTCACCGCCGCTGTCCCGCAACTCGCCGAGGAGGCCGTGATCTCCTCGGCCGGCATCGAGCTGCCGGACGTGGTGGAGGACGCCGTCACCTTCGAGGGCAACGCCTTGCTGAAGGCCCGTTCCGCTGCTGCAGCGACGGGCCTGCTGGCCGTGGCCGATGACTCGGGGCTGGCCGTGGACGTGCTGGGCGGCGCGCCCGGGATCTTCTCGGCCCGCTGGAGCGGCCGCCACGGCGATGACGACGCCAACAACGACCTGCTGCTGGCCCAGCTGGCCGACGTGCCCACCGAGCACCGCGCTGCACGGTTCGTGTGCGCGGCGGCCCTGGTGGCACCCGATTCAGCCGAGGTCGTCGAGCGCGGGGAGATGACCGGTGTGCTCCTGACGACGCGGCACGGGGACGGCGGTTTCGGCTACGACCCGCTGTTCCGTCCCGACGGTGAGCAGCGCTCCGCCGCAGAGCTGACCCCTGAGCAGAAGGACGCGATCTCCCACCGCGGCAAGGCGTTCCGGGCGATCGCCCCCCACGTGGCGCGCCTGCTGGGAGAGTGACTCAGATCAACCCGCCGTGGGCGAGGGCGCGGCGCACGATGATGTCGTGCCCTCCCTCCATCTCCTCCAGCATCCCGGAGGCCAGCAGCTCGGTGACGGAGCACCAGGCCAGGTCCAGGGCGTCCTCCTGAGGTGCGGTCTCGCCGTCCACCGGGACGATGTAGGCAAGGGAGATGGCGTGCTGCCGCGGGTCGGTGAACAGTGACTGCCCGGGGGTGGGGAAGTACTCCGCCACTGTGAAGGGCTGCGGGGCCACCGGGATGCGGGGAAGTGCCATCGGCCCCAGGTCCTTCTCCACATTGCGGGCGATGGCCTCGCGCAGCGTCTCGTGCACCAGCACCCTTCCCGAGACGATCGCCCGGACGATGCGTCCGGTGCCGGAGGCCCGCAGCAGCAGGCCCACCTGCGCGATGGTGCCGTCGGTATCGGTGCGCACCGGCACGATGTCCACGTAGGGGATCGGGAGGCGGCGGCGCAGCTCGCTGATGCGGGAGGGCTCGAACCAGGCGCCCTCGGTGTCCACGGCGGTGTTGTTCATCGGGCCTCCTCGGTCCGGTCGGTCGCGTCGATGCTGTCGTCATCAGCTGTGCGGGCATCATCGCTGGGGGAGTCGGCATCCACGGCCGGGTCGGCACCCGGGGTGAGGTTTCGCTTCTCGACCACGAAGCGCGGGTTCTGCTCGCGAGAGGCGGTGCGGACCGTGTTCTCCACCGGCTCGTTCGCGATCATCTCCACGCTCCACTCGGTGCCCTCCAGGCGCACCAGGGACAGGGTCCCGTTGGGGATCGAGTCCAGGGCGCGCTCGGCGATTCCGGAGAGGATGAAGCGGATGATCGTCCCGTGCGCCACCACCAGCACGTTCTTGCCGCGGTAGAGCTCCTCGAGCTTCTCCAGTGAGTCGTAGCCGCGGTCGGCCACTTCCTGGTGGTCCTCGCGCCCGGGAAAGGAACGACCGGGCCAGCGCTGCTCCGCCTCGTCGACATCCACCCCCTCCGCCTGGCCCCAGTCGATCTCCCGCAGGTCCGGCACCGGTTCGCCGAAGGGGATGCCGTGATCCTCGGCGATGATGCGACCGGTCTGCTCCGCCCGCTTCATGGGGGAGGTGATCACCACGTCCCAATCGACGTCCGGCAGATGGTCCAGGGCCCGGTGGGCCTGCTCGATGCCGACGTCGTTCAGCGGGATGTCCGAGGACCCCTGGAACAGGCTCTGGCGGTTGTACTCCGTCTGCCCATGGCGGACCAGACCGAACAGCGTCACGGGATGCTCACCTCTCCTACGGGGCCTGCAAGGAAGAGCGCCGGCGGGGCCGGCGCGTCGATCGTGCGCGAGATGGGACTCGAACCCACACGCCCTCGGGCACTGGAACCTAAATCCAGCGCGTCTGCCAATTCCGCCACTCGCGCGCCTGCTCAGGGTAACGGCTCACAGCCTGCTCGCCCACTGCGGGCCGGGAGGGTGTCCCGGTAGGCTCGGACCCAGCCCCGGGTGCCCTCGTGCTCGGTGCTGCATCGACCACATTCTCCGATCGGACCAGGAGCTCACATGGCCGCCCTCTCAGGCAAGACCGCTGTCGTCACCGGATCCTCCCGCGGTGTGGGGGCCTCGACCGCGAAGCAGCTCGCCGAACTGGGCGCGAACGTGGTCATCAACTACCGCCAGAAGGCGCCGCGCGCGAACAAGGTGGTCGCCGAGATCGAGGCCGCCGGCGGCCGGGCCGTGGCCGTCGGTGCGGATCTCACCGACCCCGAGGACGTGCGCACCCTGATGCGCACCGCCGTGGATGAGTTCGGCTCGCTGGACCTGCTGGTGCTGAACGCCTCCGGTGGCATGGAGAAGGACCTGGGTGAGGACTACGCCACCCGCCTGAACCGCGACGCGCAGGTGGACGCCCTCGAGGCAGGCCTCGAGCATCTCGGTGCGGGGGGCCGCGTGGTGTTCGTGACCAGCCACCAGGCCCACTTCATCCGCGAGGTGGAGACCATGCCGGAGTACGAGGCGGTGGCCCGCTCCAAGCGTGCCGGCGAGGAGGCGCTGACCGAGCGGATCCCCGTGATGAGCGACAAGGGCGTCTCCTTCGTGGTGGTCAGTGCCGACATGATCGAGGGCACCGTCACCGCCACCCTGCTGGACCGTGCCCGCCCCGGTGCCCTGGAGGCGCGCCGCGAGGCCGCCGGCCGCCTGTACTCGGTGGACGAGTTCGCCACCGAGATCGTGCGCATGACGACCGCTGATGTCCCCACCGGTCACATCGAGCTGGTCGGCGGGGCCGACGACTTCCTGGCCCGCGCCAAGGAGGACGGCACCGCGATCGGGGACGACGGGGAGCAGGCATGACCGAGCAGGATGTGGACGAGTCCGAGCAGAGCTCCCTGGAGGAGCCGCCAGAGGAGGAGACCTCCTCAGACCCAGGCACGGGACCGGCCTCGGAGCAGCTGGCCCCGGAGCAGGAGCGGCCCGGGTTCGACGCGGCTGACAACTCCCCGGCCCGTGAACCCGGTGCCCAGGGCGAGCCCGGGGAGCCGGGGGAGCGCAGCGCCCCCACCCGCCCCGTCACCCTGCCGTCCGCGGGAGGCTTCGGGATGCTGGGCTTCGGGGGTTGATGTCGGTCGGGCGCGCCGGTCACGATACGATCGGTGCGTTCCGACTTCGACGACGTCCCTGACGACGTCCCTGACGACCCTGGAGGCAGTGGTGGCAAAGGATTCCAGCCTGGACGAGATGCGTGACGAGGCCTACCGGCGCCAGGACAACCTCGCCGCAGACATCGACGAGCTGATCGATCGCGTCAATCCCAAGAACGCGGTGGCACGCTGGAAGAACGAGATCGTCGGCTCGGTGAAGTCTTTCTCCGCGGCCGATGACGGGAAGTCCCCTTCGGACGGTGCTCTCGCCGTCGCAGGTGGCGTCATCGGCCTCGTCGTCCTGACCACCGGCATCGCCATCGCCGTCGCCCTGTCCGGCGACGACGAGGAGAAGGCGCGCAAGCAGGCGGCCAAGGAGACCCAGAAGGCCCACGAGGAGGCCCAGAAGGCCCGCGCGGAGTTCTTCGGCAACGTGAAGAAGCAGGCCCGCAGCACCGAGAAGAAGGTGCGCAAGGGTGCCGAGAAGGTGCGCAAGGACGTGAAGAAGTCCCGCAAGAACACCTCCTCGGACATCGAGAAGGCCCTCAACCGCGCCCGCAAGGCCGTCAAGAAGGCCACCAAGTAACGATCAGTGACGGGTGGCGGCTATCTCCCCGCGCACGTACACCCAGGCACCGTCCACCTTGCTGAAGTGCGAGAGCTCGTGCAGCTCACGCCTGCCCTGATCGGTGCGGGCGATCGCCACGAACTCCACCGTGCCCTCGTCGTCGAACGGCCCACCCCCGGTCGTCTCCCGCACATCCAGGCGCAGCCAGCGGGTCTCCGCGAGGCTCGCCGCCAGGTCCCTGCGCTGGGGCCGGGAGTCGGGGTGCCAGGAGGCCAGCGCGTGCTCCAGATCGCGGGTGGAGAAGGCGGTGTAGCGCGAGCGCATCAGCGCTTCAGCAGTGGCGGCCCTGCGCTGCCCGCGCAGGATCGGCCCGCAGCAGGAACCGAAGGTGTCACCGCTGCCGCAGGGGCAGCGTTCGTCGTCGGCCGGATGGGTGGCTGAAGAGCTCATGCCCCGATTATCGCTGACCACCTGGCAGGATCAGGGACATGACAGCTGATCAGACCCCCGCACCCCGGTCGGCGCAGCTCCCTGAGGGGTACCGCCTGCTGCCGGAGCCGCCCACCGCCCAGGAGTACGTGCGGATGCGCACGGTCACCGGACTCACCCCCATCACGCCCGCGCAGGCCGAGGGGCCGCTGGTGGCGAGCTGGGCATGGACCATGGTGCGCGATGAGCACGGACAGCTGGCAGCGATGGGCCGCGTGCTGGGCGACGGCGGCTGGTACTTCCACATCGCCGATGTGGCCACCGACCCGGGCCACCAGCGTCGGGGCCTGGGGCGGGTGGTGATGGAGGACCTGATCGCGAGGATCGACGCCGAGGCCCCGCCGCATCCGTACATCACGCTGCTGGGCGACCCACCGGGGCGTGCGCTGTACCGGGCGCTGGGCTTCGTGGACTCCGAACCGAGCCTGGGAATGCGCCTGCCACGCTGAGCAGTGAGCAGGTCAGCACGTAGGGTCGGGGCATGAAGCCCTTCGAACGTGATCCCGATGACCAGCGCTCCGCCAAGGAGAGGATGCTGGCCGGTGACTGGTACATCGCCGATGATCCCGCTCTCCAGGAGGCCTACCGAACCGCCCTGACCACCACCGCCCGTTTCAACGAGGCCTACGTCTCGGACCCCGACGGCGCACAGGTGATCCTCCAGGGCGTGCTCGGGGAACTGGGGGAGGGCTCCCATGTGCGGGCCCCGCTGCGGGTGGACTACGGCACCCAGATCCACATCGGCCCCGGCACCTTCGTGAACTACGGCCTGACCGCCCTGGACGTGGTGGAGATCCGCATCGGCGCGAACTGCCAGCTGGCCAACGACATCCAGCTGCTCACCCCGATCCACCCGCTGGACCCCCAGCCACGCCGCGAGGGGTGGGAAGCGGGCGAGCCGATCACCATCGGCGGCAACGTGTGGATCGGCGGGGGAGCGATCGTGCTGCCCGGCGTGACGATCGGTGACGATGCCGTGGTGGGCGCCGGTTCCGTGGTCACCAAGGACGTCCCTGCTCGCACCGTCGTGGCCGGCAACCCCGCTCGTGTGATCCGCGAGCTCTGAGAGGAGGCGCCAGGATGGATACCGAACGAAACCAGGGCGTCAGCTCACCGATTCTCGGTCGGCGCTCACCGATTCTCGGTCGGCAGGAAGGCCGGCCCGCCACCGGCAGGCACGTGAGCAGGGGAGAGCCACAAAGAGGACGTGTTCTGTCGGCGTTGGCCGCTGCCGCGCTGCTAGGCCTGGCGGCGTGCGGGCCCTCCGAGCAGCCTGCCGCCACCGATCCTGCACCTGTCGAGGAGACCACCAGCGCCCCCAGCGCAGACCCCGAGGCGACCACGCAGTCCAGTGCCCCACCGGCTTCCGACGGTGGCGGGACGGAGAACCAGCCGGACGGTGAGGAGACGACCGCATCAAATGTCCCCGGCTCCGAGGAGGGCCGCCCCCTGATCATCGCCCGCACGGTCCCCGAGGACCGCGTCACCGTGCAGGACGGGGAGAAGCGCCTGCCCGCCCAGGGGCTCGCGGCGGTACTGGAGGAGCTGGGCGGGGTGGCCGAGGAGACCCCGGACATGGCCGAGCCCGCCACCTGCGAGAACGACCTGCGGTACGTGCCCAGCGCCGATGTGCGCTGCACCGTCACCGCCACCTTCGACGGCTCCAGCGAGGAGAGGGTGTTCGTCGCTCACCCGATCACGGCACCGGGCGGGGCCTCCGGGGTGCTGTTCACCGCCGATGAGCCGCTCACCGAGGAGGCTGAATATTCGCCTCGCTGGGGTCCGCTGATCGAGGGTTCGGGTGCCACGTCGCTGCCGTAGCGGTGGCGTCGTTCGGGACCACCAGTGGTGTCGTTGGGGCCGCTCTGTCTACGCTCCTTCCGCCGTGTGTATAGGGCACGCGGCGGAAGGAGCAATCTGGAATGGTACGGAAGATCAGGGCGAAGCTGGTGCTCCAGCTGCGCGCAGAAGGTCTGTCGGGGCGAGCGATTTCGTCCTCGCAGGGCATGTCCCGCAAGTCCGTGAGGGCGGTGTTCGAGGCCGCTGACGCTGCAGGGATCGGGTGGGGCGATATCGCGGACGTCGCCGATGAGCAGGTGTATGCCCGGTTGTTCCCGGGCCGGGGCGAGCACGAGAGCGTGTTCGCACAGCCGGACTGGGAACAGGTCCATCGAGAGATGGCCAGGGTCGGCGTGACGCTGAAGCTGTTGCACGGCGAGTACTTCGACGCGACCACGGCGGCTGGGGATCCGGCGATGGGGTATGACCGGTTTTGCCGCACCTACCAGCACCACGTCATGGTCACCGGTGCCGCTTCGAGAGTCGGTCACAAGGCCGGCCAGAGCGTGGAGGTCGACTGGTCCGGCCCCACGATGGAGCTGGCCGATCCGGTCACCGGCGAGGTCTCGAAGGTGTTCTTGTTCGTTGCCTGCCTGCCTTTTTCTCGTTACGCGTTCTGCTTCCCGGCGCTGGATATGCGCCAGGAGTCCTGGCTGCGAGCGCACGTAGCGATGTTCGAGGCGCTGGGCGGGACGGTCCCGAGGATCGTTCCGGACAACCTCAAGACCGGTGTGGTGAAGCACCCCCGCGAGGGCGAGATCGTCCTGAACGATGCGTATCGCGAGATGGCAGCGCATTACTCGGCGGCGGTGCTCCCGGGGAGGGTGCGGAAACCGAAAGACAAGGCGAGCGTGGAGAACACCGTCGCGCACGTCGCGACCTGGGTCATCGCCGGGCTGCGGGATCAGCGATTCACGTCCCTGCCCGAACTTGCAGCCGCCATCGGGCAGCGGATGGAGGCCTATAACGCGGAGCCGTTCCAGAAGCGGCCCGGATCCCGCGCCAGCGTGTTCGACGCGGAGGAGCGGCCGCTGCTGACGCCGCTGCCGGCGGTGCCCTACGAGATCTCGACATGGCACTACGGACGACGAGTGGGCAGGAACGGGCACGTCACGTTCGCGCGGAACTTCTACTCCGCGCCGTTCGCGCACATCGGCGCGAAGGTCGATCTGCGCATCACGGCCCGGACGCTGGAGATCTATCAGGGCAGCCAGCGACTGACCAGTCACCTGCTGCTCCCGGAGACCGCGAGCAATGAGTACCGCACCAACGACGCGGACCTACCTGCGGGCGAGCGTTTCCAGGCCTGGGACGCGCAGAGGGTGCGGGCGTGGGCAGATCGGGTCGGGCCGGCCACGGTGATCGTGATCCAGCGGATCTTCGAGTCCGTGCCGATCGTGGAACAGGGCCTGGATCCCGCGTTGGCGGTGCTACGGCTCTCTCGCCGCTTCTCCGTAGATCGGGTCGAGGCGGCCTGCGCACTCGCGCTGACGGGACGGGTCCGTTCACCGCGCTATGCGCATCTGCACCCGATCTTGGCCACCGGGCAGGACAAGGTCGCCGCCCTGCGTCCACCCCGCGAGGAACCCGCGGAAGACGGCGGATACGTCCGTGGCGCCGACTACTACGCCGGAGGTGTCCGGTGAGCGTGATCGATAACGACACGAAGCGGAAGCTGCGCGAGATGGGCGCGACCGCGCTGCTGGACGCGATCGATGCCCAGGATGAGGCTCACGTGCTGGGGATGTCGTTCCAGGAACGGCTCCAGCTGATCGTGGACGAGGCGCATTCCATCTTCAATCATGGAAAGGTCGAGGGTCTGATCCGCCGGGCGGGGCTGCGTTATCCCGGAGCGGACCTGCGGCGGCTGGATCTGGTCGAGGAACGGGGACTGAACCGGAACGTGATCGCGCAACTGGCAACCTGCTCCTTCATCCAGCGGCAACAGAACGTGGTCTTCCAGGGCTTCACCGGCTCAGGGAAGTCCTACCTCGGCTGCGCGCTGGCGAAGCAGGCCTGCCAGCACCGGCTCCGAGCCCACTACATCCGAATGCCCGACCTCGAAGAGGCCTGGGCCCTGGCAAAGGACAAGCCGCAGGGCCAGACGAAGTTCCTGCGGAAGTACTCCACGTTCTCGCTGCTGGTGATCGACGAGTGGCTGCTGGACCATCCTGACGAGGGAATGCGTTCGATGCTGCTGGAACTGCTCGAGCGCCGCTATGACACCGGCTCGACCGTGTTCTGCACCCAGTACCCGAAGAAGGACTGGCACGCCCGGCTCGGTGGAGCAGTCCACGCCGATGCGATCATGGACCGCATCGTGCACAACACAATCTGGATCGACACCGGCGACAGGAACATGCGAGAACACACCGCACTGCCCCAGTGACCCGATGCCGGCGGGAGCCAGTGGTCCCCACCGCGGCGGCTACTGGCCCCCGTCGGCACGATCGGCGGTCCCCAAGAGCAAGATTCGGTGGCTCCCACGACTACGAATACTCAGAGGCCCGATGGGCCACCTTCAACGGTGACAACGAGGTGGTCGCGCTGGGGATGGGCGGGGTGTACGGGATGGAACCTGTCCCGGCCGAACAGCTGATGACCGACGTGCAGACCGCACTGGACTTCGACTACCGCGACGAGGGGATCGACACCTCGGGCTGGGACCTCACTGCCAAGGAGTGCGAGGGCGAGCTGGACTTCGAGCGCCTGGCACCGGTGCAGTGCACCGCTGAGGATGCCGCGACCTCACAGTCGCGCACCGTGTGGGCGCTGCCCGGCGCCTTCTTCGGGCAGGAGCCGGGGCTGATCGTGAGCGTGGAAACCGCCGGGAACTAGCGGCGTGACCAACCGGGGGTGGAGGGGCCGATCGTGGGCCACCAGCCGGTCTCGGACATGAACCGCACCGAGGAGATGCGCTGGGAGCGGCGCTGCACGTCCAGGCGGGTCCCCACCAGGGCCTGGGTGATCTCGGGGTAGAACTTGGCCGGGCCCTTGGCCTTCGCCTCGATGCCGAGGTCCTTCGCCCAGCGGGCCCGGGTGATGGGTTCCCCACCCACGTTGTAGAAGCCGCTGCCGGCCCGCAGCGCGGCCACGAAGGCCCGGCCGGCATCGGTGTGGTGCAGCAGGGTGATGTAGCCGTCGGGGCGGCCCAGCAGGATCGGGTCGGCCTCACGGGTGGCCTTCAGCGCGTGGGTGGTGTGCGGGTCGCGGCCGAACAGCTGCGCCAGGCGCAGGATCACGGCGCTGCGGCCGGAGGTCGCGAAGTCCACGGCTGCTCGCATCTCCCGCACACGGGGCCGGAAGGCCTGGTTGCGCACCGCGAGGGCGAGGTCCTCACCGATCCAGTCGGAGCCGTTGTCCGGGTACAGGTACGCGGAGGACTCCTGGATCAGGCGGCGCACCCCGGCGGTGGCGGCGGCCTGGGCGATGGCGACGGACGCCTCGGCGTGCAGGCGGTCGTCCTCCCGCCAGGCCAAGGGGCGCATGGCAGCCATGCCCACGGGGACCTTGGCAAGAGTGTTGATGACGACGTCGTGGCCACGGAAGGTGCGGGCCAGGTCGTTGGAGTCGAACACGTCGGCGATGACGGCGGTGCCGCCTCGCCCCTCGATCACGGGGACCCCGCGGTCTCGGCGTGTGACGCCGGTGACCTCATGTCCTGCAGCGACCAGGGCTTCGACGGCCTCCTGGCCGAGCACTCCGGTGGCGCCGGTGACGGCGATCCTCACGCTGTCCTCCTTCGCCGACGGATCGGGGCCCGCCTGCGGCGACGGTCCTGGGAGCCCCGATTCTAGGGGATGCTCGAGGAGCTGCTGTGCCATGTCCACAGGCGGTGCGGCCGTTGCCCGGACAGGACCGACCGTGGGGGTGCGTCACATGGCCGGGGTGGATGATCACGCTGGGCGGGCCACGGTTCTCGTTGTCGGCTCGCTCACAGAGTGGCCCAGCGGGTTGGAGCATGGTCTGGGACGGGTATAGAGTCTCCATCTGTTCGCGCCATTAGCTCAGTTGGTTAGAGCAGCTGACTCTTAATCAGCGGGTCCGGGGTTCGAGTCCCTGATGGCGCACCACTCGAAGAAGCCCCACCGGTTGCCCGGTGGGGCTTCTTCGTGTCCCGGAACAGTCCGAGGCCATCGAAGAGCTCTCCCACCGACACGTCGAAGTAGTCGTCAACAGCCTCGATCTCGTTGGCCTTCCAAGGCACTTCCCCCTTTGCGAGCCCACGCCGCCACGCTGCGGCTGCGGCTCGACTCGGTACGTCGTCGGATGGGCTGCGTGCCTGTGCGGCGGGGGACCGATGACGCTCGGGCATCGGACCTGGCACTGCCAAGAGTGCGGGCAGCGCACGGTCGTCGGCTGCGTGGATGCCGCCCGTGAGGTCCCGCCCCGTGATCCGCTCGCGATACGGAACTACTGACCTACTGCAATACGGACCTACTGCACTACTGCAATGCCCTGGTCCGGTACGTTGGTCAGCGGAGAACGGGCTGGATCTCCTGTTGCTGGCGGTACGTCTCGTGGCCGGGGGTGTCTCCTCGGCAAATGCGAGCAACGGTGCTGGCGGATAGTCCGGTCGCGGAGGCAATGGCTCGGTACGGCCGGCCCTGGCCGCGCAGGAGCAAGACGGTCTCGTACTGTTCGGGCTTGACGGCGATCGGTCAGCCGGGGCGGTGGCCGCGGTTCCGAGCGGCTTCGAGCCCTGCCATGGTGCGCTCCCTGATGCGGTCTCGCTCGCGCTGCGCGAGGGCTCCGAGCAGCGTCACCGAGAACATGCCGTCTGCTGTGGAGGTGTCCACGCGCTCGTGCAGCGACTCCACCGTGATCCCGCGGGTCGTCAGCTCGTCCAAGGTGAGAATGAGCCGGCTCGTGCGCCGGGAGAGGCGATCGAGGTCGGTCACCACCAGGGTGTCGCCCTCGGCCAGTACGCCCGACATGAGCCGGTCTAGGACGGGACGGTTGGGCGCTGCACCCGATGCCGTCTCCTGGTGCAGGTGCTCGGGGAGCACACCGTGGGCGGTCAGTGCGTCTATCTGTCGTCCGAGGTTCTGCTCGTCGGTCGAGACCCTGGCGTACCCGTAACGCGTCATCGGCTCGCGCCTTCCCGTGTGTCTTAACCTCGGGCTTTCATCGTTGAGGTGTCCGAGGGGCGGGTCGTGATGGGTGAAGGTGCTCCTGAACTGGAAGAATAGGGCTTGTCAAGAGTCCAGTTCTTCGCAGTCCAAGGAGCACCTTCAGGGTGAATACTACCGGGTTGTATCCACGTCCTCAGGTTGATGTCGCATCGGTGCCCGCCGTCGGTCAAGCAGGCGGGATCCTGCTGACCCAGACGCTGCGGGCGACGGGCCTGGCCAACGAGCTGTCTAGAGCGCTGGCCCCGTGGAGGAAGCAGTTCTCGCGGCATGATCCGGGGAAGATCCTCACCGATCTTGCGCTGATGCTCGCGGTCGGTGGGGACTGCCTGGCCGACGTCGCGACGCTGCGGGCGGAACCGGAGGTGTATGGGCCTGTGGCCTCGGATCCGACGATCTCCCGCCTGCTGACCGCCCTGGCGGCTGACGTCGACAAGGCCGAGAACGCGATCAGCACGGCCCGCCGGAATGCTCGCAAGAACGCCTGGGCTCAGGCCGGGCATCACGCCCCCAATGCGAACGCAACGGTGAAGAATCCGCTGGTCATCGACCTGGATGCATCACTGGTGACGTCCCATAGCGAGAAGGAGTTCGCCAGGCCGACGTTCAAGAAGGGTTTCGGATTCCATCCGTTGCTGGCGTTCGTCGACCACGGCACCGGAGGAAGCGGAGAGATGCTGACCTGTCTCCTGCGCCCCGGTAACGCCGGTTCGAACACCGCCGCCGATCACAAGAGCGTGATCGCCGATGCGCTGGCTCAGGTGGGGATGGGGTCCCGGCCCGGGAAGAAAGTGCTGGTCCGGATTGACGGGGCCGGTGGCACGAAGAAGACGCTGCAGGAGCTCGTGAAGCGGCGGGTCTCGTACTCGGTCGGATTCACCCTGCCTGCGAACACGCCGGAACTGTTTCGCTTGATCCCGAAGGACGTGTGGGAGCCGGCCTACAACCCAGGCGGCGACGTCCGGGACGGCGCGGACGTCGCCGAACTGACCGGGCTGCTCGACCTCGACGAGGACTGGCCGACCGGGATGCGAGTCATCGTCCGGCGTGAGCGCCCTCATCCCGGGGCGCAGCTGCGGTTCGATGACGTCGATGGCTACCGGCTCACTGCGTTCGCGACCAACACCTCCACGGGCCAGCTCGCCGATCTCGAGGTGCGTCACCGTCGGCGTGCTCGTTGCGAGGACCGGATCCGGGCCGCGAAAGACATGGGCCTGCGGAACCTGCCCCTGACCTCGTTCGCGCAGAACCGGATCTGGTGCCAGATCGTGGCTCTGGCCAGTGAGATCACTGCCTGGATGGGGCTGCTCGGCTACGCCGACCAGCCCGCTCGGCGGTGGGAACCCAAACGCGTGCGCCACCGCCTGTTCCAGATCCCCGCGACCATCGCACGGCATGCTCGTCAGCAGGTCCTACACCTCTCGGACCAGTCACTCTGGGCCCGGATCGTCCTGGCAGGCCACGCCCGCCTCACCCAACTCCCCGCCCCCGCCGGATAGCCTCACAAACTCGTCGTTGACCGCACTCCCCAAGGACCCTGGCTCTGGACGCCCGACCACCGCGACCGACACGCGGCGGACCGTCACACCCTGATGCCAGAATCGGCTACGGACATCGGCCTCGACGCCCGACACTGCCGCTCAGCAGCACCGTGAAAGATCGAGGTTAAGGGGCTGCCTCATCGATAGGTGACATCTGATCTGGCTTGTCCGCTGGGCGGCCTGGAAGGATATGCACCATGCCCGCCCCCTGCCAGACCTGGCTATAGCTATAGCTATGGCGGTTAGGGTTGGGCGGCGCGCCATGCGGCGCGGATCACTTTCCGTCTACCGCGGGCCCATTGCGGTACAAGCTGCGCTTGAGGGAGGACGTTGTGACCATCAAGCTGCGTTCTCTGCGAAGCGATGCATGAAAGGTAGTGATCCTGAGGCTTCCCGCGCGCCCTGGAAGCGGGGCGCCTGCAGCAGAGGGTGAGCGCGGTTGCAGTTCTGGCGGAGCCCACGCCTTGCTGACAGCAGCGGATCGGTAGCAGTGGGACGGATCGCCTTTTGCGGTGGCGATCGCGACAGCAGTTCCGTTTGGGTATACCCCACGCAGCAGATGTGTCCCGAAAGTACCGTTCTGGGCCCTGTGCGACGGGGGAGCCTACGGCCCCGCAACTGTCAGGCAGGGTGGTACTCAGCCTGCCAGATCTGCGCAGCTAGGGTCAATGATCGGTGCAGCGGCCCCGCGTGTGCTCCATGAGCGCCTACGACGGTCTTACCCAGCACGAGCAAAGGTTGGAACCGTTGCGCCTTCCCGGCAGCGTGGGCCCCTCTCAGCTAGCCTCCCTTGCAGAAGGTCTCTATTGAAGGGAACGCCACGTGGACACCAGAATCCTGCACGCCGCTCTGCAAGAGGTCGAGAAGCGCGCGGAGCGTGTCAGCGAAGACGACGTGCTAGACACGTACGTCAACGTCGAGTCCCTCACCAACGCCCTCGCAGCGCGTGACAACGGAATCGTGTTCGGCCGCCGCGGCACCGGTAAAACGCACGCACTGAAGTACGTCGCCCAGATAGAACGTGCTAAAGGTAACCGCGTTGTCTACATCGACATGGAGCAGGACGTCGGCTCCACCGAGGGCCGTTATGCGGATCCGGCATTAAGCCTCAGTGAGCGTGCGACGCGCCTCGTGGTTGACGTGCTCGGCATCGTCCACTCCCAGATGCTTGACGCTGCGTTTGAGGGCAGCGTCGACATTCAGATCGGGGTGCTCGACCGGATGCTCGACCACTTTCAAGAGGTGTTGGTTGCCCGGGAAACCGAGCAGGAGGACACGCGTACAGACCGGTCCTCCGAGGGATCGAACACCGATCTCGGCGTGGACTGGACGCCTGGCCGCATGCCGTCGATGCGGGTGGGCACTGGCTCGACGAGTGAGGCGGCGCGCGAGGCGGGCGTAAGGACCCGGCAGACCGGCGTAGTCCGCCACCGTATCCACTTCGGGGGCGTAACGCAGTCGATGCGCCAGGCGATCGAGGCTGACGAGGCCCGTCGGTTCTGGCTGCTCATCGATGAGTGGAGCAGCATCCCAATAGAACTCCAGCCATATCTCGCCGAAATGCTCAGGCGGTTATTTTTCGGAATTCCGAAGGTTTCTGTACGCATTGCGGCCATCCCGCACCGGTCTGAGTGGCGCATTGCCGGAGACCGTGGCGACTACATCGGGGTAGAAGTGGGCGCGGAATTGTTCCCCCTGCTCGACCTCGACGAGTTCGTGGTGTTCCCCGCGCGCAACCGCGAGGAACAGGCCAGACGCTCCCTATCGTTCTTCCGTGCACTGCTGTTCCGGCACATCTCGACCGCACTAGTCGGTATGGGCGAGGAACCCCCCGAGTCAGAGGACGACCTCATCGGGTCGCTGTTCACCCAAGTCACCTCGTTTCAGGAGGTCATTCGTGCAGCCGAGGGTGTGCCCCGTGATGCACTTAGCATTGTCGGCCGCGCCGGGCTCCGTGCCGGTGGCTCGAAGGTCGCCGTCGCCCACGTCCGCGAGGCCGCATCGCAGCTCTACATCACGACCAAGGCCACCCAACTCAACGGCGTTCCCGTCGCCCGGGCCTTGCTCGATCGCATCGTGGGCGACGTCATCTCGGGACGCAAGGCGCGCGCGTTCCTCATCAAACAGGAACAGACCCCCCACCCGCTCATCCAACAGCTTGTGGACGACCGCATCCTGCACATCATCAAGCGCGGGTGGTCCGGCAAGGACAACCCAGGCGAGCGGTACGACGTCCTCCAGATCGACTATGGGTGCTACGTGCACCTACTCGGCACCAATGCAGCCCCCCAGAGCTTGCTCGGCGGGGATGACGAAGAGGATTTTTCGACGGTTATCGGTGACGTCGTAGTTCCGGAGGATGACTATCGCGCTATCCGTCGCGCGATCCTGGATCTACCCACCCTGCTAGTCAATATTGATGCTGACGCGGGCGGCGCCGCCCACGGCATTAGCGGATCTCCAACATTCTACGAGCTGTAGGCTAGGTAAGTACCGTGCCGCTGGTCGACGCGCGGTCGATGATCCCGCTGGGGCGCCCGTCGAACCACCGGCCGACCCCGCCGATGCCGTGCGCAAACTACTTGACGACACAACCGGCGAATGACCCCGAGCCGGTTGTCGATCGGCTTACGGAACGTCGACCATCGAAGCCAGCGCCCGCGAGAGCGGTGACCGCCACCGAGCATCAGCAGAACCTCGCCACGTAAACGCAGAAGTTACAGCAGCGCCCGCATAGCAGCCTGTCACTCTGGGGTATACCCAGGGCGACAGATGTGTCGCAGAAGTGCTAATCCGGACCCTATTGGCAACCGTAAAGTACTAGGCGGAAACTGAACCGTTGGGGTACCCACCTTCCGGACACGCTCGTCGGCGACCTCCAGCGGTCAGCTGCGAGGCATGCTCCGTTCGGATCTTGGAGGTGCGTTCCGGACGGAACATCACGGGTGCATCCCTGTGATGGTTCACTGTGTTTGCGGTGGACGTGAGTCATTGAGGTCGCCGGGCAGCTTTCCTGGCGGATGTGAGGGCGAGTGCATGAAAGAAGCCACGTTCTGGAACCTGGTGGACGAAGCGAGGACCGGGCGCGAGGTCGACTTGGAGGTTCTGCGAACTGCCTTGCGGGGCTTGTCGGACTCTGACCTAGCCTCGATGTTTCATCGGGCTGGTGGGCGGGGGCGTTCGGCGTCGTTGCCGGTGTTCAGCTGCTGATTCTGGCATGTGGGTGTGACAGATCGTCGCAGTGTCCGTTGCGGGCGGTCGGGTTCCACTCCCGAGAGGAGGATTCTGCTGGTCGGTGGGGCGGGTGGAGCCGCCTGGTCAGGTCTGTGCGACGGCGGTGCGGAGCCGGTTCATGCCGGTTAGGACGGTTCGGGCTTCGGGGGCGTGTTCGGCGAGATGGAGGACCTTGTGCCGGCAGCGGCGCACGAGAGTCGCGGGGATCTCGAACAAGCGTGCGCGGAGCCGTTTGGGTTCCCACTTCCTCGCGTCATGGCCGGTCAGAGCTATGGTCTGCATCCAGGCGACGAGCTCGGAGGCGAGCTGGATGATCTGGCACCAGATCTGGTTCTGCGCGAAGCCCTGCAGCGGGAACTTCATCAAGCCCAGGTCCTTGGCGTTGCGGATCCGGTCTTCGCATCGTGCGCGGCGGCGGTGACGCAGCTCGAGGACGGGTAGCTGGCCGCGCGGGGTGTTGGTGGCGAACGCGGTGATGCGCATTCCTTCGTGATCGGTGATCCGTAGTTGCGCTCCGGGGTGGGGGCGTTCCTTCCGCACGATCACCCGCATCCCGGCAGGCCACCCGGACAGGTCCAGCAGTCCGGTCAGCTCCGCCACCCACGCCCCCTCGCGGATCCCGTCGGTATCGGTGTCATAGGCCGGAGTCCACGCCTGCGCCTCATCGATATGTTCCAGCAGGTCAGGAGTGTGCGCGGGGAGAGTGAACCCGACGGAGTAGGCCAGCCGCCGCCTGGTCATCCACTGGAGAAATTCCTTGGTGCCGCCGGCTCCGTCGGTGCGGATCAGAATCTTCTTCGACCCCCGCCTGCTCCGGGCCAGCAGGGCTGGTGGGAGCTGCGCGAGCGCGGCCTTGGTGACGGTGATGTGATCAGCCGCGGTGTTCGAGCCGGCGTTGCCGGGGCGGAGATGGATCGCCAGTGGTTCCCCAGTCCCTTCGCTGCCGTGGTCGAGGAACGCGCACAGCGGGTGATAGCCGAAGCCGCGTTTGAACGTCGGTGCGGCCTGCTCCTTCTCGCTGTGGACGTTGATCAGGGTGGCGTCGAGGTCGATGACCAGCGGGCTCTTCGCACTGGCCCCCGCGGCGGGGGAGTGCTCCCCGGCCAAGGCCCAGGCCCGTTCCCGCGCGGCGCGACGGGCATTCGAGATCGCCTCGATCACGGCGGGCGCGTCCTCAGCCAGCGTGGTGAGCATGCGGGAGATCGTGGGGGCCGAGGCGACGTCACCGAACAGGTCCGGTTCGCACCGCAGCAGATCAGCATCCGAAGCGTGCTCGCCGCCGATCGCGAGAGTGAGTGCGAGATCCAGCAGGACCTTCGAGCCGTGATGCTCTGCCAGCGGTTTCGTCCACGAATCCAGCGCCTCACGCAGCGAAGCAGCGAGGCCAGTGGCGTGAATCGTGTCGGTCAGCAGCACAGCGCCCGCATGCGCGAGGGCCGGAACCTCGGCGACGTCCACGCGCGGACGGGGGTAGAAGAACAAGGTAGGGTGGGACACCTGAAAGGTGCTCCTTCCAGCGGATGGGTACGGGTCTCAACACCTCGTATCATCCCAGGCCAGGAGCACCTTTCGCCATTCATTCCGCCGGTCGAGACCACACCCCCGTGAAATCTCGAGGCTAGAGGGCTTCGACAAGAAGTTGCGGGGGAAGGTCAAGAAGCTCAGCAGCCGAGCCGTGCGGAAGGCGTTGATGGCCAACCCAGAGCTGTTCGACGGGGAGGGGTGGAGCGATGACGGGTTCGAGTACGTGTGCGCCGGCATCGTCGCCCTTGGGGAGGAGGTCTACAAATCGGTCCTTCGTGATCCATCGGTGATATCGGCCGGGATCTGGGAAGAGCGCGAGGAGCTCCTGTACGTCGCTGAGGACGTACTCGAAGAGCGATACGGCGAGGATGAGGACTACCCCCAGGGTCCACTGAGGTGGCAGGCGAGCGTGAGCAGCGAGAAGTATCCAGTCGTATTGTCGAAGCCGCTCGAGAAGGGCTTCCCAGTTGGTACCTTCAGTTGGCTTCGGGTCGACGTCCAGGACACGGGCGAGATGCCGGAACGTATTTACGAGCACCCCGACGGCGAGGTCTTCGACTATCCCTCGCATAGGCTCTGGTACGACGACTTCGACATCGCTGCGCACGAGGCCCAGGAAGCGCTGCGCGCGCACATTGACTTCCGTAAACTCCCTGACCTTTCCCTCTCCGTGCTTGTCACCGTGGGCGAGTCGGACGCGCCGCCCCGATGGCAGCTCATGCCTAACTTCACCCAGGTCGAGCTGTCCCCTGGGATTGCGTCAGCACTCTCCCGTCAGCGGCTCGCGACGCTATCCCGCAGTGAGATGACGGCGCTCGCTCGTCGCGTCATCGCTGACTCACTGGAGCTGTACTTCGACGGGCACCCGACCGAACAGCGCCATATCTCCGAGCTCCGTCAGCGGCTCCGGTAGACCGTCAGACGTCGGCTCGTACCGTCCTATTTGGGTATACCCCAGCGCGACAGCTGGCAATGGCGGGGCCCGCCCTCGACCCTTCGGGTTGTGAGCTCGCGTTTCGGTCCAAGTGGAGCCCTCATCGGGACGAACTCGGCGGAGAGGCGAGGGAGCGTCAAAGAGGCCGCTGAGTACCCGTGTCAAGCCCGGAAAAGATCAAAGCAGCCTGCTGGGCCACGCATACTGGGTGTCACCGCCGCACATGGCGCAGCACAGGGGCGTAGGGAGCGAGACCGTGGTCGATGTGGTGTTTTGGTTGCTGCTAGCCGCAGGGGGAGTCTGCATTGCTGGCTCCATCGCACTGGGTTTAATGGCAACCCCCAAGGGAACACGGGGCTTGTCCCGCTTGGTCTGGGTGCGTTCCTACGAGGGCCGCTGGGCTTCATTACGTTTTGGTTTGCTGATGACCGGACTCGCCCTCACTGTCCTATCTGGCATTGTGGAGGGATTCGGCTTCTCGCTGGGATCTTTTTCGCGCGCGATGCTGACTACCGTGCGTGACGATTTCGTCCGCGCCGATTGGTTATGGGTGATCGGATCGGCCGTCGGCGCGCTCGTCCATATGATCATCGTAACGGGCGACTACGACGACCCTCTCCCGAAGCGCGAACAGATGCCTCGTGCTGACGAGTCACTCCTTTATCCTGCGGAGGAGGCCCGAGATACGGGAGGGGACTCCGCCACCAGGCGCGCGCTGACCATAGTTGGAGTTCCGCTGGGTATGGCAACTTTCATGATACTCGTGCTCGCGGCCGGCAAACTCGGGGTTATCTAAGTCTGCCGGCCCTGGTATCCCAACTGAGACGAACATTCGGTGCCACAACGGACTGTTCGTCGCGCGCTGAGCGAGAGGTTCTCACCTCTAAGCATCCAAGGGGTGGCGGTGGCAAGCGGTGGCTGGAGCGGCCGACTCTTCGTGACGCCGCGAGGCACGTACCGAAGTAGGGCACCCCAGCAGGACAGTTACTCGCCGGTCGTTTACCGTTCCCGATAGGGCCCGGAAGTGCACTTTCGCGACACATCTGTCGCACTGGGTATACCCCAACGCGACACGCTGGTTCACAGCGGAGCCGGCCCATAAGTCAGCCCGCGGACACGTTCCCCGTAGCGGGGTCGTCCACGATGTCTTGAGACTTCACACGGGGTCGTTCACGACACTCGCACGGGGGGCTCCCGAAACCAGTGCTTGTGAGATGCGGTCACCTCGGCGGCTTGACCTTCCCCTCCAGGGTAAGGTGCAGGCTGAAGGCAGCACTGCACACGGGAGGCGCCATGGGGGCCTCCCCAAAGGTTCTGGGAGGACCCATGTCGGACGCTGTCACCTCAGAAGTCGACCTGGCGATCATCGGATCCGGGGGCGGTGCGTTCGCCGCCGCGATCCGTGCCACCACGCTGGGCAAGCGGGTGGTGATGATCGAGCGGGCCACGGTCGGGGGCACCTGTGTGAACACGGGGTGCGTGCCGTCCAAGGCGCTGCTGGCCGCGGCCGCGGCCCGGCACACCGCGCTCGACGCCACCCGTTTTCCCGGGATCACCGCGACCGTGGGGCCGGTGGACATGCCGGCTCTGGCCACGGGCACGGCCGAGCTGGTCGAGACCATGCGGGCCGAGAAGTACCTCGACCTGATCCGCGAGTACGGCTGGGACCTGATCCGGGGCGAGGCGGTGTTCGCGGGCACCGTCGAGGACCCGGTGCTTGTGGTCACCGGACCCGACGGCGCCCGGTCATGGGTGCGGGCGGCCCACTACCTGGTGGCCACCGGATCTGCCCCGGTCGTCCCGGAGATCCCGGGCCTGGGCGAGGTCGCCTACCTGACCTCGACCACTGCCATGGAGCTGGCCGAGGTGCCGGAGTCACTGCTGATCCTCGGCGGCGGCTACGTGGCCCTGGAGCAGGCGCAGCTCTTCGCCCGCCTGGGCGCGCGGGTGACCCTGGTCGTCCGCTCCCGGCTGGCCTCCCACGAGGAGCCCGAGGTCTCCCGGACCCTGCGGGGCGTGTTCGCCGACGAGGGGATCCGGGTCCTCCGCCGCACCACCGTCACCGCGGTGGAAACCGACCCGGCCACCGGGGAGGTGCTCGCCACCGTCACAGGACCCGGCGGGCGGGAGACGGTCCGGGCCTCCCACCTGCTGGTCGCGGTCGGGCGGCGCCCGGTGACCGCCGGGCTACAGCTCGAGTCGGTCGGGGTGGCCACCGGTGCGGACGGGGAGATCCTCATCGATGCCCGCACGCGCACCTCCCACCGCCGAGTGTGGGCTGCCGGGGACGTCACCGGCCACCCGCAGTTCGTCTACGTCGCCTCCGCCCACGGGGTCACCGCGGTGGAGAACGCCTTCAACGACGCCGGCCAGGAGCTGGACTACACCCACCTGCCCCGGGTCACCTTCACCACCCCGGCCGTGGGCGCGGTCGGGATGACCGACCAGCAGGCCCGCGCGGCCGGCATCCGCTGCGAGTGCCGGGTCCTGCCCCTGGAGCACGTGCCGCGGGCCCGGGTCAACCGCGACACCCGCGGGTTCGTCAAGATCGTCGCCGACGCCAACACCGGGCGCATCGTCGGCATCACGGCGGTGGCGAAGGAGGCCGGGGAGCTCGCCGCGGCCGGGGTCTACCTCTTGGCCGCGGGCATGACGGTCGACCAGGTCGCCACTCTGTGGTGCCCGTACCTGACGATGACCGAGGGGCTGAAGATCGCCGCCCAGTCCTTCCGCACCGACGTCTCCAAGCTCTCCTGCTGCGCCGCCTGAACCCCGGCACCCCCGCCCCGGTCGTCCCCCCGCCGGGCAGTAGCCTTGTCCCGAGGAGACCGGGCCGGAGGCGGCCCTGGAGCGAGGTGTGCCGTGCGTATTGGTGAAGCCGCCGCAGCGGCCGGCATGACCCCCAAGGCCCTGCGGTTCTACGAGCAGCAGGGACTGCTGCCCCCGGCCGCACGCTCGGCCAACGGGTACCGCGACTACCCGCCCGCGACGCTTGCGCGCCTGCGCTTCATCCGCCGCGGCCGGGCCGCCGGACTCACCCTGGCCGAGATCCGGGACATCCTGCGGACCCGCGACGCTGGTCAGCCCCCGTGCGCCCACGTGGCCGACCGGTTGGCCCGACAGCTGACGGCCCTGGACCGGCAGATCGCCGAGCTCACCGCCCTGCGCGCCACCGTGGCCGAGCACTACGAGACCGCCGCTCACGGCGAGCCCTCCCGATGCGATGCCCAGCAGATCTGCAGCTATCTGTGAAGAGGGCCCGCACGCATACCGGTCCATGACGGGCTTCCTCGCAGACGCAGACCGCCATGTAGCGATCACATCCACAGCACAGCCATCTTGCTCGGGACGACGGCGGGCACGATGCGGACGAGGATGACCATGGCGATGAGTTCGACGAGGGTCTGGGTGACGACTGCGAGTGGCGTGATCGCCAGGGCGTCGGGGAGAGCCAGTGCGAGTGGGAGGACCACCAGGGAGTTGCGGGTGGCGACCGAGAACATCACCGCCCGTGTCGAGGTGGTATCCAGCCTGGTCACTCTTGTGACTTCGTCCGCTAGGTGGCGGGGTTCTTCAGGCACTGCTTGGCGGGGTCAGCTGACGCCGATGACCAGGGTGCTCTGGGCGGCTTCGATGACGTCGTTGGTGGTGGTGTCGAGCTCGTCGATCCTCAGCACGCGTTGGATCTGGGGGAAGAGGCGTTCGAGCAGCCGAAAGTTGCCGCGGGTGATCCGTGCGATGGCGGCGGGATTGGGCATCGGTGAAGTCCTCGGGGTCGAGGGTCTTGCCAAGCGAGCGCCAGTGTCGCTCGAGAACGAACAGCAGTTCGTCCTGTCCCAGGGGGCGTTCCCCTAACGGGGCGTGAGATCGGGAACACCTAACCGACGGCGGCGATTGGTTCAGTCAGTGCTGTATAGTTCAGTGTATGTTGACTATTGCTTCGCGTCTCGACGTGATGAACCGCCTGGGTCGTGCACTGGCCGACCCCACTCGATCCCGGATCATCTTGACCCTGCTCGACCATCCCGCTTACCCGGCGGAACTGGCCCGAGATCTGGACCTGACACGCCCGAACGTGTCCAACCACCTGGCATGCCTGCGCGATTGCGGGATCGTGGTCGCCGAGCCCGAGGGTCGTCGGACACGGTATGAGATCGCTGATTCGCACCTGGCGCAGGCGCTGACGGCGCTGGTCGATGCCACCCTGGCAGTGGACGAAGACGCCCCGTGCATCGATCCCGCCTGCTCGGTTCCCGGATGCGACGCAGCTGGGGAGGGCGCATGATCCTCACCTCGGTCTTGCAGGCGATGGGCCTGTTCGCAGCGACCAACATCGACGACATCATCGTGCTTTCCCTCTTCTTCGCTCGAGGGGCAGGTCAGCGCGGCACTACCGCCCGCATTCTGGCCGGGCAGTACCTCGGGTTCGCCGGCATCCTCGGTGCCGCGGTCCTGGTGACCATCGGCGCCGGAGCGTTCCTGCCCTCGGCAGCCATCCCGTACTTCGGTCTCATCCCTCTGGGCCTGGGTCTGTGGGCCGCGTGGCAGGCCTGGCGCGGAGACGATGATGACGATGACGACGAGGCCAAGGTTGCCGGTAAGAAGGTCGGCGTGTGGACAGTCGCAGGCGTCACCCTTGCCAACGGCGGCGACAACATCGGGGTCTACACCCCTGTCTTCCTCAGCGTGGAACCTCTCGCAGTAGTCGCCTACTGCATCGTCTTCCTCGCGCTCGTCGCGGTCCTGGTCGTCCTGGCAAAGTTCGTCGCCACTCGCCCCCCGATCGCCGAAGTGCTCGAACGCTGGGAGCACATCCTCTTCCCCATCGTTCTCATCGGCCTCGGCATCGTGATCCTCGTCAGCGGCGGAGCCTTCGGACTCTGACGTAGCGACAGCGAGCCAAACAGCCCTGAGGATGTGCCGTGGGGGTGCAGCGGGTTGGCCCGGTTCGGACTCGACGAGGTTGCTGAGATCTTCGGAGGGCTGGTTCCTGGCTAGCCTGGCCGGAGGTAGGTACGGCAGCGTCGGACAGGAGACAGCACGATGATGGCTAGGTGGCGCGCGCGCAGTGCGCGGTGGAGCATGGCTGAGGAGTCTCGCGCATCGGCGGGGTCGGCCGTTCCGACGGGACGTGCAGAGCGTGGCTCGGCGCGCTGCGAGGGTGACCTTTGAGGTCATCTCAGGTGAGATTGCTGGTGGCCGTCGCGGCACCGTGGGCGGTGTTGTGGACAGTGATCGCGGCCGCTCTCGCTGGAGCCCCGGGGTCGTTGGAATTAGTCGATGCGGGCCCGGTGGTGCGGTGGGGCCTACCCGTGGTCGACGTGCTCGGCGACCTGTGCGCGGCCATCACCGTGGCGTGCATCGTGATGGCGCTGCTCGTGTTGCCCCGCCGAGCGGAGGCGGGACCCGGAGGCGTCAGTCCCGAAGACGGTTCGGGTTCCCGACTCCATCCTGCGTACGAGCGGGCACTTGATATTGGCACGGTGGTCGGGTCGCTCTGGGCGGTTCTGCTCGTCCTCCGAATGGTTCTGGGGTATGCCTTGGCGGCGGGCCAGGCGCCCTTCAAGCCGCGCTTCGGATCTGACCTGATGATGTACGTGACCAGCCTCGAGCTGGGCCAGTATCAGCTGGCTGGTGCGGTACTCGTAGCCATCGCGTCGACCCTGCTGATCGCGGTGCGGTCCCGGGCGGGGCTGCTCGCCGGGTTGGGTTTGGTGTTCGCGGCGCTGGTGACGAAGTCGATGACCGGGCACGCTGCCGGACAGACGACGCATGAAGCGGCCACGAGCTCCATGATTGTGCACCTGGTGGCCGCGGGGATCTGGCTTGGGGGTCTGGCGTTGTTGCTGGTGCTCGCGAGTCGGCTTGGGCCCGCTCTGGCGGACGCTGCCGAACGGTTCAGCGTGCTGGCGCTGGCCTGCTACGGCGCCTTAACCGTGAGTGGCATCGTCTCTGCGGTGGTGCGGCTCTCCGCCCCGATGGACGTCGTGACCACTGCCTATGGGTGGATGATTCTGCTCAAGACCATCTTGTTGGTGCTGCTGGGCGCTGCTGGGTGGTGGCAGCGCCGCCGCACTCTGCTCCGGCTTCGCCGCTCAGATCAGCGCAGGAGCTTCCTGTGGCTCGTTGCGGGGGAAGTTTTCCTGGTCGCCGCAGCGACCGGCCTCGCTGCCGCGTTGTCGAACACGGCGCCGCCTGTGCCCGATGAACCCGACCCGGTCTCCTCACCTGCTGAGGCCCTAACGGACTTCCCACTGCCCGGTGCCCCCGATCTGGCGACCCTGTTCACCGCCTGGCGGGCGGATGTGGCGGGGGCGGCTCTCGCTCTCGGCCTGGCGGTTGCCTACGTGTGGGTGCGGTCCCGTCGGCCCCTTGCGGGCAGTGAGGGGCGGTCGTGGCCGGCGCGCCGGAGCGTGGCGTGGTTTGGGGGGTGCGCGGTGCTTGTCTGGTCCACCTCAGGAGCGCCGGGCGTCTACGCGCCGGTGCAGTTCTCCGTCCACCTGGGCCAGCATGCGTTGCTTGCACTGGTGGCTGCGCCACTGTTGGTCGCTGGCCGGTTCGGTGAGCTGGTCCGTAGCCGGATAGCGTCCCGCACCGACGGATCGGCGGGTCTGCGAGAACTGGTCGACTGGAAGCCAGGCTCGAGCCTTGGGCAGTGGCTGTCAAGTCCCGGGTTTCGTTGAGGGTGTGCGGGTGATGGTTGCTCAGGCCGCGGTGGCGGTCTGAGGGGCGTGCTGACGGACCCGGTGGTCCGTCTCGATCTCGGTGGGGGTGCGGTGGTCGAGCTTGCCGTGGAGGCGGTCGGTATTGAACCAGTGGACCCAGTCGGCGGTGGCCGGCTCGACGTCCTCGATGCCGTTCCAGGGCCCATCGAGAAAGATCAGTTCGTGCTTGTAGAGTGAGTTCAGTGCCTCGGCCATCGCGTTATCGTACGAATCTCCCTTCGAGCCGACAGAAGCGACAACTTCGGCTTCCTCCAGCGCCTGCGAGTATTTGATGGCGCGGTATTGAACTCCGCGGTCGCTATGATGTATCAATCCACTCACGTCTTGGCCAGCTTTCCGACGGTTCCAGAATCCCATGTTAAGCGCGTCGAGGGCCAGATCGGTATAGAGCCGCGTCGAGGTTTGCCAGCCGACGATCATTCGTGAGAACACGTCGAGCACGAAGGCGACGTATACCCATCCCGACCTGGTGGGCACATAGGTGATGTCCGCTACCCATAGTGAATATTCGCCTCGCTGGGGTCCGCTGATCGAGGGTTCGGGTGCCACGTCGCTGCCGTAGCGGTGGCGTCGTTCGGGACCACCAGTGGTGTCGTTGGGGCCGCTCTGTCTACGCTCCTTCCGCCGTGTGTATAGGGCACGCGGCGGAAGGAGCAATCTGGAATGGTACGGAAGATCAGGGCGAAGCTGGTGCTCCAGCTGCGCGCAGAAGGTCTGTCGGGGCGAGCGATTTCGTCCTCGCAGGGCATGTCCCGCAAGTCCGTGAGGGCGGTGTTCGAGGCCGCTGACGCTGCAGGGATCGGGTGGGGCGATATCGCGGACGTCGCCGATGAGCAGGTGTATGCCCGGTTGTTCCCGGGCCGGGGCGAGCACGAGAGCGTGTTCGCACAGCCGGACTGGGAACAGGTCCATCGAGAGATGGCCAGGGTCGGCGTGACGCTGAAGCTGTTGCACGGCGAGTACTTCGACGCGACCACGGCGGCTGGGGATCCGGCGATGGGGTATGACCGGTTTTGCCGCACCTACCAGCACCACGTCATGGTCACCGGTGCCGCTTCGAGAGTCGGTCACAAGGCCGGCCAGAGCGTGGAGGTCGACTGGTCCGGCCCCACGATGGAGCTGGCCGATCCGGTCACCGGCGAGGTCTCGAAGGTGTTCTTGTTCGTTGCCTGCCTGCCTTTTTCTCGTTACGCGTTCTGCTTCCCGGCGCTGGATATGCGCCAGGAGTCCTGGCTGCGAGCGCACGTAGCGATGTTCGAGGCGCTGGGCGGGACGGTCCCGAGGATCGTTCCGGACAACCTCAAGACCGGTGTGGTGAAGCACCCCCGCGAGGGCGAGATCGTCCTGAACGATGCGTATCGCGAGATGGCAGCGCATTACTCGGCGGCGGTGCTCCCGGGGAGGGTGCGGAAACCGAAAGACAAGGCGAGCGTGGAGAACACCGTCGCGCACGTCGCGACCTGGGTCATCGCCGGGCTGCGGGATCAGCGATTCACGTCCCTGCCCGAACTTGCAGCCGCCATCGGGCAGCGGATGGAGGCCTATAACGCGGAGCCGTTCCAGAAGCGGCCCGGATCCCGCGCCAGCGTGTTCGACGCGGAGGAGCGGCCGCTGCTGACGCCGCTGCCGGCGGTGCCCTACGAGATCTCGACATGGCACTACGGACGACGAGTGGGCAGGAACGGGCACGTCACGTTCGCGCGGAACTTCTACTCCGCGCCGTTCGCGCACATCGGCGCGAAGGTCGATCTGCGCATCACGGCCCGGACGCTGGAGATCTATCAGGGCAGCCAGCGACTGACCAGTCACCTGCTGCTCCCGGAGACCGCGAGCAATGAGTACCGCACCAACGACGCGGACCTACCTGCGGGCGAGCGTTTCCAGGCCTGGGACGCGCAGAGGGTGCGGGCGTGGGCAGATCGGGTCGGGCCGGCCACGGTGATCGTGATCCAGCGGATCTTCGAGTCCGTGCCGATCGTGGAACAGGGCCTGGATCCCGCGTTGGCGGTGCTACGGCTCTCTCGCCGCTTCTCCGTAGATCGGGTCGAGGCGGCCTGCGCACTCGCGCTGACGGGACGGGTCCGTTCACCGCGCTATGCGCATCTGCACCCGATCTTGGCCACCGGGCAGGACAAGGTCGCCGCCCTGCGTCCACCCCGCGAGGAACCCGCGGAAGACGGCGGATACGTCCGTGGCGCCGACTACTACGCCGGAGGTGTCCGGTGAGCGTGATCGATAACGACACGAAGCGGAAGCTGCGCGAGATGGGCGCGACCGCGCTGCTGGACGCGATCGATGCCCAGGATGAGGCTCACGTGCTGGGGATGTCGTTCCAGGAACGGCTCCAGCTGATCGTGGACGAGGCGCATTCCATCTTCAATCATGGAAAGGTCGAGGGTCTGATCCGCCGGGCGGGGCTGCGTTATCCCGGAGCGGACCTGCGGCGGCTGGATCTGGTCGAGGAACGGGGACTGAACCGGAACGTGATCGCGCAACTGGCAACCTGCTCCTTCATCCAGCGGCAACAGAACGTGGTCTTCCAGGGCTTCACCGGCTCAGGGAAGTCCTACCTCGGCTGCGCGCTGGCGAAGCAGGCCTGCCAGCACCGGCTCCGAGCCCACTACATCCGAATGCCCGACCTCGAAGAGGCCTGGGCCCTGGCAAAGGACAAGCCGCAGGGCCAGACGAAGTTCCTGCGGAAGTACTCCACGTTCTCGCTGCTGGTGATCGACGAGTGGCTGCTGGACCATCCTGACGAGGGAATGCGTTCGATGCTGCTGGAACTGCTCGAGCGCCGCTATGACACCGGCTCGACCGTGTTCTGCACCCAGTACCCGAAGAAGGACTGGCACGCCCGGCTCGGTGGAGCAGTCCACGCCGATGCGATCATGGACCGCATCGTGCACAACACAATCTGGATCGACACCGGCGACAGGAACATGCGAGAACACACCGCACTGCCCCAGTGACCCGATGCCGGCGGGAGCCAGTGGTCCCCACCGCGGCGGCTACTGGCCCCCGTCGGCACGATCGGCGGTCCCCAAGAGCAAGATTCGGTGGCTCCCACGACTACGAATACTCACATAGCTGATTCGGGGCGGTCGCGGTGAATTCCCGCTGGACGAGGTCCAAGGGGCGGCCGGTCTCCGGGGCCGGCTTCGTGGTGCGCGGGTACTTGCCCCGTACGGTGCCGCGGATGCCGAGGGAACGGCACAGTCGCTCGACTCTGCCCTTGCCGACCGCGATGCCCTCGCGGACGAGCTGCGCATGAATCTTCCGGATCCCGTAGACCCGCATTCGTGGATGAGAATGAATGCGCATAATCTCCTTCGATAATTCGGCATCACGAACACTGCGAGCCGAGGGAGGTCGGCTGCGGGCCGCATAGTAGGTCTGCGGGGCGATCTTCACATCGAGCTCTTTGGTGAGAACTCGGCAGATCGGTTCGATCCCCCACGTGTCTTTTTGTTCGTCGATGTAGGCGACGATCACTTCTGTGGGCGGTCGAACTCCGCCGCGAAAAAAGCCGTCGCGGACTTCAGGATCTCGTTCGAGCGGCGCAGCTCACGGTTCTCCGCCTCCAACTGACGAATCCGCGTTTCGGCGTCCACCGCCTCGGTCGGGATGTCTGTGGCTTCTGCCTTGCTGACCCAGTTCCGCAGCGCTTCCTTGTGCACGTTCGTCTGCTTCGCGATCCGCGCGATCGCGCCGATGCGTGTCGCCGGGTCGCGGCGGGCCTCGACGGCCAGGCGGGTCGCTCGCTCCCGCAGCTCGACGGGGTACTTGTAGTTGGCCATGGTGATCAGGGGGTCCTTCCAGGATGTCTGGCTCACCCTCTATCAAACCCCGGACGATTCAGGCTTACTCATCCGGTGGTGCTGGCGCTGTTTGGTGCGGTCAGCTTCGCGGCGATCTACCTGACGCCGGCACTGCGGATGGGACTGGAGACCGCACCTGGGCGGCTGGTGGTGCTTTGCACTGCGGTGGTCGGCGGCGTTGCACTGGCGCTACCGGTGCAAGGCAGGGCGCTCGGCGGAGGCACTCTGTCCTGGGTAGAGCGGTCGATCGCCGCGATGGCCGGAACCCTCGTGCTGGCCGGGCTGGCGCTCACCCTCGCACTGTCTCGCGAGGTCGTGCAGGACGACTGGTTCGGCGCCATGGGACGGGACTGGGGCGCGGATGCACTCGGAGATCAGCGTCTTGGGGGCTTGGTTCTGTGTGCGGTACTGCTCGTGCTGGCAGGTGTGCATAGCCTCGCCATCTTGCGCCAGCGTCGCCGCGGCACCGAGGACCCCTCCGACCCTCACGAAGCGGCGCCCAGACCAAGCGATGCGGGCGCGAACGCCGGGTGACGTGCCGAGTGCGGACAGTCCGCCCGCCCCCCCGGAGACCGGAAGCACGCGGAGGGGCCCATGGTCGCGGGGCCGGGCGTCGATAGGTCCTGAGGGCCTACACATCCTCTAGGAGCTGGCCCCTAGAGGATGTCAGTGGTCGCGACCCCGCCCCGCGCGTTGGCGCGTCGTGCGCAGGACCAGCAGGACGACCACCACCAGCAGCAGCAAGGTGGCTCCAGCGAGGACCATGCCCGACGGGAGTCCACTGTCCTCCTGCTCGGCTGGCGAGGACTCCGCCTGATCCGCCGGCGTCGGTTCGGGCTGCGGGGAGTCTGCTGCGGCGGTCGGCGACGCAGGGTCGGTGGCGGTGTCTGCGTCGTCGGTGGTCTCGGCACCGACCGTGACGGTGAAATCGACGGTGCCCTCGATGGGGTGGCCGTCCGAAGAGACCACACGCCACTGCACTCGATAGCTGTCGGCAGGGAGCGCAGGAAGGTCGATCGAGGCGGTGTTACCGGAGACCGCGGGGGTCTGCGTGAAGATTTCCTCCCCCGCGGAGTTGGACAGCCGCACGACGGGAGAGAGGTTGAGCACCTCGTCGCTATAGGTGAGCTCGAGGGTTTTCGGGGCCTGTTCAAGGCTCTCTCCCGTGGCCGGGCTCGAGGAGATCAGGGTGTCGTGCGCGGAGGCCACCGGCAGCAGCATCGGCACGGCAAGCGGAACGAGCACCGCTGCAAGGAACCCGATCACACTGGCAAGCACCGTTCGCTGCGTCAGCACCGCACGTCTACTCATCGTTGCGTCCACTGTCGCAACTCCCCTTCCCTCGTGCCCTCGCAAGACCACGATGGTCTTGCCCGCGGGGCGCATTGAGTCTAGTTGCGAGTCGCCCTGGGCTGGCCCTGGGCTGGCCCTTGGCTCCGCACCGGGGCGCGCCCCTGCTCGCGCTGCCGCTGAGGACACCACCCCTTGCAACATCTCTCGATGACGATACTATCGGCACATGACGATGATTCCGATGGTGGAGAACGCTCCGTTTGAGGTCGCGGACGGCCATGCTGCGCTGTTCCATGCCCTGTCCGAGCCCACTCGATTGGCCCTCCTTCAGCACCTCTCGAGCGGTGAGCACCGGGTCCGTGACCTCGTAGATCACATGCACCTGGCGCAGTCCACCGTGAGCAAGCACCTGACGTGCCTGCGTGACTGTGGTCTGGTCACCGTGCGCACTGAGGGACGGGCCTCCTGGTTCGCCCTGGCTGATCCGGTCCGGCTCACGGACCTGCTGGAGACCGCGGAGACGCTGCTGGCCGCTTCCGGAGCGTCGCTCTCCCTCAAAGCCCACCGTGACCACGCTGAGCTCGAGGACGGGGAGCTGTGATGGCGAGCGAGGAAGAGCACTCCCACCACCATGCTTCACCGGGAACGGCCCGGGTTCGCCTGGCGATCGCGTTTGGTATTACGTCTGTCATCGTGCTCGCGCAAGCCCTCGGCAGTGTCGTCACCGGAAGCCTTGCTCTGCTCACTGACACGGCACACGCGCTGGTCGATGCCTCGGGGCTGCTGGTGGCCCTGATCGCGGCGACCATGATGCTGCGCCCGGCCAGCAGCCAACGCACCTGGGGATTCGCCCGCATCGAAGTGTTGGCCGCCCTGGCCCAGGCCACCCTCTTGATCGTGGTGGGAGCCTATACAGCCATCGAGGGCATCTCGCGGCTGACCGAGCCCCCCGAGGTCCCTTCCGGGGAGCTGCTCGCCTTCGGGGTGATCGGGCTGATCGCGAACATCGCTGCGATCCTCGTCCTGGCCGGGGGGAAGAACTCTAGCCTGAACATGCGCGCCGCGTTCCTCGAGGTCCTCAACGATGCCCTGGGATCACTCGGCGTCATCACGGCCGCGCTGGTCATCCAGTTCACCGGGTTCCAGCAGGCCGACGCTCTGGCAGGGCTGTTCATCGCGGCGCTGATCGTGCCCCGAGCGTTCCGGATCCTGCGCGCGACTGTGCATATCCTCATGGAGTACACCCCCCAGGGGGTCGATCTCGATCAAGTTCGCGAGCACATCCTCGCCCTCGATCACGTCCAGGACGTTCACGACCTGCATGCCTCCGCGATCGGCAGTAACCTGCCCATCATCTCGGCCCACGTCGTGGTCAGCGAGGAGTGCTTCGAATCCGCCCACGCGTTGCGGATCCTCGAAGACGTCCACCTTTGCGTCAAAACACACTTCCCGGTGGCGATCGAGCACGCCACCATCCAGTTGGAGAGCCCGTCCGTGCATGAACGCGAAGCCGCAGGCAGCCTCCACACCTAACCCCCACCGAGCTGCGCACCCCCTGCCCCCCCGGGGGCGGCAGCCCGACACAGACGAGACGGGGCGCGGACCGCCTCCCGGTGGTCCGCGCCCCGTCGGTGTCGCTGGTGCTCAGCGGAAGGTGATGAAGGTGGGCGATCCCCAGATCGTGCGCTCGGTGACGGCGCCCGCGGAGCGGCCCGCATCGACAACCTTGTCGCCGCCGGCGTAGACGCCGATGTGACCGGGCCAAACCACCAGATCGCCGGGCTGGGCCGCGGACTTCGAGATCGAGGTACCGGCGTTGACCTGCTGGCCGGAGGTGCGCGGCAGATCGATGCCGGCCTGCTTGTAGGCGTACTGGGTCAGCCCCGAGCAGTCGAAGCCCACCCCCGGGCTGCTCGAGCTCCAGGAGTAGGAGGTGCCGATCTGGGTGCGAGCGGCGTCGACAATGCTCTGCCCGACGCTGCCCGAGGAGGAGGTGGAGGGCGTCGGGACCGACGTGCCCGTGCCCCCGATGGAGAGACCCCCGCCATTGAGGGCGCCGCGCGTCTCGGGGCCCACCACACCGTCAACCTGCAGGCCGTTGGTCCGCTGGTAGTCCTTCACCGCGCTGTGGGTGCGGGGGCCGAACTTCCCATCGACGGCCAGCGAGGCGCCTTCCTCATTCAGCGCGGCTTGGAGCTGCTTCACGGAGGACCCCTGGGAACCCCAGCGAAGCTTCTCAGCAGACGACAGCGTGTGGATGGGCGCGGGGGTTGCCGGCGCGGCTGCCTGCGCGGTCAGGGTCGGCGCAGTAGCCGGGGCGGTGGGCGCCGCCTGCGCGGCGCCGCCTGCGAACGCGGAGCCGAGCAGGACGGTGCCGAGGATGGCGGCGCCCCCGGTACCGCGCAGGGCGCGGCCGCTGTGGCGGAAGGGGGTGACAGCGCGGCCGGCCGCGCGATGGGAATTGCTCGTAGCCATAAATTCTCTCCGGGAACACCCCCGAGACAATTCGAGGGAATATGATCAGTACGTCACGGCTGCGCAGGTAGCAGGAGCAAAGCTGAAAGCTTTTCCTTCGCGCCGCCCGTGCCTCCACCGTACCGATCCCCACCTCCCAGAAATGCGGTCATGAGTGACTGCGCGCGGAGATTTCACCCGCTCTTGAACCATGGGCAGGTGCACCCAACCGACCCGTACTCGCTCTTTACCTTGTCCAGGCATCGCGGTGGGGTGGAGGTCACGGCCGGGGCTGGGCCGGATCGGACCGCGGGGACGCGCCGCCGAGGGCGCGGGTGTGCTGGTGAAGGAGTCACACCACGGGCTGGAACGTGGCGATGGAGCCTTGTAGCTGCATCATCCACGAGGCCCACAGCCCGGTCAGGAGCAGCAGCCCGATCGCGATGAGCAGCGCCCCGGAGAGGAGCCCGAGGAGACGGCGATGTCGTGCCAGGACCTTGCTGACTCCGATGGCCCTGTTCAGCAGGAGGGCGCTGAGCACGAAGGGGATGCCCAGCCCTAGCGAGTAGGCCAGCGCAAGGAGGGCCCCCCGGGTGGCAGAGCCACTGTCCGCGCCGGCATCCAGGGAGAGGGCGATGATCGCGGCGTAGGTAGGACCGATGCACGGGGTCCAGCTGAGGCCGAAGACGAACCCCATCAGCGGGGCCCCGAGGAGGCCTGCGTCCGGACGCCTTCTCGATACCTGGATATTTCCTGTAAATCGCGGCAGGGCTCCCATGAAGATGAGTCCCATAAAGATGACAACGAGGCCGGCGACGCGGTTAATCCAGACGGCATGAGCTTGGAGCAGGTAGCCCATCGCGCCCGCGAATCCGCCAAGCGCCATGAACACGATCGTGAATCCGGCAACAAATAACATGCTGCCGCTCAGCATTCGTCCCGTTCCCGCCCGATTCCGGTGACCCGGGTGCGACGGTTTCCTAATGGTCCCGGGGTTGTTGCCCAGTGGCAGGGTGGTGGGGCCTTGTCCGGCCAGTCCGGAGACGTAGCCGAGGTACCCGGGCACGATGGGTAGGACGCAGGGCGAGAGGAATGCGATCAGCCCCGCGATTGCGGCCACCGAGATGGCCAGCAGAAGGGAGCCGGACAGGGCGATGGACTGGAATGCCTCGGCGAGCCCGCCGCTGTTCACGCGGCTCCTTCGTCGAGGACGCCGTCGAGCATCGAGCGCAGGATGGAGGGGTTGATGGCCCCGGAGACCCGTCCTGCGACGCGCCCGTCATGGTCCAGGACGAGTGTGGTGGGGACCGCGTTGGGGGCGACGTGCCCGCGCAGCTGGTACATGATCTCGGACTGCAGGTCGGGCAGGGAGGGGTAGGTGATCCCGTAGTTCGCCTCGAAGGCTTGGGCGGGTCCCTTCTCATCGCGCAGGTTGATGCCGATGAAGGAGACTCCCTGGTCGGTGTACTCCTCGTGGATGGCTTGGAGGTCCGGCGCCTCGACGCGGCAGGGCGGGCAGGAGGCGTACCAGACGTTGACCACGAGCACGGAGCCACGGTGGTCGCTGGCGGTGAAGGCGTCGCCGTCGTAGGTGGTGCCCGAGAACTCGACAGGGTCAGCCCGGTCAGCGGGCGCGATCTCCGTGGTCACGCCGTTGCCTGAGACGTAGCCGGCGCTGTCGGCGTCGTAGCGGTCGGTGGTGTCGGTGCTTCCGCAGGCAGTGGACAGACCGGTCGCGGCGAGCAGGCCGGTGGCGTACAGGACGTGGCGCCGGGTGGGGCCTCGCATGGGTGACTCCTTCGAGCGGGGTGCAGTCGGGGTGGATGGCAGCGCCGTCGCGGCTTAGAGCAGGGTGGACCAGTAGTCCCAGAACCGGATGGTGATCAGCGCGAGGATCACGAGGTACCAGGCCACGAGGATGGTGATGCGGAACTCCACCAGGAGGCCGATGGTGCGCCGGACGGCGGGGGTGGGGCTGGCGGTCAGTGGGCGGAGGTGGTGGAGGGTGGTCAGCCAGAACAGGGGAATCGTGACGGCCCAGACGACCATGCAGTACGGGCACAGGGCCCCGATCTCGTACAGGCTTTGCCCGATCAGCCAGTGCACGAACAGCACGGCGAAGGTCACGCCCACCTGGATGAGCACGCTCATCCACCGCGCCAGGCGGGCCCCGGCGAGGAAGGCGAGACCCAGGGTGAGGACGGCCGTGAAGCCGGCGATCCCGAGGATCGGGTTGGGGATCCCGAAGGCCGCCGCCTGGGGGGTGTCCATCACCGATCCGCAGGAGAGCACCGGGTTGAGGCTGCAGGTGGGCACGTAGGTGGGGTCCTCGATCAGCGCGATCTTCTCGACCAGCAGCACCACGGCCATCACCAGGCCGATCGCTCCGGTCGCGGTGAACAGCACCCCGAGCCCGCGCGGAGGATCGGTGCGTCGGGAGGTCTTTGCGGTGGGGCTCTCAGCCATTAAGAGCGTTATCGAGGGGGTCGGTGAGGTCCTCGATGCGAGTGGGCTCGAGCCGCTGGCCGTCGACGAAGAAGGTGGGCGTCGAGGTCACGCCGAGTGCCTCGGCGTCGGCGGCGCTCTGCTGGATGCGCTCGAGGGTGGCGGGGTCGTCGTAGACCTGCTCGAACCGTTCCATGTCCAGGCCGAGCTCCTCGGCGTAGGAGAAGAACGCTTCGCGCTGGGAGGTTTCCTGGTGGCCCCACTGCGTCGCGTTGTCGAACAGCGCCTTGTACATGGCCTCGAACTGGCCCTGGTCGCGGGCCGCTTCCGCTGCCTGCGCGGCCTCGACGGAGTTGGCGTGCAGCGGCAGGTACCGCACCACGAACGTCACCCGGTCGCCGTACTCGGCGCGGATCTCCTCGATCGTGGGGTACAGCGCCAGGCAGGCCTCACACTCGAAGTCCAGGAACTCCACGAAGACGACATCCCCCTCCTCGGACAGTCGGGGGCTGTCCTCGCGCACGAGCTGCGCCGTAGCAGCAGTGCTGCCTGGCTCTGTCGTGGGGGTGTCTTCCTCGGGGTTGAGGAACAGGACGAAGCTGGTCAGGATCAGGGCGGTCACCGCGATCAGTCCCAGGGTGAACTTGGTGCTGCGGCTCATGCGCGGCCTCCTACGGGGGCGGGGTCGGGCTGATCCTGCCCAACGAACATGACAGGCCCCTGCAGGGCTCTGCCGCGGGTGCGGGCGGCCCGCATGCCGTTGGCGATCACCACGACCTCGGCGACCTCGTGGACCAGCACGACCGCGGCCAGTCCCAGCACGCCGAACAGGGCCAGCGGGAACAAGATGACGATGATCGCCAGGGCCAGGGCGATGTTGCCGGTCATGATGCGGCGGCCCCGGCGGGCGTGGGCGAGAGCGGCGGGCAGCTGGCGCAGGTCGGTGCCGGTGAAAGCGACATCGGCGGACTCCACGGCGGCGGCCGTGCCGGTGACTCCCATCGCGATACCCACGGTGGCCGAGGCCAGGGCCGGGGCGTCGTTGATGCCGTCGCCGATCATCGCGGTCGGCGTCTGCGCGGCCAGGCGCCGGATATGGGCGGCCTTGTCCGCGGGCAGCTGCTCGGCATGGACCTCGTCGATGCCGGCCGCGGCCGCGATCGCGCGGGCGGTCAGGGCGTTGTCGCCGGTCAGCATCACAGTCCGGATCCCCTGCGCATGCAGCGCAGCGATGGTCTCGGCGGCCTCGGCACGCAGTTCATCGCGCACCCCGATCGCACCGATCACCCGACCGTCCACCTCGACCAGCACCACACTCATGCCGCGGGAGGCCATCTCTTGCGTGCGGGCCGCCAGCTCGCCCGGAGCGATCCAGCGCGGGTTCCCCACCCGCACCGATCGCCCGCCGACCTGCCCGGTGATGCCGTGCCCCGGGGTCTCCTGAACGGCGGTGGCCTCCGCACTGGTGTCGGCCGCCGCGACGATGGCCGCAGCCAACGGATGGCTGCTGCCGGACTCGAGCGCGGCGGCCACCGCCAGGACATCCTCCCGGCTGCGTCCCGGAGCGGTGGCGACGTCCACCACGCGCGGGTCGTTACGGGTCAGGGTCCCGGTCTTGTCGAACGCAACGGTGCGGACCGTTCCCAGCTGCTCGAAGGCGGCTCCGGACTTGATGACCACGCCAAGCTTGCTCGCCGAACCGATCGAGGAGATCACCGTGACCGGTACCGCGATCGCCAGCGCACAGGGCGAGGCAGCGACCAGCACCACCAGCGCCCGTTCGATCCAGAGGAGGAGATCACCGGTGACGATACCCAGGAGTGCAACCAGGGCGGCGACGACGAGCACCACGGGCACCAGGGGGCGCGCGATCCGGTCGGCCAGCCGCGCCCGCTCCCCCTTGGCGGCATGCGCCTGCTCGACCAGGCGCACGATCTGGGTCAGCGAGTTGTCGCGACCATCGGCCGTGGCCCGCAGCTGCACCGACCCGGCGCCGTTGACGGAGCCCGCATGCACCTCGTCTCCGGGGCCCACCTCGACCGGGATCGATTCGCCCGTGATCGCCGAGGTATCCATCCAGGAGCGCCCCTCGATCACCACGGCGTCCGTGGCGACCCGATCGCCGGCACCGACCAGGAGCACATCGCCCCGGCGGAGCTCCGCGGCCGGGACGACCTCGGGGCCCGAAGCTCGAGCAACCCGGGCCGTTTCGGGGATCAGGGCCAACAGAGCGCGCAGCCCCTGCTTCGCGCGATCCATCGACCGGTCCTCGAGCGCCTCAGCGAGGGAGAACAAGAACGCGAGAGCTGCGGCCTCCCCGACATGGCCCAGCAGCACCGCCCCCAGCGCGGCGAGCGTCATCAGCAAGCCCACGCCGAGCCGGCCCCGCCCCCGGCCCTGCACCAGGCGCCGCAGTGTGCCGGGAACGAAAGTCCAGGCCCCCGCCCCCAGTGCCAGCACGTGCGCGCTCAGCGCGGCCGTCTCGGCGCCGGCCCAACTCAGCAGCAGACCAGCCACCCACAGCACTCCCGAGGCGATCGGCAGCAGCAGCGCCCGATCACGCCACCAGGGCGTGGGCTGCTCGACCTCCATCCCCTCGGATGCGACGGCCGGAGTAGTGCTCCCGCAGCAGGCGTCCTCGATCGCGGGCTCAACCGGGGCAGGGGTCTTCACGGGGCCGCAGCACTCATCGCTCATCGCGTCACCTCGATGGCTGCGCCACGCTGGCAGCACAAGGGCACATCGCAGTACTCGTCGACACAGGCACGGTCGTCATCCACCGCGAGCACCGTGTCCACCAGAGCGCTCAGCGCCTTCGTCAGGTGCGCGTCGACAATCTCGTAACGCGTCCGCCGCCCCTCCGGAACGGCGACCACGATCCCGCACCCCCGCAAGCACGCGAGATGGTTGGAGACGTTCGTACGCGTCAGATCCAGTTCCGCGGCCAAAGCAGCCGGGTATCCGGGCTGCTCGAGCAACGACAACAAGATGCGAAAGCGCGTGGGATCGGCCATCGCCCGCCCCAGCCGGTTCATCACGTCACGACGAGGAGCTGTAGTCAGCATGCAGTGACCATACAGCTTTGGCTGACTGCACAGTGCATCAGGGGAACCCAGTCGCGTCGATCCACACCCAGCCCTCTCTGCCGGGTGACCAACAGCCTCCTGCTGCTCCCGTCCCGGGCGCCTCAAGGGCGAGGCGCCGGAGCCCTGGTCGACGCTGCACAACTACTCGGACCAGAAGAGCGAAAGCTCCCGCGCCCTACACACCGGTTTATGGCACAGCCGTTGTGCTCGGAACGATGGCGGGCACGATGCGGACCAGGGCGACCATGGCGATGAGTTCGACCAGGGTCTGGGTGACGACTGCGAGTGGCGCGATCGCCAGGGCATCGGGGAGGGCCAGTGCGAGGGGAAGGACCACCAGGGAGTTGCGGGTGGCGACCGAGAACATCACCGCCCGCGTCGAGGCGGTATCCAGCCTCGTGACCCTCGAGGCCGCGAAACCGATGAAGACGGCCGCGACCACGAACCCTGCATACAGGGGTAGGAGCCGCGCGAGGGTCCCGATCTGTGAGCCGACGGCAGCGATCTGGGAACCGATCACAGTTGCGAGGGTGAGCATCATCAGCGGCACCATGGCCCCCGCCATGACCCCCTCGATGGCTCGGCCCGACCGGTGTCGGCGCGCCAGCGCCTGCACGGCCGCTGCCGCGGTCAGCGGCACCACGATCAGCAGGAAGAACGCCTCTGCGAACGGGGCCACGTCAATCACCCCGACGACCTCGCGGCCCGCGAAGGCGAACAGGTGCAGCGGCAACAACGCCAGTTGGAGGAGCATCAGCAAGGGCGCAGCGGCCAGGAGTTTCGCGCGCGCTCCCCCCGCGAGGCCCGTGAAGACGATGACGTAGTCGATGCATGGGGTTAGCAGCACCAGGAGCACGCCGAGCAGGAGCCCTTGATCGTCGGCGACGAACCGGGACAGTGCCCAGGCGAGCAGCGGCACGATCGCGAAGTTCGCCACCAGCACCGTTCCCAGGAACCGCCGGTCACGGAAGGCCTGCCCGACCTCGATCAGCGGCACACCCAGGAACGTGGCGAACAGCAGCAGCATCAACACCGGCTCGATGGAGTGCTCCAACGTCGGCGCGAGCCCGGGAGCTGCCAGCCCGATAGCGGCGCCGGCCGCCATCGCGGCCAGGTACAGCGCGATCTGGTGGGCGTCCCACCAGGAGACCAGGCGGTTCACAGTCGGGGTGCTCCTTCAGCAGCGTCACGGGATGTGCAGGGCTGGTGGCGCTCGTCCAGGAGGACGCATTCGCTGCGGCACGAGGCGCCGCTGTCCGGGCAGGCGGCGACACGCTGGTTCGGCGGCCGCCCATAGCGTTTCACGCCGACGATGCAGATCTTCTTGTCCGGGGTGGCGAGGACGCGCTCACCGGGTCAGGCCGAGGACTGTGTGAGGTCGGCCAGGAGCGCACGGACGCGGCGGTCGATGTCGTCGCGGACCAGGCGCATCCGCTCCACTCCTTCAATGCCGCGCGTCGAGGGCTCGTCGGTGTGCCAGGTGGTCACCGGCGCGGTCATCCCCGCAACGGGCTCGATGACAGCCTCATCCCCGAGGACGATCACCCGATCGACGTTGCGCAGCAGCTCGGCAGTGACCGGCTGGGGCACAGCGGAGGACATGTCCGCGCCGACTTCCGCGATCGCCGCGGCGGACTGGGCGTTGATGGCCGTACCGGGGCGGGTACCGGCGGAGTGCACCTGGACGGCGTCGCCGGCGTGGTGGCGCATGAGGGCCGCAGCCATCTGGGACTTGCCGCCGTTCTTCACGCACACGAACAGGACTGCGGGGCGTTTCGCGGTCATGGTGACTCGATCTCTCTGCTGGTTCATCGGGTGGGAACGGTCGCGTCGCCGGGGAAGAGCCGGCGGCCCATCGCGAGGGCGACGTAGACGAGGGCGACGAGGACCGGGACCTCGATCAGGGGGCCGACGACACCGGCGAGGGCCTGGCCGGAGGTGACGCCGAAGGTGCCGATGGCGACGGCGATGGCGAGCTCGAAGTTGTTGCCCGAGGCGGTGAACGCGACGGTCGTGGACTTGGCGTAATTCAGGCCGATCGCCCGTCCGAGCAGGAAGGACCCCAGAAACATGACCACGAAGTAGACCAGCAGCGGCAGAGCGATGCGGGCCACGTCTCCCGGGGCGGAGAGGATCGCGTCGCCTTGGAGAGCGAACAGCAGCACGATGGTGAAAAGCAGCCCGTACAGCGCCCACGGGCCGATCTTCGGGAGGAACCGCTCCTCGTACCAGGCCCGACCCTTCGCCTTCTCCCCGAGGATGCGGGTCAGGAAGCCGGCGACCAGGGGGATCCCGAGGAAGATCAGCACGCTGAGGACGATCGCGCCGATCGAGAATTCGGCCGACGTGGTCGGCAGCCCTAGCCACGACGGCAGCGCCTGGAGGTAGAACCAGCCCAGGGCACCGAAGGCGATCACCTGGAAGACGGAGTTGATCGCGACCAGCACGGCGGCAGCTTCGCGGTCGCCGCAGGCGAGGTCGTTCCAGATGAGCACCATCGCGATGCAGCGCGCGAGGCCCACGATGATCAGGCCGGTCCGGTACTCCGGCAGGTCGGCAAGGAAGATCCACGCGAGGCCGAACATGAGTGCCGGTCCGACGAGCCAGTTCAGCACCAGGGAGGTCACCAGCAGGCGTCGGTCAGCTCCGATTCTCCGGGTCTCGTCGTAGCGGACCTTCGCCAGGACCGGGTACATCATCACCAGCAGTCCGATCGCGATGGGGAGGGACACGGATCCGATCTTTACCGCCTCCAGTGCGGTGTTCAGGCCGGGGACGAACCTCCCCAGCAGGAGTCCCACGGCCATGGCGGCCAGGATCCATACCGGGAGCCAGCGATCGAGGAAGGACATCTCCTTCATTACGCGCGGCTGCTCCACGTCCTTGGTGGTCGTACTCATCAGGGCTATGTTCCTTCCATCGACGGTTATCGATGCGTACGCTATGCCCGACATCGATGACTGTCAATGTAAGGTGAGGGCATGGCCACGACGACCGACGCCACAGCCACCGGATCCGCGGCGAGGACCGGCTCTGAGGAGTGCTGCTCGCTGTCCGCAGGTCCGGTCGACACCGTCGACGCCGAGAGGATCGCCTCCCTGTTCAAGGCGCTGTCCGACCCCACACGCCTCCGGCTCCTCTCCCACGTCGCCGCCCAGGGCTGTGAGTCGGTCTGCGCGTGCGATCTCACCGAGCCGCTCGGCATCAGTCAGCCAACCGTCAGCCACCACATGAAGAAGCTTGTCGACGCCGGCCTGCTCACGCGCGAGCAGAACGGCCGCTGGGCCCACTACTCCGTCGTCCCGTCAGCCTTTGCCGAACTCCGCGCGTTCCTCGACATCGCCTGAACCTCACCCCCGGTCGGGAGGCTCCCATGACCGCACGTCCCAGCGTCCTGTTCGTCTGCGTCCACAACGCCGGCCGCTCGCCCGAGACCGATTGACCGCACTCGCACAGTCCAAGGGCGCCGCCCCGCACGCCGTCCCCGAAGTGCTGCTGGTGTGCGTCCAAAACGCAGGCCGCTCCCAGATGGCCGCCGCACTGCTGGATCACCACGCTGCCGGTCGAGTGCACGTCCGCTCCGCCGGCTCCACCCCCAGCGACGCGCTGCACCCACGCGCCGTGGAAGTCATGCGAGAAATCGGGATCGACCTGGGCTCCGCGTTCCCCAAGCCCCTCACCGACGATGTCGTCCGCGCAGCCGACGTTGTCATCACCATGGGCTGCGGCGACGCCTGCCCCATCTACCCCGGCAAACGCTACGAAGACTGGGACCTCCGCGACCCCGCAGACAGCACACTCGAACAAGCACGCGCAGTCCGCGACGAGATCGACACCCGCGTCCGCCACCTGCTCACCGAGATACTCCCCGCCCCGACTCCACGCAGCTGACCGCCACGACGAACAACCCCAAATCAGGTGACGCTAACGGGGCCCGGTCGCCCTGTTGGCAGCTGAAGACTGACACACCGAAAGGTGGCACGCACCGCGCCGCACGTTGCGTGCCGAACTGGGGCACCTCAGCAGGACAGTTACTCACCGGTCGTTTACGGTTCCCAATAGGGCCCGAAGGCGCACTTTTGCGACACATCTGTCGCACTGGGTATACCCAAACGCTACACCTGTCGCCGAGGCATCGTCGCTGTTCCACAAGGCCCGTTCTCACGTTTTGGCACATGTCTCGGCTAGGGTCTACGACATGAATGAGACACATCAGACCTCTTTGACTCCGTTCCGGCGGAGCTTCCGCCTCACGGCTTTAGTGCTCCCGGTGCCTGTCTTGGCGCTACTCCTCGCCTTCGCCCTCACGCGGAGCCCCGCCTCGATCGCCATCGCGGCGCTCTTCGTCGTCGCCGGCATCGTCTACGTCTCTGCCACCTACATCTCGCAGGTTCTAGCGCGCCGACAGTCGACAGAGCAGGAGCGCTGAGGTGCCCGCCAAGCAGAGGGCTCACGGACAGCGAGTCGCCTATGTTCGTGTTTCCTCGGCGGGGCAGAACCTCGCGCGGCAGCTCGAAGCGGTGGGGGAGTGCGACCAGACCTTCACCGAGAAGCAGTCCGGCAAGAGCGCGACGGACCGCCCACAGCTGCAGGCGCTGATCCGGCACGTCCGCCGCGGCGACCACGTCGTCGTCGCGTCCATGGACCGCCTCGCCCGCTCGGTCATCGACCTCAACGACATCGTCCAGCAGATCACCGGCGACCCTGCCGAGCACACCGAGCAGCATCCCAAGAAGGGAGCGAGCGTCGAGTTCCTCAAGGAGCGACTTACCTTCGAGCCCGGACAGTCGGACCCGATGGCTGCGTTCCAGCTGAACATGATGGGCGCCTTCGCGCAGTTCGAGCGCGAGCTCATCCGGCAGCGCCAGGCCGAGGGCATCGCTGCCGCGAAAAAGCGCGGCGCCTACAAGGGCCGGCCCCGCAGCCTCGAGAGCGACCAGATCCGCTCCGTCCGCAACGCCGTCCTCGCCGGCACGCCCAAAGCCCAGATAGCGCGTGAGCACGGCATCAGCCGATCCACGCTGTACCGATACCTCGATACGCCGACGCTACCGCTGGCTGCTGACTGAGGCTCGACGGGCCGCCTTGCCTAACGAGGGCTCTTTAGACCTGCTGCAGTAGGCGGTTGAACGACCACTCGCTTCGACCCAGCCCTCGAAGATACTTGGCCAGCAGTTCGACCGCGACCGCCTCGATTTGTGTCTGCGGAGCGTCCCATGCCGTCGGCTGGATGACAACGTGGTGGGTGCAGGAGTCTTGTGGAAACTCCGGCGCACTGCCGGAGGAGAAATCTTCGTACCCGGCTGCTCCCCGCAGGTGATTCAGATGCACGCCGACCTGCCATTGCCCTTGGTACCCCTGGGCTAGGGAAATCTCACGGAGTGCTTCAATGAACTGGGCTGCGAACTGGGCCATCGTTCCCGTAAGCGCCACGAGTCGCATCTCCCTGGATCGATTCTCAATCCTTCGTGTCGCGCCCCCGCTCGCGGCGGTGATCGTGAGTGAATATTCGCCTCGCTGGGGTCCGCTGATCGAGGGTTCGGGTGCCACGTCGCTGCCGTAGCGGTGGCGTCGTTCGGGACCACCAGTGGTGTCGTTGGGGCCGCTCTGTCTACGCTCCTTCCGCCGTGTGTATAGGGCACGCGGCGGAAGGAGCAATCTGGAATGGTACGGAAGATCAGGGCGAAGCTGGTGCTCCAGCTGCGCGCAGAAGGTCTGTCGGGGCGAGCGATTTCGTCCTCGCAGGGCATGTCCCGCAAGTCCGTGAGGGCGGTGTTCGAGGCCGCTGACGCTGCAGGGATCGGGTGGGGCGATATCGCGGACGTCGCCGATGAGCAGGTGTATGCCCGGTTGTTCCCGGGCCGGGGCGAGCACGAGAGCGTGTTCGCACAGCCGGACTGGGAACAGGTCCATCGAGAGATGGCCAGGGTCGGCGTGACGCTGAAGCTGTTGCACGGCGAGTACTTCGACGCGACCACGGCGGCTGGGGATCCGGCGATGGGGTATGACCGGTTTTGCCGCACCTACCAGCACCACGTCATGGTCACCGGTGCCGCTTCGAGAGTCGGTCACAAGGCCGGCCAGAGCGTGGAGGTCGACTGGTCCGGCCCCACGATGGAGCTGGCCGATCCGGTCACCGGCGAGGTCTCGAAGGTGTTCTTGTTCGTTGCCTGCCTGCCTTTTTCTCGTTACGCGTTCTGCTTCCCGGCGCTGGATATGCGCCAGGAGTCCTGGCTGCGAGCGCACGTAGCGATGTTCGAGGCGCTGGGCGGGACGGTCCCGAGGATCGTTCCGGACAACCTCAAGACCGGTGTGGTGAAGCACCCCCGCGAGGGCGAGATCGTCCTGAACGATGCGTATCGCGAGATGGCAGCGCATTACTCGGCGGCGGTGCTCCCGGGGAGGGTGCGGAAACCGAAAGACAAGGCGAGCGTGGAGAACACCGTCGCGCACGTCGCGACCTGGGTCATCGCCGGGCTGCGGGATCAGCGATTCACGTCCCTGCCCGAACTTGCAGCCGCCATCGGGCAGCGGATGGAGGCCTATAACGCGGAGCCGTTCCAGAAGCGGCCCGGATCCCGCGCCAGCGTGTTCGACGCGGAGGAGCGGCCGCTGCTGACGCCGCTGCCGGCGGTGCCCTACGAGATCTCGACATGGCACTACGGACGACGAGTGGGCAGGAACGGGCACGTCACGTTCGCGCGGAACTTCTACTCCGCGCCGTTCGCGCACATCGGCGCGAAGGTCGATCTGCGCATCACGGCCCGGACGCTGGAGATCTATCAGGGCAGCCAGCGACTGACCAGTCACCTGCTGCTCCCGGAGACCGCGAGCAATGAGTACCGCACCAACGACGCGGACCTACCTGCGGGCGAGCGTTTCCAGGCCTGGGACGCGCAGAGGGTGCGGGCGTGGGCAGATCGGGTCGGGCCGGCCACGGTGATCGTGATCCAGCGGATCTTCGAGTCCGTGCCGATCGTGGAACAGGGCCTGGATCCCGCGTTGGCGGTGCTACGGCTCTCTCGCCGCTTCTCCGTAGATCGGGTCGAGGCGGCCTGCGCACTCGCGCTGACGGGACGGGTCCGTTCACCGCGCTATGCGCATCTGCACCCGATCTTGGCCACCGGGCAGGACAAGGTCGCCGCCCTGCGTCCACCCCGCGAGGAACCCGCGGAAGACGGCGGATACGTCCGTGGCGCCGACTACTACGCCGGAGGTGTCCGGTGAGCGTGATCGATAACGACACGAAGCGGAAGCTGCGCGAGATGGGCGCGACCGCGCTGCTGGACGCGATCGATGCCCAGGATGAGGCTCACGTGCTGGGGATGTCGTTCCAGGAACGGCTCCAGCTGATCGTGGACGAGGCGCATTCCATCTTCAATCATGGAAAGGTCGAGGGTCTGATCCGCCGGGCGGGGCTGCGTTATCCCGGAGCGGACCTGCGGCGGCTGGATCTGGTCGAGGAACGGGGACTGAACCGGAACGTGATCGCGCAACTGGCAACCTGCTCCTTCATCCAGCGGCAACAGAACGTGGTCTTCCAGGGCTTCACCGGCTCAGGGAAGTCCTACCTCGGCTGCGCGCTGGCGAAGCAGGCCTGCCAGCACCGGCTCCGAGCCCACTACATCCGAATGCCCGACCTCGAAGAGGCCTGGGCCCTGGCAAAGGACAAGCCGCAGGGCCAGACGAAGTTCCTGCGGAAGTACTCCACGTTCTCGCTGCTGGTGATCGACGAGTGGCTGCTGGACCATCCTGACGAGGGAATGCGTTCGATGCTGCTGGAACTGCTCGAGCGCCGCTATGACACCGGCTCGACCGTGTTCTGCACCCAGTACCCGAAGAAGGACTGGCACGCCCGGCTCGGTGGAGCAGTCCACGCCGATGCGATCATGGACCGCATCGTGCACAACACAATCTGGATCGACACCGGCGACAGGAACATGCGAGAACACACCGCACTGCCCCAGTGACCCGATGCCGGCGGGAGCCAGTGGTCCCCACCGCGGCGGCTACTGGCCCCCGTCGGCACGATCGGCGGTCCCCAAGAGCAAGATTCGGTGGCTCCCACGACTACGAATACTCATGAGGTTGTCATGCACGCTGATCTGAGCCTCTCGGTGCTCATACTCTGCGCGCACCTTCCTATGTCCGGTGCGCAGACTTAGCCCGTCCGGATCGTTGCCGGCGTAGGTGCAGTCACCGAGCAGGGACGTCATTCCGCGCTTTCCGTAGTCCAGGTTCAGAAGGATCTCGATGAGCTTATGTTGGTCGATACGCTCCGACGGGACGGGAGAGCAGGGCTCTGCGAGGAAGAAGGCGTGGCCGTGCCCGGTGGGGGCTTCTTCAACCAGCTGGTCGATCGGGTCGTTCAGTGCGAGTCCCTTCAGGCGCTCGATGAAGCCGTGGGTACGCTGGTCTCGCGCGAGGATGAGGGTTCGCACTTCGGGGTCAGAGAGCACGCGCTTGCCGTCGGCAGAGCGCCCGTAGTACCGCTCGTCCACCATGTGTGGCGCGAGCTGGGATGGCGGCACGGAGACAACCAGGACGTTGCGGCCGTCCGGGCCATGGACGTCATCCAGAACGACTGGCACAAGGGGAGGGGAGATCCTTGTTGCCGCCACCTGGGAGATTCGATCCCGTAGTCCGTCGGTCTCGCACCCCACGACCTCGTAGGTCTTGTCCTTCACCCCGAAAATGAGGATGCCGCCGTGGACGCTGAGAGAAGCGATGTCGCGGGCCAGCTCAGTGTTGACTGCCTTAGTCGACGGGCCAATCGCCTCCTTCAGCTCGCACCACTGGTTCTCCGCGAGAAGTCCCCCTTCGGAGGCCGCACGCACCTTGTCCCAGGTGTCAAGAATTGTCAGCGGCCGTCCAGGACCGAGATAGTGCTGCACCGTGGTGACCTCCGGGCTGGTGAGTGGGTCAGTACTTCTTGCTGGTGGTGAGCTGGGCGTAGCGCTCGAAGAGCAGCTGTGCACGACGCTCGTTCGTTTCGCACTTGCGTTGAGAGAACTGCCGATCAACGACTCGGTCCAGTGCCGCATGAGCTTTGAGTAAGTCCGTGTCCATGAAGCCTTCGGCGTAGTGCTGAGCAAGTGTGCGCTCCGGATGCTTCGCTCGTGCCTCGAGGACGCGGGCGCCAGCTTCAATGATCGACTGGCGCTCTGCGTCGCTAACCTCGGGGAGCGGGAAGCTGTTCCAGGTCAGCGTGTTCGAGAACGCCGGATCGTTCTTGATGCGTCCACCAACTGCCTTCTGCCAGGTGATGAACATGGAGCTGCTGATGATCCCGAACGCAAAGCCATCGGGATCCTCGCACTTATACACCTTGTTTCCTGCGACAATCTCTGCCCCTTTAAGTGCGGCGGTCACGAAGGATCGTTGTTCACTGAAAACCTGGGGTATCGCCAAGTAGTCCACGTCTGGCTGTGACCTTTGGCCGAAGAGGTGCGCCGTGGCGGCCATTGCACGAGTCGAGGCGGCAGAGCTTGCCTGCCGGAACGCCCGGACAGCAGCGATTCTCTCGGTGAGGACAGGGGACTTCTTCACGTCGGCGGGGTCGAGGTCGACGAGCCACAGACACCAGCGGGGCAGATCGTGGATGAGTTCCTTGCCCATTATGAACTGCCTGATGTACTTCGCGGCGATGGGATCGGCGGCGACTCCCTCGTATTCGTCCTTCTCGATGATCAGATGCCCTCCGTCCCGGGGCATGCTTCCCATCGATGCCGGAGGCAGCTGGGGGCTCAGCGGCGTTCGGCGTTGCTCGACCAGGACGTTGGGGCCGTCAACAAGGTAGGCGTTGATCGATGACGCCGGCATCTCGGCGGGCTCCGCCTTCACCGATTCGTAGGTGAAAAGCCGCGGCGCGGGCTTGGTGTCTCGATCAAAGCCGACGATCGTGCAGTAGACCGACGCGGCACCGGGGGCTTCGCTGGTCCAAGCGAAAGTGCGGTGCGCGAAGCGGACGCGCCAACCGGTCCGGAAGATCGGGCCAAAGAGTGCGGGGACGGGTTCACCCTGGGTGGTCGAGTTCGTCGAGACGAAGGCGAAGCGGCCGTCCACGTCACCGAAGAAGTCGAGGGCTTTGCGGTACCAGCCGGTCACGTAGTCGAGGCGCCCGATGTCCTTGCGTTGCCAGACGTCGCGTAAGTCCTGCGCCTGCTCGGGGGTGCGGGTTGCGTGCCCGAGGAATGGGGGGTTTCCCATCACGTACGTCCTCGGCGTGGCAGGCAAGATGGCGGTCCAGTCGCAGCGCAGCGCGTTACCGACAGTGACCCGGGCAGAGTCCTGCAGGGGCAGCATCGGCACCGCGTAGCCAAGGGTGAGGTTCACGGCCTGGTTGGCCTGGTGCTCGACCAGGAACATCGCGGTGCGGGCGATGGTGGCCGGCCACTCCTCGAGCTCGATTCCATGGAACTGCGACAGCTTCACGTGCACGCGATCGCCGGCATCCAAGGACAGCTGAGCCCGGGACGGGTCGAGCTGCTGGAGGCGCTCGTGAATGCGTAGCTCGAGGGCGCGCAGCTCGCGGTAGGCGATGATTAGGAAGTTCCCGCATCCGCAGGCCGGGTCCAGGAACGACAGCGACCCGAGGTGCTCGAGCAGCTTCTCCAGCTCGCGCTTCTTGGCGTGCGCCTTGGTGAACTGGTCCTCGAGCTCGTCGAGGAACAGGGGCCGGATGACCTTGAGGATGTTGGTCTCGGTCGTGTAGTGCTCGCCGAGCTCGCGGCGGGCCTTCTTGGACTTCACGGCCTGGAACAGGGAGCCGAAGATCGCGGGGGAGATGCTGGACCAGTTGAAGTACGCGGCTTGCAGCAGTAGCTCGCGGGAGGCTCGGTCGAAGTAGGGGATCTCGACGGCCTCGCCGAACACTGAGCCGTTGACGTAGGGGAACGCCTGGATCAGGTCATCGTCGCGCCCGTACCGCTTGTCCTCGGGCTTGTTCAGGGCCTGGTAGAGCGTGGTCAGCTGCGCGCCGAGGTCGGAGCCGTCTTCGCTGGTGCGCTCTTCGATGTAGCGGGAGAACAGGTCGCGTTCCCAGAGTCCGGAGTCGTCGGCGTACAGGCAGAACAGGGTGCGGATCAGGAAGATCGATGCTTGGTGCTCGTCGTACCCGGTGGCCTCGAGGTGCTCGTACAGCTTGGCCATCAGCTGCGCGGCCTTGATCGACGCGGTCTCCTGCTCGATGGAGCCGAACTTCGCGCGCCGGTAGCCGGCGAGGAACATCAGATCCTCGGCGTGCGCGGGCAGCTCCTCGAGCGGGAATTCCAGCAGCTCGGTCTCGGGGGAGGCGGCGGCGAGGTCCAGCAGCCGGAAGTGCTTGAAGTCGCTGGTGATCACAAAGTCGGGCCGCTCGTGCTCGGTCAGGGACTCCATGTAGTCCAGCGCCTGTGCCTCTGCCTTGGCGAGGTCGGCGCCCGTCGACTTCATCTCGATCAGGGCGGTGCCGGAGATCAGCGCGTCGATGTAGCCCTGGCCGCCGGTGGAGGCGCGCTGGGCGCGCTTCTCGTAGAGGGCCGCGCCGGAGCGGGTGATGCCGAAGACGCGCAGCAGATCCCGGACGAAGGACTGGGCTTCCCCGCGCTCGTAACCCTCTGCTTCACGCCACTGCGCCACGAACGCCCCGGCTCGCGAGCGGACGTCAGACAAAACAAGAGGCTTCTGGCTCATGGCTTCATCTTCTCAGATGGAGGACCGGGCAGTGGAAAATTGGAACAGGGGCTTCGTCCGGCAAACCCGTCAGTCGGATCGGGGTGCCCCAGTCTTCACGCGTTAGTTACTTCCAAGACTCGCCGCGACACCACGACCGTTCAGGGATGTGAATGTGAAACCTCCGGATAGCCGAGAGTAACGTCTGTAACCAATCCGTCATGCAAATCGTCGTCGCGAATCTGTAGATGCGGGCGGAAGGCCGGGTGAATTCTGTATCGGGGTTCGGCGCCACGCTTGGTGGCGAAGCGGCTTGCGAGGGCCATATGTGTGCGAGCTTCCGCAGATCCCTCAACATGGCGGAACTCGCCCGGCCCTACTTCTACCCCTAGGAATGAGGTCCGAATGAGCCATTCAAGCATATCATCCGGGCTCGAAAGCTCTGAAAATATCACGGAAATATCGCTCGCCAGAATTGTGCTCTCTAGGCCACCCAGGTTCAAGACAGTTTCCTGGACAGGCATGCCTTCCGAAGCGCTCTCCACGATTAGAGCGTCGACTGCAAACCGCGAGTAAACGCTCTCGGCGGTCGCGACGTCGTCCTGGGTGACAAGCGAATGATTTCGATTAATAGCCGTCGAAAGGCACAGATTTGCAAAATGAATGAGATCTCGCGGTCTTGGAAGTGAGCGCCAGAGGAAGTAGTCGCGGGCTGAAAGTCCATTAACCTCCTGTGGGAACAGCTCTTTCCAGACGTCTCCGGATTTACTGCGGCCACCTCGACGCTTCGCAAGGTAGCGCTCCTCGAGGACGCGTATAAGAAGCTCTTGGTCCCGCCATTCGATAGTCTCAATCGGCAGCTTGTCTGGTTCGGCCACGCGCTTTCGGATGGCGTCGAAGATGTCCTGCCTCAGGAAAATGGTTGTATTGAAGGTGACGCTTGGTTCGCCGGACCTCGACTGTGCAGACTTTCGCTCCAGGTCCCGGCTGGCGTCGATGAGGCTAAGCAGGAAGCGTGAGACGTCCGTCAGCTCACTATCTGGCTCCCAAGCCTTATCCAAATTGTCAATTAGCACAGAGACTCTGGACTGGGGTGCGAGAATCCTTTTTGTAAGAGTAAGGATGCGGGCTAGGTTCGATACTTTGAGGGACTCGGCGATTGCCGCTTGGTTGATAGTGGTCGACTCCCCAAGGGTTAGCCTTTCAATGAGCGTTTCCATTCGAGCCGAGAAGTCCGCTTGCGGATCGACGTTCATCGAAACGAGGAACGACTCGAGGTCTTCGACTTGGCCTATGGCCTCTACGCTAGAGGGTTGAGAGCGTACGGCTTCTATGGCCGAAAACGCGATCTCGGTGTACAGGAGATGTCGCCAAAGATTTATAAAGAAGTATGAGAGTTCCGAAGAAGTTGACATGCTTTCTGCGGCCTGGAGCATCCCCTGTATTTCATAGGAAGCAGGCTTGAGGGCAACGGTGAGCACTCCGGTTTCTCGCGATAGCACTCGGCGATGTCAAGGCGTCGAAGCAACATGGGGCTCGCCGGCGAGCAGTCGAGCGAATGCCTCGGTGGGCGTGAGATAGCCCAGTCGGCGGCGGGGTCGATTGTTGATCTCCTCGGCGATGGTGGTGAGGTAGGGCTGGTGATCGGGGATCACCGTGCCCTTGGGCAGATACTCCCGGTAGAGCCGGTTCGTGTTCTCGTTGCTGGGCCTCTGCCAGGGCGAGTGGGGATCGGCGAAGTAGACCGGCATCGCCGTGGCCAGGGAGACCTTCGCGTGCTGGGCCATCTCGCTGCCCTGGTCCCACGCCAACGATGCCTTCATCATCTCGGGCAGGTCGTTGAAAAACTCGATGACCGCGTCAGCGGTTGGCTCGGCGTGTTTCGAGGGCAGGGCCAGCAGCCCGGTGAACCCGCTCATCCGCTCCACCAGCGTCGCCGCGCACGAGGTGCCGTTCTTCCCGATGATCAGGTCACCCTCCCAGTGCCCCGGCACCCGACGCTGGGCGGCGTCCTCACCTCGCTCCGCGATCGGGACCATACCTACGATTGGGCCACCGCGCGTCCGCCCGGTCGTACGTGGTCGGCGCTTGGTCCGCTTGGACTGCAGGAAGATGCCCTTGCGGGCGAGCTCACCCTTCGGGATTGCGTAGATGTACTGGTAGATCGCCTCACCGGAGACGGTGCGGCCGCGTGCGTCAGGAGAGTTCGCCATGCGTTCAACGGTCGGGTCTGCGGCCTCCAGACGCAACCGGCCCGCTATCTCATTCGGCGTCCAGGACGCGGCCAGGTCGGCGTCCACCCTCGCCTGCAGCACCGGATCCCGAGCGACCTTCCGCTGCTGCGGGCGAGCCCGCCGACGCTGCGCTCTGACGTCTGCGGTCACGGCTTGGTAGCCGCGGGTCTTCGTCGAGTTCCGGTGAAGCTCCCGCGAGATCACCGACGGGCAACGCCCCAGATGACGGGCGATCCTCCGCACCGACCAGCCCGCTTTCGAGGCCGTCGAGATCTCCGACCTGTCACTGAACGACAACCCCACCCGCGCCATCCGCACACTCCACCGATCAGACCCCCGCCGACCGGGAGTGTTGCTTCGACGCTATGACACCACCCTCGTGTGGCCTGCTCCATCGCGGCACTCTTGCCAGTCCCCTTCCTGCCCAGGAAAAGGGTCGAGAACGATCCTGAGAGAATATTCTCGAATTGTACGGTAGGAACATAATAGTCGCTTAGTGCATCCAATTCCTCTTCTGCGACATAGCGCCCAAAAGTGCTAATTGGCATCTCGACAGAAACCCGCAAGCGTCCAACCCTTCGATCGGAGGGGTCTTTTTGCAGGTTTTGAATCCAAGCTTCGATTTTGGAAGTCAGCTCAACGGCGGACCCGAACCGAAACATGCGATCTTTGTAATCGAGTGGAGGATTCAATGATTTTGGCGCCAGTAGCAGTGTCGGTATTTCTTGGCCCACCGCAAAGCCGGCAAGGAAACTAGCTCGAGCATTGTGTGTTCTAGCGCTTGCGGCGCCCTCGCTGAGGAGAGGAAGTATGGCCGCTGAGCTTCTGTAGACACTGCCTGTGTAGTAGCTCAATGGGGCCAGTGTCAGATCGTCACCGCGAGCTACGAGGTTTAGTTCGCCTTGCCTGCCAAGAAACTTATCCAGTTGCGATAGGGCAGTGTTTGACTCTGGAGCGGAAGGTGCAAAGATGGATGCATTTTCGCGCGGACCGGCATCTTCTAGGAGTGCGGTGAGTAGCTGTTCGCCAGCGCTCGGCTCGTAATCGCGAAGAATCCGATTGGCGAACTCGTTTGAATCTTCGGTGTGGTCAATCCTTCCAACTGTCGCGAACATACTGACTGAGTTCCACAGTTCTCGGGCGTCAGAGTCCCCACTACTTATCGAGAAAATTAGTTGTTTTCCGCGCGAGACTGCGTACCCTGCTTCAAAAAGGACATTTAGGTTCATTGTCCCGACTTCGGCGACAACGCAGTCGCACGCATCTATGCTGCGCAAAATGGTGTCAATTAGTATTCGACCTCCGACCCGCATTTCCTCCCAGGTAAAAGTGCTACGACCGCGGGCCGTTAATGTCTCGCCGGATGCACGCATTAGGCTCGCCACTGGGGGTGAATCGCCCGAATATGCCAGAAAAATGTCGCTACTCACTCATGTGCCTTACTGGTTGGGGAGGTTTCTAACCTCGATGTTTCATCGGGCTGGTGAGCGGGGACGGTCGGCGTCGTTGCCGGTGTTCAGCTGCTGATTGTGGCATTCGGGTGTGACAGATCGTCGCAGTGTCCGTTGCGGGCGGTCGGGTTCCACTCCCGAGAAGAGATGCTGCTGGTCGGTGGGACGGGCAGCCTTGCCGGATCAGGTCTGCGCGACGGCAATGCGGAGCCGGTTGACGCCGGTTAGGACGGTCAGTGCTTCGGGAGCGTGCTGGGCGAGGTGCAGGATCCTGTGCCGGCAGCGGCGCACGAGGGTCGCGGGGATCTCGAACAGCCGGGCGCGGAGACGTTTGGGCTCCCAGCGACGTGCGTCGTGGCCGGTCAAAGCGATTGCCTGCATCCAGGCGACGAGCTCGCTGGCGAGCTGGACGATCTGGCACCAGAGCTGATTCTGCGCGAAACCCTGCAACGGGAATTTCATCAGGCCCGTGTCTTTGGCGTTACGGATCCGGTCCTCGCAGCGCGCCCGGCGACGGTGACGCAGCTCCAAGACCGGGAGCTGGCCGCGCGGGGTGTTGGTCGCGAACGCGGTGATGCGCATCCCTTCGTGATCGGTGATCCGCAGCTGCGCTCCGGGGTGGGGGAGTTCCTTCCGCACGATCACCCGCATCCCGGCAGGCCACGCGGCTAAGTCAAGGAGCCCGGTCAGTTCCGCGACCCATGCCCCGTCGCGGATCCCGTCGGTCTCGGTGTCATAGGCGGGAGTCCACGCCTCCGCCTCGTCGAGGCGTTTCAGCAGGTCAGGGGTGCTTGCGGGGAGGGTGAACCCCACTGAGTAGGCCAGACGCTGCCTGGTCAGCCAGCCCATGAAGTCCTTGGTGCCGCCGGCCCCGTCGGTGCGGATCAGGATCTTCTTCGACCCCCGCCCGCCCCGGGCCAGCAGGCCCGCAGGCAGCTGCGCGAGAGCCTGCCGGGTGACGGCGATGTGATCAGCGGCGGTGTTCGAGCCGGCGTTGCCGGGGCGGAGGTGGATCGCCAGCGGTTCCCCGGTCCCTTCGCTGCCGTGGTCCAGGAACGCGCACAGCGGGTGATAGCCGAACCCGCGTTTGAACGTCGGTGCGGCCTGCTCCTTCTCACTGTGGACGTTGATCAGGGTGGCATCGAGGTCGACGACCAGCGGGTTCTTCGCACTGACCCCCGCAGCCGGGGAATGCGCTCCGGCGAGGGTCCAGGCTCTTTCACGCGCGGTGCGGCGGGCCTGGGAGATCGCCTCGATCACCGCGGGCGTGTCCTCGGCCAGTGTAGTGATCATGCGGGAGATCGTCGGGGTCGAGGCGACATCGCCGAACAGGTCCGGTTCGCACCGCAGTAGGTCGGTGTCACGGGTGACCTCTCCGCCGACTGCGAGAGTCATCGCCAGGTCCAACAGGATCTTCGCAGCGTGATGCTCTGCCAGCGGTTTCGTCCAAGGAGCCAGCACCTCACGCAGCGAAGAGGCGAGGCCGGTGGCGTGGATCGCGTCGGTCAGCAGCACCGCGCCCGCATGCGAGACCGCTGGAACCGGGGCGATGTCCACGCGCGGGCGGGGGTAGAAGAACAAGGTAGGGTGGGACACCTGAAAGGTGCTCCTTCCAGTGGATGGCTACGAGTCTGGACAACCCGTATCATCCCAGGTCAGGAGCATCTTTCTCTATGCCGTCCACCAGTCGAAACCACACCTCGATGAAATCTCGAGGCTAGGCACCTAAGGCATCAAGCACGGGAGATCCCCGAGTGCAGCAGCATCGAGGCGCCGTCGGCTCTGGATCGGACCCGTGGTCCGATCAGGCGCCTTCTTCCTGTGCCAGATGTCCCGACGACCTCGTCATGGATGTCTACCCATACGGCACATGTACGGAACGTGATCGTTGTGATCGTCAGGTCATCGTTCGAGTAGGGCACTCAGGGCGGGGATCCCGTTGCGGATCACGTGGGCGATGATCGGGACCAGGAGGTTCCCCCGGGAGATCACCAGCGCGAGCGCGTACACCAGGGCGATGCTCGCGTACAGGAGCACCAGGGGCAGCTCGGCGAGGGTGTGGATGTGCAGCGCACCGAAGGCGAGGCTGCTGATCAGCACGCATGTCCACACCGGCACCCAGCGCCGTGCCCGCTGCACGAGGGCCTCGCGGAACACGAACTCCTCGGTCAGCGGCCCCAGCAGCGCCACCGTGATCACGAAGACCAGGGCCGGCACCTGATCGGTGAGGACGGAGACGTTGGCGTCGTTCGTGCCCGCCTCGGGCATCCATCCGAGCGCGGAGAGCAGCACGGCCGGGATGATCGGGGCGATCTCGGCCGCCAGCACGGCGGCAATGACCAACATGCCCGTGCGGACCGGCCGCTCCCTGGTGAGCGTCCAGCTGCGGGCGATCGCGTCCCGGAACACCCAGATGCCCAGGCCCGCCAGCAGCACGTACCGGAGGATCCCGGTCCACGCGCGAGGCCCGGCACCTGCGTGGAGGGCCTCGAAGAGGCGGCCGGGGACGATCAGGAACGCGACGTACAGGGCGAGGAACAGCAGCTGACCTCGATCGAAGCCCCGCGACGGGTGGGTTGGGATCGAGCCCTCCAGCGGTGCGGAGGACGGTGCGGATGCGTTCATGCCTCCGACGCTAGGAGGGATGCCTTGCGAGAGTCTTGCGGTGAGGCAGGCGCACGCTGACCACGGGCACCTGCGCCGCCCGGGACATGGGACGCTGCTCGATGTGCAGGGAACCGTAATGGCGTGCGGCGATCCGGCGGGCCAGCTCCAGTCCCAGTCCGTTGCCGCTGCGGCCCTCAGTAGCCGTCCCGGGTGCAGCAGTGATCCCGGGCCCCTCATCGAACACCTCGATGATCGTGGAGCGGGGCTCCTCCCGGATCACCAGGCGCGCCGTTCCGTGCCCGTGGAGGATCGCGTTCTCCCCCAGGATCACCAGCAGCTCCCGCAGTTCGGCTCTGCTGCCGCGGACCGTGGCCGCGCGGGCATCGACCTCGACCCGTGCTCCTTCGGTGGCTGCGAGCGGGTGCAGCACCCGGGATGCCTCCTCCAGCAGGGTGGCAGCATCGGCCACTTCCACGGGGTCGGTCCGCAGGTCCAGGCGGGCGTAGGCCAGGAGCCGCCGGATCAGGGAGTTCTGTGCCTCGACCTGCACGGAGAGCCGCTGCGCGAGGTCGCGCCCCTGCCCGGTGAGAGCAGGATCGGCCAGGGCGGCGTCGAGTTCCATCGTCAAGGTGGCGTTGGGGTGCGGAGTTGGTGAGCGGCCTGCGCGAGCAGCTCCTGGAACGTGCGGGCACGCGCCCGGCTGCGACGGGCCGACGCGATGGCCAGCACCAACTAGATCGGGTCGCACACAGCCCCTCCCGCGCTCACCACATGCGCGCCCTCTCCCGTGCCGCCCGTAGCATCGGCCTCCGAACCGGGTCCCGACGCTCCGGTAGACAATAGACTGACTACTTGGAGGGACTTAGCCTCGAGATTTCATCGAGGTGTGGTTTCGACTGGTGGACGGCATAGAGAAAGATGCTCCTGACCTGGGATGATACGGGTTGTCCAGACTCGTAGCCATCCACTGGAAGGAGCACCTTTCAGGTGTCCCACCCTACCTTGTTCTTCTACCCCCGCCCGCGCGTGGACATCGCCCCGGTTCCAGCGGTCTCGCATGCGGGCGCGGTGCTGCTGACCGACGCGATCCACGCCACCGGCCTCGCCTCTTCGCTGCGTGAGGTGCTGGCTCCTTGGACGAAACCGCTGGCAGAGCATCACGCTGCGAAGATCCTGTTGGACCTGGCGATGACTCTCGCAGTCGGCGGAGAGGTCACCCGTGACACCGACCTACTGCGGTGCGAACCGGACCTGTTCGGCGATGTCGCCTCGACCCCGACGATCTCCCGCATGATCACTACACTGGCCGAGGACACGCCCGCGGTGATCGAGGCGATCTCCCAGGCCCGCCGCACCGCGCGTGAAAGAGCCTGGACCCTCGCCGGAGCGCATTCCCCGGCTGCGGGGGTCAGTGCGAAGAACCCGCTGGTCGTCGACCTCGATGCCACCCTGATCAACGTCCACAGTGAGAAGGAGCAGGCCGCACCGACGTTCAAACGCGGGTTCGGCTATCACCCGCTGTGCGCGTTCCTGGACCACGGCAGCGAAGGGACCGGGGAACCGCTGGCGATCCACCTCCGCCCCGGCAACGCCGGCTCGAACACCGCCGCTGATCACATCGCCGTCACCCGGCAGGCTCTCGCGCAGCTGCCTGCGGGCCTGCTGGCCCGGGGCGGGCGGGGGTCGAAGAAGATCCTGATCCGCACCGACGGGGCCGGCGGCACCAAGGACTTCATGGGCTGGCTGACCAGGCAGCGTCTGGCCTACTCAGTGGGGTTCACCCTCCCCGCAAGCACCCCTGACCTGCTGAAACGCCTCGACGAGGCGGAGGCGTGGACTCCCGCCTATGACACCGAGACCGACGGGATCCGCGACGGGGCATGGGTCGCGGAACTGACCGGGCTCCTTGACTTAGCCGCGTGGCCTGCCGGGATGCGGGTGATCGTGCGGAAGGAACTCCCCCACCCCGGAGCGCAGCTGCGGATCACCGATCACGAAGGGATGCGCATCACCGCGTTCGCGACCAACACCCCGCGCGGCCAGCTCCCGGTCTTGGATGAGTATTCGTAGTCGTGGGAGCCACCGAATCTTGCTCTTGGGGACCGCCGATCGTGCCGACGGGGGCCAGTAGCCGCCGCGGTGGGGACCACTGGCTCCCGCCGGCATCGGGTCACTGGGGCAGTGCGGTGTGTTCTCGCATGTTCCTGTCGCCGGTGTCGATCCAGATTGTGTTGTGCACGATGCGGTCCATGATCGCATCGGCGTGGACTGCTCCACCGAGCCGGGCGTGCCAGTCCTTCTTCGGGTACTGGGTGCAGAACACGGTCGAGCCGGTGTCATAGCGGCGCTCGAGCAGTTCCAGCAGCATCGAACGCATTCCCTCGTCAGGATGGTCCAGCAGCCACTCGTCGATCACCAGCAGCGAGAACGTGGAGTACTTCCGCAGGAACTTCGTCTGGCCCTGCGGCTTGTCCTTTGCCAGGGCCCAGGCCTCTTCGAGGTCGGGCATTCGGATGTAGTGGGCTCGGAGCCGGTGCTGGCAGGCCTGCTTCGCCAGCGCGCAGCCGAGGTAGGACTTCCCTGAGCCGGTGAAGCCCTGGAAGACCACGTTCTGTTGCCGCTGGATGAAGGAGCAGGTTGCCAGTTGCGCGATCACGTTCCGGTTCAGTCCCCGTTCCTCGACCAGATCCAGCCGCCGCAGGTCCGCTCCGGGATAACGCAGCCCCGCCCGGCGGATCAGACCCTCGACCTTTCCATGATTGAAGATGGAATGCGCCTCGTCCACGATCAGCTGGAGCCGTTCCTGGAACGACATCCCCAGCACGTGAGCCTCATCCTGGGCATCGATCGCGTCCAGCAGCGCGGTCGCGCCCATCTCGCGCAGCTTCCGCTTCGTGTCGTTATCGATCACGCTCACCGGACACCTCCGGCGTAGTAGTCGGCGCCACGGACGTATCCGCCGTCTTCCGCGGGTTCCTCGCGGGGTGGACGCAGGGCGGCGACCTTGTCCTGCCCGGTGGCCAAGATCGGGTGCAGATGCGCATAGCGCGGTGAACGGACCCGTCCCGTCAGCGCGAGTGCGCAGGCCGCCTCGACCCGATCTACGGAGAAGCGGCGAGAGAGCCGTAGCACCGCCAACGCGGGATCCAGGCCCTGTTCCACGATCGGCACGGACTCGAAGATCCGCTGGATCACGATCACCGTGGCCGGCCCGACCCGATCTGCCCACGCCCGCACCCTCTGCGCGTCCCAGGCCTGGAAACGCTCGCCCGCAGGTAGGTCCGCGTCGTTGGTGCGGTACTCATTGCTCGCGGTCTCCGGGAGCAGCAGGTGACTGGTCAGTCGCTGGCTGCCCTGATAGATCTCCAGCGTCCGGGCCGTGATGCGCAGATCGACCTTCGCGCCGATGTGCGCGAACGGCGCGGAGTAGAAGTTCCGCGCGAACGTGACGTGCCCGTTCCTGCCCACTCGTCGTCCGTAGTGCCATGTCGAGATCTCGTAGGGCACCGCCGGCAGCGGCGTCAGCAGCGGCCGCTCCTCCGCGTCGAACACGCTGGCGCGGGATCCGGGCCGCTTCTGGAACGGCTCCGCGTTATAGGCCTCCATCCGCTGCCCGATGGCGGCTGCAAGTTCGGGCAGGGACGTGAATCGCTGATCCCGCAGCCCGGCGATGACCCAGGTCGCGACGTGCGCGACGGTGTTCTCCACGCTCGCCTTGTCTTTCGGTTTCCGCACCCTCCCCGGGAGCACCGCCGCCGAGTAATGCGCTGCCATCTCGCGATACGCATCGTTCAGGACGATCTCGCCCTCGCGGGGGTGCTTCACCACACCGGTCTTGAGGTTGTCCGGAACGATCCTCGGGACCGTCCCGCCCAGCGCCTCGAACATCGCTACGTGCGCTCGCAGCCAGGACTCCTGGCGCATATCCAGCGCCGGGAAGCAGAACGCGTAACGAGAAAAAGGCAGGCAGGCAACGAACAAGAACACCTTCGAGACCTCGCCGGTGACCGGATCGGCCAGCTCCATCGTGGGGCCGGACCAGTCGACCTCCACGCTCTGGCCGGCCTTGTGACCGACTCTCGAAGCGGCACCGGTGACCATGACGTGGTGCTGGTAGGTGCGGCAAAACCGGTCATACCCCATCGCCGGATCCCCAGCCGCCGTGGTCGCGTCGAAGTACTCGCCGTGCAACAGCTTCAGCGTCACGCCGACCCTGGCCATCTCTCGATGGACCTGTTCCCAGTCCGGCTGTGCGAACACGCTCTCGTGCTCGCCCCGGCCCGGGAACAACCGGGCATACACCTGCTCATCGGCGACGTCCGCGATATCGCCCCACCCGATCCCTGCAGCGTCAGCGGCCTCGAACACCGCCCTCACGGACTTGCGGGACATGCCCTGCGAGGACGAAATCGCTCGCCCCGACAGACCTTCTGCGCGCAGCTGGAGCACCAGCTTCGCCCTGATCTTCCGTACCATTCCAGATTGCTCCTTCCGCCGCGTGCCCTATACACACGGCGGAAGGAGCGTAGACAGAGCGGCCCCAACGACACCACTGGTGGTCCCGAACGACGCCACCGCTACGGCAGCGACGTGGCACCCGAACCCTCGATCAGCGGACCCCAGCGAGGCGAATATTCACTTGGAGCTGCGTCACCGTCGCCGGGCGCGCTGCGAGGACCGGATCCGTAACGCCAAAGACACGGGCCTGATGAAATTCCCGTTGCAGGGTTTCGCGCAGAATCAGCTCTGGTGCCAGATCGTCCAGCTCGCCAGCGAGCTCGTCGCCTGGATGCAGGCAATCGCTTTGACCGGCCACGACGCACGTCGCTGGGAGCCCAAACGTCTCCGCGCCCGGCTGTTCGAGATCCCCGCGACCCTCGTGCGCCGCTGCCGGCACAGGATCCTGCACCTCGCCCAGCACGCTCCCGAAGCACTGACCGTCCTAACCGGCGTCAACCGGCTCCGCATTGCCGTCGCGCAGACCTGATCCGGCAAGGCCGCCCGTCCCACCGACCAGCAGCATCTCTTCTCGGGAGTGGAACCCGACCGCCCGCAACGGACACTGCGACGATCTGTCACACCCGAATGCCACAATCAGCAGCTGAACACCGGCAACGACGCCGACCGTCCCCGCTCACCAGCCCGATGAAACATCGAGGCTAGGCTCCCTCGACGACAGAAGCACAAGCTCTCGCCTACACTAAAAAATCCGAGACTACCCTAAAGATACGCCGCCGGAATTAGTGCATCGACCCGCGGGCAGTCACGATTCCAGTCGTATGGCGGTAGGCAGTCACCGTTTCGAGTACGAGCGGCTCGCTATTTTATCCGACTAGTCTGATGAGTACCCGGCGACACGCAAATATTGAAGCGGGAACTGTCCCGTAGTTCTCAGGTGTATAATCAGGACTCTACAGGAAGTGGCCGTACCACATGTTATTCAAACTACTGGTCCACAAAGACGGGTGAACTTCATCCTGTATGCAGATTGACGCAAGGGCCTAGAATAGACATAACATGCTGCTTCATTGCAAGTGAAGTGATCAGGCATTGACTTAGGAGAATTCTGATGCCAGATAGCAGAAAAGTGTCCGGAGCTGAGATCGTTGACCAGTTAGGAGAAGACGCGGTTCGCAAGGCATTCCGCCTGATGGGTCTCGTTGACTCACTTAGAAACAGTATAATCAATGACTCGTACACGCCTAGTGAGCAGTTGTCAGAATCGATCAAACTGACTGCGAAGGGTCATAGTGTTGCACGGAGGCTCTCACTTGATACGCCTTCTCATGCAAAATCTAACACAAAGCGAACGGCCGCACCTAGATTCACCCGTGAAGCCCAGCTAATGTGCTTGCTGGAGCTTGGCAACGGCGAACCCCTTATTGACCTTGATGATATTGATATTGAAGCAGTCCGGGCTGCGATCTCTGCCGAATTCACGCGGGGAGCAGTGCGACATCCTTATATTTTCGGGTCGAGTCTCTACAGGAAGGCTGCGGACCTATTTCCCGACCTACTAGAGCAGCTTAGCCATCAGCAAACAATGGATTTGCTAGAAGGAACTGAGCAGGGAGTATTTCAAACAAATGAATGGCTATCTGGACCGAAAGGGATCTATTCTGTTCGGGAACAAAGGCTTACGCCCCCGATAATAAGGGTGCCGCTTCAACATTGTAACGACATTAGTTGCCCGACTGTGCATACAACCTGGCTCAGGACTTCGCAGCTTGCGCCAATAAATGCTCGAAGGGAGCTCATTCAGAGCTATCTCGCTAAAGAGTCTACCGAATGGGAGTGGTTCGACGCTTTCCGTTCCGTAACTAGCGATGACCCTCGCGCATTCCAGGATGACGTTCATTCAGGCGTGATGCCTTTAGTGGGTGACGGTTTAAGTTTAGTTGAGAAGCGAGAACTTCTGCTTCGCTTGATAGAAGCTAATCAAGACGCGTTTAGGGTAGCGAAGAATCCACCCCGTGAGATCCGTGATGCGGCGGCTTATGTTAATTCGTTGTCGGAGGCAGAGTGCCTGCAGGAAGTGCTTTGGTTTCGTGACTCGGAAATAGCTGATGCTCTCGATGAGTTAGTTCTTATGGCGCCCGCTCGGTTAAAAATCCCACCAGGAGAGATTAGACGAGGCGTGCTTGTGAAGAATCATGGGTACGGATATTTCCGGACTCGTACCGAATTGTCACGTCACGGGACTCGTGTGGCGGGATCCCGCGACTTGGCCCCGCTTCGGCTTGATCGGGCAATAAAGGAACTTTACAGGGGTGAGGAAGGTAGTGATGAAATTTCTTGGAAGCTACGCCGGTTTGAAGGTTTTGATGTTTCTGCCAAGGTGCACGAGGCGCTGAGGCGTGGCGAGCTCCTGGATTTAATCGATAGTTTGATGGTCGATTCACGAAAGCACGCCTTGGCCACATGTGACCTAATCGGATTGAGTTCACAGCATGTTACCCGAGCTAATGTTTCCGAGCTTGTTGCTTGGAAGCTTGGATTCGACGTGCCTTTGAGGGGAGATGTCTTTGCGCTCTTTGAAGAGGAGTCACGAAGATTCCATGACATTATTGCTTCGCAGACCGACGCATTTGTAATTGGGGAGTCTGAAGACGCAGATTCTGATCAAATGCATTCAATTCGCGGGTCAAGGGGGATTCGGGAGGCCGCGTCAAGCTATTTCGTTACTCTGGAGATGGTCCTCCGGGAAGTTGTCTCCTTTGCAACCTGGTCTCTTGTGGCGGATCATTTCCAAGAACCTAATGCATTTCAGTATGATTCAGATCGCGCCTTTGTGTTCGCTGCGCAGACTTTGAATCCAGGTTTGCCGGGTGCGATGATACTGGATCCGGAAAAGGCGACCATCGCCCCGCTGATAGAAGCGATTGGCGCCCTAGAGAGGTTGCTGTGTGCCGCGCAATCCTCTCAGGTTGGTGAGGAAATTAAGGAAGAGTTTGTTCCAGAGGTAGCCGCCAAGGGGAGTCTCATCGAGTTTCCTTTTAGGACGAATGCAATGTTTGATGCGCTGTCGAATGAATCTAGAGAAGGCATCATCGGAACACTCCATAAGGCACACAATATGCTGGCAGCGAGCGGCATTGCCTCGTTGAGGAATAGCCAACTGCATTATAGGCCTAATAGTGTTGAATCGGGGAAGATCGGCAAAACTGTTGGCGACGTACTTGAAATACTTCGTAGCTTAGATACCGCAGGGTTTGTCCCCGCGCTTAGTTCATTGACGGAAGTGAAAAGTGGCCGTTGGGGTCGAAGGGTGTTTGTTCACACGGTCGCTAAGAGGCGCACGGTCGAGCTTTACTCCCCGACAGCAGTGTTCTCCGGGTTTATGCCTTCGATGAGAAGTGATCAGCTAATTATTCCACATGCCCGACTGAAGGGCGACGGCCTGCCTTTGCGGTTTGAGCTTCGCTCGCCGTCCCAGTTTATCGAGATGTGGAAGGGGATTCCAGATCGCCGCCGCGGGAGTGTCGGTGACGCGACCTCACCGGAAGATGTCATGGGCGGCCAATCTGTATGAAGTGCCTACTTTTGAATCGTGCGAGGAAGCGAATTCTCGGATTATTTTTTGGTTTTGGGCTGCGTTCCATCATTCTGTTTACTCGTTGCGTGCTACTTATGGCAAGTAGGCACTCCATCATAGGAGCCCGATCATGTGACTGGGTAGAACGTTCTACGTCAAAGGGCGGTAGGGGTAACTGCCGTATTTGAGCGATGCGCGCGCTTGCCTTTGAGGCTCCAAGGTTCCGCTCGGAAGCAACGGGGGTCGGAGAGGTGATCAGAGGAACCCCGGTAATGCAACGGCCCTCCGCCCTACCGATCGCTACAGTGCGTCGATAACCTGCAGTGGACACTGACGTCCACCGGAAGGACTGCCCGCCATGCCCTCCCTGTTCGAGCCGTACCAGCTGCACGACCTCACCCTGCCCAACCGCCTCGTGATGGGACCGATGACCCGCGCGAAGGCCACCCCCGAGGGCGTGCCCACCCCGATGATGGCCACCCACTACGCGCAACGGGCCAGCGCCGGCCTGATCATCACCGAGGGAACCTGGCCCGAGCGCCGCGGCCAGGGCTACTTCGACATCCCCGGCATCGCAGCCCAGGAGCAGCAGGACGCCTGGGCGAGCATCACCGATGCCGTGCACGCGGCCGATGGCCGGATCTTCCTGCAGATGGAGCACACAGGCCGCGTGGGCCATGAGGTCAACAGCGGGGCAACCAGCTGTGCGCCCCCAGCAGCGTCCCGGCCGACTTCAAGATCTTCACCCGCGAGAGCGGCCTTACCCAGATGACCACGGACCTGCACGTACTCAGCGCCGAGGAGGTGTGGGAGGTCATCGACAAGTACGGCAAGGCCGCCAAGCGCACCAAGGCCGCCGGCTTCGACGGCATCGAGCTGCACGGCGCCTCCGGGTACCTGCCCCACCAGTTCCTCTCGGACACCTCCAACCTGCGCGACGACGACTTCGGGGGTACCCCGCACAAGCGCACCCGCTTCATGATCGAGGTGCTGAAGTGCCTGATCGACGCCTGGGGTGACTCCCACCGCATCGGTGTGAAGATCTCTCCCGGGATCCTCTACAACGGCAGCGTGGAGAACGAGGTGGAGGAGACGTACACCGCGCTGATCTCCCAGCTCAACGAGCTGGACCTGGCGTACGTGGCGTTCCAGACCCCGGAGTCCCTGCGCTCGCTGGCCGGCCAGGACAACGATGACATCGCCGGCGGCGAGATCTGGCACCGCTTCCCCTACGAGTTCATCCGCGAGAACTACAACGGCACCGTGATCGCCTCCGGTGATCTCACCAAGGAGCTCGCGCAGAACGCGCTGGATGCCGGCAAGGCAGACCTGTTCGTGTTCGGCCGCGCTTACATGTCCAACCCGGACCTGGTGGAGCGGATGCAAAACGACTGGCCGCTGACCGAGGTGGACATGCGCCGCGGCTACGGCGGCGGCGAGGAGGGGTACAACGACTACCCCACCTGGCAGGAGCAGCAGGCCCAACAGCAGCAGGGCCCCGTCGGCTGACCCCTGTCGCATGAGCCCGGGTGCCGACCAATGGGACGGCATCCGGGCTCTCGCCATCCGGAGTCCGCGCGGAAGAACGCGTGCGGCACGCTACGGTGTGCCTCTTCATGCCTACGTCCCCGAGGAGCACCATGACCGCTTCCGCCCACGCCGTCCCTGCCCGTCGTCCGGTGCTGGTCGACGCGATCCTTCCCCGCGCCGGTGCGATGTCCGATGTTGTGCTCGTGCTCGCCGGCGCCGCACTGGTAGCCCTGCTCGCGCAGGTAACGATCCCGCTGCCGATAGTGCCCATCACCGGCCAGACCCTCGGCGTGCTCGTCGTCGGTGCCGCCCTCGGTGCGCGTCGGGGTGCTGCGGCGCTGACCACCTACATGCTGGCGGGACTGGCCGGCCTGCCGGTGTTCGCCGGGTTTACCGGCACCATCGCGGCGGTCGCGACCCCCAGCTTCGGATTCATCCTCGGGTTCATCCCCGCTGCGTTCCTGGCCGGCTGGTTCGCCGAGCGCACCGGGGACCGCCGCCCGTGGCTGGCGATGGTCGGCTTCGTCGCCTGAATATTCGCCTCGCTGGGGTCCGCTGATCGAGGGTTCGGGTGCCACGTCGCTGCCGTAGCGGTGGCGTCGTTCGGGACCACCAGTGGTGTCGTTGGGGCCGCTCTGTCTACGCTCCTTCCGCCGTGTGTATAGGGCACGCGGCGGAAGGAGCAATCTGGAATGGTACGGAAGATCAGGGCGAAGCTGGTGCTCCAGCTGCGCGCAGAAGGTCTGTCGGGGCGAGCGATTTCGTCCTCGCAGGGCATGTCCCGCAAGTCCGTGAGGGCGGTGTTCGAGGCCGCTGACGCTGCAGGGATCGGGTGGGGCGATATCGCGGACGTCGCCGATGAGCAGGTGTATGCCCGGTTGTTCCCGGGCCGGGGCGAGCACGAGAGCGTGTTCGCACAGCCGGACTGGGAACAGGTCCATCGAGAGATGGCCAGGGTCGGCGTGACGCTGAAGCTGTTGCACGGCGAGTACTTCGACGCGACCACGGCGGCTGGGGATCCGGCGATGGGGTATGACCGGTTTTGCCGCACCTACCAGCACCACGTCATGGTCACCGGTGCCGCTTCGAGAGTCGGTCACAAGGCCGGCCAGAGCGTGGAGGTCGACTGGTCCGGCCCCACGATGGAGCTGGCCGATCCGGTCACCGGCGAGGTCTCGAAGGTGTTCTTGTTCGTTGCCTGCCTGCCTTTTTCTCGTTACGCGTTCTGCTTCCCGGCGCTGGATATGCGCCAGGAGTCCTGGCTGCGAGCGCACGTAGCGATGTTCGAGGCGCTGGGCGGGACGGTCCCGAGGATCGTTCCGGACAACCTCAAGACCGGTGTGGTGAAGCACCCCCGCGAGGGCGAGATCGTCCTGAACGATGCGTATCGCGAGATGGCAGCGCATTACTCGGCGGCGGTGCTCCCGGGGAGGGTGCGGAAACCGAAAGACAAGGCGAGCGTGGAGAACACCGTCGCGCACGTCGCGACCTGGGTCATCGCCGGGCTGCGGGATCAGCGATTCACGTCCCTGCCCGAACTTGCAGCCGCCATCGGGCAGCGGATGGAGGCCTATAACGCGGAGCCGTTCCAGAAGCGGCCCGGATCCCGCGCCAGCGTGTTCGACGCGGAGGAGCGGCCGCTGCTGACGCCGCTGCCGGCGGTGCCCTACGAGATCTCGACATGGCACTACGGACGACGAGTGGGCAGGAACGGGCACGTCACGTTCGCGCGGAACTTCTACTCCGCGCCGTTCGCGCACATCGGCGCGAAGGTCGATCTGCGCATCACGGCCCGGACGCTGGAGATCTATCAGGGCAGCCAGCGACTGACCAGTCACCTGCTGCTCCCGGAGACCGCGAGCAATGAGTACCGCACCAACGACGCGGACCTACCTGCGGGCGAGCGTTTCCAGGCCTGGGACGCGCAGAGGGTGCGGGCGTGGGCAGATCGGGTCGGGCCGGCCACGGTGATCGTGATCCAGCGGATCTTCGAGTCCGTGCCGATCGTGGAACAGGGCCTGGATCCCGCGTTGGCGGTGCTACGGCTCTCTCGCCGCTTCTCCGTAGATCGGGTCGAGGCGGCCTGCGCACTCGCGCTGACGGGACGGGTCCGTTCACCGCGCTATGCGCATCTGCACCCGATCTTGGCCACCGGGCAGGACAAGGTCGCCGCCCTGCGTCCACCCCGCGAGGAACCCGCGGAAGACGGCGGATACGTCCGTGGCGCCGACTACTACGCCGGAGGTGTCCGGTGAGCGTGATCGATAACGACACGAAGCGGAAGCTGCGCGAGATGGGCGCGACCGCGCTGCTGGACGCGATCGATGCCCAGGATGAGGCTCACGTGCTGGGGATGTCGTTCCAGGAACGGCTCCAGCTGATCGTGGACGAGGCGCATTCCATCTTCAATCATGGAAAGGTCGAGGGTCTGATCCGCCGGGCGGGGCTGCGTTATCCCGGAGCGGACCTGCGGCGGCTGGATCTGGTCGAGGAACGGGGACTGAACCGGAACGTGATCGCGCAACTGGCAACCTGCTCCTTCATCCAGCGGCAACAGAACGTGGTCTTCCAGGGCTTCACCGGCTCAGGGAAGTCCTACCTCGGCTGCGCGCTGGCGAAGCAGGCCTGCCAGCACCGGCTCCGAGCCCACTACATCCGAATGCCCGACCTCGAAGAGGCCTGGGCCCTGGCAAAGGACAAGCCGCAGGGCCAGACGAAGTTCCTGCGGAAGTACTCCACGTTCTCGCTGCTGGTGATCGACGAGTGGCTGCTGGACCATCCTGACGAGGGAATGCGTTCGATGCTGCTGGAACTGCTCGAGCGCCGCTATGACACCGGCTCGACCGTGTTCTGCACCCAGTACCCGAAGAAGGACTGGCACGCCCGGCTCGGTGGAGCAGTCCACGCCGATGCGATCATGGACCGCATCGTGCACAACACAATCTGGATCGACACCGGCGACAGGAACATGCGAGAACACACCGCACTGCCCCAGTGACCCGATGCCGGCGGGAGCCAGTGGTCCCCACCGCGGCGGCTACTGGCCCCCGTCGGCACGATCGGCGGTCCCCAAGAGCAAGATTCGGTGGCTCCCACGACTACGAATACTCATCGCCGCCAGCATCGTGCCTTTCCTGGTGGGCGTGCCCTACATGGCGTACATCCTGAACGTGGTGATGGGCGCCGGCTACGACCTGGGCGGGATCATCGCCGTGGGCGTCACCCCGTTCATCGCCGGTGGCCTGGTCAAGGCCGCGATCGCGGCGATCGTGATCCCTGCCGCCTGGCGCTCGGTGCGTGCGCTGGATTCGCTCCGCTGAGGCAGACTGGGGGGATGGCAGAGACCTCAGATCCCCGTGTCGCCGTCTACCTGGACTTCGACAACATCGTCATGTCCTGGTACGACCGCGTGCACGGCCGCAACGCCTACAGCCGCGACCGCCAGAAGATCGCCGATGACATCACCGACCCGGAGATCGCCGAGCGGCTCGCCGCCGCCACCGTGGACGTGGGCGCGATCATCGACTACGCCGCCTCCTTCGGCTCCCTGATGCTCACCCGCGCCTACGCCGACTGGTCGGCCCCGCTGAACGCGGACTACCGCAGCCAGCTGGTGGCCCGCGCCGTGGACCTGGTACAGCTGTTCCCCGCCGCCGCGTACGCCAAGAACGGCGCCGACATCCGCCTCGCGGTCGACACCGTGGAGGACATGTTCCGCATCCCCGACCTCACCCACGTGGTGATCGTGGGCGGCGACTCCGACTACGTGCCGCTGGCGCAGCGCTGCCGCCGCCTTGGCCGCTACGTGATCGGCATGGGTGTCACCGGCTCCACCGCGAAGTCCCTGGCCGCTGCCTGCGATGAGTTCGAGGCCTACGACCAGCTGCCCGGCGTCACCAAGCCCGAGACACCCGCCGAGAACGGCCGCTCGCGTGGCGGCCGCGGCTCCGGCTCGGGGCGCGGGCGCGGCCGTGGTGGCAAGTCGACCCCGGAGAACGGCAACGACCAGACGGAGGTCGTGGACGAGCCCAGCGGCGCTGTCGTCTTCTCCGAGGAGGCCGTGGAGGACCCCCAGGAGATCGCCTCCCGCCTGCTGCAGCGCGCACTCCAGCTCGGCGACCGCGGGGACGGCGACTGGCTGCACAGCTCGGCGGTGAAGACCCACATGCGCCGCATGGACCCCTCCTTCAGCGAGAAGGCACTGGGCTTCAAGTCCTTCTCCGACTTCCTCAAGGCCAACTCCGACATCGCCCAGCTCGAGGAGACCGGTCACGAGCGCCTGGTGCGCTCCACCGACTGAGGCGGCGGGTACAGGAGAGTGACGATGACGCAGACGTCGATGATCGCAGCGGACCTCGGCACCGGCAGGCCCCTGGTGCTGGTGCACGGCTTCTCGGTGGACCACCGCCTGCTGCGCGCCCTGGAACCCGTACTCGAACCGACCGGCTGGCGGCGCATCTACATCGACCTGCCCTGGACCGAGGGCGGGCTGAACCGGGACCTGACCTCGTCCCAGGCCGTCGCCGACGCGCTGGTGGAGGTCCTCCAGGACCACCTGGGCGAGGAGCCCTTCGCGATCCTCGGCAACTCCTTCGGCGGCATGCTTGCCCGCCACGTCGCCCATGAGATGGGCGAGCAGGTACTTGGCCTGGCCACCCTCGCGGCCGTCTTCGTGGCCGACAGCTCCGAGCGCCGCCTGCCCGCCAAGCGCGTGCTGCACGACGATCCTGCGGTGCTCGAGGAAGCGGGGGAGGCCCGCGAGGACTTCGAGGAGGTGTCGGTGATCCGCACCCCCGCGATGCTGGAGGCGTTCCTGACGCACTCATACCCGGGGATCCGCACGGCCGACAAGCGTGTGATGGCCGCGATCTCGAAGTCCTACGCGCTGGACGCCGTGCCCGAGCAGGCCCACGGCGATCCGTTCGACAAGCCCGCCCTGCACGTCTTCGGCAGGCAGGACCACGTGGCCGGTTTCGAGGACGGCCTGGCCTGGCAGGAGCACTACGTGCGTGGCACCTTCGCCGTGCTGGACGGCGCTGGGCACAACGCCCACCTCGAACAGCCCACCCTGGTCGGCGCGCTGCTCACCGACTGGCTGCACCGCATGGGCGATTCACAGTCTGATCGGCGCTGACGGCTGCTCACACTTTCCGCGGCGACAGCAGCCACCACACCAGCAGCCCCGCGATCAGACCCCAGAACGTGGAGCCGATCCCGGCGACGACCACGCCGCTGGCTGCCACCAGGAATGCTGTCACCGCGGGGACCCGCCGGGATGGCACCTCCATCGCGGAGCTGAGGGAGGCACCCAGGGTGCCCAGCAGTGCAAGGCCGGCGATGGCCTCGAGCAGCCCGGGCGGTGCGTCCGCCGCAAGACCGGTCATCACCGGCACCAGCAGGGCGAGCACCAGGTAGGTCCAGCCAGCGGTGTGCGCTGCGATCCAGCGCCGGGTGGCGTCGGGATGGGACTCCTCCGAGGCGGGCAGGGCCGCGGTGATCGCCGCCAGGTTGATCGCGTGGGCCCCACCGGCGGCACCGAACAGGGTGCCGGCCCCGGTGACCACCAGGGTCTCCTTCCACGGCACCCGGTGCCCGAAGGACCCCATCACCGCCACCCCGGGAACGTGCTGGGAGGCAACCGTCACCACCCACAGCGGGATCGCGATGCCCACCAGTGCCGCCACCGAGAACGAGGGGATCGTGGGCGTGAACGTGGGTGCCTGGACAGCGATGCCGCGTCCCTCAGCGAGTGCCAGGCCCGCCGCGATCGCGAGGGCCACGGCGAAGGCCACGGGGGTGGACCAGCGAGGTGCGTAACGCACCAGCAGCAGCCACAGCAGCACCACCGGTCCCACCACCAGGGGGATCGCCACCAGTGCGGTGACCGTCTGCAGGCAGATCGTCAGCAGGACGCCCGCCAGCATCGCGTGCGCCACCGGTGCCGGGATGGCCTGTACCAGCCGGCCCAGGCCCGGCACCACGGCGGTGGCCACCAGCAGCAGGCCCACCAGCAGGAATGCCCCGACGGCGGCGGGCCAGCCGCCGTCCACCGCCCCGGCGGCCACCAGCACCGCAGCACCGGGGGTGGACCAGGCCAGGGTGATCGGCAGTCGGTGCCGGGTGCTCAGCCACAGGGTGGCCAGGCCGATCACCGCGCACAGCACGATCAGACCGGTGGTGGCCTGGGCCAGGGATGCTCCCACGGCCCTCAGGCCCGCGAGGACCACGGCGAAGGAGCTGGTGAATCCCACCAGCGCGGTGGTGATGCCCACCAGGATCGGCTGGGAGCGACCGGGAAGAGGCCCCGTATGCGCGGGGGAAGGCGCCTGCTGCATTAGAGAACTGTAAGCGGCAGCGCGGCCCTCCTGCGCCACGGGACATCTCCTGGCCACCGGTCGCCGGTCGCCGTCAGCTGTGCCAGGTGGTCAGGGTCTCCGTCAGCACCCGGGTGCTGTCCTCGCGGGCCTCGGCGTTGGCCTGCTCGGTGCCGCCCAGGGCGAGCCCAGCGGCATGGCCGGTCCCGCCGAAGACGTGACCGGCCTCCGGGTACACGTGCACCTCGGCTGCAGGGTTCAGGTCCTGGATCTGCTGGGCGGCGGTGGCGCTCTGCCACATGCGGTCATCACCGCCGGCGAACACCAACAGCCCACCCTCCACGGCTGTCGGATCCAGCGCCGCCGCTTCGATGGCATCTGGGTCCGAGCCCTCGACCACGCTCTCGTAGGTGGCGAGGTAGGAGATCGGGTAGTTGAAGGCCATCGCCGAGAGCTGGCCGGCCAGCGCCCCGAGCGACGCATCACGGAAGGACAGGAACGGCACGTCCTCGCCGGCGCGGGTGAACGAAGCGGGCACCTCCTGCCCGAACACCAGGCCCTGATAGGAGTGCATGGTGGGGGCGAACAGCACCACGTTGTCGATCTGCTCGTACTGCTCGGCCAGCAGCAGCGCCAGCTCCGCGCCCTTGGAGGAGCCGATCACCGTGAGCGGGCCGGGCCGCGCACTGCCGGCCTCGATGCGATCGGTGACCTCGCCGAAGAACTCCAGCGGCACGTCCTGCAGCTGGGCCTGCTGATTCTCCTGGCCGAAGAAGAACAGGGCGTACACCTCGTAGCCCAGCTCGGCCAAGGACACCGCCCGGGAGAAGTCCGGGCTGCCCTCGGAGCCGCCGAAGGTCACCACCACACCGTCCCGGGTGACCGCGTCCGGCACCAGGTGGAAGCCGCTGAGGTAGTCCCCGGTGATGTGCTCGATGCTCATCCCCTCCTGATCCAGGTCATAGGACGCGATGGCGCGCGGGTCGGATCCCTCCGCCGAGGGGTACCGCCAGCCGTTGACCACGCGCACCCCCACCACGACCAGCACCAGCGCCACCATCACGGCGAGCGCGCGAACGAGGAACTTCCCTAGACGTCTCATGCTTCGACCGTAGGAAGAGCCCAGGTCCGATGCCCATGACAGTCGTCATGACCTCCACCTGTCAGCCGTCCCATCCACCTACGACCTCCTCGAGGGAGGCTACGGCGGCCTGGCGGTCCTCCACCAGCTGGTCCAGCACCATCTGGCGGTGCTCCGGGCGCTCGTCACCGATCGCATCGGCCACGATCACGGCGCGCACGTTGTTGGCGTAGGCATCGCGGGTGGTCTGGGCGATGCATGCGTGGGTGGACACGCCTGCGATCACCACCCGGTCCACGCCGAGGTTGTGGATCCGCAGTAGCAGGTCGGTGCCGAACCAGGCGCTGTCGCGGGACTTCTCCAGCCGTGTGGTGCCCTCGGTCTCCAGTTCATGGACCAGTTCGGTGCCGGGGTCGCCGCTGAACAGGTAGCCCTGGTCGTCGTCCAGCATCGACAGGGTCCAGGTGGAGCGGTCGCGGCTGTGCATCGTGGTGATCACGAACACCGGCACCTGTGCGCGCTGTGCGGCCCGGTACAGGGCGTTCGCCGACTCCACGATCTCCGCCCGGTGCGGGTGCTCGCCAACGGGGTCAGCTCGCCTTCGGGTCCAGGACCACCTTGATGCAGCCGTCCTGCTTCTTCTGGAACATCTCGTACGCCTCCGGCGCCTGCGACAGCGGCAGACGGTGGGTGACCAGATCAGCGGTGCCCAGGGGATCCGCGGGATCCTCCACCAGGTCCATCAGCTGGTCGGTCCACGCTCGCACGTTGCACTGACCCATGCGCAGCTGCAGCTGCTTGTCGAACATGGTCAGCAGCGGCATCGGGCTGGCCGCCCCGCCGTACACGCCGCTGAGGGAGACGGTGCCGCCACGGCGCACCAGCTCGATCGCCGTGTGCAGGGCCTGCAGGCGGTCCACGCCGGCGTGCTGCATCATCGGCTTCGCCACCACGTCGGGCAGCAGGGAGGCGGCACGGTGCGCGAGACCGGCCACGGGGCTGCCATGGGCCTCCATGCCCACGGCGTCCACCACCGCATCCGGACCGCGACCGGAGGTGGCCTCGCGGATCGCCTCCAGTGAGTCCTTGCCCATGTCGAACACCTCGACGCCGTAGCGGGAGGCCATCTCTCGTCTCTCAGGCACCGGGTCGATCGCGACCACGCGTGCACCCAGGTGCAGGCCGATGCGAGCACAGAACTGGCCGACGGGGCCCAGGCCCAGTACCGCGAGGGTGCCGCCGGCGGGCACATCGGCGTACTTCACGCCCTGCCAGGCGGTGGGCAGGATGTCGCTGAGGAACAGGTAACGATCGTCCGGCAGCTCGGTCCCCACCTTCACCAGCCCGTAGTCGGCGTGCGGGACCCGCAGGAACTGCGCCTGGCCGCCGGGCACCTGCCCGTACAGCTTGGAGTAGCCCAGCAGCGCCGCACCGGACCCGTACTCGGTGACCTGCGTGGTCTCGCACTGGGACTGCAGGCCTGCGGTGCACATCGCGCAGTGCCCGCAGGAGATGTTGAAGGGGACCACGACCCTGTCACCCACCTGCACGTGAGTGACCTGGCTGCCGGTCTCCACCACGATGCCCATGGGCTCATGGCCGATCACGTCTCCTGCGGTCATGAACGGGCCCAGCACCTCGTACAGGTGCAGGTCCGAGCCGCAGATCGCGGTGGAGGTCACCTCGATCACCGCATCGGTGGGCTGCTGGATGCCGGGATCGGGGACGTCCTCGACACTGACCTTCCGGGTTCCCTGCCAGGTGACTGCCTTCATGATCCCGCCTTCGATCGAGGTGCGGGCGCGATCCCGTGGTGCGGGACCGATCGCCCGAGGGTGCCCACCACCGTAACGATGAGATGCGCTCAGTCCCGCAGCGTCGACCGAAAGGTCTGGGCCTCCGGCAGTACGCGCACCGGCACCACCACCACGTCGTGCAGCTTCCAGTCCAGTTCGGAGACGGCCTGATGGAGGGCATCGAGCTGATCAGCTGTAGGCCACGCACCGGGATGCGGGGCGACGAACAGCTCGACGTGGAACAGATGCCCCAGGTCCCGCATCCGCGCGGCTGCATCGGCGACCCATGGCTCGGCTAGGGCCTGCTGCTCGACCTGCAGCGTGAGGGGATGGGGAGCGGAGTCGTCCACGGTGCGGGCCTCGGTGTCGGTGAGGCCGGCGATCGCCGACCACAGGTTGTGGACCCCGTCCTTGACGATCGAGATCGAGACGATGATCGCGGCGACGGAGTCGGCCCACCACCAGCCGATACCGATGCCGAGCACTCCGACCACGGTGGCGACAGCGGTCTTCCAGTCGGCGCTGCCCATGTCGCCATCGGCGATGAGCACCTTGTCGTGAAGGTCCTCGGCGAGCTTCCTCTTCATCCGTCCCAGCACCACGGGTCCCGGGCTGGTGATGACCATGACCGCGATCATCAGCCAGCCCGCCCAGATCGGCTGCCCGAGCAGCACCGTCAGACCCACGGGCGGGCGCTCCACCCGGATCAGGCCGAGGGCAGAGCTGACGGCGAGGTATGAACCCATGCCCAGCAGGGCGAGGGCCGCCACCAGGTGTGCCACGCCGATCGCGCGGTGATGGCCGTAGGGGTGCCCCCGGCTGCGGGGACGGCGGATGAAGCGGGTGGCCACCAGGAAGGCGATCGGAGGCAGCAGCGACAGCGCATCCTCCGCCCAGGCGGCGCGCATCGCCTGGGACTGGCCGGCGACGATGCCCACCAGCACCACGGTGCTGCCCATCCAGGCGATGGTGATCCATTCCAGGCGGACGGCGCGGCGCAGGGCGAGCCGTTGGTCCTCGCCCATCGCCGAGTGACCGGACTGCGGCTGCGCGTTGCCCGGCCGGTTCGCCCCGCTGCTCCAGCTGCGGTCGCCCCGTCCCATCAGATCTCACCCGTCGTCCGCGCCAGGAACAGTTCCAGGTCCACCATCAAGGCGTTCTCCCCGGGGCGCACCCCCATCACCACCTTCGCCGTGGAGCCGTCGGGCCGCTCCAGGGTGGTGTACGGGCGGGTGAAGGCCATGTCGCCGGTGAAGGGGGAATCCTCGGTGAAGCCTCCGATCACCACGTCGAGCTCGCCGGCCTTCATCGCCTCTGCAAGCGCGCTCTCCGGTCCCGGCATCCAGTCGATCTCGGCATCGATGCTCGCGGCGTACTCGCGCACCAGTTCTGCCTCCTCGCCACCGACCTGCCCGTCCGCACCGACGGTGGCGAATGGTGGGTGCTCGCTGATCCCCACCCGGAGGACACCGCCGGTGACGCGGTCCAGGGTGCCCTGGCTGTCGCGGGGCAGGCCACTCGCACACCCGGTAGTGATCACGCACAGAGCGAGCAGTGCAGTCACGATCCGCACCAGATGCATGAGTCGGCAGCGCCATGGTCGCTCGTCCCCGGCACCGTGCACGGCGGGGGAGGAGGGCGTCGTTGCTGCGACCGAGGGCCACGAGGACATGGCGGCCACCCTACGCCGGGAAGTGCACCGGTCAATGCCGGTGGGCCGACCCTCCGGTCGCATGGTGCGCAGGGTGCGGGGACGCGGCATGCTCCGCCTGGTGCATCGCGTCCCCGACCAGACGTGCGGCATGGTCGTTGATCAGGCGGTAGTACACCCGGTTGCCGTCCTGTCGGGACTCCACCATGGCCGACAGCCGCAGCTTCGCCAGGTGCTGGGATACCGCCGGGACAGGTTTGCCGACGGCGCCGGCGATCTCACCCACGGCCATCTCGCCCTCGCGGAGGGCCAGGACGATCCGCACCCGGGTGGCGTCGGCCAGCATGGCGAAGATCCCGACTGCTGCCGCGACATCCACCTCACCCTCACCGGGGTGCGGCGCCGGGCGGGACGTGCGGTCGGCGGTGCTCATCGGGCGGGGACCAGTTCGACGACGGTTCGCTCGACGTTGCCGAGCCTCGTCTCGAGGGCGTCGCGAGCAGCTGCGGAGACCTGATCGGCCTGGGCGACAGTGAGGTCCGGGTCCACCCCGATGTGGGCCTCGGCGAACATGCGGTGACCGCTCCAGCGGGCGCGCACGATGGCCGAACACACGCCCTCGGTGGCCAGCACCGTCTCGGTCACGGAGTCCAGCAGGCCCGGCTCCACGCCGTCCATCAGGCGCATCACGGTGGTGCGCAGGGAGGCCAGCATGATCCCGAAGATCATCAGGGCGATGATGAGGCCCACCACGGAATCGGCCTGGGGATAGCCCAGCCAGGCGCCGACGATGCCCAGCACCACTGCCAGGGAGGTGAAGCCGTCGGCACGCGCATGCTGGCCCTCGGCGATCAGGGCCGCGGATCCGATGCGCTTGCCGCCACGGATCCGGTACTCGGCGATCACCTCGTTGCCGATGAATCCCACCAGGCCTGCGGCGAAGGCCCAGCCCAGGTTCTGCAGCGGCTCGGGGTTGCGCAGACCGTCGATCGCCTCCCATCCGATCAGCAGCGCGACACCGAAGACCACCAGGGAGATGAAGATCCCGACGATGTCCTCGAAGCGGTGGTAGCCGTAGGGGAGCCGACTGGTGGCCGCGCGTGCTCCGAGTCGGAACGCGATGATCAGCGGGATGGTGGTGACGGCGTGGCTGATGCTGTGGACCGTGTCGGCCAGCAGGCCCACGGAGCCGGAGATCCAGACGATCAGGATCTGGGCCGCGGCGATCGCCAGCATCCCGACCAGCCCGATCCAGGCGGTGCGGATCCCATCGGCACGGGCCTCGTCGGCCGATTGCGCCTTCTCGACGTGGTCGTGGGAGTGGGGAACGATCGCGTGCTTGACCTGCGCCCAGAACCCGGACCCGTGCAGATGGTCATGGTCGTGATCATGGGGGTGGCCGTGGTCGTGGCCATGGGATTGCTCGTGCGGATGCCCGTGGTCGTACGGCTCGCGGTGGCCGCGACCGTGCTCGTGATCGTCTCCGTGGCCCATGGGACCCACCTCCCACTCAACTACTTGCGTACATACGCAATTAGACGTCGAGGTCCGAGGAAGTGCAAGTCAGCTCGTGCAGCGTCATCCCCTCCGACATGGACGACCGGCCCGCCCCGGGAGGGGACGGACCGGTCGTCGCATGTGAGAGAGGCAGGGGTGCTCAGCCCCTGCGCCGTCCGATCACGGGGTGGGCATGCCGCCGTTCACGTTGAGGGTCTCTCCCAGCACGTAGCTGGACTCCGGGGAGGTGAGGAACACGTAGGCCGGGGCCAGCTCGGTGGGCTGGCCGGCGCGGCCCAGCGGGGTGCTCTTGCCGAACTCGGGCAGGGCCTCCTTCGGCTGGCCGTCGCTGACCTGCAGGGGCGTCCAGATCGGCCCGGGCGCCACCGCGTTCACGCGGATGCCCTTGGGGGCCACCTGCTGGGCCAGTCCCTTGGTGAAGTTGTTGATCGCAGCCTTGGTGGAGGCGTAGTCCACCAGCGTGGGGGAGGGCTCGTACGCCTGGATCGAGGTGGAGTTGACGATGGTCGAGCCCGCCGGGAGGTGCTTGAGCGCGGCCTTGGTGATGCGGAAGATGGCGTGGATGTTCACCTCGTAGGTGGTGGTCCACTGCTCATCGTCCAGCTCCTCGATGTCCTCCAGGGCGATCTGCTTGCCGGCGTTGTTCACCAGGGCGTCGAGACCGCCCAGCTCTCGCACGGCGTCCTCCACCACCTGGGTGCAGAACTCCTTGTCGGACAGGTCGCCGGGCAGCAGCACGGCCGTGCGCCCGGTCTCCTCGATCACCTTCTTGATGTGCTGGGCGTCCTCCTCCTCGGCGGGGAGATAGGACAGCGCGACGTCGGCTCCTTCGCGGGCGAAGGCGATCGCGACGGCCGCACCGATGCCGGAGTCCGCTCCAGTGATCAGGGCCTTGCGGCCCTCCAGGCGGCCGGTGCCGCGGTAGGAATCCTCCCCGCGATCGGTCTGCGGCTCGAGCTCGGCATCCAGGCCGGGCTCGGGCTGATGCTGCTTCGGCGGGGTGATGTCCGGGAAACGGGAGACAGGATCGCAGAAGGTGAGCTGGTCCTTGGCAGTCATGGCACGTCCTTTCGATGGTGGCGTGGTGTGCTCACCGTAGGCACGGCAGGCGTGACGGGGGAAGGGAGGATCCGACCGACAGGTCGTGCGGGGCCTGGCCGGACCCGGGCCTCCGGCAGGCTCTCCCGGGGTCAGGCGCGCGGTGTCAGCAGCACCGGGGCGTGACTCCAGCCACCGGTCGGTGCCACGGCGCGACGCCCCGCGGTCCCGGCGGGGGCCACATCGGCGACGGCCAGCAGTTCCTGGAGCAGCACCACCAGTTCCATGGTGGCCAGGGGGCGTCCCGGGCACACGTGCTTGCCCGTACCCCACACCAGGTTCTGCGATGCGTTGCCCTCGGGGTCGAACCGATCGGGGTCACCGAAGGTGCGCTGGTCGCGGTTGGCGGAGGTCCAGTGGATGGCGAGGCGGTCGCCCGGGGAGATCTCCTGGCCCGCGAGCGTCACCGGGCAGGTGGCCACGCGGCGGTTGGAGACGAAAGGATCGTCGATCCTCAGCAGCTCGTCCACTGTCAAGTCCCGGGTTTCGTTGAGGGTGTGCGGGTGATGGTTGCTCAGGCCGCGGTGGCGGTCTGAGGGGCGTGCTGACGGACCCGGTGGTCCGTCTCGATCTCGGTGGGGGTGCGGTGGTCGAGCTTGCCGTGGAGGCGGTCGGTATTGAACCAGTGGACCCAGTCGGCGGTGGCCGGCTCGACGTCCTCGATGCCGTTCCAGGGCCCATCGAGAAAGATCAGTTCGTGCTTGTAGAGTGAGTTCAGTGCCTCGGCCATCGCGTTATCGTACGAATCTCCCTTCGAGCCGACAGAAGCGACAACTTCGGCTTCCTCCAGCGCCTGCGAGTATTTGATGGCGCGGTATTGAACTCCGCGGTCGCTATGATGTATCAATCCACTCACGTCTTGGCCAGCTTTCCGACGGTTCCAGAATCCCATGTTAAGCGCGTCGAGGGCCAGATCGGTATAGAGCCGCGTCGAGGTTTGCCAGCCGACGATTATTCGTGAGAACACGTCGAGCACGAAGGCGACGTATACCCATCCCGACCTGGTGGGCACATAGGTGATGTCCGCTACCCATAGCTGATTCGGGGCGGTCGCGGTGAATTCCCGCTGGACGAGGTCCAAGGGGCGGCCGGTCTCCGGGGCCGGCTTCGTGGTGCGCGGGTACTTGCCCCGTACGGTGCCGCGGATGCCGAGGGAACGGCACAGTCGCTCGACTCTGCCCTTGCCGACCGCGATGCCCTCGCGGACGAGCTGCGCATGAATCTTCCGGATCCCGTAGACCCGCATTCGTGGATGAAAATGAATGCGCATAATCTCCTTCGATAATTCGGCATCACGAACACTGCGAGCCGAGGGAGGTCGGCTGCGGGCCGCATAGTAGGTCTGCGGGGCGATCTTCACATCGAGCTCTTTGGTGAGAACTCGGCAGATCGGTTCGATCCCCCACGTGTCTTTTTGTTCGTCGATGTAGGCGACGATCACTTCTGTGGGCGGTCGAACTCCGCCGCGAAAAAAGCCGTCGCGGACTTCAGGATCTCGTTCGAGCGGCGCAGCTCACGGTTCTCCGCCTCCAACTGACGAATCCGCGTTTCGGCGTCCACCGCCTCGGTCGGGATGTCTGCGGCTTCTGCCTTGCTGACCCAGTTCCGCAGCGCTTCCTTGTGCACGTTCGTCTGCTTCGCGATCCGCGCGATCGCGCCGATGCGTGTCGCCGGGTCGCGGCGGGCCTCGACGGCCAGGCGGGTCGCTCGCTCCCGCAGCTCGACGGGGTACTTGTAGTTGGCCATGGTGATCAGGGGGTCCTTCCAGGATGTCTGGCTCACCCTCTATCAAACCCCGGACGATTCACACGATCGCGCAGGCTTCCGTGTAGCTGCCGGCGCGCACCCGCTCGGCCACTGCCGGCATCTGTGCCAGCCCGGTCAGCAGCACGCCCGTGCACAGAGCGATCGAGCCCAGGTCACCACCGGTCCAGTTGCGCAGGATCGAGACGATCTCCTCCTCGCGAAGCTCCCGCTCCGCAGTCCCGCGCTCGCCGGAACGGGTCCCTGCCACCTGATCCGCAAGCGAGGTCACCGAGACCTTCTGCCGCATCAACCGGGTGGTGACGTCGTCCGGGGCGTCGCCCCCTGCCGCCCGCCGAGGTGCCAGCACCGAGCCGATGATCGCATCGAACCGCTCGGCCACCTCCCTGGTGCGCGCCAGATCCCCGGAACGGGTGGCCACATGGTTGTCCACCATCCACTGCAGCAGCTCGCCCTCGAGCTCGGAAGACCAGCCCAGCCAGCTGGTCTGGGCCCTCACCGCGAACACGGCTCCGATCGCCGAGACCGCATCGACCTCGGTCCCCTCCGCCCCCACGTCGGCGGTGAGCTCCTCGACCAGATCGCGGGCGATCTCACGGACGGCGGGCTCGAGCTTCGCCATCTCCGCGAGCGCGAAGTACGGGTCGGTCGCCGCGCGCATCGCGGTGTGCTCGGCGCCGTCCAGCCCATTGGGGACCTGCAGGAAACGGGACACGGCCGAGGAGAAGGTCTCGGGATCCGTGGCGACGCGGGCAGCTTCCTCGTGCCTCAGCACGATCCAGGTGCCCTCGGGGGTGCGGGCCAGTGGACCCTCGGCGCGCTGCTCATCGGTGGCGGAGCGGGGATCGAGGCCGGTGGGGTCGAAGAGGGGAGCGCTCATGGACCCCAGCCTATGGTCGCTGCTCTTCGTGCGGGGAGGCTGTGTCGAGCGAGACAGAGGTGGTCCTGACCGAGCGGCGGGAGACGGAGCCGACGGAGACGGAACCGGGGGAGGCAGGGTCGAGCGCGCCGGTGGAGCGTCGCAGCCTCCCGCCGATCAGGTGCATCACGACGGCGATGGACACGAAGGCCACCAGCACCACCACGGTGGTCAGCAGCACCTGGGTCCAGGAGCTCGCGGTGGGGTCCAGGAACTCGTACGGGTACCAGCCGGTGATCCCGCCGCGCACCCAGGTGAACACCAGGAAGACCACCGGGTACAGCAGCCACCACAGGATCCTGCGGGCGCGCGGACGGCGGCCCTGCGGGGTCAGCAGCCAGTCCAGCAGGGCTGCCACCGGTGCCAGGCGGTGCAGCACGATCCCGGTCCAGCCGATGTCCCAGCGGGTCAGCTCGTCCAGTGGTGCCACCAGCAGCGCATAGATGATCCCGGTCATCACCAGGTAGAACGCGACGGCACCACGCGCGTCGTCGAACCATGCGGGTCGTCGGCGGACCATCGCGGCACCGGTGACGGCCAGCAGCACGAACGCGAGGTTGGACTGGTTGGTGAAGTAGGACAGGTTCTGCGCGAGCAGACCTTCCTGCCATGCCCCGATCGCATTGGAGACCAGGGCGGCCAGCACCGCGGCGGCGACCAGCAGCCGGGCCGCCACCACGGCAGTCCTCATGCGTTCTTGGGCCAGTCGTCCCGTACGTCCTCGCCGCCCTCGACGACGTCCTCGGGCCGGTCAGAACGATCGGTCCAGGAGTCCTGCGGGCGGTAGCCCAGTTCGAGGGTGGTGTTGGTCATCGACCAGCGACGGTTGGGATTGTCCGAGACCGCGTAGTACAGGCCGAACGTCACCTCCGCCTCGATCGCGCACCGCACCACCTGCTCGCAGTCGTCCGGGCTCAGCCACATGGCGTGCAGGATGTCCTCGTCCGCGGTGAACGGGTCCTCGCTCATCCACCCGATGCGCAGCGCGATGAAGTCCAGCCCGTGCTCGTCGTGGTAGAAGCGCCCCAGGGCCTCGCCAAAGATCTTGGAGACCCCGTAGAGGGAGTCGCCGCGGGGGAGCTGATGGGGGTACACCGGCCACTCCTCATAGCGGTCGTACATGCCCATCGCATGGTTCGAGGAGGCGAACACGACGCGCCGCACACCCGACTCACGTGCAGCCTCGAGCACGTTGCGCAGCCCGATGATGTTGGCTGCCAGCACGGAGTCCCAGTCGGACTCGGGGGAGGCGGAGCCGGCCATGTGGACGATGGTGTCCACCCCGTCCATGAGGGCCAGCACCTCGTCGTAGTCGCTGAGGTCGGCGCGCTGCAGCACCTTCTCCTGCTCCTCGTTCTTCGGAGTGCGACCGTGCTGGACGATGTCGTAGTCGTCTGCCAGCACATCGCTGAGGTGCAGACCGATGCCACCGGTCGCACCGGTGATCAGGATTCTCTTCTTCGCCGTTGGGTTGGTCGTCGCTGAAGTGTTCACGCTCCCCATTATGGGTGCCGACGGGCCGGCGGCGTCCAGGTCCGAGCAGTATTCTGCTCCCGGCAACGACCGGGCGGTCATGCCGGTCCGTGAAGGCTGAGGACGTGGCGTGACACTGTCGCGGTGGCGGGCGGGGTCGAGTCCTCCCAGCACCGTGATGCCCGGTCGTTCCGGTCGGTTCCGGCCTCCGTCCGCGCCGCAGTGCGATCATGCTGCAGCTGCGGACCGGGGGAGCCCATGGCCCGACGATAGGGGCCGGGGGATGTGTTGGGAATGATTCAGGTCAAGCTGGGTCGAAAGATTTCCGACAGGCGCCTGGAACGTCGACGCGGGGGTTCGCTCGTGCAGGGTCCTGCGCCCTCGGTGAGGGTGCAGAGGGGACCGCCGTCCTCAGAGCGCCTCGCCGCCGGCGAGTGAACGCAGCCGTTCTCGGTCCAGCACCGTGGTCCAGCGCCGACCGGTGTCCACCGTTCCCTCCCGGCGCAGCGTGCTCATGGCACGGGAGACCGATTCGACGGTGGAGCCGGTGAGCCCGGCCAGATCCGCACGGGACAGGGGCAGGTGCAGATCGATCGCGCCGGGATGGACACGGTTGGGGGTGCCGAACTTGGTGCACAGGGAGTCCAGGGTGGCCGCGACCCGGGTGAGGACCGTGGCCGAGGCCAGCATCGCCGAGGTCCCCCGGGAGGCATCGAGCTGCTCGGCCAGCTCGTCGATCACCCGCAGCGACACCGCAGGCAGGCGCAGCAGCAGCTGACGGAACGAGGGGGCGTCGATCCGCAGCACGCACACATCGGTGAGCGTGCGCACCGTGGTGGGATGCTGTCGCCGGCCCAGAGCGGGCAGGCCCCCGAAGATGTCACCGGGTGCCAGCAGGCTGTCGATCACCTCGTGGCCGTCGGTGGTGTCGGTACAGGACTTGGCCCGCCCCGCAGCCAGCACGTACAGGGCATCGGCCGGGTCCCCGGCGCGGCACAGCACGGCGTCTGCCGGTGCGGAGCGGGAGGCCATCATCGAGTCGACCTCGGCAATGCCCGATGCGTCGAGGTCGTGGAACAGGCGCACGTGGCCCAGCACCTCGGCACGGGTCTGGGCCGAGCACACGTGCGGGTGCTGGATCTGCAGCATCAGGGCGCCAGCCGGCCCGATCCCCGGATGGGATCGGGCCGGATGCGGGGAGTTCTCGTGCATGGGTGGTGGCAGCTGTGCTCTCGGTCCGGGGTGTGGTCAGGCCAGGCGGAATTCGCCGACGGAGGCAAGGGCGCGGGAGATCGCCTCGCGGTCCACCGTGGTGCCCTCGGGGTGCTTGAGGAACATCAGCTGAGTATTCGTAGTCGTGGGAGCCACCGAATCTTGCTCTTGGGGACCGCCGATCGTGCCGACGGGGGCCAGTAGCCGCCGCGGTGGGGACCACTGGCTCCCGCCGGCATCGGGTCACTGGGGCAGTGCGGTGTGTTCTCGCATGTTCCTGTCGCCGGTGTCGATCCAGATTGTGTTGTGCACGATGCGGTCCATGATCGCATCGGCGTGGACTGCTCCACCGAGCCGGGCGTGCCAGTCCTTCTTCGGGTACTGGGTGCAGAACACGGTCGAGCCGGTGTCATAGCGGCGCTCGAGCAGTTCCAGCAGCATCGAACGCATTCCCTCGTCAGGATGGTCCAGCAGCCACTCGTCGATCACCAGCAGCGAGAACGTGGAGTACTTCCGCAGGAACTTCGTCTGGCCCTGCGGCTTGTCCTTTGCCAGGGCCCAGGCCTCTTCGAGGTCGGGCATTCGGATGTAGTGGGCTCGGAGCCGGTGCTGGCAGGCCTGCTTCGCCAGCGCGCAGCCGAGGTAGGACTTCCCTGAGCCGGTGAAGCCCTGGAAGACCACGTTCTGTTGCCGCTGGATGAAGGAGCAGGTTGCCAGTTGCGCGATCACGTTCCGGTTCAGTCCCCGTTCCTCGACCAGATCCAGCCGCCGCAGGTCCGCTCCGGGATAACGCAGCCCCGCCCGGCGGATCAGACCCTCGACCTTTCCATGATTGAAGATGGAATGCGCCTCGTCCACGATCAGCTGGAGCCGTTCCTGGAACGACATCCCCAGCACGTGAGCCTCATCCTGGGCATCGATCGCGTCCAGCAGCGCGGTCGCGCCCATCTCGCGCAGCTTCCGCTTCGTGTCGTTATCGATCACGCTCACCGGACACCTCCGGCGTAGTAGTCGGCGCCACGGACGTATCCGCCGTCTTCCGCGGGTTCCTCGCGGGGTGGACGCAGGGCGGCGACCTTGTCCTGCCCGGTGGCCAAGATCGGGTGCAGATGCGCATAGCGCGGTGAACGGACCCGTCCCGTCAGCGCGAGTGCGCAGGCCGCCTCGACCCGATCTACGGAGAAGCGGCGAGAGAGCCGTAGCACCGCCAACGCGGGATCCAGGCCCTGTTCCACGATCGGCACGGACTCGAAGATCCGCTGGATCACGATCACCGTGGCCGGCCCGACCCGATCTGCCCACGCCCGCACCCTCTGCGCGTCCCAGGCCTGGAAACGCTCGCCCGCAGGTAGGTCCGCGTCGTTGGTGCGGTACTCATTGCTCGCGGTCTCCGGGAGCAGCAGGTGACTGGTCAGTCGCTGGCTGCCCTGATAGATCTCCAGCGTCCGGGCCGTGATGCGCAGATCGACCTTCGCGCCGATGTGCGCGAACGGCGCGGAGTAGAAGTTCCGCGCGAACGTGACGTGCCCGTTCCTGCCCACTCGTCGTCCGTAGTGCCATGTCGAGATCTCGTAGGGCACCGCCGGCAGCGGCGTCAGCAGCGGCCGCTCCTCCGCGTCGAACACGCTGGCGCGGGATCCGGGCCGCTTCTGGAACGGCTCCGCGTTATAGGCCTCCATCCGCTGCCCGATGGCGGCTGCAAGTTCGGGCAGGGACGTGAATCGCTGATCCCGCAGCCCGGCGATGACCCAGGTCGCGACGTGCGCGACGGTGTTCTCCACGCTCGCCTTGTCTTTCGGTTTCCGCACCCTCCCCGGGAGCACCGCCGCCGAGTAATGCGCTGCCATCTCGCGATACGCATCGTTCAGGACGATCTCGCCCTCGCGGGGGTGCTTCACCACACCGGTCTTGAGGTTGTCCGGAACGATCCTCGGGACCGTCCCGCCCAGCGCCTCGAACATCGCTACGTGCGCTCGCAGCCAGGACTCCTGGCGCATATCCAGCGCCGGGAAGCAGAACGCGTAACGAGAAAAAGGCAGGCAGGCAACGAACAAGAACACCTTCGAGACCTCGCCGGTGACCGGATCGGCCAGCTCCATCGTGGGGCCGGACCAGTCGACCTCCACGCTCTGGCCGGCCTTGTGACCGACTCTCGAAGCGGCACCGGTGACCATGACGTGGTGCTGGTAGGTGCGGCAAAACCGGTCATACCCCATCGCCGGATCCCCAGCCGCCGTGGTCGCGTCGAAGTACTCGCCGTGCAACAGCTTCAGCGTCACGCCGACCCTGGCCATCTCTCGATGGACCTGTTCCCAGTCCGGCTGTGCGAACACGCTCTCGTGCTCGCCCCGGCCCGGGAACAACCGGGCATACACCTGCTCATCGGCGACGTCCGCGATATCGCCCCACCCGATCCCTGCAGCGTCAGCGGCCTCGAACACCGCCCTCACGGACTTGCGGGACATGCCCTGCGAGGACGAAATCGCTCGCCCCGACAGACCTTCTGCGCGCAGCTGGAGCACCAGCTTCGCCCTGATCTTCCGTACCATTCCAGATTGCTCCTTCCGCCGCGTGCCCTATACACACGGCGGAAGGAGCGTAGACAGAGCGGCCCCAACGACACCACTGGTGGTCCCGAACGACGCCACCGCTACGGCAGCGACGTGGCACCCGAACCCTCGATCAGCGGACCCCAGCGAGGCGAATATTCAATCAGCGTGCGTTCGGGTGTCACTTCGAACGCCACTGCGCCCACGTGGGGAGTGTCGTACACGGTGCCCTTGACGCGCTTGATGTCGTCGTCCTTCGTGAGCCCGGTGACCTCGAAGATGCTGGTGATGATCATCTGATCCTCCTCGGGAGCCATCTCAGATCCTCCCGTTGAACGCCTGGAGGGCGGAGTCCTCGCGAGTACCGCCTCGACCGTCACCGTACTCGGCGTAGTCGGCGATCCACGCCACCTCGGCGATCCACTTGGTCATCTTGTACCCGTGGCTGGACTCCACGCGCAGGCGCAGCGGCCCGCCCAGGTGGATGTCCAGCGGGTGGCCGTTGCGCTCGTAGGCCAGGATCGTCATCTCCGAGTCGGCGTCGTTGAGATCGATCACCGAGTAGAACGGCTCACGCGGACGGTTGTCGTACATCTTCTGTGCCAGGCCGTAGGACGTCGCCATCACGTAGTTCACGCCCTCGGGGCGGGGCCCCAGCAGGCCCATCACGTCGCTCAGCCTGGCACCGGTGAACTTGGAGGTGGCCGACCAGCCCTGCATGCAGGTGGTGGTGGTGATGTACTCCTGGCGCGGCAGCGCCTTGATCTCCTCGAGGGTGACGCGCTTCTCCACCCCGGTGGTGATGTCCTTGACCAGGATCTCGTAGTCCGCGAAGTCCTTGTCCCGCGAGGCCACCCAGTAGGCGGACTCGTCCTCCGTGGGGGGCAGGCCGTTGGTCCAGTGGAAGGCGGAGATGTCCTTCTCGGTGTACTGGCCGGGGGAGTTCGGCTTCATCTTCACCCAGCCCAGGCCCATCTTACGACCGATCTCGGTCAGGGGCACCAGGAAGCGGTGGGCGCGGGCGCGGTCGGCGAGCGTCCAGTAGCTCAGGAAGATCCAGAACCCGATCACCACCACGATGGTGGCGATGGCGATGGTGAAGGCCTGCGCGAAGCGCGAGGGATCGGTGACGCCGAAGACCATGTGGGGCAGGTTGTAGGTGGGGTGCACCAGGAACACCAGGCCCACGTGCACCACGATGAAGATCGACATCGCCACCATGCCCAGGAAGTGGATGGAGCGGGCGCCCTGGTGACCGCCCCACAGCCGCACGTACCACGGGAAGCGGGTGCGCACCGTGGGGGACATGGCGATGCCGGTGGCGATCAGCAGCGGGGCGATGACGAAGATGACGCCGGTGTACGCGATCATCTGCAGTGAGTCGTACGGGGTGAAGTGGGAGACGTCGGGCACGCCGAAGCCCAGGTAGATCTTGAACGACTCCCACGCCTCCGGGATCACGTCCCAGGAGGTGGGGATGATGCGCCTCCACAGCCCGGTGGCGAACAGCAGGATCACGTAGATCACGCCGTTGAGCACCCACAGCATCACGCCCAGGCCGTGCCAGTGGCGGCCCAGGCCGATGTTCTCGTTGCCGGGCAGTGCCAGCAGCGGGCTGACGGGCTTCTCGTCCATCAGGGAGGTGTACACGCCCTCCTCCTTGGGCAGCTTGCGCTTCGTGAAGCGCAGCCACTCGGTGCCGGGGGCGCAGTCGTTGCGCCACCACAGGCGGGGGAGGGAGGAGAGGATCTCGATGCCGCTGCGCAGCAGGATCCCGATCAGGACGAAGTTGATGAGGTGCGAGGCGCGAAGCCAGAAGGGGAAGTCGGGACTGACAAGATCCACGGGAGCCTCCGTGACAGGCCGACCGCAGGCCGGCGGCTGCTGTCCCTCAGGTCCCGGGCCGCTTGCGCGTTCGACCCCCGCTGTGACCGGTGGGGCAGTGGATATTGCCTTCACCGCGAATCGTAGTCCATGCGGGGGACGAAAGTCCGTCACCCCCGGTCAAGGCATTGGGGATGCATGGAGAACTCCGCAGCTCTTGGGCTCGGTTCCGATCGCGGTCCAGGGCCGGCACAGTGACGGCGGGCACACTGGGTCGATGAGAACTCCTGTGCCCGCTCCGATCGGGGCCGCCATCGACGGCGCGAGTGCGCCCAGGCTGTCCGCCTATCGACGCAGTGGTGCTGATCTGCCGTTCTCCTCGCCGGAGCGCTGGCACGGCGTGGCGATGGAGGGCTACTTCTGGCGCTTCACCGATGTGGCGGCCGGTCGCTCGGTGATCGTGCTGCACGGCGTGAATCGACCCTCTGCTGCCTCGACGGAGGCGTGGTCCACCATCGGCGTGGCGAGCTGGCCCGACGGGGGCCTGATCACCGGTGCCTGGCCAGGGGCGCAGGCGAGGGTGCACCAGCTGGGTGCCCGCAACGGGAGCATCTTCTGCGGCACCGACCAGCGCGTCACCGTGGATCTGGAGGACCGGGTGCACATCGATGTAGCGATCTCCCAGCACCAGCGCTGGCCCTCCCGGCTGCTGGGCGGGTCCAGTGTGTTCCAGATGGTGCCGGCGCTGAACCAGTACTGGCACCCCTGGCTGCTGGGCGGACGAGCCGATGGCGTGGTGGAGATCGACGGCACCCGGTACGAGCTCGACGGCGCACAGGCGTACGGGGAGAAGAACTGGGGCCGCGGCGGCTTCCCGGACTCCTGGTGGTGGGGGCAGGCCCACGGCTTCACCGAGCCGGGGGCGAGCATCGCCTTCGCCGGGGGAGACGTGAGCGCCGGACCCTTCCGCACCGAGGTCACGGGCCTGGTCGCACGGCTTCCCGACGGCACCGTGATGCGACTGGGCAACCCGGGCATCTCACCGGTCCGGGCCGATGTGGGGCATGAGACCTGGGAGCTGTGCGGACGCTCGGCCCGCTGGCAGATCGACGTGCACGCCGCCGCACCCCTGGGCGATGCGCACGTGCTGCCGGTCCCGCTGCCGACCGAGCGGCGCAACACCGCCGGGGCGATCGAGCACCTCGGAGGTCACCTCGAGGTGACCGTGCGGCAGGGCCGCACCGAGGTGTGGAGCGGGGTCACGGATCTGGCGGGTCTCGAACACGGAGGCCTGGATCGCGTGGCGGCGGAGCTGAGGCGGCGCGGCGCACCCGCCGGGGCCACGGACCACCGGCCCATGGTCCGGCGCAGCTGAAGGGCAGCAATCGACCGCGGCAGATGAGCCGCAGCAATCGGGCGCGGCAGCCGAGCCGCAGCAATCGGACGCGGGGTCTCAGCCCGGCCGGTCGGCCGCGGCACCGGCTTCGTCATGCCCCGGCATCAGTCGCGGTCGGCCGAGCCGGGCAGAGGGAACCTGGCTATGCCCTTCCACGCGCGCCACGCCCAGATCGTCATCACGATCACCACCACCCAGGCGAGGGCGACCACCACCCCCATCGCGACGGTGGGCTGGCCCAGGAACGCGCCGATCGCCACCAGGGACACCTGGCCCGGGATCGAGGCGACCAGGGAGGAGATCGCGAACACCTGGAACGGCACGCCGAGGGCCCCGGCCGCGTAGTTGATCGGCCAGTACGGCATGCCCGGCAGCACCCGCAGCGTGAACACGGCCTCGAAACCTGCGTCCTCTAGGCGCTCCTCGAGGGTCTTGCGGCGGGATCCCAGCAGCTGCAGCACGGTCTCCCTGCCCAAACCGCGTGCGATCGCGTAGCCGGCGAGGCTTCCCAGCATCGCTCCGATCACCGAGAGCACGCTGCCGATCGTCACCCCGAACAGCAGGCCTCCGGCCAGTGCCATGACGGTCACCGGGATTGGGGTGAGGGCCACCCCCGCGTAGACCAGGATGAACACGGCCCAGCTCCAGAAGCCGAAGTCGTCGATCCGGTCGCGCAGAGCGTCCGTGCCCGGCAGGCGCACGGTCAGTGCCAGCCAGATCATCACCAGCGCGACGATCACCAGGCCGATTGTGCGGATGACGGGGAAGCCGTCGTCGGTGTGCGAGGAGTCAGGGGGGTGGGACACCGCGCAAGGATAGTCGGCGCTCCGGAGTGCTGCGCCATGCCCATGTCAGGGACAGCGGATGACAGCGGGCCACCTGCCGGATCGAGGTGGCCATCGGTCCGCCACGATGCCGTGGACCTCGCCGAGGCAAAGAGAAACGCCCTGTTGCCAGGGCGTTTTCTGGGGTGATCGACGGGATTTGAACCCGCGACCGCCTGGACCACAACCAGGAGCTCTACCAACTGAGCTACGACCACCATGTGCAGTCACCGACCGCAACGAGAGACCAGCATACCGTCTCTGCGGGTCTGGATCAGACCTGGTGGGCCACCTGTTCGTGTGAGACGCGTTGCACCGACGGGACGATGCTGGCCAAGGGGTCCGGAGCCGAAGCCCACGCGGTGAAAGCCGATTCAGGAGCGGGCGTCAGGCCGGTGCTGGGGATCAGTCTCCTCGGCGCTCCCGTCGAAGCTGATCACCAGGAAGCTGAGGGCGATCACCAGGAACGGCAGGCCCGCATTGTTGCCGCCGACCATCATGGCCGCGCCTACCATGCCGAACACCAGGGCGATCAGCGCATAGGGGTTGGACAGCAGCGAGGCGGGACCGTGTCCGGATCGATCGGGCCGACCGTCGGAGTCGTCGTGCAGGGGTGTCGTGTTCATGGCCTCCACGCTAGGAGTCGCTGCCGGTTCGACCCACCCCTCGGGGGGCTAGACCCGACCCGTCCAAGGGACCGGACACCCCCGACGATCGTCGGAGCGTCTTCGATCCGCGGGATGTGCCGACTGTCCATCGCGGCCGGGTGACGGTCGCGGCTCTATGACCGCCAGGATCGCCCCGCCGGCACTGAGCGGTGGGTTGCCAGGGGACCTGCCGCGGCGCACAGTGGGACGCATGATCGTCGCCTTCTCCATCCAGCCCACCGGTGAGCCCTCCGACCCCACCCTGCGCCGCGCCCTTCAGGAGGGCTCGGACAGCGCGAGCGTGCACGACGCGGTCGCCGCAGCGGTGCGGATCGTGCGGGATTCCGGACTGCCGCACCGCACCAGCTCGATGTTCACCGAGATCGAGGGCGAATGGGACGAGGTGATGGACGTCGTGCGCCGCGCCACCGAGGCCGCGGGCTGCTACGGCTCCCGCGTGTCCCTGGTGCTGAAGGCCGACATCAGGCCCGGCCGCAGCGGCGAGCTCGACGGGAAGATCGAGCGCATGGAGAAGGCGCTGGGCCGCGACTGAGGCTCAGGCCCTGCCGGAGTCCAGCATCCCCTCGCGCAGCGCAGCCGCCATCGTGGGAGCCACCGGCAGGCGCGGGATGATCGTGGCCTGGAAGGCGTGGTACACGTCCGGCTTGCCCGGCCAGGTCACGCCCTGCGGCTCGTTGTCCGCATCGAGCTCGTGGAACCAGGAGCCTCCGTCCGCATCCAGCAGGTAGGCGGAGATGTACTCCCACCACTGCTCGTAGCGCTCGGCCCACACCCGATCCCCGGTCACCCGGTACATCACCGCTGCGGCGCCCACCGCCTCGGCCGCCACCCAGTGCATGCGCTCGCGCGCCATCGGGGTGCCGTCCCAGTCCACGGTGTACACGAATCCAGGTGCACCGTCGGTGCCGAAGCTGTCCGCGGACTTCTCCATCAGTGCCGTGGCCGCCTCCAGCATCCACTCCGGGGCGGAGCCGTCGGCCGCCAGCAGGGCGGCGCGGGCGTGCAGCACCAGGCGGGCCCACTCGATCCAGTGGCCCACGGTGGCGCCATAGGGACGGAACGGGTGGTTGGGCTCGTCGCGGTTGTAGTCCAGCAGCGGGTTCCAGTCCACGTCGAAGTGCTCGGGCAGCGCCCAGTCGTTGCCGCGGGCGAACTCGTCGATCGCACGGGTCATGATCCCCACGGCCCGATCCAGCCAGCGGCGCTCGCCGGTGACGTCGGCCGCGGACAGCAGCGCCTCGACGGTGTGCATGTTGGCGTTGATACCGCGGTAGGCCTCGCACTCGGTGAAGGTGCGGTCGAAGGTGTCAACACTCATCCCGGCGGAGGAGTCGAAGAACTTCTCATCCAGCACCTCGAGCGCCTCGTCCAGCAGGCCGCGGGCACCGGGTCGGCCTGCCGCGGTGGCGGAGGCCGCCGCGAGCACCACGAAGGCGTGGGCGTAGGCCTGCTTCGAGTCGTCCACCGGTTCGCCGCCCGCCACGGAGGCGAACCAGCCGCCGTGCTCGGCGTCGCGGAACACGCCTCGCAGCGAGGCCACGCCGTGGTCGGCGAAACGTCCGAACTCGGGGCGGCCCATCAGGTGGCCGAGCGCGAAGCAGTGGGTCATGCGGCAGGTGATCCACAGCTCGGAGGGGCGGTCGAGATCCGCCTCGCCGTTCTCGTCCAGCCAGGCGAAGCCGCCGTCCTCCCGCGCGGACTCGGTGGCGAACACCAGCAGGTCATCGCCCTCGCCCTCGAGCCAGGTGCGATGTGCGGGAACGTCCAGCCACGGGGTGCGAGCGGCTGCGGCGGACTCGACGGCAGGGGAGTCGATGGTCACGGTGGTGTCCTCGGTGGTCGAAGCGTTCTCGGTGGTCTCGGTGTCGTCGGCGGGCAGCTCGAAGGACTTGGCTGCGGCCTGCACCTCGGCGGTAGTGGGGCCGGGCTCGGCCACCAGCAGCACCTGCCGGTAGTACTTCAGCTCCTGGATCGACTCGCGGATGTCGGCCAGCGCGCGATGGCCGCCGTTCTTCTTTGGCATGTTGTAGTACGCGCGAGGGAACCAGCGCTTGGCCAGCTCCTTGAGGCTGGACACGTCGATGGTGCGGTAGGAGAGGTGCCCGGCGAACTCCGGCACGTCACGGTCCAGGAACACCCGGTCGGTGCCCACGCTGTTGCCGGCCAGGGGCGCCTTCCCCGGCTCCGGGCAGTACTGGCGCACGTAGTCCAGGCACTCCTGCTCCGCCTGGGGCAGGGTCATCCCGCCGTCGAGCTCCTCGAGCAGCCCCGAGGTGGTGTGCATGGTGCGCACGAAGGGATCCATCTGCGCCAGCGCCTGCGCCGGCGGCTTGATCACCACGTCCACCCCCTCGCCGAGGATGTTGAGATCGGCATCGGTGACGAGGACGGCGATCTCGACCAGCGCATCCCGCTGCTTGTCGAGCCCGGTCATCTCGCAGTCGACCCAGATGATGCGGTCCTGATTGCTGCGCGTAGGAGAAGAGCTCACGGGAAGAGCCTACGGGGTGACCCTCCAGTAGGCTCACCTGGGTCCCCGACGTGGTGAAGGAGCCGACGTGAACCTGTTCTTCCGCCTGCTGATGCTGATGGTGCGCATGAGGTTCCGGCGCCGCCTGTCCATCTGGGACACGGCCCGCACCCCGTTCCGGGTGAACCCGCTGGACCTGGACGTGCTGATGCACATGAACAACGGGCGCTACCTCTCCATCCTGGACCTGGGGCGGATGGACCTGATGCTCCGCTCGGGCTTCTGGAAGGTCACCCAGGAGCGTGGTTGGTATCCCGTGGTGGCCGGGCAGGGCATCACCTTCCGCAAGTCGCTTGAGCTGTGGCAGAAGTTCGAGGTGCGCACCAAGGTGCTGGGGATCGACGAGGCCTGGGTGTACATGGAGCAGAGCTTCCACCGCGGCGACGTGCTGATCGCCGACGCGATCGTGCGCGCCCGGTTCCTGAAGAAGACCGGCGGCTCCGTGACCAGCGCCGAGCTGATCGAGGCCGTGGGCGGGGTTCCCGAGGGACTCGAGGTGCCCGCCTGGGTGCAGGACTGGACGCGGGACTCGGCGCAGCACGCACGGTCCTGACGGACTCCTCGAAAGATGCGAGGTGGGCGCATGGGCGGACCTGTCCCGCCTCCGAACGCACGGTCCACTCGCTTCCATGCCTCGTCCAGCAGGGTCTACCGTCGAAACAGCGGGCCGGTGTCCGCCGGCCGTTCGGATCGAGAAGGAGCAGAATCATGACTGATCGCGTGGCATCCATGCTCAAGACCTACCCGAAGGACCTCGGCAGCATCGACCAGCAGAAGCTAGCCGAGTGCATCGAGGCCTGCTTCGAGTGCGCTCAGACCTGCACCGCCTGTGCGGACGCCTGCTTGGCCGAGGACATGGTGGCGGAACTGACCCCGTGCATCCGTTTGAACCAGGACTGCGCCGACGTCTGCGAGGCGACCGGCCGGGTCCTGTCTCGCCGGACGGGCAGCAACGACGCCCTCGTCCGCGCCCTGCTCGAGGCGTGTCGGGCAGCGTGCCGGTCCTGTGCTGCGGAGTGCGAGAAGCACGCCGAGATGCACGAGCACTGCAGGATCTGCGCCGAGTCCTGCCGTCGCTGCGAGCAGGCGTGCGCCGAGCTGCTGGCCACGCTCGGCTGATGAAGCCCGCTCGGCACACGGCTGCAGACTGAGGGAGCCCCGCCGGCGATCGAGATCCCCTCGGTCGGGCCGCGGGTGCGGTCAGCGCCCCCAGCAGGACTCGAACCTGCAACCTACGGATTAGAAGGCCGTTGCTCTATCCATTGAGCTATGGAGGCTGATACCGGCCCCAGCCGGTGCGGCGGGCTTGTTTCCCGCCCCGCGATCCTATCTGCTCGCGGGCGCTTCCCCCTGGCACCGCGGACAGGTGTGGATCACTCGCGGGGTGCTGCCCTCGATGCTCGGATCCGCCAGCATCCCGCGCTGGATCCGCGCGCCGCAGCGTCGGCACGGTTTCCCGGAGCGGCCGTAGACCCACATGTCTCCGTCGCGGCCCATCATGCCGCCGGTGGTGACCCGCACCGTACGGTCCTTGTTCAGCACCAGGAGGCGATGGGCCAGATCCACCATCGCGCCCGGATCGCCACCACTGTCGATCCAGCTGCTCACGGGGACAGCGGGGTGGACGCGCTGCAGGAAGCACAGCTCGGAGCGGTAGATGTTGCCCAGGCCTGCCATCACCTGCTGGTCCAGTAGCGCCAACCCCAGCTCGCGATCAGCCTGCCGGACCAGGTTCATCACGGCCTGCTCTCGGTGCTCCTCTCCCCAGTCCGCATCCAGCAGGTCAGGACCCAGGTGCCCGATCAGCTCGTACTCGTCGGACGTGCGGATCAGCCGCACCTGCTTCACGTCCCACCCGCTGGCGACAACCGTGCGGCCGTCCCTGTGCTGGACCGTCAGCCGGATGCGCAGGGTGTGCGCAGGGCGGGGGCCCGCCGTGGTGTCGCTGGAGCGCAGGGCCTTTCCGTCCACGTGCCAGATGCCGTCCATCATCAGGTGGTTGTGCAGGGTCAATCGGGGCCGGGACGGCGTGCCGATGTCGCCGGCCCCGCCGGCTTCCTGCGGCGGCATCAGGCGGATCAGCAGGTGCTTGCCTCGTGGCACCACCTCCTGCACCCGCCATCCGGCCAGGTTCGCTGTGGCCGACCCTGGGACCCGCAGCTCGGCAGCGGTGAGCGTGCCACCGGCAAGAGCCTCATCCAGCACCTTGCACTGGCGGTACACGGTGTCACCCTCAGGCACGGGTCACCCCCACCGTCTCCCGCTCACCACGTGTCATCAGCGGCCTCCTGCCCGCACCCGCACCGAGCGCGGTGAGCGGTAGCAGCCGGCCGCGACCAGCGCCTCCACCACCGGGATGGACTGCTCGGCGCTGATCGGCCGGCCACTGACCCGTTCGATCGTCAGCGCCGGCAGCACGGCGTCCTCGGCGATGGCACGCACCACCTGGGCTGCCACCTCGGGAGTCTCCTGCTCATCTGCCCACCACAGCAGGTGCTTGCCTCCCTTGTCCACGAAGGCCGCCACGGCACCGTCGTGCAGCACCACGATCGCGCCGGCACGGCGGGCCGGCCGCACGGTCACGCCGTCGGGCGGTTCGATGGGCAGCGCGGGCCAGGGCAGGGCTGCGCCATAGGGGTTCGCGGGATCAGTGGCGGCCAGCACCGTGAAGGAAGAGGGATCAGCGGCGCCGCCATGTCCGAGCCGGCCTGCCGGGCCGCCCTGCTCACCGCTACCCGGGTGCTGCCCCGAGACGTTCCCGCGGGAACGTGCCTCGCGTTCCCGGTCGCGGTCCCGCAGCAGGTCCACCGCCTCCGACGGTGCGAACTGTGAGGCCCCCAGCCCGTCCACGAAGTAGCCGCGACGGCAGGACCCGTTCTCCTCCAGTGCCGACAGCACCCGGTACACCGCCGCGAACGATCCGGGGATCGCTTCGACGTCCATCGCCCCGCGGGTGACCACACCGTGGCGGTCCAGCAGCAGCGTGGCGATCGCCGCCGCGCGCGCTGACGCATCCACCTGCGCCACCCGGACTGCGGACCAGCGTCCGGTGCCGGCCGGCCCCGTCACCTCGGCCAGCTCGGACGGGGAACTGGTGCCGGTGCGCATCATCGCCGCCGACAGCCGGGCCGCCCCCCGACGCGAGGCCGGCCGAGAACGACCTGCACGGCGTGCACCGGAGCGAGGTGCCGCGCCCAGCGCGTGGGTGCGCAGCACGGCGAAGGAGTCGTTGGTGATGAGCGTGGCGAATGCCAGGTCCCACAGCGCCGCCGTGAGATCGGCCGGGCCCACGGCGTCACCGTCATCGGCGAGGGACCGCAGGATCTCCCCGTGCCGCAGAGCACCCGGGGACGAGCGCAGCAGGTCAAGGATCCGGGCCGGCACCGATCCCGGCTCGAGAGCATCGGCGGCCTGCTCCACCTCCTCGGCATCCACCCCGAGCGGCAGGGCATCGGCCAGGTGCAGACGCACCCAGCCGTCGTCGGAGCCGAGGCGGCCGTGGCCGGTCCAGGAGAGCTCACCGGCGGCGAACAATCCGTCCAGCGTGGCAGGGGAGTAGTCCGGAAGCCTCGCCGGCAGCACCTGGGCCTCCCAGGTGGACAGCGGCAGCGACACCCCGGTGAGCTGGTCGATCACCGACAGCACCCCGTCGGCCCCTGACCACGCGGCGCGCTCCCGTGTGCCGTCGGCCTTGCGTGCTGAAAGGTGCTGCCAGTCACCGAGGAACCGGGCGTACACCTCCGGGCCCACCGGTTCGATCTCCCGGCGGGAGGCGGCGAGGCTGGCCCGACGGATGCGCCGCAGCACGTCGGCCTCCACCCACTCGGTGCCCTCGCGGCCCGGAGTGAACTCGCCCTGGTTCAGCACCCGCTCGGCTGTCAGCGACTCCAATGCGGATCGGGCGACCCCGGGGGCGAGGCCCCAGGAGTCCACCACCCGCTGGGCATCGAAGGGGCCCCGGGAACGTGCCCACCTCGACAGCAGCTCCTCGACGGCCCGGGCGACCGGGGCCAGGTGCGCCTCCGCGATCCCGGGCGGCAGGGCCACACCGAGAGCGTCGCGCAGCAGCCCAGCATCCTCCGCGGCGGCGAAGCGGGTGGCACCGGCGATGCGCACCTCGATCGCGCGCCGGGCCTGAAGCAGTTCCGTGATCGCACCGGCAGGGTCCACCCCGGGCGCGGCACGCTCGCCTATCTCCTGGGCGGTGAGCGGGCCCAGGCGCCGCAGGGCGTCGGCAAGGTCCTCGGCGCCGCGCAGGGCCCGTTCCTCGGTCAGGCCCTGCAGGCGCCGCGTGACCTCCTCGATCACGCCCGCATCCAGCAGCTCACGCAGGCTCACAGTGCCCAGCAGCTCCGCCAGCAGTGACTGGTCCAGGGTCAGGGCCGCGGTGCGTCGCTCGGCCAGCGGCGCATCGGTGTCGTAGATGAACTGCGCGAGGTACCCGAACAGCAGCGAGCGGGCAAAGGGGGAGGGGGCGGTGGTCTCCACCTCCTGCACCTGCACACGGCGGGAGGCCACCTGCCCCATCAGTTCCACCAGGGCGGGCAGGTCGTACACGTCCTGCAGGCACTCCCGGGCCGCCTCCAGCATGATCGGGAACTGCGGGTAGGGCCGGGCCACGTCCAGCAGGTGCGCTGCCCGTTGGCGCTGCTGCCACAGCGGTGCCCGGGAACGCGGGTCCCGCCTCGGCAGCAGCAGGGCTCGCGCCGCGCACTCCCTGAACCGCGAGGCGAACAGCGCCGAGCTGCCCACCAGGCGCCGCACCTCCTCGTCGATCTCCTCCGCGGTGAACACGAACAGGTCCGCTCCCGGAGGTTCCTCGCCGTGGGGGATGCGCAGCACGATCCCGTCATCGGCCGCCATCACCTGCCCCTCCAGGCCGTACCGCTCCTCGACGCGGGCACCGACCGCGAGTGCCCAGGGCGCGTTGATCCGCTGCCCCAGCGCACAGTGCAGCACCACCCGCCAGTCGCCGAGCTCGTCCAGGAACCTCTCCACCACCAGGTGCTGGGGGCCGGGTACGGAACCTGTGGCTTCCCGCTGCTCGGCCAGGTGGGAGATCACGGTGCCGGAGGCGTTCTCGTCCAGACCGAGTGCGGCGAGCCGCTCGCGGGCGGCGGGCTCCTCCAGGCGGGAGATCTCGGACTGGAAACCGGCGACAGCTCGTCCGAGCGACGGTGGCCTGCCCACCCCGTCGCCGTGCCAGAAGGGGATACGACCGGCCAGCCCGAAGGCGGGGGAGACGCTGACGCGGTCGTGGGTGATCTCCTCGATCCGCCAGGAGGAGGTGCCCAGGGTGATCACGTCCCCGCGGCGGGACTCGTACACCATCTCCTCGTCCAGCTCACCGACCCGCCGGGCCTGGGTGTCGTCGTCCCCGGCCACGATGTACACCGGGAACAGGCCGCGGTCGGGGATTGTGCCGCCGCTGGTGACCACCAGGCGCTGGGCGCCGGGTCGGGCGGCGAGGGTGCCGGCTTCGCGGTCGTGGACCAGCCGCGGCCGCAGCTCGGAGAAGGCGGTGGAGGGGTAGCGGCCGGCCAGCAGGTCGATGGTCTGGTCGAAGGCGGAGCGCGGTAGGTTCGCGTACGGGTGCGCGGTGCGCACCAGGTCGAACCACTCCTCGACATCGAGGTCGTCCTCCACCGCGGCGGAAACGGTGTGCTGGGCCAGCACGTCCAGGGCGTTGCGGGGCACGGTCAGCGGCTCGATCCGGCCGGCGACGGCTTCGCCGACGGTGACGGCGGCGCGCACCACGTCCGCAGCGTGCAGAGGGTGGACGATGCCGTGGGAGACGGCACCGACGTCGTGCCCGGCCCGGCCGATGCGCTGCAGGGTGGAGGAGACGGAGAACGGGGTCTCCACCTGGATCACCAGGTCCACCGCCCCCATGTCGATCCCCAGCTCCAGGGAGCTGGTGGCCACCACGCAGCGCAGTGTGCCGGCCTTGAGCTGCTCCTCGATCTGCTTGCGATGCTCCTTGGACATGGAGCCGTGGTGGGCTCGCGCCACGTCCTCCAGCTCCGCGCCGTCGGTCCCGGGCTCCGCGTACTCGCCCTCTCCACGGCCCTCGCCGTCCGCATTCCGCGCTGTGCGGCGGCGGTGCAGCAGGTTGAGCTTGCTGGTGAGCCGCTCGGCCTGTCGCCGGGAGTTGGTGAACACGATGGTGGAGCGGTGTGCCAGCACTTCCTCCAGCACCGCCCGCTCCACGTGCGGCCAGATGGTGCCGGAGACGTCGTCCTCGTCCACCGCATCGGCCGGCGGCTCGATCGCCGTGAGATCCGGGACGGGCAGCTGCACCGAGAGGTCCCAGCGCTTCTGGGAGGGCGGGCGCACCACCGCCACCTCCCGGGGCCGGCCGTGCCCGGCCAGGAATGCAGCGACTTCATCGGCCGGCTCCACCGTGGCCGACAGCCCGATCCGCTGCACGGGGTGCGCGGCGAGCGCGTCCAACCTGGCCAGGGACAGCGCCAGGTGCACGCCGCGCTTGGTGCCGGCCACGGCATGCACCTCGTCCACGATCACCGTGCGCACCGAGCGCAGGGTCTCCCTGGCCTGGGAGGACAGCATCAGGAACAGCGATTCCGGGGTGGTGATCAGCACGTCCGGGGGGTGGGAGATGAGGCGCCGGCGCTCGGCTGGCGGCGTGTCACCGGTGCGCACCCCCACCTCGATCCCGCGGTGCGGATGTCCCAGCACCTCCGCGGCTCGCATGGTGCCGATCAGCGGGGAGGTGAGGTTCCGCTCCACGTCCACGCCCAGAGCCTTGAGGGGGGAGATGTACAGGACGCTCGTGCCGGGCGCATCGTCTGCGTCATCCCCTCGGCCGAAGGCGAGGTGGTCGATGGCGGCCAGGAACGCGGCGAGGGTCTTGCCGGAGCCCGTCGGCGCCACCACCAGCGTGTCCTGCCCGGCCGACACGGCCCGCCAGGCGCCCTCCTGCGCGGGGGTGGGGGAGCCGAAGGCCTCGCGGAACCAGCGGGACGTGGGCGCGCTGAACAGATCCAGCGCACTGGACGCCGGCCCCTTTGCTGCTTGCTCCCGTGGTGCCACCGCCCCATTGTGGACCGTGGGTGGGACACTCGGAGCACGTCGCAGAACGCGATCCCCGAGGGTCTCCCACGGGAGCGGCTCGACCCGGCACGATGAGGGGACCGCAGATCCAATGACGGAGGAGACCCCTTGACCGATCCGCAGCAGCTGCGCGTGAGGTCGCTCGCCGTGGCGAGAGAGCTCGGATTCCCTATGCCACCGCCGCACCTGCCTCTCGTCGGCGCAGAGCCCCTGGCTGTGCGATCCCACGAGGAGATCATCGAGCGACTGCTGGTGCTGAACGTGCGACTCGGGCTCGCGATGCGGATGCCACCGGAGGTGGGACGCGCCTGGCTCGCAGACAATGACCTCATCGACTGCATCACCCCGTCGGAGTCCGCACGCCTCGCCGGGGCGGCCGGGATCGACCCGTCCGAGCAGGTCTGCGTCGAAGCCACGTGGGCCCTGGCCTGGACCTTGGGGCTGGTGGAGGATCTCGACCCTGCTAGCTACTGCGGTGACCAGCTCGCTGCCCTGCTGCCCGAACTGCGCACCGCAGAGACGGCCCCGCACCGGCGCTCGCGAACCGCCCTCGAGCCACGCGGACTCGCGGACATCGCAGCCCAGCTGGACCTGCACTACGTCCTGACCTGGGGGCACACGGAGACACACCTGCAGGGCAGGCCTTCCCCGGGCCCGGTCGAGGCGTACGTCCACCTCGAGCGCCGCCGGGCCCTGGAGTGGATGCTGCAGGTGCCGCTGATCCCGCATCAGGGATGGGACGACATCGACCTGTCCACCTGAACGCCCGGTCGGCCCGTTCAGGTGCCCCTCACCATGCCCGGGGTGATCGTGGCAGGATGGAAGGGCACCGGGCCCCCTCGGGCTCGGAACGACCAACAGAGAGGATGGACGACATGGCGGAGTACACGCTTCCGGATCTCGACTACGACTACGGGGCACTGGCCCCCTCCATCTCCGGCAAGATCATGGAGCTTCACCACTCCAAGCATCACGCCACCTACGTCAAGGGCGCCAACACTGCCCTGGAGAAGCTGGCCGCGGCCCGCGAGTCCGGCGAGTTCGGCAACGTCAACCAGCTCTCGAAGGATCTCGCCTTCAACCTGGGCGGCCACACCAACCACTCGATCTTCTGGAAGAACCTCTCCCCGGAGGGCGGCGACAAGCCCACCGGTGAGCTCGCCTCCGCGATCGACGAGTACTTCGGCTCCTTCGACGCCTTCCGCAAGCACTTCACTGCCGCAGCGCTGGGCATCCAGGGCTCCGGCTGGGCCGTGCTCGCGTGCGAGCCGGTCGGTGGCAACCTCGTCATCGAGCAGTTCTACGACCAGCAGAACGGTGTCCCCGTCGCCACGATCCCGCTGTTCCAGCTGGACATGTGGGAGCACGCCTTCTACCTGGACTACCAGAACGTCAAGGCGGACTACGTCGAGGCGATCTGGAAGATCGTGAACTGGGCCGATGTCCAGGCGCGCTTCGAGAACGCACGCAGCAACGCCTCGGGCCTGGTGGTTCCGAAGGCCTGATCGCCCCGCGATCCACGAACGACGGCCGGTCCCCGACAAGGGGGCCGGTCGTCGGCGTTCTGCGACAGGTGAGCACGTCGCCACAGGTACGCCGGCGGTCACGGTGCAACGATGAGGCGGGCACGCCAGCGGGGCGCGCACAGCGAGGTTCCTCCCCATCGAGGGTTCGTCCCCAATCCGCGACGGTCGATGGTGCGCCGCATTTGAGGCGGGAAGTCTGAGGTGGTCGGCACGGAGCCGGCGAGGGGACAGTCCCCGCACCGAGGAAGGACACCACCATGAAGGACATCCGTACCACCGTGATCGGCAACGCCACCGGTGACCCCCGCGAGACCCAGTACCCCAACGGCGACATCAGCGTGATGGTGCGCATCGCCGTGAACTCCCGATACTACGACCAGGACATCAACGACTACAACGATCGCAAGACCGAGTTCGTGAACGTCTACGCCCGCCGCGCATTGGCCCGCAACGTGCTGGCCTCGGTGAAGAAGGGGCAGCCGCTGGTGGCCACCGGCCGCCTGGGCAGCACCGAATGGACCGACGACGACGGCAAGCCCTTCTTCTCTCTCACCCTGAACGCCGAGACGATCGGGCACGACCTCACGTTCGGCACCTCCGCGTTCACCAAGCCCGCCAAGGCACCCAAGCTCGCCGACGTGCCGGACCTCGACTACGACACCGGGGAGATCAAGCCCGCGCCCACCGGCCAGGACGAGGGCGGCTACGACACCGACAGTCTGGTCGGCGACGTCGACGCCGATGGCGAGGCAGCCGAGCGCGCCCTGGTAGGAACGCCCTGAGCCAGCTGCGTCACTGGGGCGGTTGGAGGCTCTCCAGCAGGGCAGCGGTGAGGTCGGGGAGGAGTGCGGCACCGAGGGTGTACTGCTGCTCCCCGGCCCGCCGCAGGGCCGACCAGGTGGTCCCGTCCTCCAGCGCACCCACCACGACCCGGAGCGCACCGAGAGCCTCTTCGCCCTGAGCGGCGTCGATGGCCGTGGGGTCGGTGTCCTGGGCTCGTACCATCCACTGCTCAGGGGCGAGGTCGCAGGCGAGAACGGCGCCGTTGGCCATGTCCGGCCATTCGACTGCGGTGAGGGCCTGCAAGGGGTCGGTGTGATCGGCCGATGCCGCGGAGCCGGGTTCGTGGTGATCCAGCTCGATGGAGATCAGCTGCAGCTCATCGGCAGCCATGATGGTTGAGGACTCCTCGCCCAGCAGGGCTGCCAGGCCGGGCTGCTCGGCCAGCAAACGGGCGCTGTTGGCCAGGGCGAACCAGCGTGGGGCGGCCATGGCGTCGTCGCCCACGTGGCGGGCGATCTCCAGCACCGCGGCGGCCAGGGCAGCGGTGGGTGCGTCGAGGGGGTCGGGCGATGTTTTCGTCATCAGATTGAGAGGTCCCCTTACAGGTTCACCTGACAGAATGGCCGGGCCGCCGTCGTCAACGGGGGCACCACACTGTACCCGGACCCCGTGCCCCTCCTTCGTGGCGGTGGCGCCGGACCCGAGATCGACACGAGGTCTTCTGTGAGCTTCTCCGTCCCCTTCGGTGACAACCCGTCCCCGCGCCCCCGCCCAGCGCCTGCGGCCGGTGGTGGGTCCCGCCCCCGGCTGAACCCGTTGAGCATCACCGCGCTGGTGCTCGGTGCGCTGGTGGTGGCGCTGATCATCGCCTCCGAGGTGTGGACCACCTATCTGTGGTTCGATCAGCTCGGCCGTACGGACGTGCTGCTGACCCGCTGGATCACCGAAGCGATCCTGTTCGTGATCGGCTTTGTGCTGTTCGCGATCCCGCTGTACCTGAGCCTGCGCATCGCCTACACGAAGCGCCCCGTGTACCCGCCGGTCACGCGTGAACAGGAGGCCCTGGAGCAGTTCCGCTCCGCGGTGGACCCGTTGCGTCGCGGCCTGACCATCGTGGCGCCCCTGATCATCGGTGCCTTCGGGGGCCTGGCCGCCTCACGGCGCTGGCAGGACGTGCAGCTGTTCCTGCACCCGCAGCCCTTCGGTGAGACCGATCCGGTGTTCGGCAACGACATCTCGTTCTACGTGTTCACCCTGCCGCTGATCGACCTGATCATCGCCTTCGGGCAGTTCGTGTGCCTGGTCGCCATCGTGGGCGCCGTGGTGGGCCACTTCCTGTACGGCGGTGTCGCCTGGGGGCAGGAGAGCGGGCTCGAGGTCACCAAGTCGGCCCGTCGTCATCTCGGTGTGCTGGCCACCGTGTACGTTCTGCTGCTGGGCCTGGGGCACTGGTTCCACCGCTACGACCTGCTGACCACTGCGCACGGTCGCTTCGACGGCGCCTCCTACACCGACGTCAAGGCGATCCTGCCGGCGCAGACCATCCTGGCGATCGCCGCAGTGATCGTCGCGTCGCTGTTCATCGTGTGGATCGTGCGCGCCGACTGGCGGATCCCTGCCATCGGTGCCGGCCTGATGGTGCTGTCCACCCTGGTGGTGGGCAACCTCTACCCCTGGGCGATCCAGCAGTTCCAGGTCAACCCCAATGAGCGTGCCCTCGAGCAGCCCTACATCCAGCGCAGCATCGACGCCACCCGTGCCGCGTTCGCCATCGACGGCGTTCGCGAGGTCTCCTACGCCGCCAGCACCGACGCCTCCCCGGGTGCACTGCGCGAGGACGCCGAGACCACCGCGCAGATCCGCCTGATGGACCCCAACATCGTCTCCAAGACCTTCGAGCAGCGCGAGGCCAACCGTCGCTACTGGGGCTTCGACGAGGTGCTCAGCGTGGACCGCTACGAGATCGACGGCGCGCTGCAGGACACCGTGATCGGTGTGCGCGAGCTGCGCCCGGACCAGTTCGAGCTGGACAGCCGCTCCTGGGTGGACCAGCACATCATCTACACCCATGGTTACGGCACCGCCGCCGCCTACGGCAACCGCCGCAACGCCGACGGTGAGCCCAGCTTCCTGCAGTCCGGCGTGCCCGGTGAGGGCGCCCTGGGCGAGTACGAGGAGCGGGTGTACTTCGGCCGCCACTCCCCGGACTACTCGATCGTCGGCGCCCCCGAGGGTGCCGAGCCCGAGGAGTTCGACTACCAGCTCGGAACCGGGGAAGAGGACGGCGGCACCCAGGTGAACAACACCTACCAGGGTGATGGCGGCCCGTCGGTGGGCACCTTCTTCAACCGCCTGCTGTACGCCATCAAGTTCCGCGACCCCAACATCGTCATCTCCGACTACGTCAACCCCGAGTCGCAGATCCTCTACGACCGCGACCCGCAGCAGCGGGTGCGGGAGGTGGCACCGTTCCTGTCGCTGGACTCGCAGATGTACCCGGCGGTCGTCGACGGTGAGCTGGTGTGGGTGGTCGACGGCTACACCACCACCACCCACTACCCGTACTCCCGCAGCGTCAATCTGGACGACGCCATCAACGACTCCCAGACCACACCGGGGGAGACGGCTGGCAATCGGGTGCGGCAGGCCAACTACATGCGCAACGGCGTCAAGGCCACCGTCTCCGCCTTCGACGGATCGGTGACCCTGTACGCCTGGGACACGGAGGATCCGATCCTCAAGGCGTGGGGCGAGGTGTTCCCCGAGGCCCTGCAGCCCGCGACGGAGATCAGCGGCGAGCTGATGAGCCACCTGCGCTACCCCGCGGACTACTTCAAGGCGCAGCGCGAACTGCTGGCCACGTACCACGTCACTGATGCGGATGACTTCTTCGGTCAGCAGGACTTCTGGCAGATCCCCCCGGATCCCACCCAGCCGGCCCCCCAGAACCCGGATGGATCCGCGGGTCAGCAGGCGCCGCAGCCGCCCATGTACCTCACCATGCAGGTGCCCGGGATGGATGATCCGCGCTTCACGCTGTCCTCCAGCTACATCCCGGCCCAGGGGCAGAACGTGCTCACCGGGTTCCTGGCCGTGGACTCCGAGACGGGCAGCCTGGAGGGCAACCCCGCGGAGACCTTCGGTGACATGACGCTGCTGGTGCTCCCGGCCACCAACCCGGTCAACGGACCCGGTCAGGTGCAGGCCACCTTTAACGCCGAGCCGAACGTGTCCCAGGCGCTGAACCTGCTGAAGTCCGGCAACTCCGAGGTCATCAACGGAAACCTCCTGACCCTGCCCGTCGGTGGCGGCCTGCTCTACGTGCAGCCCGTGTACCTGCAGTCCTCGGCCTCCGGTGGTGGCACCCAGTACCCGCTGCTGCAGATGGTGCTGGTCTCCTTCGGCGAGAAGATCGGGTTCGCGCCCACGCTGAACGAGGCGCTGGACCTGGTGTTCGGCGGCGACTCCGGTGCCGATGCCGGTGATGCTGCGGTCACCGACCCCGACGGCGCCAAGGGCACCGCCGACACCGAGACCGGTGAGGGCGAGGTCGAGACCCCCGGCGACGCCCCTGCCGATCAGCCCACGGACGCCCCGGCAACGGATGCTCCGGCCGATCCCACGACCGAGGCGCCGGCCCCGGCAGCCCCCGGTGACGGGACCCCGCAGGAGCGGCTGGACCGCGCCCTGGCCGACATGGACCAGGCCGTCAAGGACTCCGAGGCGGCGATGGCGGAAGGTGACTGGACCGCCTACGGCGAGGCCCAGGACCGGGTCGCCGATGCCCTGCAGAGGGCGATCGCAGCGAACCAGGAACTCGAGGGCGCCGGCGGCTGACCCCGGGACATGGTGTCCAGCGGTCAGGGATCGATTCCCCTGACTGCTGGACGCTGGCCTTGGGGCCCGGCCCTCCGTGACCAGCAGTGGAACGGGGCGTGAACGTGGGCTGTCCCACGTTCACGCCCTCCCGCCTGGACGGGCCGACGCCGTATCCCCTACAGTGGAGGACGTCGCCGCGGGGTGGAGCAGTTCGGTAGCTCGCCGGGCTCATAACCCGGAGGTCATAGGTTCAAATCCTATCCCCGCTACGAGTAGGGCCCCTCACCAGCACAAATGCTGGTGAGGGGCCCTTTGCTATGCCCTCGGATCGGCAGACTATCCGCAGACCTATACGCAAGATCCTCAGGGAGCGGCATCCTCGGCGCACGGCGTCCCGGAGCGTGACGGCTGCGCTCGTCTCTGAGTGTCGAGACCATCGGAATTATGTCGGGACCGGCACTTAGGATCGATGTCAGATCCGATCCTGCATCGACGAGGAGCATCACCAGCCGTGTCAGCCCTGTCCAACTTCGTGTGGAGCGTCGCCGACACGCTTCGCGGCCCCTATGCCGAGGCCGAGTACGGCTCCGTCGTCCTGCCTTTTACCGTGCTGCGCCGGCTCGAGTGTGTGATGGAGCCGCACCGCGAGGTCATGAGCGACGTCGTCGCCACCTACGAGGGGGAGCAGCAGCGCCGGACCCACCTCAAGATCCGCACCCGCAGCGCCGACAGCGCGGGACTCTCGTTCTGGACGACGAGCGACTACACGCTGACCCGCGCGCTGCAGGATCCGGACAACCTCGCCGAAAACCTCATCGACTACGTGGGCGGGTTCTCGGCGAACCTCGACGTCTTCCAGTCCTTCGACTTCGAGAACGTCCTCCGCACGCTGGACGCCCGGGGTCGCCTCGCGCAGGTCACGCGCCACTTCGAGAAGATCGACCTCTCCCCGGAGGCGGTCTCGAACGCGGACATGGGGGACCTGTTTGAGAACCTGATCTATCGCTTCGCGGAGTCGGCGAATGACGGTGCCGGCCAGTTCTACACCCCTCGCGACGTTGTCCGCCTGCTGGTCGACCTGGTCTACGCGGAGGACACCGAGGCGCTGCGGGATCGCGGCACGGTGCGCTCCATCTACGACCCCACGGTCGGCACCGGCGGGATGCTCACCGTCGCCGACGAGCACCTGCACGAGCTGAACCCGGATGCGTCGACGGCGCTGTACGGTCAGGAGATCAACCCGCGCACCTACGCGATCTGCAAGGCGGACCTGCTGATCAAGGGGCAGGACCCGAGCAACGTCCGTCGCGGGGACACCCTCGTCGTCGACCGGTTCGAGGACCGGCAGTTCGACTACGTGCTCTCGAACCCGCCGTTCGGCACCGACTGGAAGGCCGTCGAGTCGGAGGTGAAGAACGAGCACGCCCGGGGCGGTCAGGGCAGGTTCGCGCCCGGCCTCCCGGCCGTCGGGGACGCGGCGATGCTGTTCCTGCTCCACGTCGCCTCGAAGATGCGGCCCGTCGACGAGAACGGCCGCGGCGGCAAGGCCGGCATCGTCCTCAACGGCTCGCCGCTGTTCAACGGCGGGGCCGGCTCGGGCCCGTCCGAGATCCGCGGGCACATGCTCGAGAACGACCTCGTCGAAGCGATCGTCGCGCTCCCGAACGACATGTTCTACAACACCGGCATTGCGACCTACCTGTGGGTCCTCTCGAACGCGAAGCCGGAGGAGCGCAAGGGCACGGTCCAGCTCATCGACGCGTCGAAGCTCGGCACGAAGCTGCGGAAGTCCATCGGCTCCAAGCGCATGGAGATCTCCGACTCGAGCCGCGACGCGATCGTCGCCGCGTTCGGCGGCCAGCAGGGCGAGGACGCCGAGATCCAGGTGCCGGTGAAGACCTTCGGCAACCGCGACTTCGCGTACTGGACCGTGACCGTGGAGCGGCCGCTCCAGCTGCGGTTCGAGTGCACGTCTGAGGTGATCGCCGCCGTTGCCGAGCACAAGAAGCTCAGCCAGGTCGACGGTCTTGCGGCATCCCTTGAGGCCTTCGGCGACACGGCGTACCTGAACCGCGAGGAGTTCGACAAGGCGCTCGGCCAGCATCTCGGCGAGCACGGCCCGCTCTTGAAGCCCGCGATCCGAAAGACCCTGCTGCAGGTCATCGGCGTCCACGACGACCAGGCCGACTACTGCCGCGTTCAGTCCGGCAAGTACAAGGGCGACGTCGAACCTGACCCGGCCCTACGCGATACCGAGAACGTTCCCTTCGGCTGGGGCGAACACCCGAAGACCCACGAGGCGCTGCGCGAGACCGTCGAAGCCTACTTCGACGCCGAAGTGAAGCCCCATATCGCCGACGCGTGGATCGACTGGGACAAGACCAAGACCGGGTACGAGATCCCCTTCACCCGCCACTTCTACGAGTACATCCCGCCCAGGCCGCTCGAAGAGATCGACGCGGATCTCGAACGCGTCGTCGGCGAGATTATGGGGCTGCTGCGGGAAGTGGAGGCATGACGACGATGTGGTTCAGCTACTCGGCCCTCCCGAACGGCTGGCAGGCAGCGCCCATCAGACGCGTAGGACAGGTCCTGAACGGAGGGACTCCGACTTCAGATCCGGAGAACTGGAATGGCGACCTTCCTTTCGTGACTCCGCCAGACCTTAACGGTGCCGATGGTGCATTGATCTCATCGACCGACCGCTCCCTTTCGGTGAAGGGGGGGAATGGGGCCGGGCTTGCTCCAGCAGGGAGTGTTCTCGTGTCGACGCGCGCCCCCATTGGCCATGTCGGAAGAGTCGCTGCGACCTCCGCATTTAATCAAGGGTGCAGAGCCGTTGCAGTGTGGGACGGGATTGAACCGCGTTACATCGCTAAAGCTCTCGTCGCGGCCCGTTCCGAGCTCATCGCGCGCGGGCAGGGCACGACTTTTCTCGAGCTTTCGTCTTCTGCGTTCGCTTCGACTTCGGTCCCACTTCCTCCCCTCGATGAGCAGCGCGCCATCGCCGACTACCTGGACCGAGAGACGGCCCAGATCGACGCGCTCGTGGCGAAGCAGGAGGAGCTCATCGAGCTGTTTCGAGAGCGCGACAGAGCACTGCTCGATGCTGAGTTCCAAGGTTGTGAAGGTCGGAGGCTTGTAACTGTCCGGCAAGCCCTCGTTCGGCTCGATCGACCTGTGGCTCGTGGTGCCGGAGTCGTGACAGCGTACCGAGATGGCGTAGTTACGTTGCGTGAAAACCGTCGCGCCGAGGGTTATACTTTGTCAGCGGCAGAGGCGGGGTTTCAAGGTGTTCACGAAGGGGATATTGTTTTTCATGCCCTCGATGGATTTGCAGGCGCTGTCGGCGTCTCGGACAGTAATGGACAGTGCTCTCCTGTGTATCATGTATGTCGGCCTCGATACTCGGACGACGCGGAATATCTATCAATGCTCCTCAGATATCTGGGGACTTCGGGTTTCCTGGCGAGTCAGGCTCCCAATACAAGGCAACGAAGCGTTGACTTTCGTAATTGGGGAACCTTCGCCCGGGTACCTCTAAGTATTTCATCGCCTGAACACCAGGAGTGGTTCACTGCGGAGTATCGCGAGAGGAATGAGCAACTTGAAGCCCTCATTGCCAAGGCGGAACAACACATCTCACTCGCGAAAGAGCGACGCTCGGCCCTGATCACGGCCGCGGTGACCGGACAGATTGACGTGCGCTCGGCGAGGAAGGCGAGCTGAGTTATGGCTGGGATCGATGGGACCCGCGAATCGGTCTTCGAGACGGACATCGCCGAGCATCTCGCCGCGCATGGCTGGGAGTACAGCGCCACCGACGAGGGCTACGACGTGCAGCGGGCGTTGTGGCCCGAGGACGTCCACTGGTGGCTGTCCGAGACCCAGCCCGAGGAGTACGCGAAGGTCGTCCGCGTCGGCACCGGGGCCGAGCAGGCCGACCGCGAGGCGCTGCTGGATGCGCTCGTCTCCTGGCTGGACACCCCGATGCTCTCTGGCGGGGGGACGCTGAACGTACTGCGTCGGAAGTTCTCCCACACCCGGGGTGCGACGGCGAACCTGCGCATGTGCCAGTTCAAGCCGGCGACCACGCTGAATCGTGAGGTCACCGCGAACTACGAGAAGGTGCGGCTCCGGGTCGTGCGCCAGGTGCACTTCTCGCCGAAGCGCGGCGACAACCGCTCCATCGACCTGGTGTTCTTCGTCAACGGGATCCCGGTCGCGACCTGCGAGCTGAAGTCCTTCTTCAAGCAGGAGGTCCGTGCTGCGATCACGCAGTACCGGAAGGACCGTGACCCGGCTGGGCAGCCGCTGCTGGGTTTCGGCAACCGGGCGCTCGTGCACTTCGCGGTCGACAACGGCCAGGTCCACATGACGACGAAGCTCGCGGGGGAGAAGACCTACTTCCTGCCCTTCAACCGCGGCCACGCGGACACGGGCGCGTCCGGCAACCCCGCGAACCCCGATGGCTCGGCGACCTCGTACCTGTGGGAGGAGGTCCTGCAGCGGGACGCGTGGCTCGCGATCCTCGGATCGCAGATGTTCCTCAAGCAGGAGACGTCCGAGGATCCGGCGACGCGGAAGATCAAGCGCTCCACGGCGCTGATGTTCCCTCGCTACCACCAGTGGCGGGCGGTCACGAAGCTCGTCGACTCGATCGCCGAGGACGGGCCCGGCCAGCGATACCTCATCGAGCACTCCGCCGGCTCCGGGAAGACGAACACCATCGCGTGGACAGCGCACCGGCTCGCCCGCCTCCACGATGTGCGCAACGAGAAGGTCTTCGACAAGGTCCTCATCGTCTCGGACCGGAAGGTGCTGGACGCTCAGCTGCAGCAGGCCGTCGAGCAGGTCGACGGCACCAAGGGCACGGTCGCCGTCATCGACTCCGCCGCGGTGCGCAGCTCCGGCGGTTCGAAGTCCCGGGCGCTGCTGGACGCGCTCACCGGCTCCGCGCTGATCATCGTGGTCACCCTCCAGACCTTCCCGCACGTCAAGGGTCTGCTCGAGACGACCCTCGGGGACAGGAACTTCGCGGTCATCATCGACGAGGCGCACACCTCCCAGTCGGGTAAGAGCGCGGCGGAGCTGAAGAAGGTCCTCACCGACGGCGGCGAGGTCACCGACGAGGACGACCTGGACAGCCAGGACATCGTCAACGACCTCGTCGAAGCGGACGTCGCCCGGGAGAGGACGATCGCCGCCGAGACGGCCGCGCGGGCCGGGGCCCGCAACGTCTCGCTGCTCGCGTTCACGGCGACGCCGAAGCACAAGACCAAGGAGCTCTTCGGCCGCGCGAAAGATGACGGGCTGCCCGTGGCCTTCGACGTCTACACGATGCGGCAGGCGATCGAGGAGGACTTCATCCTGGACGTCCTGCGCGGCTACCAGAGCTACAGGACGGCCTTCGAGATCGAGCAGCACAGCGACGACGGCATCGTCACCAGCATCACCGGCGGCAATGAGGATCAGCTCGTCGACCAGAAGGTCGCGACCCGGAAGATCATGCGGTTCGCGAAGCTGCACCGGACGAACATCGGCCAGAAGGTCGAGATCATCGTCGAGCACTTCCACGCGAACGTCGCGCATCTGCTGGACGGGCATGCGAAGGCCATGGTCGTCACCGATTCCCGGCAGGCCGCCGTGCGGTACAAGGTCGAGGTCGACAAGTACCTGCACTCGAGGAACTACGGCTACAAGTCCATCGTCGCCTTCAGCGGGTCGCTCAGCGACGACGAGTACCACCTCGAGGACGTCACCGAGGCGTCGATGAACCCTGGGCTCGGCTCCGACCTCGCCCGCGAGTTCCGCCGGCCCGAGTACCGGCTCATGCTCGTCGCCGACAAGTTCCAGACCGGCTTCGACCAGCCGCTGCTGTGCGCGATGTACGTCGACAAGAAGCTGCCCGACGTCCACGCGGTGCAGACCCTGTCGCGGCTGAACCGCACCTACCGGGCCCCGTCGGGGGAGAAGAAGGAGCGCACCTTCGTCCTGGACTTCGTCAACGAGCCGGAGGAGATCCGCGAGGCGTTCCTGACCTACTACACCGAGGCGCACATCGAGAAGGCGACGGACCCGAACCTCGTCCACAAGCTCGCCACGAAGCTCGCCCAGACGCGGATCTACACCCCGGCCGACGTCGAGCGCTTTGCCGAGGCGTGGTGGGCCGAGAAGGAGTCCAGCGGACGGCTCGCGAGGGCCGTGACCCCGGCCCTCGAGGAGTACTGCGCACAGTGGGAGGAGGCCGCGAGCGAGGAGGACAGCCAGACCCTGGACGAGCTGCGCACCTTCAAGAAGGACTGCGGCTCCTACGTGCGGCTGTACGACTTCATGTCCCAGGTCGTCGACTACGGCACCACCGACCTCGAGAAGCTCGCCGAGTTCCTGCGCCAGCTGGTGCGGGTCCTGCCCTCGGAGGGAGTCGAGCCGGATGTCGACGTCAGCGGTCTCGAGCTCCGACGCGTGCGGCAGATCGACCGAGGCAAGGCTGACATCGGGCTCGGTGGCGACGAAGAGACTCCGACGCTCGGGGGCGGCTACAAGGAACCCGGCACCGGCGGATCGCGCCCGGATCCGCAGTTGGTCCTCCTATCGGAGATCGTCGACCGGATCAATGCGCTCTTCGGCTCGGAGTTCGCGGACCCGCAGATCGAAGGGTTCGTCGTCGCGGCAGCTGGTATGGCGGGGGAGGACCCCCGTATCGCAGACCAGATCGACCACAACGCGCTGGACCAGTTCATGGCTTCTCCGGAGCTCCGCGAGACGCTGACCGATGCTGCCGTCCTCAACGAGGGCGCGTTCGGCAAGCTCACCGGCGCGCTCACCGGCGAGAACGATCGCGCCGACGAGTTCATCCGCCTCATCGGGACGTACCTGTACCAGTCCCGCCGGATGCGGACCGACGACGCGCCCGAGGACATCGGATAGCGTCCGATCAGGAGGCGGTCACCACGGTGAGCATCCTGATCCGTGGACTGAGCGAGGCGGCGATCCGACGCATCGACGCCGACGCGGCGGCACTGGGCCTCTCACGCAACGAGTATCTTCGCCGACTCTTCGAGCGGGAGGCCTCGAGCCCGCGCGCCGCGACGGTCGCCGCGGAGGACTGGGCCCGCTCGGCGGCTACCTTCGCCGATCTCGGGGACCCGGGCGTGATGGACGGGGCGTGGCGGCGCGGCTGAGGGCTGCGCCCTGCTCCACCCCCACCCGTCGCACCCCGCTGCGATCCTGACCCCATGGCCGCCCCGATCTCGACCCCGATACCCCGTGACCCCTGGCTCGTCCACGGCCCGAACGGCTGGGCGGAGCCTCTGCCGCCGTGCCAGTGCGGGTCCACCCGACACCTCGTCGGCTGGCACAGTTGTCCCTGCGCCGTGGGGCCGCAGCATGGCGGGCACCGGACCTGGGAGTGCCAGGAATGCGGACGCGCGGTACGCATCGGCTGCCGGCTGCTGCCCGGCGCTCCCGTGAAGGACACCGCCGCGCGGGACCTCAACGAGGCGCTGCGGTCGCGCACCCCACCGCTGCCTCCGCGTTGAGCCGGACCCGTCGCAGCCATCCACGTAGGAGCTTGCTCTCGTCCGACTGCAGCAGGTGTGCGGTCGATGCCCCACAGCGCACAGCAGCCCCGTACTCGATCGAGTGCGGGACTGCTGTGCTGATCCATGTGCGGGTCAGAACTTCGCGTCGTAGCGGTGCAAGAACGCGGCCATCGCGTCGCGCTTGACGGACTGGAGCGGGCGGTAGGTGCCGTCGGACCAGCCGGTGGAGATGCCCTGGTTCTTCATCCAGCACATCTCCTTGGCGAACTGCTGGTTGCTCGAGACGTCCCGGAAGCATGAGCCCGACGCTGCGGAGGTCTTCGGCTCGCCGGCGAAGCGGTAGAGGAACGCCGCCATCGCGTCGCGCTTGATCGACTGGGTGGGTCGGAAGGTGCCGTCGGGCCAGCCGGTGGTGATGCCCTTCTGGTAGGCCCAGATGATCGCGGTGTAGTGCTCCTGGCCCGGCTTCACGTCCCGGAACGGGCTCGCCTTCGGCAGGGACACCTTCGGGGAGCCGGCCAGGCGGTACAGGAACGCCGCCATGGCGTCGCGGTTCACCGCGTTCAGGGGCCGGTATTCGTAGCCGCCGGAGACCTTCCAGCCGGTGGAGATGCCCTTGGTCTTCATCCACACCATCGCGTCGTAGTGCTCGACGCCCTTCTTCACGTCGAGGAAGGGGCCGGCTGGCGCGGTCGTCCCGCCGAGCATCTCCTGCAGCGCCTTCCGCTCGGCCTCGCTGGAGAGGGTCAGGTCGTAGGTGTGCTTGATGGAGATGTAGCGCTGGGCGTGGGCCGGCCATCGTCCGCTCGGGGGAGCTGAGGGCGATCCAGGTCGGCGGCCGGAAGCAGTGGCGGGTCGCGCTCTCGGCGCTCGAGGAGTACATCGCTGCGCGCTACGCGGAGACTGCGGCGATGGTCGCAGCGGAGGCGGAGGCGGGCGAGGGCTGAGCGGCGGATGCCGCCGAGAAGTCCGATCACGGCGCTGCCGCTCTCTGAGACTGTCGCAACGGGCTGATAACCAGCACTCCAAGCGGCTGTGCCATAATCGCACACATGGCTACCGTCACCCCGCAGCAGCTCGGTGAGCGCATCCAGGAGCAGCGCATCCGGCGCGGCTTCTCCCAGAGTGAGCTCGCTGACCTCGTCTCGCTCGAGCGCTCCGTCATCAGCAAGCTCGAGAGCGGGCAGCGGCGGGTCTCGGCGCTCGAGCTTTCGGAAATCGCTGAGGCTCTCAGTGTGCGGATGGCGGTCTTCTTCGAGGAGCCGACGCCGGCGCTTGTCGCCCATCGCTCCTCGCAGGGCCTGGACACGGCGGACACGACGATCGACGCGCTGCTTGCAGATCTGGCCGACGAGGTGGAGTTCGTCCAGAGCCTCGGTGCGCTCACGCTGCCCTCAGCGGAGGGTCACTGGCCCGTCCCGTCCTCCCGGAAGGACGCGGAGCAACTGGCTGCGCAGGTGCGGTCGCAGCTCGGGGTCGAGCCGGGTGCTCCGCTGCTGGATCTGCCGCGCCGCTTCGCCGAGCTCGGACTTTTGGTGATGAGCCGTGACCTCGGCCAGGACGTCGCCGATGCCGGCACGATCCTCCTGCGCCAGGGCGGGGTCACGCTCGTCAACAGCGGCATGAAGCTGGGCCGTCGCCGTCTCACCGCCGCTCATGAGCTCGGCCACTACCTGGTCGGCGACCAGTACACGGTCGACTACCGGGTGAGCGAGGGGCGAGGCGACGTCGAGTCTCGGCTCGACGCGTTCGCCCGCGCACTGCTCCTGCCGGCGGCATCGGTCACGTCTGACTGGAAGCGCCTTGCTGAGCGCTCTGGGGTGCGTGCGGCCGCGGTGATCCTCGCGAGCCGGTACCGCGTGGACATGTCGACGCTCGCCCGGCGACTGTCGGACCTCGAGATCGTGGACTCGTCCGAGGCCGCTCAGGTCCGGGGCACCGTCACCACCCGCACGGACATGATCGAGTACGACGCGTTCCTCGCGGATGACGAGCTCGCGGGCACCACACAGCCGGCCATCTTTCAGCGCGCGGTGCTGCGCCTGGTCCGCGACCAGAAGATCAGCCCGGAACGAGCTGTGCAGCTCCTCTGGGACCTGGTGGATCAGTCTGAGCTCCCGGGCCCGGCACAGCGGGACGAGAACGAGATCTGGCGGTTCACCTCATGAGCGACCGCACGGTCTGGGTGTTTGACACCGGGCCGCTGCGGCACTTCGCGACGAACGGCTGGGTTGGCGTGCTGAAGTTTCTCGCGCAGAAGAACGACGCCGAGGTCGTCATCCCACTCTCCGTGAGAAGGGAACTGGAGGAGCAGCGCGCGACGATCCCAGAGTTGGTGCTGGTTCTCGATGCTGACTGGATCCGGGTCGACCGCTTGGATGACCTGAGCGAGAGCGCGGCGTTCGCGAGGTATGAGAAAAGGCTCGCTGTCGGTCGGCAGAACCTCGGGGAGTGCGGCGTGCTCGCACTCGGCTCCGTGCACGGCTACACCGTGATCCTCGACGACTCGACGCCGCGAGCCATCGGTGAAGAGGAAGGGATGACGGTTGAGGTGACCCTATCCCTGCTGTGCCAAGCCATCCGAGAGAAGCAACTGACCCTCTCGATGGTCGAGGCACTGGCTGAAGACCTGCTCGCGGGGGAGTACTTCCTGCCCTTCAAGAAGGGCGGGTTCCGCATGTGGGCGCTTGAAGAGGGTGCTCTGGATTGGGATGACGTCTGAGCGGACTCGTGGGCCTCGACTGGAACTCCGGATGCACCACCCGACCGACGCTCGACCCATGACCGACCCTGACAGCCTCCCCGCGTCGGCGTGCGAGTACGGCTCCCCGCTCGACCAAGTGGTCGACCTCCTGGGGGAGGAGCATCGAGAACGCCTGCACGAGTTCTCTATGATTCGCGCGAGCTACTCGTGCCCCGAACACGGGCATCTATGTACGCGGTCGACGCGCAGCAGTACGTGAGTCTGCGGCCGTGCCGGAGCTGAGAAGTCAGCGCGAACGCGCGACGGCGTGGGTGCCGTCTCGTACGATCCGCTCATGACGGACGATCCCACCCAACGTGTCCTCCGCGCCGTGCGTTCCGATCTCGGCGACCCCGCCACGTGGGGTGCGCCCGTTGAGATGCGCGACTCCCTGGCGCTGTGCGCTCTGAACTCCGCCCACTCGCTGCGGGCGGGCAGCACGTCGGTCCGCCGCGTGCTGCGCCGCTACCGCGACCACCGACTCGCCGCCGGCGCGGACCCTGAGCGGGACTCGGGCCCGGACCTCCTGGCCGTGATCGACGCCGCCGGCGGGCCAGCGGGGTTCTCGGACGAGGTGACCCGCAACCACTCGAAGCTGCCCAGGACCAAGCGCCTGCGCGCCGAGGGGATCTACGAGGCGCTGACGAACCTCGAGGCGATCGGGATCACGACCACCGCGCAGCTGCGGGAGCGCGCGGAGGATGACGAGGCGCAATGGGCGTGGAGAAGGCCGAAGGGGCTCGGCCCGCTGTCGTGGCAGTACTTGCTGATGAACGCCGGCGTCGGATCCCTGACGAAGCCCGACGTCATGATCCGCCGCTACCTCGGGCGGGTCACCGGGCAGAAGATCTCGGTCGCCCTCGCGACGGAACTGCTGACCGAGGTGGCTCGCGAGCTCGGGGTCGAGGTGCGGGCGCTTGACCGGGCGATCTGGCTGCACGAGTCACCCACCGGTGCCTCGCCCGCATCCACCACGACCAAGGAGGAGACGGCATGATCCAGGCCGGCGACATCGCCGCGATGCAGACCGCGCCCACCGTGCGCTTCGAGCACCGCGGCACGATCTACGAGGGGCGCGTTCAGTGGATCGAGGACAACGACTCTATCCTCTCCCACGAGAAGAGATACCCCGGCTGCGTGAGCCTCATGCTCAGCTCGGGCCAGACCGAGAACGACCTGCCGAGGACGACTCCCGTGGAAACGTCCCGCTGAGCTGACGGCTCAGGTGCGCTGCAGTGCTTCCAGCCGAGATTCGACGTCCTCGGCCATGTGGGTGATCCAGTGATGGATCCAACCGGGATGCAGATGGGACTCGCGGCAGCCGTGTCATCCATCGATTCCCGCATCGCCTCCGCCTCTCACGCGGTTGAATACCGTCATGTCGATGCACGAAAACGAGAGCAGGTCTGCATGAGGACGAACACGTGGCTGGGACTCATCTTCCTCACACAGGTCGACCAGAAGTTTCAGGATCGCCGGATCGCCAAGGAGCAGAAGGCCCGCGACGAGGCGCGAGATGCGATGTTTGCGCAGGCTCATGCGGCGGCTCAGCAGGGCCAGTTCGCGATGTGGATCCAGACGCCTGACGGGCAGCGCTTCGAGCGATGGAGCCACCACGCGCTCGAAGCGTTGCGTGCGATCGACGACCGTCAAGACGCGTGGGAGCTGGCATGGGAGCTGGATCTCCAGGAGCGGCGAGAGGCTGCTCGACCACAGATCGTCGCAGACGCCGAGGCGAGCGTGCCGACGGTCTCGGCTGTGGCGATGCGTCGCGCGCGACTGCAGGGCTTTGTGGCCGCGATCGCCGCCGCGTTCCTTGGCTTCATCTGGCTGGTGTTGGTCATGGTCGCGCCGACCTCACCAGATGGTGAGGTCACCGTTACACCCGGATCGGTTGTCGCCATGTTGCTTGCGGGGATCGTTGGACTCCTTGCGGCATGGCGGCTGTGGGTCTCTTTTGCCGGAGAGCGCCGACGAGGTGTCGTCAAGGCGAAGATCGATCAGGCGATCGGCGCAATCGGATTCCCCGAGGGGAAATCCTGGCACCGCCGTGCGAGTGAGGAGCGCCTGCGGGAAGTGCAGGCCAGGATCTCCGGCGTCGTGGAGAACGCGTCCGTGAAGTTCCCGAGAAACGCGGACCTTGTCCAACTTGCGGGCACCTACGACACCCGCCCCGCTGGGCCAGAGGATGCGAACGCCCCTGCCACGATCCAGCGACTCCTCGAGGCATTCCGTTACGAGGATCAGAGACGTGTCGCTGAACTCAAGCGGGATAACGTCGCCTAGGGCGATGTCCCTCGATCTGTAACCAGCGCGAGCCGAGGCCTCATGGCGAGCAGTCCGCCCACGATGCAGTGACCCCGCGACCGCACGTGCCTACGATGGCCACCCACGACGCCGAAGGAGGCCCATATGTGCGGCCGGTACGTGCTCGAGATCGACACCCAGGGGATGCTCCACTCCTACGCGATCGGCTCCGACCCCGGCTTCGACTGGAGCGCGGTCTACTCCATCGCACCGCGCACGAAGGCTCCTGTGGTCCGCGAGCACGTCGACGACGAGGGCGAGGTGCAGCGTGAGTATTCGTAGTCGTGGGAGCCACCGAATCTTGCTCTTGGGGACCGCCGATCGTGCCGACGGGGGCCAGTAGCCGCCGCGGTGGGGACCACTGGCTCCCGCCGGCATCGGGTCACTGGGGCAGTGCGGTGTGTTCTCGCATGTTCCTGTCGCCGGTGTCGATCCAGATTGTGTTGTGCACGATGCGGTCCATGATCGCATCGGCGTGGACTGCTCCACCGAGCCGGGCGTGCCAGTCCTTCTTCGGGTACTGGGTGCAGAACACGGTCGAGCCGGTGTCATAGCGGCGCTCGAGCAGTTCCAGCAGCATCGAACGCATTCCCTCGTCAGGATGGTCCAGCAGCCACTCGTCGATCACCAGCAGCGAGAACGTGGAGTACTTCCGCAGGAACTTCGTCTGGCCCTGCGGCTTGTCCTTTGCCAGGGCCCAGGCCTCTTCGAGGTCGGGCATTCGGATGTAGTGGGCTCGGAGCCGGTGCTGGCAGGCCTGCTTCGCCAGCGCGCAGCCGAGGTAGGACTTCCCTGAGCCGGTGAAGCCCTGGAAGACCACGTTCTGTTGCCGCTGGATGAAGGAGCAGGTTGCCAGTTGCGCGATCACGTTCCGGTTCAGTCCCCGTTCCTCGACCAGATCCAGCCGCCGCAGGTCCGCTCCGGGATAACGCAGCCCCGCCCGGCGGATCAGACCCTCGACCTTTCCATGATTGAAGATGGAATGCGCCTCGTCCACGATCAGCTGGAGCCGTTCCTGGAACGACATCCCCAGCACGTGAGCCTCATCCTGGGCATCGATCGCGTCCAGCAGCGCGGTCGCGCCCATCTCGCGCAGCTTCCGCTTCGTGTCGTTATCGATCACGCTCACCGGACACCTCCGGCGTAGTAGTCGGCGCCACGGACGTATCCGCCGTCTTCCGCGGGTTCCTCGCGGGGTGGACGCAGGGCGGCGACCTTGTCCTGCCCGGTGGCCAAGATCGGGTGCAGATGCGCATAGCGCGGTGAACGGACCCGTCCCGTCAGCGCGAGTGCGCAGGCCGCCTCGACCCGATCTACGGAGAAGCGGCGAGAGAGCCGTAGCACCGCCAACGCGGGATCCAGGCCCTGTTCCACGATCGGCACGGACTCGAAGATCCGCTGGATCACGATCACCGTGGCCGGCCCGACCCGATCTGCCCACGCCCGCACCCTCTGCGCGTCCCAGGCCTGGAAACGCTCGCCCGCAGGTAGGTCCGCGTCGTTGGTGCGGTACTCATTGCTCGCGGTCTCCGGGAGCAGCAGGTGACTGGTCAGTCGCTGGCTGCCCTGATAGATCTCCAGCGTCCGGGCCGTGATGCGCAGATCGACCTTCGCGCCGATGTGCGCGAACGGCGCGGAGTAGAAGTTCCGCGCGAACGTGACGTGCCCGTTCCTGCCCACTCGTCGTCCGTAGTGCCATGTCGAGATCTCGTAGGGCACCGCCGGCAGCGGCGTCAGCAGCGGCCGCTCCTCCGCGTCGAACACGCTGGCGCGGGATCCGGGCCGCTTCTGGAACGGCTCCGCGTTATAGGCCTCCATCCGCTGCCCGATGGCGGCTGCAAGTTCGGGCAGGGACGTGAATCGCTGATCCCGCAGCCCGGCGATGACCCAGGTCGCGACGTGCGCGACGGTGTTCTCCACGCTCGCCTTGTCTTTCGGTTTCCGCACCCTCCCCGGGAGCACCGCCGCCGAGTAATGCGCTGCCATCTCGCGATACGCATCGTTCAGGACGATCTCGCCCTCGCGGGGGTGCTTCACCACACCGGTCTTGAGGTTGTCCGGAACGATCCTCGGGACCGTCCCGCCCAGCGCCTCGAACATCGCTACGTGCGCTCGCAGCCAGGACTCCTGGCGCATATCCAGCGCCGGGAAGCAGAACGCGTAACGAGAAAAAGGCAGGCAGGCAACGAACAAGAACACCTTCGAGACCTCGCCGGTGACCGGATCGGCCAGCTCCATCGTGGGGCCGGACCAGTCGACCTCCACGCTCTGGCCGGCCTTGTGACCGACTCTCGAAGCGGCACCGGTGACCATGACGTGGTGCTGGTAGGTGCGGCAAAACCGGTCATACCCCATCGCCGGATCCCCAGCCGCCGTGGTCGCGTCGAAGTACTCGCCGTGCAACAGCTTCAGCGTCACGCCGACCCTGGCCATCTCTCGATGGACCTGTTCCCAGTCCGGCTGTGCGAACACGCTCTCGTGCTCGCCCCGGCCCGGGAACAACCGGGCATACACCTGCTCATCGGCGACGTCCGCGATATCGCCCCACCCGATCCCTGCAGCGTCAGCGGCCTCGAACACCGCCCTCACGGACTTGCGGGACATGCCCTGCGAGGACGAAATCGCTCGCCCCGACAGACCTTCTGCGCGCAGCTGGAGCACCAGCTTCGCCCTGATCTTCCGTACCATTCCAGATTGCTCCTTCCGCCGCGTGCCCTATACACACGGCGGAAGGAGCGTAGACAGAGCGGCCCCAACGACACCACTGGTGGTCCCGAACGACGCCACCGCTACGGCAGCGACGTGGCACCCGAACCCTCGATCAGCGGACCCCAGCGAGGCGAATATTCAACGGAGACCAGGCGCTTGGTGCGGTCATCGAAGACCAGTCGATCGGGCGCGCTCGACGTCGTCGGCTTCCGCACGAGACCCTTGAGGACCGTCATCGTGGTCAGCACGCGATGGCGACGCGCGTCGAGCCGGTCATCGAGCTCGACCCCGGGGACGAAGGTGCGCAGCGCCCCGAGCGGCAGGGAGTGGGCTGCGCCGAGGAGATCGTTGAGGAGCCGGTGCGCGTCCTGGTCGAGCACGAAGAACGAGGCGCAGCCCATAGTCTCCTTCGTGATCGAGTCGACGGCGCGACGCCAGGGCTCATCACCCACCTCAGGGATCGGCGAGGCGATGATGAGGGAGAGAGAGCGCTCCTGGTCGGTGATGTGGCCGAAGAGGGTCTCCGCCTCGTCGCCGCGCACCATCGTCGGCTCCGGGAGGATCGGTACGGCACCGTCGAACGCCAGAACAGTCTCGAGGGTGTTACGGACGATCCTCGGCGGCGAGGGTGCGACGCTCTGCCCTTTGCGGCCGAGCCCTTCGCTCTCGAACCACACGGTCTGGCGGTAGCGTCGGGAGTCAGGGGAGCTCATCGCATAGACGCGGGTGGTCCACACACCATGGTCGTTGTCCTCGACGAACTCGAGCAGCTGCCGACGCAGCCTGCCGTCGTGGCTCGTGTTCCCCAGCACCGTCAGACGTGCCCGTTCGCCGAGCTCGTGCACCCCCGGCCCGTCCCAGTCGGATCGCTCGATGGATCGATCGCGCCCCTTGGTCTTGCCGCGCAACCAGTAGTGCATCTGCTCCTCGGCGACGCCCACTGCATCTGTGGTGTCTTCGAGCTGCAGAATCGAACGGTAACCGATGCTCACGTCGTGGCTCTCCGTTTCAGGGAATCTGGGGAATGGTGACCTTCTTGATTATCCCAAATCGGTCTGACAGACGAGTCGGATAAGCCGAGAACGGATGGTCATCAGTTGCTGAATCGGGGATCCGAGAAACCCTGGGGGGCGTCAGCTTCCCTTGCGGCCTGCCGGCGAGGAGGCGGGAGGTAGAGATGGGCAACGTGGTCCGCGGGATCTCCGCGCGCTCGGAGACCTGTTACGCGGTCAGGCCCAGCACCATGCGCCAGTTGCGCAAGTGCTCTCCGAGCTCCTGCATCTCCCTCTCGATGTGGAACCCCGCCACGGCTGCCCCCTACCTCGACCTAAGAGCAGCCCGGTGCCAGCCTGGATCCGAGTGAGCGAGATCAGATTCCTGCGCATCGTCACGCTATGCTCAAGCGTCCAGCGACCCCGCTTCGGAGCGACGATCCCCCTGGCCGGATCGCGATCGACGAGATATTGGACCACCTTCTCGTATTCGGCGCGGGAGAGCGCCACGGTCGCTCCGTCGCGCGCGTCATCGTTCCGTCGTGCCAACGATCGAATATCGATGGTCTCGCCCTTGATCGGGTTGGCGTCAATGAGCTCATCCTCGATGTTTCATCGGGCTGGTGAGCGGGGACTGTCGGCGTCGTTGCCGGTGTTCAGCTGCTGATTGTGGCATTCGGGTGTGACAGATCGTCGCAGTGTCCGTTGCGGGCGGTCGGGTTCCACTCCCGAGAAGAGATGCTGCTGGTCGGTGGGACGGGCGGCCTTGCCGGATCAGGTCTGCGCGACGGCAATGCGGAGCCGGTTGACGCCGGTTAGGACGGTCAGTGCTTCGGGAGCGTGCTCGGCGAGGTGCAGGATCCTGTGCCGGCAGCGGCGCACGAGGGTCGCGGGGATCTCGAACAGCCGGGCGCGGAGACGTTTGGGCTCCCAGCGACGTGCGTCGTGGCCGGTCAGCGCGATGGTCTGCATCCAGGCGACGAGCTCGCTGGCGAGCTGGATGATCTGGCACCAGAGCTGATTCTGCGCGAAGCCCTGCAACGGGAATTTCATCAGGCCCGTGTCTTTGGCGTTACGGATCCGGTCTTCGCAGCGCGCCCGGCGACGGTGCCGCAGCTCGAGCACGGGAAGCTGGCCGCGCGGGGAGTTGGTGGCGAACGCGGTGATGCGCATCCCCTCGTGATCGGTGATCCGCAGCTGCGCCCCAGGATGAGGACGTTCCTTCCGCACGATCACCCGCATCCCGGGCGGCCAACCCTGAAGATCCAGCAGCCCGGTCAGTTCCGCGACCCATGCTCCGTCGCGGATCCCGTCGGTGTCGGTGTCGTAGGCAGGAGTCCACGTCTTCGCCTCATCGATACGTTCCAGCAGGTCGGGAGTGTTCGCGGGGAGGGTGAACCCGACTGAGTAGGCCAGACGCTGCCCGGTCAGCCACTTGACGAAGTCCTTGGTGCCACCGGCTCCGTCGGTGCGGATCAGGACCTTCTTCGACCCCCTTCCGCCGGAGGAGAGCAGACCAGCCGGGAGCTGCGCAAGGGCCTGCCTGGTGATGGTGATGTGATCGGCGGCGGTGTTGGAACCGGCGTTGCCGGGGCGCAGCTGGATCGCCAGCGGTTCCCCGGTTCCTTCGCTGCCGTGGTCCAGGAACGCGCACAACGGGTGATAGCCGAACCCGCGTTTGAACGTCGGTGCGGCCTGCTCCTTCTCACTGTGGACGTTGATCAGGGTGGCATCGAGGTCGACGACCAGCGGGTTCTTCGCACTGACCCCCGCAGCCGGGGAATGCGCTCCGGCGAGGGTCCAGGCTCTTTCACGCGCGGTGCGGCGGGCCTGGGAGATCGCCTCGATCACCGCGGGCGTGTCCTCGGCCAGTGTAGTGATCATGCGGGAGATCGTCGGGGTCGAGGCGACATCGCCGAACAGGCCCGGTTCGCACCGCAGTAGGTCGGTGTCACGGGTGACCTCTCCGCCGACTGCGAGAGTCATCGCCAGGTCCAACAGGATCTTCGCAGCGTGATGCTCTGCCAGCGGTTTCGTCCAAGGATCCAGCACCTCACGCAGCGAAGAGGCGAGGCCGGTGGCGTGGATCGCGTCGGTCAGCAGCACCGCACCAGCATGCGAGACCGCTGGAACCGGGGCGATGTCCACGCGCGGGCGGGGGTAGAAGAACAAGGTAGGGTGGGACACCTGAAAGGTGCTCCTTCCAGTGGATGGCTACGAGTCTGGACAACCCGTATCATCCCAGGTCAGGAGCATCTTTCTCTATGCCGTCCACCAGTCGAAACCACACCTCGATGAAATCTCGAGGCTCATGGCGACGGAGGCTTCGCATGACCCACCCTGCGAGGACGGAGCGAGAGCGATGGGCGACCTCCCGGCCGTGGAGACTCGAGATCTCCTGCAGGCAACCTTCCATGGCGAGGTACTTGGTCGCCGCCGAGATGGTCTTGTCCCCGAGTCCTTCGCAATGGCGATGGGGTCCTTGCTGCTACCTTCGCAGTCTCCCAGCAAGAGGGTGAGGGCCGCAAGGTAGGCCGTCTTCGTGCGTTCGCTCAGCCGCGGCGCGCCTTGGATCTCGGGTCGCACGATGGCTTCGCAGAAGTCCCGTAGCGATGCGCGGCGAGTCCAGACGGTCGCGGCACCGCGCCGGTGCTCTGCCAGCATCTCATCGGCCTTCGCCCGGGCACGAGCGCGGATTGCCGTATCCGTATCCCGGGGGCCGCCCTCCCGGTGGCCGCCCTGAGTGTACCGTCTGGTCGGTGAGGCATTGCCCGGGAGCAGGATCGACCATGCAAGCCGCCTTCCTGTCGCGCAACCCTGATCGTCTCTGATGACCGCCACGGACGCTCGGTCGATGCTCGTCTGGCCTTCGCTCAACCGGGTCGTCGCCGCCCGTCCGCGCTGTCTCGTCACGACCCAAGGTTATGCGCAAGGTTCTACGCAAGATCCGGGAATTCTGAGGGAATCTGAAGCGCGCCGGAGCCTCAAAGGTCACTCAAAGGCGGCTATGACCTGCTGGAAGACCGCAATCTGCCAGGGGTGAAAACCCGGAGGTCATAGGTTCAAATCCTATCCCTGCTACGAGATGAAGGCCCTGATCAGCAGGAATGCTGATCAGGGCCTTCGCTATTCCTCCAGGCCAGTCGTACTCGCCCGATTCCTCGGTGGTCTGGCAGGATTGCCCCATGACGGCCACCGCACCCGCTGCCCGCGCTCAGCGATCCTTCCTGTTCCTCGGCGACTCCATCACGGACTGCAGCCGCGCCGAGGACCCACAGGGTGTCGGCTATGGCTACGTGCGCCTCATCGCCGAGCACTTCGCGGCTCACGAGCCCACCGCCCGCGTCATCAACCGCGGCATCTCCGGTGACCGGGCTCAGGAGCTGGTGCGTCGCTTCGATCGGGACTGCCTGGAGCTCGAGACCGACGTCATCACCATCTACATCGGAGTCAACGACACCTGGCACGGCTTCACCCGGGGCGAGAGCGTCACCGCGGAGGAGTTCGAGCGCGACTACCGGTACATGCTGGACCAGCTCTCGGCCACCCGGCCCGCTGTGCCTGTGCTGATGGTGGTCCCCTTTGTCACCGACATCGACCAGGAGAAGGCCGGCTTCCATGCCGATCTCGACCAGAAGGTGGCAGTGATCCGCGATCTGGCCCACGAGTTCCGGCACGCAGTGGTGGACCTGGAGCAGGTGATGGAGCGGGCCTGGTCGGCGGGGCACACACCCGCCAGCATCGCCGAGGACGGCGTGCACCCCACGATCGCCGGTCACCGCCTCATCGCCGACGCCTGGCTGGCCGAATTCGCACGGATCGACGACGCCCGGGACTGACGGGACCGGCTGCTCCCGGCTGCCCGGTCAGCGCAGCGGCCTGGTGACATCCACCGAGATGAACCCGCGCCGGAACGTGCGTGCATCCACCCGCAGCACCCGCCCTGGGTTCACCGGATTCCGCAGCAGTATGTGACCACTGACCGGTTCCGCCCCGACCACCGCGAACACGTGGTTCGGCGGCAGAGGGCCGTGGGCCGTGCGCACCCGGCGGCTCAGCGGGTGGGTGGAGGCGAGGATCGCGCGGTGCTCGGCCCTCCAGGCCTCGATCTGACCGGCGGGGGGCATCGCCAGCAGCATGCGTCCCCACTCGCCCAGCAGCAGCTCCAGGCCGAAGCGCCCGAAGCCCCGCTGAAGGAATCGGTAGCCGCCCGCGACCTGCAGGGCGATGGCCTTCTCCAGCACCCCCGCCCAGCCGGGGCCTCCGCCGTCCTGCCGGCCGTAGACGAACATGCCTGCTGCGTCCACCGGCATCATCCGATCCACCCGCACGGGGTGCCCGGCTCCTGGCAGCCGTACGGTCACCGATCCGTCCTGCTCCCGGGTCATCAGCGCCTGCAGACGCTCCGGAGCCGTCTCGTGCACCGCGAGCATCCCTGCCATCACCCAGCAGTCGCCCAGGCGTCCCTGGCGGGGCCGAGCCGATGGCCGCCAGGGCCCACGGTCCTGCGCGAACCGTACGGCATGCGGACCCGGGGCCAGGCCCTCCGAGGATGTCGTCTCTGAACCCGGCGAGGCCAACGAGGACGACGTCACCCTGATGCGACCCAGGAGGCTGGCCAAAGCCGTCAGGGACCGTCGCCAGGTGCGCAGGCGCACGCGAGCCCCGCGCTGCCCGTGAGCGGCCGCCTCGGGGACGGGGGTGCTCATCGGGTGTGCGGGGCTCGTCGGGCGTGCGGTATCGGCCGCTGGTCGGTCAGTCCTTCTCGGCCGGGGCGACCTTCTGGCCGATGCGGTCCATCACGTCCGTGAACCACTGCTGGGAGATGTCGAACGCCTTGTGGCCGGCGATGCGGTCGAACTCGATCGCGCGCAGCACGTTGCCATTGTCCTCGTCGTGGCCGATCACACCGGAGCCGCCCTCCAGCGACACCTGCACGGCGAGATCGGTCATCGACTTGATCAGGCGCAGGTCATCGGCGTTGGCCTTCGCCGAGCGGGAGAAGTAGCCGGACTTCTGGACCATGACCTTCTCGGCGCCCAGCTTCTCGGCGAACTGCTTCGCGAACCACTGGCCGGGGTTGATCTTGTCGATCTTCACGTGGCCGAAGGGGTCCTTCTCCGGCTCCTCGCCACGGCTCTGCATCTCGGCGACGATCTCGGGGATGCCGGCCCCCTCGGACAGGAAGATGTTCACGCAGCCGTGCTCGTCCATGACCTTCTTCAGGCGCTCGGCCTCACCGTCGATGTCCAGGGACATCTCCGGCAGGAACACGGCGTGCACGTCCCAGCGCTCGGCCTTGTGGCCGATCCCGGGCAGCCACTCCTGCTGGGCGTGCCACTGCTGGTAGTACTCGGCGGCCTGGGCGGTGAGGTACCCGCAGGCGCGGCCCATGATCTCGTGGATGATCAGCATTCGCGGGTTGGAGCCGTGCTCGGCGATGATGTTCTGCGCGAACACGCTGGTCTGCTCGGCAGCGGTCATCGCGCCCAGGGACTGACGGATCGGCACGATATCGTTGTCGATCGTCTTGGGCAGGCCCACCACGTGCAGGTCGTAGTCGTTGTCGTGGAGGTACTTCGCGAGGTCCGCGGCGGTGGTGTTGGTGTCGTCACCACCGATGGTGTGCAGGACGTCGACGCCGTCCTCCTTGAGCTTGTTCGCGGCGACCTCGAGGGCGTTCTCGCCCTCCTTGATCAGGCCCCGCTTGACCAGATCCGCGGTGTTGGTGAGCTTGACGCGGGAGTTGCCGATGGGGGAGCCGCCGTAGTTGTGCAGCAGGCCGGCCTTGGCACGCACCTCCTCGTCCACCACGATCTTCTCGCCGGACAGGAGGCCCCAGTAGCCGTGCTTGTAGGCGATGATCTCGACCTCGGGCACCAGCTCGTTGTACCGCTCGATCAGGCCGCCCACGGCGGAGGAGAGGCAGGGGGCATAGCCACCGGCGGTGAGCAGAGCGACGCGCTTGACGGTCATGGACGATCAGATCCCTTCAGAGTTCGGGTCAAAGACGCCCAGAGTCTACCGAGCCGCATAGGGACCTCCGTCCAGCGCAGTCCCCGGCACGTCCCGAAGGACCGGGACTAGAGGGGGACTGCTGCATCAGGCGCGGTCGCGGCGGACGATTCAGCCGCGTCCGCTGCGGGTGGTTCAGTCGCGGTCGTCGCGGGCGGCGATCGCCTCGAGCACCTCGTCGTGCAGGATGCCGTTGGTGGCGACGGCACTGCCGCCGAAGGGACCGTCCTCCCCGTCGATGGAGGTGAAGCGGCCGCCGGCCTCGGTGACGATGGGGGCCAGGGCCACCATGTCGTGCAGGTTCAGCTCCGGCTCACAGGCCACGTCCACCGCGCCCTCGGCCACCAGCATGTACGACCAGAAGTCCCCGTAGGCGCGGGTGCGCCAGAACCGCTGCATGAGGTTGAGCATCTGCGGGAGCCGCTCGGCGTCGGCCCAGCCGTGCAGAGAGGAGTAGGACAGGGAGGCGTCCTCGATGGAGTCCACCTGAGACACCTGCAGCCGCGAGGCGCTGCTGATCCTGGAACCCGTCCATGCACCGGCACCGGCACCTCCCCACCAGCGGCGCGAGAGGGAGGGGGCCGAGACCAGGCCCACCACGGGCTGACCGTCCTCGATCAGACCGATCAGGGTGCCCCATACGGGCACACCGCGCACGAAGTTGCTGGTGCCGTCGATCGGGTCGATCACCCACTGGCGGTTCGAGGAGCCGGTGGAGCCGAACTCCTCACCGATCACCTGGTCCCGCGAGCGGGACCGCGACAGCTGCGAGCGCACCAGCTGTTCGGCGGCCCGGTCGGCGTCGGTGACCTCGGTGAGGTCCGGTTTGGTGGTGACCTCCAGGTCCTGGGCCTTGAAGCGGGACATGGTGAGCTGATCCACGGCATCGGCGAGCACATGGGCCAGACGGAGATCATCGGCGAAGCGGCTGGACATGGGTAGAGCCTAGACGTCCCAGGGGTCGTTCCGGCGCAGCGCCGCGGCCAGACGTCGGTACGAGGCCAACCGTGCGGGCCCGGCCGTCCCGGCCTCGCCGCGCTCCACCAGCTCATCCAGTGCGCAGTCCGGGGCGTCCTCGAGGTGGGTGCAGCCGCGGGGGCACTGCTCCGCCAGCTCCGCGAGGTCTGCGAAGGCCTCCAGCAGCTCCTCGGGCGCCACGTGCCCCAGGCCGAAGGAGCGCACCCCCGGGGTGTCGATCACCCAGCCCGCGGAGTCCGGCAGCTGCATCGCCAGTGCCGAGGAGGAGGTGTGCCGGCCGCGGCCGGTCACGGCGTTGACCACCCCGGTGGCGCGCTGCGTCCCGGGCACCAGGGCGTTGAGCAGGGTGGACTTGCCCACCCCGGAGTGGCCGATCAGCACGCTGACGTGCCCGGTGAGCCGCTCACGCAGCTCGTCCAGGCCTACGATGGTCCCGTCCTCCGCCTGGTGGGTGACCAGGTGCTCCAGTCCCAGCGGCGCGTAGCTGTGCAGGAAACCCTCCGGGTCTCGCAGGTCCGCCTTGGTCAGCACCAGCAGCGCATCGATCCCGGCCACGTACGCCGCGACCAGGCAGCGGTCCACCATGCCACCGCGCGGCTCCGGATCGGCCAGGGCGGTCACCATCACCATGGTGTCCACGTTCGCCACCAAGGGACGCTCCGAGGAGTCGTCGTCGTCGGCGCTGCGCCGCAGGAACGAGCTGCGCTCCTCGATCCGCACGATCCGGGCCAGGGTGCCATCGGCACCGGACGTGTCACCCACCAGCGCCACGATGTCCCCGGGGACGACGGGGGAGCGGCCCAGCTCGCGGGCCCGCATCGCGGTCACGGTGCGCTCGTCCTCGGTGCCGGCACCGACCACGGTGCGCCACCGCCCTCGGTCCACGGACACCACGCGGGCGGGGACCGCGTCCTTGTGGGCAGGGCGCTCCTTGGTGCGCGGACGGCTGCCCCGGCGGTTGGGGCGCACCTTCACGTCGGACTCGTCGAAGTCGCGCGCTGAGCGGCTCAACAGGTGCCCCCTGCGGGGGAGTCGGTGTGGAGCATGGACAGCCACATGCCCACGAAGTCCGGCAGCGTCTTCTGCGTGGTCTCCACGTTCACCACCCGCACGTCCGGCACCAGCAGTCCGATGATCGCGGCGGCGGTGGCCATGCGGTGGTCCTCGTAGGTCTCGAACACGGTGCCGGTCAGCGGTCCGGGGGCGATCTCCAGTCCGTCCTCGGTCTCCACCGTGGTGGCCCCGATCCGGGTGAGCTCGGTGGACAGGGCCCGCAGCCGATCGGTCTCGTGACCGCGCAGGTGCCCGATGCCGCGCAGCCTGCTGGGGGTCTCCGCCAGTGCCGCCAGTGCGGCGATGGTGGGTGTCAGCTCGCCGGTGCGGGACAGGTCGGCATCGATGCCCATGATGGTGCCGGTGCCTCCCACGCAGATCGCGTCGTCCTCACGCCACACCTCTGCGCCCATCTTCTCCAGCAGCTCCCGGTACGCGTCGCCGGGCTGGGTGGTGCGCTCGGGCCAGTCGGCGATGGCGATCGTGCCCTCGGTGACCATGGCGGCCGCCAGGAACGGGCCGGCGTTGGACAGGTCCGGCTCCACCATGATGCTGCCGGGCCGGATCGGGCCACGGGCCACACGCCACGTGTGCTGGCCGTCCGGATCCACCTCGTGCTGGGCCTGCACCCCCACCTCGGCGAGGGTCTCCATCGTCATCTCGATGTGCGGCAAGGACGGCAGCGAGGCACCGCGGTGCACCAGTTCGAGGTCCTCCTCGCCGCGGGCGGCGACCAGCAGCGCGTTGGAGACGAACTGGCTGGAGTCCGAGGCGTCCACCACCACGCGGCCACCGGCGAGGCGGCCCGTGCCGTGCACGGTGAAGGGGAGGTGCCCCGGCTCGCCGTGCTCGGTGACCTCGATCCCCTGGGCTCTGAGCACCGCTATCACCGGGGACATGGGCCGCAGCAGCGCGCCGGTGTCCCCGGTGAAGCGGACGTCCCCGTGGTGCAGGGCGGCCAGCAGCGGCACGAAGCGCATCACCGTCCCGGCCAGGCCCGCGTTGATCTCGATCGGCTCGGCGGGTTCCGCCGCCGGCGGGGGGATCGGGGTGACGTGCAGCGCCCCGTCCCTCACCGACAGCACCGCGCCCAGGCGCTCGAGCGCATCGCGCATCAGGCGCGTGTCGCGGGACACCAAGGCCCCGCGCAGCTCGGTGGGCTCATCCGCGATCGCGGCCAGGAGCATCCACCGAGCCGTGAGCGACTTCGATCCGGGCACCCTCACCAGGGCGTCCACCGGCCTCTGGGCGACCGGAGCGGTCCACAGAACCTCGGAGCTCACGCGCTCAGCCCCGCTGAGCGGCCAGCTTCTTCTGCGTGGCGTCCACGCTCTTCTTGGCCTTCTTGCCCAGCTTGTCGGCCTTCTTCTCCAGCTCGCGCTGCTTGGCCTCGGCGTTCTTCTTGCTGCGCTCGACGAACTTCTCGACGCGGTAGCCCATGGAGGGACGGCCGTCGTGGTCGACCACGGCGAGCAGCACGCCACCGAGCAGACCGGCGTCGGTGAGGATCGACTGCAGCTCCTGCATGCGCTCCTCACCGGAGAGCTCCCAGATGCGCTTGCGGCCGGCCCAGCCCACCGAGGTGGTCACCAGCAGGGTGGCCGCCGCCAGGCGCGGGCAGCGGTTGGAGGCGTACATGATGCCGGCGCCGGCGGCGACGGCACCGGAGACGCGGATGATTGTGCGGGCATCGAGGAAATCAGGGGTGGAGGTCTTCGCCAGGGCGGAGTCGACGGCCTCGAAGGCCTGCGGGTAGACATCGATCTCGCGCTCCGGCTGGGAGGCCGTGCGAATCCCTTCGAGGATGAAGGGGGCAGCGAGCAGGGGGCGGGCGATGCGGCGGACCAGAGACATGGTGTCCTCACGTTCTCGACGATTGTCTGGAGAGCCGAGGCCGGGTGTTCTGGCCGACCCGGGATACCTCGGCACGCGGATCAGCCTACCGTGACTGGCACCACCATCAGGTGCGGGACCGGTGCAGGGCCGGGAACGACCGCAGCCGGGACGGGAACATCGGCCGCCGCCGCGGCGTTCAGACCTTCGACGGGCCGAGACCGGCCCGAGGACCCAGAACGTGGAGAGGGGGCCGGATGAGCCTCGCAGTCCTGGACGCGCCCGGGCGCGCGCCCGAGGTTCCTGGCGTAAGTTGGGTACCGATGACACAGACCGAGCCCACCGAGCTGCCCGGCGGCCAGGCCGCCCCGGTACCGGACGATGCGACAGCGGGGGACACCGACTTCGACTTCGAGACCGAGGCGCTGTCCCACCTCGACTCCCTCTACGGCGGTGCCCTGCGGATGACCCGCAACCCGGCCGATGCCGAGGACCTGGTGCAGGAGACCTTCATGAAGGCCTTCCGCGCTCGGGACCGGTTCACCCCGGGCACCAACATGCGCGCCTGGCTGTACCGCATCATGACAAACACCTACATCTCCACCTACCGGCAGAAGCAGCGCCGCCCCAAGGAGTCCTGGACCGACACGGTCGAGGACTGGCAGCTGGCCGAGGTGGAGTCCCACACCAGCAAGGGCCTGCGCTCGGCCGAGACCGAGGCACTGGACCACCTGCCGGACTCCGCGGTGAATGACGCCCTGGCCGAGCTGCGCGAGGACTACCGCATGGCGGTCTACCTCGCGGACGTCGAGGGCTTCGCCTACAAGGAGATCGCCGAGATCATGGACACCCCGATCGGGACGGTGATGTCGCGACTGCACCGCGGGCGCCGCCAGCTGCGGGAGCTACTGTCCGACTACGCCCGTCGCAGCGGCTACCTGCGCGAGAGCGACGACAGCGCCGAGCAGTCGGAGGAGGAGCGATGAACCGCGAACCGATCGACCGCATGCCGACCGAACGGGACCCCCGCTTCGGACTGGAGGAAGCCCTCGACGGCGAGCTGCCCATCGACATCGTCGAGCGCATGCTAAGCCACGCTCAGGGGTGCCCCGAATGCGCCGAGGAGCTCGAACGGCTGCGCCGGGTCAAGGACCTGGTGCGCCGCAGCTGCGCGGACCGCGCCCCCAGCTCGCTGCGCGAGCGGATCACCGTCCAGTACCGCAGCGTGACCGTCTCCCGCGCCGCGGCCGACGGCTCCTCCAGCGTGCACATCTCCACCACCAGCTCGACCGTCAGGCAGCCGCGCACCTGACGCCGATGTCAGGGCCGACGGGGCCGCCGGTGCTGCCATCGCGCCCGATCACCGGCCGGACATGCAGAAGGCCTCTCCCCGAGCGGGGAGAGGCCTTCGTAATCACCGAGGTGATCAGCTGCATCAGCAGTTGGGGCGCTTGCCGTGATTGGCGCCGTTCTTGCGGCGGGACTTGCGCTTGCGTCCGCGCTTGCTCATCGCGCTCTCCTTCCTTCGGGCCGGTCAACCCCGCAATTGTGCCATAGCCCGGGGTCCGGTTGTCGTGCTCAGCCGGCGGGTGCCGCGCCGGAGTGAGTCGGATGGATCACGCGGAGGTGCCCAGCCAGCTCCCGAAGCCCCCGTGGAGCACCAGCCAGGCCATCAGGCCGTAGCCCGTCTGACCGGGATGATCGCCCTGGGAACGCGCCATGTCGCCGGTCCACTGCTCGTGGCCGTCCAGCGCCTGGACCGTGTCCACGTAGGGGATGCGGCGCCGTGAGCAGACGTCCTCGTAGGCGCCGGACAGGTCCCGCACGGCGGCGGTCAGGCCGGCATCGCGGCTGGGCGGGGGTCCCACCACGAAAGCGGACATCCGCTGCCGCTCCAGGCCGTCCAGCACCTTGGCCAGGTTCAGGCGCGAGCGCGCCAGGGAGATGCCGGAGGTGACGTCCGCCCGGCCCATCCCCAGCACCACACGATGGTCGATACTGCCATCGGCGCGTCCCCGCTCATCGGTGCGACGAGCGACCTCCGCGTCCCACCGCTCGGCGAGCTCCGCGGAGGTCTCCTGCGGCAGTGCCGAGGTGAACAGGTCGATGCGGCTGGTGGCACCCTGCTCGTTGGCCACAGCGCGTCCCAGCCAGCCCAGGGCGCGCGCATCACCCACCCCGGCCAGCAGTTCGTCGCCCAGGGCGATGATGCGGATACGGGGGTCCTGGTGGGCATCGGACGGGGTGGATGGCGAGGGCACCGGTACCTCCTGGGACGGGGACGAAGGCTCCACTGTAGCGACGAGGCCGCTCAGCGTTCGAAGGCACGGCGCAGCAGGTCCTCCTGCTCCGCCTTGTGGGCGGTGGAGGAACCGGTGGCGGGCGAGGCCGAAGCCGGACGGGCCACCACCCGCAGGGTGCGCCCCACGGTCACGGCGAAGTTCATCGCCATGTAGAACCAGGCACCCTGGTTGCGCGGCTCCTCCTGCACCCAGGTGAGCTCGGCCTCTGGGTAGGCGTCCAGGGCGGCGACCAACTGGTCGACAGGCAGCGGGTACAGCTGCTCGACCCGCACGATCGCCGTGTCCTCCAACTCCTCCTTGGTGCGCTTGGCCACCAGGTCCCAGTAGACCTTCCCGGAGGTGAGCAGGACCCGCGTCACCTTCGCCGGATCCACCGTGGTGTCCGGCAGCACCGGCTCGAAGGTGCCGGAGGTGAAGTCCTCCACCTGGCTGGTGGCGGCCTTGTTGCGCAGCATCGACTTCGGCGTGAACACGATCAGCGGCTTGCGGGGGCTGGCCTTGGCCTGACGGCGCAGCAGGTGGAAGTAGCTGGCCGGCGTGGACGGCATCGCCACCCGCATGTTGTCCTCGGCGCACAGCTGCAGGAAGCGCTCGATGCGGGCGGAGGAGTGGTCCGGGCCCTGGCCCTCGTAACCGTGGGGGAGCAGCAGCACCACGCCGGAGTTCTGACCCCACTTCTGCTCGGAGGCCGAGATGAACTCGTCGATGATGGTCTGCGCGCCGTTGACGAAGTCGCCGAACTGCGCCTCCCACAGCACCAGCGAGTCCGGGCTCTCCACGGAGTAGCCGTACTCGAAGCCCAGGGCAGCGAACTCCGACAGCGAGGAGTCGTACACGTTGAACCGTGCCTGGTCGTCCCCGAGGTGCAGCAGCGGGGTCCAGGTGTCACCGTTCTCGTGGTCGATGAAGACGCTGTGGCGCTGCACGAAGGTGCCGCGCCGCGAGTCCTGACCGGCCAGGCGCACGCGGCGCCCCTCCATCAGCAGCGAGCCGAAGGCCAGCAGCTCGCCGTACGCCCAGTCGATGTCGCCCTCGGCGGACATCTGCTGACGCTTGGCGGCCAGGGGAGCCAGCTTCGGGTGCACGGTGAAGGACTCGGGGTAGGAGGTGTGGGCCTCGCCGATCCGTTCCAGCACCGAGGCGTCGATCGCGGTGCTCACGCTGTCCTCGTCGCTTGCGGCCCCGGCCTGCTCCTGCTTCTGCGAGTCGGGCAGGTCCAGGCCCTGCACCTCGTCCTGGGAGTCCTCCCCCTTGGCGGGACGCGTCGAGGCGAACGCCTGGTCCAGGTGCTCCTGGAAGTTGCGCATCACGCCCTGGGTCTCGTCCTCGGTGAGGTCGCCGCGTTCGATCAGCGCCTCGGTGTACAGCTTTCGCACCGAGGGCTGGTTCTTGATCAGCGCGTACATCTGGGGCTGGGTCATCGAGGGGTCGTCCCCCTCGTTGTGACCGCGGCGGCGGTAGCAGACCATGTCGATGACGACGTCGCGGTGGAACTTCTGACGGTAGCGGAAGGCGATCTCCGCGACCCGCACGCAGGCCTCCGGGTCGTCACCGTTGACGTGGAAGATCGGCAGCTGCGTGGACTTCGCTACGTCCGTGGAGTAGAAGGACGAGCGCGAGGAGTCCGGCAGGGTGGTGAAGCCGATCTGGTTGTTGATGACCACGTGGATGGTGCCGCCGGTGCGGTAGCCGCGCAGCTCCGAGAGGTTCAGGGTCTCGGTGACCACGCCCTGCCCGGCGAAGGCCGCGTCGCCGTGGATCAGGATCGGCAGCACCGGGAAGTCGTTGCCGCGCTCGAGCTTGTCCTGCTTGGCGCGCACGATGCCCTCGAGCACCGGGTTCACGGCCTCCAGGTGGGAGGGGTTCGCCGCCAGGTACACCTTGGTCTCGGCGCCGTCGCGCGCGGTGAAGGTGCCCTCGGTGCCCAGGTGGTACTTGACGTCGCCGGAACCGAGGTTCTGGCCCACGTTGCCCTCGAACTCCTGGAAGATCTGGGAGTAGCTCTTGCCGGCGAGGTTGGAGAGCACGTTGAGGCGGCCGCGGTGGGCCATCCCGATGCAGACCTCTTCCACCTGGTCGTGGGCGGAGTCGTGCAGGATCGAGTCCAGCATGGGGATGACGGATTCGCCGCCCTCGAGCGAGAATCGCTTCTGGCCCACGAACTTGGTCTGCAGGAACGTCTCGAACGCCTCGGCGGCGTTGAGCCGGTCCATGATGTGGGTGTGCTCCTCCTTCTCGAAGGGGCGGCGCGGCGTCTCGATCTCCCGCTGGAGCCAGTTGCGCTCCTCGGGATCGGTGATGTGCATGTACTCCACGCCGATCGAGCGGCAGTACGCATCGCGCAGCACCGCGAGGATCTCGCGCAGGGTCATCTCGTCCTTGCCGCCCAGGCCCCGGGTGGGGAAGGTGCGGTCCAGGTCCCACAGCGTCAGGCCGTAGGTCTCCACGTCCAGATCCGGGTGGTGACGGACCCGGTACTGCAGCGGGTCCGTATCGGCCATCAGGTGGCCGCGCACCCGGTAGGAGTGGATCAGGTCCATCACCGGTGCCAGGCGCTCGGACTTCGAGTAGCGGAAGGGGTTGTCCTCGACCCAGCGGATGGGCTGGTAGGGGATGCGCAGCGCCGCGAACACCCGGTCGTAGAAGGCGTCCTTGCCCAGCAGCTTGTCGGCCATCTTCTTCAGGAACTCGCCGGAGGCGGCTCCCTGGATGATGCGATGGTCGTAGGTGGAGGTCAGCGTCATCACCTTGGACACGGCGAGGTTCGCGAGGGTGGCGGCGCTGGAGCCCTGGAACTGTGCGGGGTAGTCCATCGCGCCCACGCCCACGATCACGCCCTGCCCCTTCATCAGGCGGGGGATCGAGTGCACGGTGCCGATGCCACCGGGGTTGGTCAGCGACACGGTGGTGCCGGTGAAGTCGTCCATCGTGAGCTTGCCCGCACGGGCCTTCTTCACGACCTCCTCGTAGGCGCGCCAGAAGCCCAGGAAGTCGAAGCGCTGCGCGGCCTTGATGTTGGGGACCACCAGTCCGCGCGAGCCGTCGGGGCGGGGCATGTCGATCGCGAGACCGAAGTTGATGTCCTCGCGCTTCAGCAGGAGGGGCTTGCCCTTCTCATCGACGTCGAAGCCGTTGTTCATGTCCTGGATCTCGGTGATCGCCTCGATCATCGCCCAGCCGATCAGGTGGGTGAAGGAGACCTTCCCCTGCCGATTGCGCTTGAGGTGGTTGTTGATGACGATCCGGTTGTCGAACAGCAGCTTGACCGGCACATCGCGCACGGACGTGGCGGTGGGGACGGTGAGGGACTCGTCCATGTTCCGCACCACGGCGGCGGCCGGACCGCGCAGCTTGACCTGCTCGGGCTCACTCAGCTCCACCGCGGGGATCTGCGAGGTGGTGGTGGGGATCTTGGCGGGCCGGTCCGAGGTGCTGGAGATCGTGGGGCCGTCCGACGAGCCTGTCTTCTGACTCGTCTCAGCGGTGTCGGTCTTCTCAGCCTTCTCGGCCTTCTCGGTCTGCTTCGGCTCGGGCGTCTTCGCGTCGGCCTTCGAGGCGTCGTTCACGGGGGAGGATTCCTTCGCGGGAGTCGATGAAGGGGCAGGGGGCGCGTCGAGGCTCTGCTCGGAGGCGGGGGACTCGTCGGGTGCACGAGTGCTCGCGGCGCTCTCGGCGTCGTCGCGGTCAGGCTCGGGCGCCCGTTCGGGCTCGGGGTCCGCTTCGGAGTCGGAGGTCTGCTGGGCGGTGGAGGAACCCGAGCCGCCGGGATGCGAGGCGAAGAACTCCGCCCAACTCCGATCGACGCTCGCGGGATCCTGCTGCCACTGCTCGCGGAGCGCGTCCACGAGCCACTGATTGGGACCGAACTCCGGGGTCTCCGGGCTCTGTGTCTGCTGTGACACTCTGAGATCGCCAGCCTTCTCACGGTCGAGTGATGTGGATGCGACCAGCGTAACGGAGCATGTGCCCGCTGGGGGCCAGGCGCCGCTGCGCCGACCGTCCTCCCGTCCAGCGGGAGGGACCTGTCGTGTCGCCCTGTCAGTATCCCAGGTCGGAGCGGTCCGTGCGGACCACGTCCAGGGCACCCGTCCGGGTCCCCGGGCGGGGCCCCGCATCAGGGAGGGTGACCCGGATCAGTGAGGATCGCCCCTCCAGGGCGAGTTCGTCACGGGGATCGTCGATCACTTCGATGCGCCCCCCGTGCAGGCCCACGGCCCAGCGGGCGATCGCGAGTCCCAGGCCCGTCCCACCGGACGTGTCCGACCCTCCGCCGCGCTGGAACCGCTCGAACACCAGGTCGCGGTCCTCCCGGGCGATGCCCGGCCCTTCGTCGTGCACATCGATCCGCACTCCGTCGTCCGTTGCGGTACGGGCAGCACTGACGTGGACCCGTCCGCCGGGAGGGGAGTGGCGGGTGGCGTTGTCCAGGAGGTTCGCGATCGTCTGGTGCAGCCTCGCTGCATCGGCCCGCGTGGTCAGACCCGGAGGCTCCACGTCGATCACCCATCGCACCCCTCGTGCTCCCGGTGCCAGGGCCGCGCCGTCCACCACCTCGTGGAGGAAGGGCGTCAGCTCGATCTCCTCGAGGTCCAGCTCGATGGCGCCTGCATCGATCCGGGACAGGTCCAGCAGATGATCCACCAGCTGGGAGAGGCGCTCCGTCTCCGCCAGGGCCACCGACAGCGCCGCCGGGTCGGGCTCGGTGACACCGTCGACGATGTTCTCCAGCTGTGCCCTCAGCCCGGCCACCGGTGTGCGCAGCTCGTGGGACACGTTGGCCACGAGGTCCTTGCGCATCCGGTCGGTCTGCTCGAGCTCCGAGGCCATCGTGGAGAAGGCGTCGGCGAGCTGGCCCACCTCGTCACGGCTGGTGGTGCGGATCCGCTGGGTGTAATCCCCGCGGGCCATCGCTCGCGCGGCGCCGGTCATCTCACGCAGCGGCGAGGTCATCCCTCGGGCGAGGAGCTGGGTGAACACCAGCGCGATTAGCACCACCAGCGGGATCGCCAGGATCGGCTCGAGGCCGGCGCGCAGCCCCACCCAGGTCAGAAGCGTGGAGACGCTCACCACGGCGACCACCAGTACCCCGAGCTTCACCTTGAACGAGCGGAAGCTGTCCAGGGGGCGCACATCGAGCCTTTCGGGCACGCGGCGCGGGCTCATGCCTGCGCAGCACCCTCGTCGGCGCCGTCCGCGGCGTCCTCGCCTTCGGCGGAGCCCGGCAGCTCCAGCGCGTACCCGACGCCGTGGACGGTGCGCACCAGGTCGGCCCCCAGCTTCCGGCGCAGCGCCTTCACATGGGAGTCCACGGTGCGGGTACCGGTGGCATCCACCCAGTCCCACACGTCGGCGAGCAGCTGCTCACGGGTGAGCACCGTGCCCGGCGTGGTGGCCAGGCACAGCAGCAGGTCGAACTCGGTGGGGGTGAGATGGGCGGGGACGCCTGCCCGGGTCACGCGACGGCCCGCCCGGTCGATCATCAGGTCCCCGAGCTCCAGCGCCGTCTGCGCCTCGCTGCTCGGTGCGGGTGCCGCCGCCCGACGGACCCTGCGCAGCAGGGCCTTCAGCCGGGCCACCAGTTCCCGCATGGAGAAGGGCTTGGTCATGTAGTCGTCGGCGCCGACACCGAGACCCACCAGCATGTCGGTCTCGTCGTCGCGGGCGGTGAGCATGAGGACGGGGACGGGCTCGTCGGCCTGGATGCGGCGGCACACCTCGAGCCCGTCGAAGCCCGGCAGCATCACGTCCAGCACCACCACGTCCGGTCGCACCTCGGCGACGGTCCGCACCCCGGTGGGGCCGTCGAGCGCCGTGGAGACGTCCCAGCCCTCCGCGGTGAGGCGATCGGCGATCGCGCGGGTGATGGTCGGCTCGTCCTCGATCACCACCACGCGCACGGGAGCGGTGGTGCGGCCCTGGGCATCTGGCGTCGACATGGCGCCACTGTAGCGACCGGGATCCTGTCCAGGTGCCCTCCGATGTGACCGGCGCCCCCATGCGAAGCGTGCTTGGACCGGGCTCCTGCCAAGTCGACCAGGGGCTGCGTCAAGACTTCTCCCACTCGCCGCCCTGTGGGCAAAGGTTTGGCAATGGGACGGTTGACCTGCTCGGACGTCCTCGCTACCCGGACGTAGCCTGGTCGAGGTTGTTCGGCGACGCGTCCTTCCCATGTCCGGCGTCGCGCACGGACAGGCAGGACAAGATCGTCGATTCGGAAGCAGGTAAATGACAGTGGCGAACCATCGCGCTGACGGCCGTGCCCTCATGAGTGCCCGCTCGGGTGCCGGTACCCACCGTGATTCCGCCGTCCGCACGGGTGTCGTGAAGGCCGGGGTGCTCGGCGCTCTCGCCACCGCCACCATCGCCGCGCCGCTGGCCGCCATGGCCGCCGACGTCGAGGACGCCGCCACCGCACCGCAGCCCGCCCCGGCACCCGTCGCCGAGGCCCCCGTCGAGCCCGTGGCCCTCCCTGTCGCCGAGGCCCCGCTGCCCGCGTCGGAGGTCACCGAGGTGCGCGCCGAGGGTGACGCCGCCAGCCGCGATCAGGAGCGCACCTCACCTGCGGGCGCAGAGGCCCCCAAGGGCGAGCCCGCCGCACCGGTCGAGGACGAGTCCGACGTGGCCGAGTCCGCCGCCACCACCGGGATCAAGGTCTCGGTGCCGGAGCCGGAGCCCGAGCCCGCCGCGATCGACGAGTCCGGCCAGCCCCTGCCCCAGAACTCCGGTGGCTACGTGCGCCCCGTGGGCGGCCCCATCACCTCCAGCTACGGCTACCGCACCCACCCCGTGCTGGGCTACAGCAAGTTGCACGACGGTGTGGACTTCGGCGCCAGTTGCGGCACCCCGGTGCACTCCGTGCAGTCCGGCACCGTCATCGCGGTGGAGTACAACGGCGCCTCCGGCAAGCGGGTCAAGGTCGACCACGGCAACGGCGTCGTGACCGGCTACTACCACCTGCAGAGCTACGGCACCTCCGTGGGCGCCACCGTCGAGGCCGGCGAGGTCGTCGGCTACGTCGGCTCCACCGGTCGCTCCACCGGCTGCCACCTCCACTTCGCCAAGATGGACGAGGCAGGGAACTACTCCAACCCGATGTCGCTGCTGCGGTGACCCGCACGCCCGTCGTCCTCGGCGTCGAGTCTTCCTGCGACGAGACCGGCTTCGGCCTCGTCTCCGAGGGGACCCTGCTGGGACAGGGACTCGCCTCCAGCGCCTCCCAGCACGCCGAGTTCGGGGGAGTGGTTCCCGAGATCGCTGCGCGGGCCCATCTCGACGCGGCCGTCCCCACCCTGCAGATCGCCCTGAAGGACGCCGGCGTGGAGCTGGGCGACATCACCCATGTGGCCGCCACCTCCGGACCGGGCCTGGCAACCGCCGTGCACGTGGGCCTGGCCGCAGCGAAGTCCGTGGCCTGGGCACTGGACGTCCCCCTGTACGGGGTGCACCACCTTGCCGGCCACGCGGCCGCCGACACCCTCGAGCACGGCCCGCTTCCCGAGCGCAGCATCGTGCTGATCGTCTCCGGTGGACACACCTCCGTCCTGGCGATCGGTGACCTGGTGCGCGACCCCATCGAGCACCTGGGCGACACGCTCGACGACGCCGCAGGCGAAGCGTTCGACAAGGTGGCCCGCTTGCTGGGGCTGGGCTACCCGGGTGGGCCGGTGATCTCCCGGGCCGCTGTGGATGGGGACCCGAAGGCGTTCGCCTTCCCCCGGGCGATGATGCGCAGCGGCGACCCCGCCTACACCTTCTCCTTCTCCGGCCTGAAAACGGCGGTCGCCCGCACGGTGGAGACCATCGAGCGCGCCGGCGACCCGGTGCCGGTGGCCGACATTGCCGCCTCCTTCGAGCAGGCCGTGGTGGACGTCCTGGTCGCGAAGTCCGTGAAAGCCGTCAAGGACCGCGGACTGGACACCCTGGTGATCGTGGGCGGCGTGGCCGCCAATGCCCGCCTGCGTGCGGTGGCCGCCGAGCGCTGCGAGCGCGAGGGCATCGAGCTGCGCATCCCGCCACCGCGCCTGTGCACCGACAACGGTGCGATGATCGCCGCCGTCGGCGACCTCCTGGTCCGCTCCGGCGCCGATGCCAGCGGCCTCGGGATCGCGGCGGACCCCTCTGCCGTGCTGCACGGCGCCCAGCTGCCCCTGCCCCGCTGAGGCACGCCGGCATCTCGCACCCGGTTGCCGCGCGAGCGTGACCTCTGCCTCACCCCTGTCCCGGGCCGGGGCGGGGACGAGCACTGCCCCGGGTGACGTTGCTAGACTGCCGGGGTTGGTCACGGACTCCGTGGCCGCGCCCGCGTAGCTCAGTGGATAGAGCGTCTGCCTCCGGAGCAGAAGGTCGTAGGTTCGAATCCTGTCGCGGGCACCAGATAAGGCCCCTGGTCAGCGGAAACGCCGATCAGGGGCCTTCTTCATGCTTGGATAGAGCGGACAGGTACGCACTGAGGTACGCAATACGTGACGCGTCGCCGCCCGGTTGTGGGTTGTCCAAGCGATGATGGACTCATGCGCATCGACGACTTCTTCCAGGAGTCGCCCGACACGGGGAACCCCTGGGACTCACAAGAGACCGAGCTCAACGCTGAGCTGCTGACCCAACTGGCACAGGGCACGGCCCCTGACCCCAAGCCTCTCGAGACAGCCCTGTCGCTCACGCGGTTCGTGAGGGAAGAGTTCGAGGCATTCGGCACCGAGCCGGCATGCCTACGTATCTCCGAGGAGGAAGCGAGAGCGGCTCTCAGGACGCTCCGTCTCGTCCTCCAGCGGCAAGGGATCGAGTTCAAGCCTCCGTGGCGCGATTTCTCCTCCTTCAAGAGCCACTGGCTCTCCGAGGGTGCATACGGCAGCTGGCAGGCCCGTCGGGACATCCTGGAGAAGTGGTTCCGTCCCGTGCAAGACCAGCTCGACGAGGCCGACGAGCAGCAGTTCATCGGCGAGCTGACCGAGGGGATCTCACCGCACAGAGACCTGGGCTGGTCTGACGTAGACGACCACATCGCACAGCTCCGACAGCGCTTCCGATCGGCTTCCACGGTCATGGACTACAAGGACGTGGGCAACCGTTGCGTCGGCGTCCTCGAGGCTCTCAGCGCCCACGTCTACGAGCCTGCAGTCCACTGCCCACCTGGACACTCAGAGCCTCCCGTCGACAAGACGGACATCCGCATCGGCGCGTACATCGACCACCGCCTGCCCGGCAGGTCCAACGAGGAGCTACGCGGGCTGACCAAGAAGGCGTCGGCACTCGCCCACAAGATGAAGCACTCACCGAAGGCCGACCGGGCCACGACCGGGATCACCGCGGATGCCGTGATCCTGCTGTCAAACATCCTGCGTCGGCTCGAGGAGGGCTGAAGGGCCCACGGGGTGCGCTTCGGTAGACAGAACCGCTGGGCTCGTGAAGGATCTAGTTACTTGCGCGCAAACCTCTAGTAGACGGCTACTTAGATATCGCGCTACCGACGAGGATTCTCGAAGGCGAGAATCTACAACAAGGTAAGGGGCTCTTCGCGCTTGAGCGGGGTGCCCGGTAGTTGATGGGGCTCGTGGCCCCGACATGCTGTTGGTCTCTCACAACGCGACAACAGCGAGGCCACGAGCATGAACGAGGGTACGTCAGTGCTGCTCGGGCTGGAGGACGAGTTCACCGTCCTGCAGCTCGAACGAATCGATGCCGACACGGTGCGTGTCGTCATCGAGGTCATCGACCCGGAGGGCGCCTGCCCCGAGTGCGGGGTGCTCACCTCAAGGATCAAGGAGCGGCCACTGGTTCGAGTCAAGGACTTGCCTGCCTCCGACTGGATCGCCCCGGGTTTGCTAGAGAGCTGGTTCTAGTACGCGAGCCTCAACAGGCCGGCGGGACCGAGTGTAGTGCAGCGCCTCGAACGCCATCGGGGCCATGTCACTGCATCGGGAATGAATCCGCGAGTTGTTGTACCAATGAACCCATTCCATCACCGCGTATTCGACAGAATCACGACCTGACCATGGCCCGTTTCTCCACACCACCTCCTTCTTGAAAAGCTTCGTCAGCGCTTCAGCTGCTGCGTTATCATATGAATCGCCAGTCGATCCGACAGACGCCTCAATCTCGGCTTCTACAAGACGACTCGTGTAGGTGATTGAAGTGTATTGCTTGGGTTCAATCAGTCGATGCATCACCTGTCCGAACGGAATCGACCGGCCCCACGCTGATCACTGCTCCCACACCGCCGAAGCACTTCAACCGATCCGTCACTGCAGCATCATCGAGAAGCCGTCCTCGACACCGGCAGGTCCCGGGCCCGCTGGCTGTGATGTCTTCGCGCTGGCGGCGTCGGCGGGGAGAGGATTTCGCAGTGAGCAGCACCGCTCTTTCCGGGATCGAGGCGACCACCGAATCCGGCCTGCGGTGCTGCACGAAACCTTGGGGGCTCCATCGAGCCAGTGGTAATCCGGCCCGTGGTTGCCTCATCATGGAGCGATGACTGCTGAGCGTTGCCGATCCACTGCCGATCCTGCCGAACCCCTTTCCGATGCCGAGCTGCTCATCGGCCTGGTGGTCTCACCATCCCTGAGTGCGGCGCTCGGCCCCGAGGTCACCACCTCGGTGCGCGAGATTTTGGTGCAGCGGTATCCGGGAGTGCGCTGGCAACTGAAGATGGCCGAAGACCGGCTGGTCGATCCGCCCACCGAGACCTTGGACCTGCTGGAGGCGGCCCGAAACCGCGTGCTGGAGGAGAACTGGGATTTGGCCGTGGTGCTCACCGAGATCCCCCTGAAGACCGGCCGACGTCCGGTGCTCACCCAGCTCAGCCCCGTGCACGGGGTGGGACTGGTCTCCGTCCCAGCCCTGGGAGCCGTGCACGTGCGGCAGAAGGTGCAAGAGACCACCGTGCACGTGGTCGGGCAGCTCCTGGGCTACGACGCCGAAGACCTCAACGCCCAGCGGGATCTTGCTCGAAGAGCCCACCAGCTGTCCACCGATCTCGACGAACGCCCGGGCGACAACGTCGTGCAGTTCACGGCCCGAGTGCTGAGCGGCAACGTGCGGTTGCTGCTGGGCATGATCCGCGCCAACCAGCCTTGGGCCTTCGTGGCCCGGCTCTCCCGGGCGATGGTCGTGGCAGCGGCCACCGGCATGCTGACATTGGTGGCCTCGGACCTATGGGTACTGGGCATGGACTACGGGCCGGTGCGCCTGGTCCTGCTGGCGGTGATGGCGATCGGGGCGGTGAGTGCCACCCTGATCCTGGGAGCCGGCTTGTGGGAGCGCCCACGGCGGCGAGCCCAACGTGAGCAGGTGATCCTGTTCAATTTGGCCACCACCGCGACCGTGGCCATCGGGGTTGTGGTGTTCTACCTCGTCTTATTCATCCTGTCCTGGGTCGGCGCGCTGCTGCTCATCGACGAGCAGGTACTGGCCGATGTCGCCGGTCACCCAGTGAACGCTTTGGACTACGCGAAGATCAGCTGGCTCACCGCCAGCCTGGCCACCGTGGGCGGAGCACTAGGAGCTGGACTGGAGGACGAAGATGTGGTGCGCGCCGCTGCCTACACCCGGTCCAGCACCTGACACAGCCCCAGCACAGAAGAAACTGAAACATCTACGCGTTGATGCCACGTCTATGCAGGTGTCATTGCCGGTCGCGATGACTTGGTGGGCTCAGCGCAGTGCGCTGCCTCGTACTCGGCGGGTGGGGCGTTGCCGAGGCGGGTGTGCGGGCGGGCACTGTTGTACCTGTCGATCCGGGATCCGCACCGCCCTGCCGGACGCGCGGATCGCAGTCGACAAGTGGCATCTCGTCGCCCTCGCCAACCTCATGGTCACCCAGGTCCGTCAACGGATCACCCGGCAACTGCACGGCCGCCGCGGCACCGCCACCGACAAAGTCTGGGCCAGCCGGCAACTGCTGCTCACCGGCTACGAGCACCTCACCGTCAAGCAAAAGGCCCGGTTCAACGCCGCCCTCGCCGCCGAGGATCCGACCAACGAGATCGCTGAATATTCGCCTCGCTGGGGTCCGCTGATCGAGGGTTCGGGTGCCACGTCGCTGCCGTAGCGGTGGCGTCGTTCGGGACCACCAGTGGTGTCGTTGGGGCCGCTCTGTCTACGCTCCTTCCGCCGTGTGTATAGGGCACGCGGCGGAAGGAGCAATCTGGAATGGTACGGAAGATCAGGGCGAAGCTGGTGCTCCAGCTGCGCGCAGAAGGTCTGTCGGGGCGAGCGATTTCGTCCTCGCAGGGCATGTCCCGCAAGTCCGTGAGGGCGGTGTTCGAGGCCGCTGACGCTGCAGGGATCGGGTGGGGCGATATCGCGGACGTCGCCGATGAGCAGGTGTATGCCCGGTTGTTCCCGGGCCGGGGCGAGCACGAGAGCGTGTTCGCACAGCCGGACTGGGAACAGGTCCATCGAGAGATGGCCAGGGTCGGCGTGACGCTGAAGCTGTTGCACGGCGAGTACTTCGACGCGACCACGGCGGCTGGGGATCCGGCGATGGGGTATGACCGGTTTTGCCGCACCTACCAGCACCACGTCATGGTCACCGGTGCCGCTTCGAGAGTCGGTCACAAGGCCGGCCAGAGCGTGGAGGTCGACTGGTCCGGCCCCACGATGGAGCTGGCCGATCCGGTCACCGGCGAGGTCTCGAAGGTGTTCTTGTTCGTTGCCTGCCTGCCTTTTTCTCGTTACGCGTTCTGCTTCCCGGCGCTGGATATGCGCCAGGAGTCCTGGCTGCGAGCGCACGTAGCGATGTTCGAGGCGCTGGGCGGGACGGTCCCGAGGATCGTTCCGGACAACCTCAAGACCGGTGTGGTGAAGCACCCCCGCGAGGGCGAGATCGTCCTGAACGATGCGTATCGCGAGATGGCAGCGCATTACTCGGCGGCGGTGCTCCCGGGGAGGGTGCGGAAACCGAAAGACAAGGCGAGCGTGGAGAACACCGTCGCGCACGTCGCGACCTGGGTCATCGCCGGGCTGCGGGATCAGCGATTCACGTCCCTGCCCGAACTTGCAGCCGCCATCGGGCAGCGGATGGAGGCCTATAACGCGGAGCCGTTCCAGAAGCGGCCCGGATCCCGCGCCAGCGTGTTCGACGCGGAGGAGCGGCCGCTGCTGACGCCGCTGCCGGCGGTGCCCTACGAGATCTCGACATGGCACTACGGACGACGAGTGGGCAGGAACGGGCACGTCACGTTCGCGCGGAACTTCTACTCCGCGCCGTTCGCGCACATCGGCGCGAAGGTCGATCTGCGCATCACGGCCCGGACGCTGGAGATCTATCAGGGCAGCCAGCGACTGACCAGTCACCTGCTGCTCCCGGAGACCGCGAGCAATGAGTACCGCACCAACGACGCGGACCTACCTGCGGGCGAGCGTTTCCAGGCCTGGGACGCGCAGAGGGTGCGGGCGTGGGCAGATCGGGTCGGGCCGGCCACGGTGATCGTGATCCAGCGGATCTTCGAGTCCGTGCCGATCGTGGAACAGGGCCTGGATCCCGCGTTGGCGGTGCTACGGCTCTCTCGCCGCTTCTCCGTAGATCGGGTCGAGGCGGCCTGCGCACTCGCGCTGACGGGACGGGTCCGTTCACCGCGCTATGCGCATCTGCACCCGATCTTGGCCACCGGGCAGGACAAGGTCGCCGCCCTGCGTCCACCCCGCGAGGAACCCGCGGAAGACGGCGGATACGTCCGTGGCGCCGACTACTACGCCGGAGGTGTCCGGTGAGCGTGATCGATAACGACACGAAGCGGAAGCTGCGCGAGATGGGCGCGACCGCGCTGCTGGACGCGATCGATGCCCAGGATGAGGCTCACGTGCTGGGGATGTCGTTCCAGGAACGGCTCCAGCTGATCGTGGACGAGGCGCATTCCATCTTCAATCATGGAAAGGTCGAGGGTCTGATCCGCCGGGCGGGGCTGCGTTATCCCGGAGCGGACCTGCGGCGGCTGGATCTGGTCGAGGAACGGGGACTGAACCGGAACGTGATCGCGCAACTGGCAACCTGCTCCTTCATCCAGCGGCAACAGAACGTGGTCTTCCAGGGCTTCACCGGCTCAGGGAAGTCCTACCTCGGCTGCGCGCTGGCGAAGCAGGCCTGCCAGCACCGGCTCCGAGCCCACTACATCCGAATGCCCGACCTCGAAGAGGCCTGGGCCCTGGCAAAGGACAAGCCGCAGGGCCAGACGAAGTTCCTGCGGAAGTACTCCACGTTCTCGCTGCTGGTGATCGACGAGTGGCTGCTGGACCATCCTGACGAGGGAATGCGTTCGATGCTGCTGGAACTGCTCGAGCGCCGCTATGACACCGGCTCGACCGTGTTCTGCACCCAGTACCCGAAGAAGGACTGGCACGCCCGGCTCGGTGGAGCAGTCCACGCCGATGCGATCATGGACCGCATCGTGCACAACACAATCTGGATCGACACCGGCGACAGGAACATGCGAGAACACACCGCACTGCCCCAGTGACCCGATGCCGGCGGGAGCCAGTGGTCCCCACCGCGGCGGCTACTGGCCCCCGTCGGCACGATCGGCGGTCCCCAAGAGCAAGATTCGGTGGCTCCCACGACTACGAATACTCAATCGCCGCCGCGCAGACATCGTTGGGAGACGATGTCGCGGCTCAGTCTTTGCCACAGCCGAGCTTTGCCACAACCGAGTCGTAGATTTTGGGGCTTATCCGCGCGGATAAGCCCCAAAATCAACGGCTCGATGGGGAAGCGGGCGCCGGGGCCGGTCCGGGAAGCGGGCGCCGTGGCCCGCCCTCAGCGCTGCTGCTCGCGGCGCAGCTCCAGGAGCCGGGTGAACAGGGCGGAGGCGGCTTCCGGACCCTCGATGCGCAGGTTCGCGGAGGTGTCCCCGCCGCCCACCTTGACGGCCAGGTCGTTCTCACCGAGCTCGGCGAACACCGACTCGTCGGTCACGTCGTCGCCCACGTACAGCCAGGCATCGGCCGCGCTGGCGCGGGTCAGCGCGTCCATCGCCACGCCCTTGGAGGTGTGGATCACGGAGAACTCCACCACCTCCTTGCCGGGGGTCACCACCACGTCCGGCAGCGACCGGGCGTAGGCCAGTGCGGCCTCGGTGGCATTGATCGAGCCGCGGCCCCGCGCGTTGCGGGTGTGCAGCACGGCGGCGGCGGGCTTGGTCTCCACCTCGGCGCCAGGGTTCTCCGCGGCGATGTGGCGCAGCGTGCGCGTCACGGACGCCAGCAGCTGCTCCTTCTCCGGGGTCATCGCCAGCGCGCCGCTGTCCAGCACCTCCGCATGCATCCACGGGGGAAGGGCGCCCACCTCGGCGCCGTGACTGCCCACCAGGACCACCGACCCCGGCATGCGGGTGTGGTGGTCCAGGTCGCCCAGTGCACGGCCGGACACCAGCGCCACCGATGTCGCGGGCAGTTCGGAGAGGTCCCGCAGCGCACTCAGGGCCGCCTGGTCGGGCTGGACGGCATCACGGTCGGAGACGATCGGGGCGATGACCCCGTCGAAGTCCGTGGCCACCAGGATCCGCGGGGTGCGTGCGAACGCAGCCAGCGCCGCGTCCAGCTCCTCCGGCGCGGTGGGCGTGTCACCGCTCAGGCGGATCAGGGCCGGGCCGGAGTCCTGCGGCTGACCGGCCTGCTCCAGCTCCTCGAGGAAGGAGTGCGCCCAGGCCTGCACGTCGTGGTCCATCACCTGACGGCGCAGGGACCGCATCGCCTCCTCCTGGTCCTCCTCCGGCATCGCCAGGGCGCGCAGGGTGGCGGACTTCAGGCCGTCGATGTCATGGGGGTTCACCAGGACCGCGGCCCGCAGCTCATCGGCCGCGCCAGCGAACTCACTGAGCACCAGCACCCCGCGCAGGTCCGGACGGGAGGCCACGTACTCCTTGGCCACCAGGTTCATGCCGTCGCGCAGCGCGGTCACCAGCACCACGTCGGCCGCCATGAACAGGGCGGTCATGTCGCGGCGGTCGAAGGAGCGGTGCTGGTACGACACCGCAGGCCGGCCGATCGGGGCGAAGTCGCCGTTGATGCGGCCCACCGTCAGCTCGACCTCGTCCCGCAGCTGCTTGTAGGCCTCGACCCGCTCACGGGAGGGGGTGGCGACCTGGATCATCACCGTCTCGCTGGGATCCACGCTGCCGTCGTTGAGCAGCTCCTGCCAGGCCTTGAGGCGATGCCGGATGCCCTTGGTGTAGTCCAGCCGGTCCACGCCCAGCACGATCTTCTTGGGATTGCCGAGGTCGCGTCGCAGCTGGGCGGTGCGCTCGATGACGTCCGGCTCCTCGGTCAGGGCCGAGACGGCCTTGGAGTCGATCGAGATGGGGAAGGTCTTGGCGACCACCTCGCGGGCCGGTGCAGAACCGATGCCAGGCACGGTGATCACGTGCCCCTCCACCTGGTAGCCCAGCAGCTTGCGCACCGAGGCCAGGAAGTTCAGCGCATCGCTCTCGCGCTGGAAGCCCACCACGTCCGAGCCCAGCAGGCCACGCAGGATCTGGTTGCGCTTGGGCAGCTGGGAGAACAGCTCCACCGGGGGGAAGGGGATGTGGTTGAAGAAGCCGATCCGCACATCGGGGCGGGCGGAGCGGATCATCTCCGGCACCAGCTGCAGCTGGTAGTCGTGCACCCACACCACTCCTCCGCGCGAGGCCACCGGGGCGGCGGCCTTCGCGAAGCGGCGGTTGGTGGCCACGTACGAGTCCCACCAGGTGCGGTGGAACACGGGGTCCACGATGACGTCGTGGTACAGCGGCCACAGGGTGGCGTTGGAGAACCCCTCGTAGTACTTCTCCACATCGTCCTTCTCTAGGGCGACGGGGTACAGGGCCATGCCGTCGGCCTCGAAGGGCTCAGGGGCCTCTCCCGGACTGCCGGCCCACCCCACCCAGGCCCCGGAGTCCACGGTGCGCATCACCGATTCCATGGCCGTGACCAGACCGCCGGGGCTGGTCACCCACTCGGTGGCACCATCGGGCAGGGTGCGGGCGTCCACGGGCAGACGGTTGGCGACGACGACCAACTCATGGCCGGATCCGGACTGGGGCTCGGTGCTGGGCACGAGGACTCCTGGTGAAGGCTGGACGGTGGTGCATCGCGATGACGCGGACGCGCCGCGCCATGTCCCGCCGCGCGAGAGCGTCCTGTGTCGCCACGCTATCAAGTGCGCATGCTCACCTGCTGATCGCGGAACGGACGGTCGAGCGGGCGCGGGACCATCGCGTCTATTGTTCTCCAGGACCCGGACCGGCCACCGGCCTGCACACCGGGACGGTGCCTGCACCACTCTTCCGACGACCCCCTGACCCGCACGGTCCCCACCCGAAGGAGCCACCATGCGCGCCCACGAAGCCGGAGCCCTCCACGGCAACGACGCCGCGCCCACCTGGCTGCCGTACCCCGCCGACGTCAACGCCCTGATCGACGGCCTGTGGTCCCGCACCACCATGCGTGGCGCCGACGGAGCGCTCGAGGTGGGCGGTGTGAGCGTGCGCAGGATCGTCGAGGAGGTGGGCACTGCTGTGCTGGTGGTGGACGAGGCCGACTTCCGGGCGCGGGCCTCACGCTTCCGCGACGCCTTCGCCGCGGCCTTCGCCCCGTACCGCGGTGCGCACGTGTTCTACGCGGGCAAGGCGTTCCTGTGCACCGAGGTGGCCCGCTGGGTGGAGCAGGAGGGGCTGGGCCTGGACGTGTGCACCGGCGGTGAGCTGGCCGTGGCGCTGCGAGCCGGGTTCCCTGCCCAGCGGATCGCCCTGCACGGCAACAACAAGTCCGATGTCGAGATCCGCCGCGCCCTCGAGGCCGGGGTCGCGCGGCTGGTGGTGGACTCGCTGGAGGAGATCGAGAGGGTCTCCGAGATCGCCGAGCAGCTCGGTGCGGTCGCCTCGGTGATGCTGCGCGTCACCACCGGCGTGGAAGCGCACACCCACGAGTTCATCGCGACCGCCCACGAGGACCAGAAGTTCGGCATCTCCCTGACCGCCGGGGACGCCCTGGAGGCGGTGCGCCGGGTGCTGGAGCGCCCCGCCACACTGCGCCTGGAGGGCCTGCACTCCCACATCGGCTCCCAGATCTTCGACGTGGGCGGCTTCGAGATCGCCGCCCGTCGCGTGCTGCGCCTGGTGGCCGAGGTGCGCGAGCACCTGGGCCACACCATCGACTCGCTGGACCTGGGCGGCGGCTTCGGCGTCATGTACAACACCCAGCACACCCCCGCAGCGCCCGAGGTGCTGGCCGACGGCATCGCCGAGATCGTCGCCAAGGAGTGCCGGGAGCTGGGCCTGGAGGTGCCGCAGGTGGCCTTCGAGCCCGGTCGCGCGATCGCCGGGCCCTCCACGCAGACCCTGTACACGGTGGGCACCATCAAGGACGTCCATCTGGGCGGGCCCCACCACCGTGTCTACGTGTCCGTGGACGGCGGCATGAGCGACAACGTCCGCACCGCCCTGTACGACGCCGACTACTCGGTGCTGCTGGCCGGTCGCGTCTCGGAGGCGGAGCCCACCGTGGTGCGCGTGGTGGGCAAGCACTGCGAGAGCGGCGACATCGTGGTCAAGGACGAGTACCTGCCGGCCGACCTGCGCCGTGGCGACCTGATCTCGGTGCCCGTCACCGGCGCGTACTGCTACTCGCTCTCCTCCAACTACAACCACGTGCCCCGCCCGGCGGTGGTCTCCGTGCGCGACGGCGAGATCCGCCAGCTGCTGCGCCGGGAGACCGAGGACGACCTGCTGGCTCTCGACGCAGGCTGAGCCGCACGACCTGGTCGACCCGGCTCATCGGCCGGGCCGCCCGACCCATACGTTCATACGACGACTCAGGCGAGCTCGGTGCTCGGATACAGTACCGATGCCGCCTGGCACCCCTGACGGACCGCGTGGAAGGACCGCCGCAGATGACGAACCAACACCCCGCACGACTCCAGGACACCTCCGGGGAGGGCCTGCCCACGCTGCGGGTGGCCGTGCTCGGCGCCGGCACCGTCGGCACCGAGGTGCTGCGCCTGATCACCAAGCAGGGCGACGACCTCGCCCACCGCATCGGTGGCCGCCTCGAGGTGATCGGGGTCGCCGTGCGCGACCTGGCACGGGATCGCGGGGTCCACGTGGACCCTGCGCTGCTCACCGAGGACGCCTCCGCCCTGGTGCGCCAGGCCGATCTGGTGATCGAGCTGATGGGCGGCATCGAGCCTGCCCGCTCCCTCATCCTGGAGGCGATGGAGCACGGGGCCGCCGTGGTCACCGCCAACAAGGCGCTGCTGGCCCAGGACGGCGCCACCCTGTACGAGGCCGCTGATCGCCACGGCGTGGACCTCTCCTTCGAGGCCGCCGTGGCCGGCGCCATCCCGCTGGTGCGCCCGGTGCGGGAGTCGCTCGCCGGGGATCGCATCGACCGGATGATGGGCATCGTCAACGGCACCACCAACTACATCCTCGACGCGATGGCCCGCACCGGGGCGAGCTTCGATGATGCCCTGGCCACCGCCCAGCAGCTGGGCTACGCCGAGGCCGATCCCACCGCCGACGTGGAGGGCCACGACGCCGCCGCCAAGGCCTCGATCCTGGCCTCACTCGCCTTCCACTCGCGGGTGCGCCTGGCCGACGTGCATTGCGAGGGCATCACCTCCGTGTCGGACCAGGACATCGCCGCGGCCGAGCGGATGGGTCGCACCATCAAGCTGCTGTCCATCGTGGAGCGGGTGCCCGGGGAGGGCGGCGAGCGGATCTCCGCCCGCGTCTACCCCGCGCTGATCCCCTCGACCCACCCCCTGGCCTCCGTCTCCGAGGCGTTCAACGCCGTGTTCATCGAGGCTGATGCCGCCGGCTCCCTCATGTTCTACGGGCAGGGAGCCGGTGGCGCCCCCACCGCCTCGGCCGTGCTGGGCGACGTGGTCACGGCCGCCCGCCAGCGACTGCGCGGCGGAGTGGGCCTGAGGGAGTCCCACTACGCCGCCCTGGAGCTGGTGCCCCTGGAGGAGCTGCGCAGTGCCTTCTACGTCTCGCTGCGAGTGCAGGACCGCCCCGGCGTGCTCGCCGAGATCGCCGGCACCCTGTCCAAGCACGGCATCTCCATCTCCACCATCCATCAGCAGCTGCTCGAGGACGACCTGGAGCCCGCCGAGGGGAGTGCCGCCCACGGTGCCGGCACCGGCAGCGCCCACATCGGGATCACCACCCACCGGGCCCTGGAATCCGCCATGACCGCGGTGCTGGACGTGTTCTCCTCCACGTCCATCGTGCTCGGCGTGGATTCCGTGCTGCGCATCGAAGGAGAATGACCCGATGGCACACCAGTGGCAGGGCGTCCTCGCCGAGTACCGCGACCATCTTCCCTTCACCGCGCAGGACACCCTGCTGACCCTCGGGGAGGGCGGGACCCCCCTGGTTCCCGCCCCCGCACTGTCCGAGGCCGTCGGTGCCGAGGTGCACATCAAGGTGGAGGGGCAGAACCCCACCGGGTCCTTCAAGGACCGCGGCATGGTCTCGGCCATGACCCGTGCCCTGAACGACGGTGCCACGACCGTGGTGTGCGCCTCCACCGGCAACACCAGCGCCTCGGCCGCCGCGTACGCCGCGCGCGCAGGCATGACCTGCGTGGTGCTGCTGCCCCAGGGCAAGATCGCCGCCGGCAAGCTCGCTCAGGCCGTGGTGCACGGCGCGAAGCTGGTCCAGGTGGACGGCAACTTCGACGACTGCCTGGAGATCGCGCGGAAGCTGCACGCCGAGCATCCCGTGGAGCTGGTCAACTCCGTGAACCCCTTCCGCCTGCAGGGGCAGAAGACGGCCGCCTTCGAGGTGTGCGACGCCCTGGGCCGCGCGCCCGACGTCCACGTGCTGCCGGTGGGCAACGCCGGCAACATCTCCGCCTACTGGATGGGGTACCGCGAGTACCGTGAGGCCGGCATCACCGAGGCCACCCCGGCCATGTGGGGCTTCCAGGCAGCTGGTGCCGCCCCCTTCGTGGCCGGCCACCCCATCACCGACCCCGAGACGGTGGCGACGGCCATCCGCATCGGAGCCCCCGCCTCCTGGAACCTGGCCGTTGCCGCACGGGACGACTCCGGGGGCCTGATCGACGCGGTCACGGACGAGCAGATCCTCGATGCCCAGCAGCGTCTGGCCGAGGAGGTGGGGGTCTTCGTGGAGCCCGCCTCCGCCGCGAGCGTGGCGGGCCTGCTGCAACAGGCCGAGCGCGGCCTGGTGCCCGCCGGGGCCACGATCGCCGTGACCGTGACCGGCAACGGCCTCAAGGACACGGAGACCGCGCTGTCCCGCCGGGACCTGGAGCCGACAGTGCTGCCCGTGGACCTGGCGGCGGTGGTGGAGGCCATCGGCCTGTGAGGATCACGCACACCCGCGTCTCGGTCCGTGTCCCCGCCACCTCGGCGAACCTGGGCCCGGGCTTCGACGCCCTGGGCCTGGCGCTTGACCTGTGCGATGACCTCGAGCTGGAGGCCACCACCGGGGGAGTGGAGATCCTGGCCCGGGGGGAGGGCGCCGATTCGGTGCCCACCGGGGAGGAGCACCTGGTGGTGCGGGCACTGCGCCGCGGCCTCGACCACGCCGGGGCCCCGCAGGTGGGAGTGCGCCTACGATCGACCAACCGCATCCCGCACGGCCGGGGCATGGGGTCCAGCGCCGCGGCCACGGTGGCCGGACTGCTGCTTGCCCGCGGCCTGGTGGCCGAACCGGACGCACTGGACGACGACACCGTGCTGCAGCTGGCCTGTGAGTTCGAGGGCCATCCCGACAACGCGGCCCCCGCGCTGCTGGGCGGGGTGGTGCTGTCCTGGATGCGCGGGCAGCAGTCGCGCTCGATACCTCTGAGCTTGGCCGACGGGGTCCTGCGGCCGCTGATCCTGCTGCCTCGCATCACCCTGTCCACCCACGTGGCGCGCTCGCTGCTGCCTGCGGAGGTGCCGCACGGTGACGCCGTCCACAACGCTGCACGCAGCGCGCTGCTGGTGCATGCCCTGGTTGCCGGGGACCGTGATCTGCTCCTGGAGGCCACCGAGGACCGCCTCCACCAGGAGCAGCGGGCCCCGGGGATGCCGCAGAGCGTCGAGCTGATGCGGGTGCTGCGCCAGGAGGGCGTACCGGCCGTCATCTCCGGTGCTGGGCCAGCGGTGATGGTCCTGGCAGGCGATCGCGCCGAGGTGGCACCGCTGGTGCGTCGGATCGTCGATGACCCGGCTGCCTGGCGGATTGCGCAGGTGCCGCTGCGCCGGGTGCCCAGTCGTGCTGTGGTAGGTTGAGCCTGCGTCCAGGCGGTATCTCAGCCGTGTGGTGCACCGCGTGCGGTCACTTCCGCCGGTGTCCCTCAGGTGACGACCCCCCGCCAGCGATCCAGGGCGACCCTTCTCCCCGTACTGCGATTCCGCAGGCGGTTCAGGTCGGGCTCGGCCACGACGGGGCGCAACCCGAAGCATCCCGGCAGGAGCAACGCCGGTGCCTCCCCGCACCCCGCCCTGCTCGGACGAGCCACGGCTCCCGCGACGACATCTCACCGCGGGCGCTCGTGAGCACACAGCCCATCACCGGGACCGGCCCGACCGGTCCGACAGGAAGGAATCCGGGTGAACGACACCACCCCCTCCAACGGCAACGCCGATCTCGCGGCGAAGAAGCTGCCCGAACTGCAGGCCATCGCCTCCTCCATCGGGATCAAGAACGTGCGCAAGCTGCGCAAGGGAGAGCTCATCGAGGCGATCCGCACCGGTGCCGCCCCGGCGGGTGCTGCCGGCCGCCAGGACGCCCCGGCGGGTGCTGCCTCCGAGGCAGCTGCGACGCAGCAGTCCGCACCGCGTGAATCATCCCGCCGCGGTTCGGCTACCCGCGTTTCGGCTTCCGGCGAGTCGACATCCGGCGATCCGGCTTCCAGCGGGGCCGCGCCGCAGGGCAGCACCGATCCGGAGCTCGCCATGGAGCTGCCCGGCCGTGATCAGCAGGATCGTGGTGGCCGTGGCCGCCAGCGGGGTGACCGCGACCAGCAGCGCGATGACCGTTCCCAGCGCGAGGACCGCAACGACCGCGAGGACCGCGAGGACCGCAACGACCGTGACGGTCGTGGTCAGCAGCGCGACGGGCGCGATCAGCAGCGTGAGGACCGCTCCCAGCGCGAGGACCGCAACCAGCGTGAGGACCGCAACCAGCGTGGCGAGGACCAGCACCGGGGCCGCCCGCGCCGCATCGAGGACATCGAGCTGCCGGACCGCTCCGGCGAGGACGACCGTCGTGGGTCCCAGGACAACCGCGACAACCGCGACGACGGTGATGACCGTCGTGGCCGCTCCCGCAACCGCAACCGCTCGCGCGACCGCAAGCGTCGCGGTCGCGGCCAGGACGACGGTGGTCAGGACCAGCAGCGCGGCAACCAGCAGGGCCGCCAGCAGGACGAGAACGACGTCCGCGAGGGCGACGAGCTGGTGAACGTGGCCGGCATCCTCGACATCCGCGACAACAACGCCTACGTGCGCACCACCGGGTACCTCCCCGGTCCCAGCGACGTGTACGTGAGCATGAACCAGGTGCGCAAGTACGGCCTGCGCAAGGGCGACGCGCTCACCGGCCAGGTCAAGGCCCCGCGCGACGGCGAGGAGCCGCAGGTCGAGCAGCAGCACCACGGCGGCGGCTCCGGCCGCAACCGCCGCGGTCGCAACAACCAGAACCAGAGCAAGTACGCTGCCCTGGTGCAGGTGGACACCATCAACGGGATGACCCCCGAGCGGGCCCGCACCCGGGTGGACTTCGGCAAGCTCACCCCGCTGTACCCGGACGAGCGCCTGCGCCTGGAGACCGCCCCGCACATCCTCTCGCCCCGGGTGATCGACCTGGTCTCGCCCATCGGCAAGGGCCAGCGCGGCCTGATCGTCTCCCCGCCCAAGGCCGGCAAGACGATCATCATGCAGCAGATCGCCAACGCCATCACCACCAACAACCCCGAGGTGCACCTGATGGTGGTGCTGGTGGACGAGCGGCCCGAGGAGGTCACCGACATGCAGCGCACGGTCAAGGGTGAGGTCATCGCCTCCACCTTCGACCGTCCCGCATCGGACCACACCATCGTCGCCGAGCTCGCCATCGAGCGCGCCAAGCGCCTGGTGGAGATGGGCCGCGACGTGGTGGTGCTGCTGGACTCCATCACCCGCCTGGGCCGCGCCTACAACCTGGCCGCCCCCGCCTCCGGCCGCATCCTCTCCGGTGGTGTGGACGCCTCGGCACTGTACCCGCCCAAGCGGTTCTTCGGCGCCGCCCGCAACATCGAGCACGGCGGCTCGCTCACCATCCTCGCCTCGGCACTGGTGGAGACCGGCTCCAAGATGGACGAGGTCATCTTCGAGGAGTTCAAGGGCACCGGCAACATGGAGCTGCGCCTCTCGCGCAACCTCGCCGACAAGCGCATCTTCCCGGCGGTGGACGTCAACGCGTCCAGCACCCGCCGCGAGGAGGAGCTGATGGGCAAGGAGGAGCTGGCGATCATGTGGAAGCTGCGCCGCGTGCTGGGTTCCCTCGAGCAGCAGCAGGCCCTCGAGCTGCTCCTGGAGCGCGTGAAGAAGACCCAGTCCAACTCGGAGTTCCTGATGACGGTGCAGAAGAACACCCCCAGCGTGGGTGCCCGCACCAACGACTGACAGCGGTCCGCTCCGCAGTATCGGCGCACGCCGGTGCCGTCCACCTGGGACGGCACCGGCGTGCCGCTGTCACGGGCGCTGTCGTCGTGACGGGTGCGGTGCCGGTGCGGCGGGGGCGATCGTTGATTGCCCCGGAAACGGTCGCCGGGTAGCCTGCCAGGGTCGAGAACGTTCACGAAAGGACGGTCCGCCCCATGAGCAGCGCCGCCGCACCCGTCAGATGGGCCGTCCTCGGCCCCGGATCCATCGCCCGCCGCTTCGCCTCCGAGCTTCCGTACTCCGAGGCCGGTGTCCTGGTGGCGGTGGGCAGCACCTCGCCCGACCGGGCCCGCTCCTTCGCCGAGGAGTTCGCGCCAGCGGCCCCTGCTGTCGTCGGCACCTATGACGAGGTGCTCGCCTGCCCGGAGGTCGACGCCGTGTACGTCGCGACCGTGCACACCACCCACGCCCCGCTCGCCGCGGCCGCCCTGGAGGCCGGCAAGCACGTGCTGTGCGAGAAGCCGATGACGCCGAACGCCGCCACCACGATGGCACTGGCCGACCTCGCCACCCGCAGCGGTCTCACGCTGCTGGAGGCATACATGTACCGCTTCCACCCGCAGACGGTGAAGGTGCTCGAGCTGGTGCGCGATGGCGCGATCGGCGAGGTCCTCCACATCGACGCCTCCTTCGCCTTCGACACCGGGCGGGAGGAGGGCCGCCTCTTCGACCCCGCCACCGCCGGGGGAGGGATCCTCGACGTCGGCGGCTACCCCCTCTCCTTGGCCCGGTTCGTGGTCGGAGCGACGCAGGGGACGGCGTATGCGGACCCGACGGACGTGCGCGGAGCGGGTACCGTGGGTGCCACCGGGGTGGACCTGGCCGCTGCCGCCCACCTGAGCTTCGCCGACGGCATCACCGCCGCCCTGCGCACTGGCATCAGGCTCGATGATCCCCAGTCGGCCACCATCACCGGTTCCCGGGGTGTGATCCGCCTGGCCGATCCCTGGGCGCTGGGGGATCAGCAGGTGATCGAGCTGGCCGCGGTGGGCGAGGGGCTGGCCCGCATCGAGGTCCCGGCCGCGCGTTCCTACGCGCTGGAGGCCGACGCCCTTGCCCGGGCCGCGGCAACCGGCACCGAGGTTCCTGAGATCGACCTCGCGAACTCCTTGGGGCAGGCCCGGGCCCAGGACTCCTGGCGCCGGGCGGTGGGAGTGACGTACCCCTTCGAGAAGGACGATGCGGAGATCCCCACCCTCAGCGGTCGCCCTCTCGTGATGGGCGCCGGCGCCCGGAGCGCAGTGGTGGATGGGAGGACAGCGGGGACCGAAGGGACGCCCGCGATGCCGTACGGGCGGATCCCCGGCATCGACAAGCCGGTCTCCCGCCTGGTGATGGGCTGCGACAACCAGTCCGAGCTGCCCCATGCCTCGGCCATGTTCGATGCCTTCCTCGAGGCCGGTGGCACCACCTTCGACACCGCGTACGTGTACGGCGGGGGCCGCCCGGAGGCACTGCTGGGCGCGTGGATGCGCAACCGCGGCGTGCGTGACGACGTGGTGCTGATCGCCAAGGGTGCCCACACCCCGCACTGCGACCCCGAGTCGATCATCCGGCAGCTCACCGAGTCCCTCGAACGCCTCGGCACCGACCATGCTGACATTTACATGATGCATCGTGACAACCTCCAGGTCCCGGTCGGGGAGTTCGTCGATGTGCTCGACGAATTGGCCGGCGCCGGTCGGATCACGGCGTTCGGCGGCTCCAACTGGACCCCCGAGCGGGTGGACGAGGCCCAGGAGTACGCGCGCCGCACCGGCCGCCGCGAGTTCTCGGTGCTCTCGAACCACTTCGGTCTGGCCAGGGCACTGGACGTGCCCTGGGCCGGATGCGTCCACTCCACCGATCCCGACTCCCGGCAATGGCTCGAGCAGCGGAAGATCGCCCTGCTTCCCTGGTCCTCCCAGGCCCGCGGGTTCTTCACCGGCCGCGCCCACCCCCAGGACACCTCGGATCCCGAGCTCGTGCGCTGCTACTACAGCGAGGAAAACTTTCAACGTCTGGAACGCGCTCGCGTCATCGCTGAGGAGCAGCAGGTCCCGCCCACCGCCGTGGCCCTCGCCTACGTGCTGCATCAGCGCTTCGAGACCTACGCGCTGTTCGGCCCGCGCACCCTGGCCGAGATGCGGTCCTCCATGCGCGGGCTCGGGGTCAGCCTGTCCGAGCGCGACGTCCAGTGGCTCGACCTGCGAACGGAGACCCGATGAGCTCCCCGCCATCGAGCACCCCGCCCCGGGGCACCTCGGCCCGGCGGGCCACGATCATCGACGTGGCCGCCCGTGCCGGGGTGTCCCGGCAGACCGTCACCCGGGCGGTCAACGACATGCCCGGGATCAGTGCCGCCACCCGGGAGCGGGTACTGCGCGCCGCCCAGGAGCTGAACTACCGTCCTTCCCGGTTCGGCCGGGGGCTCGTCGAGCAGGGGCCCACCACGCTCGGTGTGGTGATCAAGGACCTGTCCAACTCCTTCTTCGCCGAGCTCGGAGCGGCCTTGGTGCGCAGCAGCGCCCCGCACGGCTGGAACGTGGTGCTGGCCGAGATCGATCACGCTCCCGAACCCGAGCGGGTCGCGGTGGAGCTGTCCAGAAGGGTCGATGCGATTGTCGGCTACGGCGTGGACATCGACGACATCCGCGGAGCGATCGGCATGCCGGTGGTGCACCTGGACGGCAGTGCGCGCCAGGCGGAGTCGGCAGGGGTGGTGCAGTTCGGGGCAGCGGCCGCCATGGATGATCTGGCCCGGCACCTCGAGGTCTCCGGCGTCCGCCGCCCCATGGTGCTCGACCTCGCCATGGCCGGGGCCGCCGGCCCCAGCATCCGCGCCCAGGGCCTCGTCGCGGCACTGGACCGCATCCGCGGCGCAGCGGCCGCGCCCGTGGTGGCGGTCGATGCCAGGGACGGTCACCGCGACGTGCTCGAAGCCGTCCTGGCCGACGGCGCCGACGCCCTGATCGCCTTCAACGACGAACTAGCGGTGCGCCTGCTGCACGGCCTGCGCTCCCTGGGGGTGGATGTGCCCGGCAGGGTGAGGGTGGTCGGGGTCGACGGACTGGCGATCTCCGGACTTGTCACACCGGAGCTGACCACCCTGGCCATCGACATAGCGGAGATCGCCGAGCAGACGGTGGCGCTGGTGGCCGGGATGCTCGAGGGCGCCGTGCCGCTGCACGGGGAGCAGGCGCTGCGCACGGTCCCGTACCGGCTCCTGGTGCGCGACTCCGCCTGAGCTGCGCGGCGGGCCACGGAGGTGGGCCACGAGTATGGCGAACGCCGCACTGCGCTGCCCTGTCCCTTCGGCCCACGACGTGGCACACTGGTGCGTCGGTTCTGGTTCACGGCGCCCGCCGGGTGCCGACCCAGCGACCCGAGAAGGAGAGAAGCGATGAAGGCCGAGATCCACCCCGAGTACGTCGTCACCCAGGTCACCTGCACCTGCGGCAACACGTTCACCACCCGCAGCACCAAGACCGACGGTGCGATCAGCACCGAGGTCTGCTCCGCGTGCCACCCGTTCTACACCGGTAAGCAGAAGATCCTGGACACCGGCGGCCGCGTCGCCCGCTTCCAGGCCCGCTACGGCAAGAAGAAGGCCTGACACCTCTCGTCGACGCCGGCGCGCGCCCCAGGGTGCGTGCCGGCGTCCTCGTATGTGAGGGGTGCACGCACCGCTCGAGCACCCCGGGGGAGGGATGTTGAACCAGCAGGGAACCGATCGCCTGGCGCCGCTGCGGGCGGAGCACGCCCAGCTGCAGGAGCAGATGGCCGATCCCACCCTGCACGACGACGCCGCCCGGGCACGCCGGGTGGCGCGGCGCTGGGCCGAGGTGGAGGCCGTGCTGCGCGCCGCCGCCGCCGTCGCCTCATCCCAGGAGGATCTCGACGCAGCCCGGGAGCTCGGAGCCGAGGACCCGGAGCTCGCCGCGGAGGCCGAGCAGATCAGCGCGCAGCTGGCTGCCCAGCGCGAGCACCTCGAGGACCTGCTGGCACCCCGCGACCCCGACGATGCCCGCGACGTGATCCTGGAGATCAAGGCCGGTGCCGGGGGAGAGGAGTCCGCGCTCTTCGCCGCCGAGATGCTGCGCATGTACCGATCCTTCGCGGAGAACCGAGGGTGGCGCTTCGAGCTGCTGAGCTCCTCACCCACCGAACTCGGCGGGCTGAAGGACGTCACCGTCTCGATTGCCTCCCGTGCCGCAGCCACTCCGGCCGACGGCGTGTACGCCCACCTCAAGCACGAGGCCGGGGTGCACCGTGTGCAGCGGGTCCCGGTCACCGAGTCCGCCGGCCGGATCCACACCTCCGCCGTGGGCGTCCTGGTGCTGCCCGAGGCCGACGAGACCGACGAGAGCGAACTGCTGGCCGAGGCGATGGCCCCCGCCAATCTGCGCATCGACGTGTTCCGCTCATCGGGTCCCGGCGGGCAGAGCGTCAACACCACGGATTCGGCCGTGCGCATCACCCACCTCCCCAGCGGGATCGTGGTGTCCTGCCAGGACGAGAAGAGCCAGCTGCAGAACAGGGAACAGGCCATGCGGATCCTGCGCACCCGGCTGCTGGACGAGCACCGCGCCGCCCAGGACGCCGAAGCGGCCAGTGCACGCCGCTCCCAGGTGCGCACCGTGGACCGATCCGAACGCATCCGCACCTACAACTTCCCCGAATCGCGTGTGGCCGACCACCGCACCGGGTACAAGGCAGGCAACCTCCAGCACGTCCTGGCCGGTGACCTCGAGGACCTGATCGCCTCCTCCCGCGCAGCCGAGCGCGAGGCCCGTCTGGACCAGGCGCAGGGCACCGGCGCATGAGCGAGGTCCGCGACCGGCTGCGCCAGGCTCTTGCCACCACCTCCGAGCGACTCGGTGCCGCGGGGGTTCCTTCCCCGAGCGTCGATGCCCGGGCACTGATCGCCCTTGCCGCCGGGACCGAGCGTCCCCTCGTGCTGCTGGACCACCTGCCTACGGACTTCGAGTCCCGCCTCGAGATGCTGGCGGCGCGGCGCGAGGCCCGCGAGCCCCTGCAGCTGATCGAGGGCCACGCCGCCTTCCGCCGCCTTCGGATCACGGTCAGGCCCGGGGTGTTCATCCCGCGGCCGGAGACCGAACTGGTCGTGGACCTGCTGCGGCAGCACCACCGCGGTCCCCTTGCCCGGGTGGCGGACCTGTGCACCGGCAGCGGGGCCCTGGCCGCGGCCCTGCTCGACGAGATCCCGGGCACCACGGTGCTCGCTGTCGAGATCGACGAGGCCGCCGCGGACCTGGCACGGCTGAACACCGCCCCCTGGGCAGATCGGGTCGAGGTGCGCCAGGCCGATCTCGCCGATCACGATGCCCTGGCGGGAGTGCCGGTGCTCGACGCGATCGTGTCCAACCCGCCGTACGTCCCGGCCGATGCCGTGCCGCAGGACCTCGAGGTGCTGCGCCACGATCCGCCCCGTGCACTGTACGGCGGCGGCGAGGACGGGCTGGACCTGCCCCGCGCCGTCATCGAGCACGCTCGGAGGAAGCTGCGAACCGGAGGCCTGCTGATCATGGAGCACGCCGACGTGCAGGGCCCAGCCACCCGTGAGCTCGCCCAGCACATCGGGGGGTTCGAGGACGTGGCCACCTGCCCGGACCTGACCGGGCGCGACCGCTTCCTGCTCGCACGGCGCAGCGATGACGAGGGCGGCCAGGACCCGATCAGCCACGGAAGTGAGAGACTGACCCGGTGAGCGTGCATGACACCCAGAACCCCGAGTCCCGCGAGGACGCCCTCCAGACCGCCGTCGAGGCGGTGCGTGAGGGACGACTGATCGTCCTGCCCACCGACACCGTGTACGGCATCGGTGCGGACGCCTTCTCCGCCGAGGCCGTCGACGCCCTGCTGGACGCCAAGGGACGCGGCCGCGACACCCCGCCGCCGGTGCTGGTGGGGGACCCCTCCGTGCTGCTGGCCCTCGCGGTGGACGTGCCCGACTACGCCGAACGCCTGGCAGAGGAGTTCTGGCCCGGGCCTCTCACCCTGATCCTCACCGCCCAGCCCTCCCTCACCTGGGACCTGGGCGAGACCCGCGGCACCGTCGCCCTGCGCATGCCCGACGACGAGGTGGCCCTGGACCTGCTGCGCCGCACCGGCCCGATGGCCGTCTCCAGCGCGAACCGTCACGGCAAGCCCGCCGCCCTCACCGTGCTGGACGCCGCGACCCAGCTGGGTGACGCGGCGGAGGTGTACCTCGATGGTGGGACCGCTCGCATCGGCACCAGCTCCACCATCATCGACACCACTGTCGAACCCCCGGAGATCGTGCGCGAGGGTGCCCTGACCCGGGAGCAGATCGTGGAGGCCCTGGGCGACATCTTCACCGCCCCCGAGCCCGAGCCGTCCGACCACGGGACGGAACCGGACGACGGCCCCGATGCCGGGGACGGCGCAGAGGCCGAGGACGGCCCCGCCGATGCCGACGGCAGCTACCAGTACAGCTACACCGACATCAGGGAGACCGCGCCCGAAGGACCGGCGGCAGAGCCCTCGAACGCGGAGCCACCGGCCACCGATCAGGCGAGCGCACCCGCTCGGGATGCCGCCATCGACCTGCCCTCCGAACCGGACCTGAGGGACATCTCCTCCGGGGACAATGCCCCGGACAGCACCCCGCTGGACGCCGGCGGCACCCTCCCCGGTGAGGACGCTGAGCCCGGCGCCGGTCCGACCCGGAACACCCCCGGGTGAGGATCTATCTCTTCCTGCTCCTGGTCGCCGCGGCCGTCTCCTTCCTGACCACACCGGCGGCACGGCTGCTCGCGCGCCGGGCCGGGGCGATGACGGCAGTGCGAGACCGGGACGTGCACGACTCGGTGACCCCACGACTGGGGGGCCTGGCCATGTTCGCCGGGGTGGCGGTGGCGCTGCTGCTGGCCAGCCAGGTGCCCTTCCTGGAGGGCCTGTACACCGATTCCACCCAGCCGTGGGGGATCCTGGCCGCCGCCGGCCTGGTGTGCCTGCTGGGCGCGGCCGACGACAAGTGGGACCTGGACTGGGTCACCAAGCTCGCCGGCCAGGTGCTGGCAGCGCTGCTGCTGGCCTGGCAGGGGGTGCAGCTGGTGTCCCTGCCCATCGGAGGCGTGACGCTGCTGTCCGGGCACACCTCGCTGATCCTCACCGTGCTGGTGGTGGTCGTCAGCATGAACGCCGTGAACTTCGTGGACGGACTGGACGGGCTGGCCGCGGGAGTGATGGCGATCGGCGGCACCGCTTTCTTCCTGTACGCCTACCTCCTCACCCGCAGTGCCTCCACCACCGACTACTCATCCCTTGCCGCACTCATCACCGCGGTGATGATCGGCGCCTGCGTGGGGTTCCTTCCCCACAACATGGCCCGGGCCCGGATCTTCATGGGGGACTCCGGGTCGATGCTGCTGGGCCTGCTGCTGGCGGCCAGCACCATCACCGTCACCGGGCAGGTGGACCCGGCACGCCTGTCCGGGGCAGACCTGCTCGGACAGTTCCTGCCGATCCTGCTGCCCATCGCCGTGATGGTGATCCCCTTCCTGGACTTCGCCCTCGCGGTGCTGCGACGAATCGGTGCGGGCCGCTCCCCGTTCCACGCCGATAAGGCTCATCTGCACCACCGCCTGCTGAGCCTTGGGCACTCCAAGACCACCGCGGTGCTGATCATGTACACCTGGACGGTGGTGATCTCGGTCGGGATGCTGCTCCCACTGGTGATGCAGACCCGCTCGGTGATCATCTTCTGGATCGTGGGCGTGCTGATAGCCCTGGTCCTCACCTTCGACCCCCTCGACCTCCGGCGCGTCCGCCGGCGTAAGGAGCACGATGTCCACGCCCTCTGAGCCCAGCGTCGAGACCGCCGCGCAGGCGCAGGTCCCCCCCGGGGGGACGGCCGCTGCACCCAGCGGCTCCACCACCCGCACAGGAACCGGACGCACCGCCGGTGACCGGGGGATGCTTCGCGCCACCGTGGTCGCTCTCATCGTGGGGGTGGTGCTGGACGTCGTGGTGATCGCAGTGGCCGCGATGGCCTACGACACCCCAGCCGTGCTGGGCACGCTGGTGGGCACCGTGCTCACGCTCGTCGTCGTCGTCCCCACCGTGGTCACCGCCTACCTGGCACCCCGGCTGGGGGCCGCTTCCATGGCCGTGACGGTTCTCGCATCGTGGGGCGGGAAGATGGTGGTCGTGGTCGTGACGCTGCTCGTCCTGCGCGGCGTCGAACAGGTCTCCATGCTGTGGATCGGGATCGCCCTGCTGGTGGGAGCGCTGTGCGCGATCGCGAGCGAGATGATCCTGCTGGCCAAGGTGCGCCAGCCCCTGGATGTGACCCCCGTCCGAGGGGCTGACACGGGCACGAAGGACCAGTGATGCTCTGTTATGCTCCCATAGGTGCCAAGCCGCTGTTCACGGGCCTGACCTGTCGGCGCGGACGCACCCCGGCCGGTGACCCGAGCGTCACCGCGACCGACCCCCTTGGCGCACCTGTGCGGAGCGAGGCTGCACGAAGTGAACATCAGGTCCGCCACCTTCGAGGCGGGCTGCACGACCACGGGAGATCGAGCTGAACACCGCCGACGCTGCGCCCCCTCTCCTCGCCGAGGGCGAGTCCTTCCTCCACATCCCCACGGTGGACGAGTTCTTCCCGGACCCGATCCTGTTCGCGGGGACTCCTTTCGAGTTCAACCGCATCCAGCTGGTGCGCCTGATCATCCTCGCGGCCGTACTGATCTTCATGTGCATCGTCGCCTCCCGCTCCAAGCTGGTGCCCGGTCGCGTCCAGAGCGTCGTGGAGATGCTGGTCGAGTTCGTGCACAAGAACATCGTCGTGAACGTGCTGGGCGAGAAGGACGGCAGGCGGTTCGGCCCGTGGCTGATCACGGTGTTCGTGCTGATCCTGGCGATGAACCTCGGATTCATGGTCCCCGGCCTCAACATGTCCGGCACCGCCGTGATCGGCATCCCGCTACTGCTGGCCCTGGCCACCTTCGTGATCTACGTGGCCGCCGGTATCAAGGAGCACGGTGTGGGCGGCTACCTCAAGCACGCCACCATGCCGCCGGGAGTCCCGGGCGTGGTCTACATCCTGCTGATCCCGATCGAGCTGATCCAGGTGTTCGTGGTCCGCTGGGCCTCGCTCACCATCCGTCTGCTGGCCAACATGGTGGGCGGCCACATGATCATCGTGGTGCTGATCGGCCTCACCCACGCCCTGGTGGTCTCGCTCAGCTGGCTGACCGTGCTCTCGCCGCTGGCCGGGGCTCTGAGCCTCGGCGTGTTCGCCTTCAAGATCTTCGTGGCCGCCCTGCAGGCCTTCATCTTCACGATCCTCTCGGCGGTGTACATCCAGATGGCCGTCACCGACGAGCACTGATCGCCCCTTGCTCCCCGACCTTCCCTGATCTGCACCACCCCCCAAGCTTCCAGCTCGCTGGAACCCCTGAACTGCCGTCCACCCGGTCGGCCCAACGAAAGGAAACCCCCGTGGACCCGATGATCCTGTCCGCCATCGAGGGCAACATCGCCTCCGTCGGCTTCGGTCTCGCAGCCCTCGGCCCCGGCATCGGCCTGGGCATCCTCGTCGGCAAGACCGCCGAGGCTCAGGCCCGCCAGCCCGAGCTCCGCTCGCAGCTGCAGACCACCATGCTGATCGGCGCCGGCTTCGTCGAGTTCCTGGCCCTGCTGGCGATCGTCTTCGGCTTCGTCCTCACCTTCATCTGAGGATCGCCCCATGATCCTCAGCGCAGGAGACACCCCCACGCCGGGCTGGCGCCTGTTCGTGCCGTACGTCCCGGAGATCATCTGGTCGGCGATCTTCATCGCGATCTTCGCCGTGGTCTTCATGCGCTTCGTCCTGCCCCGCCTTAATGCGGTGCTCGATGAACGCGCAGAGAAGATCGAGGGCGGCATCCGCCGGGCCGAAGAGGTCCAGGAGCAGGCCGACCAGCTGAAGTCCGACCAGGAGTCCGCTCTCGCCGCGGCCCGCCAGGAGGCGGCAGCGATCCGGGAGAAGGCCCGCCAGGACGGACAGCGCATCGTCGAGGAGGCCAAGGCCCGCGCCGAGGCCGAGAACGAGCGTGTCCTCGCCGCCGGCCGTCAGCAGCTCTCCGCGGAGCGGATGGCCGCCTCGCACGAGCTGCGCGCAGAGGTGGGCACGCTCGCGAGCGACCTCGCCTCCAAGATCGTCGGCGAGTCCCTCAACGACGACGAGCGCTCCCGCCGCGTGATCGACCGCTTCCTGGACGACCTCGAGTCGTCCCAGGCCGCCACCCGATAAGGACCAGTGATGCGAGGAACTTCCTCCACCTCCCTCGGTGAGGTGCTCCGACTCGTCGACTCCGCCCAGGCGGTGCCGACGGACTCGTTGGAGTCCGGTGCCGAGCAGCTGTTCTCGGTGGCCGACGCCATCGACTCCAGCAACCAGCTGGTGCGACTGCTCTCCGACGCGGGCCGCCCGGCCGAGGTCAAGCAGTCCGTCGTCACCACCCTGTTCGCGGACAAGGTCAGCCCGCAGGCCCTCGAGGTCACCCACGAGGTCGTGCGCCGACGCTGGTCCGAGCAGGAGGACATCCTCGACGCCCTCGAGCTCGCGGGGGTCTCCGTGCTGCTCGGGCAGGCGGAGCGCGAGGGCGTCCTGGGCCTGGTGGAGGACGAGATGTTCCAGGTGTCGCGGATGATCGACCGCAACGGCGATCTGCACGCGGCGCTGGACGATGCCCGGGAGAGCCCGGAGCAGCGTGAGCGGATCATGCGGTCGGTCCTGGCGGGTCGGGTGCACCGCCTCACGCTCCAGCTCGTGACCCGTGCAGTGACCCGCCGCAGCGACACCAAACCCGCCCGGCGCATCTCCGAGCTGGCCCGGTTCGCCTTGGATCGTCGCCGCCGCAGTTTCGCCAGCGTGTCCAGCGCGATCGAGCTGAGCGAGCCCCAGCAGGCCCGACTCGGCGCGATCCTCACCGGCATCTACGGCCGGGAGATCCACATGAACGTCCAGGTCGACCCCGAGGTCGTGGGTGGTCTGCGGATCCAGGTCGGCAACGACCTCTACGACGCCACGGTGCTGGCCCGGCTCGCCCGGGCCAAGCAGCAGCTGGTGTCCTCATGACCACGACCTGACGTCCAGACCCTGCCCAGACGCCCCCGCGTCGCAGCATCACCAGTACATCCCCCGTCCGCGGGGAGACCGAGAGGAAGCGAAGCACAGCGATGGCCGAGCTCACGATCAGCCCGGAGGAGATCCGGAACGCCCTGGACACCGCGGTGTCCACCTACCAGGCCGGCGCCACCGAGCGCGAGGAGATCGGCCGCGTCACCGAGGCCGCCGATGGCATCGCGCGCGTCGAGGGCCTGCCCGACGTCATGGCCAACGAGCTGGTGCGCTTCGAGGACGGCACCCTGGGCCTGGCCCTGAACCTCGACCTGCGCGAGGTCGGCGTGGTGGTCCTCGGTGAGTTCACCGGGATCGAGGAGGGCCAGGAGGTCCGCCGCACCGGCGAGGTGCTCTCCGTCCCCGTGGGCGAGGGCTACCTGGGCCGCGTCGTCGACCCCGTCGGCAACCCCATTGACGGTCTCGGCGACATCGACACCGTGGACCGTCGCGCCCTCGAGCTGCAGGCCCCCACGGTCATGCAGCGCAAGGCCGTCAAGGAGCCCATGCAGACGGGCCTGAAGGCCATCGACGCGATGACCCCGATCGGCCGTGGTCAGCGCCAGCTGATCATCGGTGACCGCCAGACCGGCAAGACCGCCATCGCGATCGACACCATCCTGAACCAGAAGGCCAACTGGGAGTCCGGCGACCCATCCAAGCAGGTGCGCTGCATCTACGTGGCCGTGGGTCAGAAGGGCTCCACCATCGCCTCGGTGCGCGCCACCCTCGAGGAGAACGGCGCCCTGGAGTACACGACCATCGTGGCGGCCCCCGCCTCGGACCCGGCCGGCTTCAAGTACATCGCCCCCTACACCGGTTCGGCCATCGGTCAGCACTGGATGTACGAGGGCAAGCACGTCCTGATCATCTTCGACGACCTCTCCAAGCAGGCCGAGGCCTACCGCGCCGTGTCCCTGCTGCTGCGTCGTCCCCCGGGCCGTGAGGCGTACCCCGGTGACGTCTTCTACCTGCACTCCCGCCTGCTGGAGCGCTGCGCGAAGCTCTCGGACGAGATGGGCGGCGGTTCGATGACCGGTCTGCCGATCATCGAGACCAAGGCCAACGACGTCTCGGCGTACATCCCCACCAACGTCATCTCGATCACCGACGGCCAGTGCTTCCTGCAGTCGGACCTGTTCAACGCCAACCAGCGTCCGGCGGTCGACGTGGGCATCTCGGTGTCCCGCGTGGGCGGCTCGGCGCAGATCAAGGCGATGAAGTCCGTCTCGGGCACCCTGAAGATCTCCCTGGCGCAGTACCGCGACCTGGAGTCCTTCGCCATGTTCGCCTCCGACCTGGACGCTGCCTCCAAGCAGCAGCTGGGCCGTGGCGCACGCCTGATGGAGCTGCTGAAGCAGTCCCAGTACTCGCCGTTCCCGGTCGAGGAGCAGGTGGTCTCGATCTGGGCAGGCACCACCGGCAAGTTCGACGACATCGAGGTCGAGGACGTGCGCGACTTCGAGGCACAGCTGCTGGAGCACCTGCGCCACAACGGCTCGGTGCTGTCCACCATCCGTGAATCCTCCAAGTTCGAGAAGGACACGGAGGAGGAGCTGGCCCGCATCCTCGAGGACGTCAAGCGCGAATACCTGGCCGGCAAGAGCGAGGACCGCCTCGAGCGCAACGACGAGAGCGGACGCATGTCCGCCGATGACATCGAGCAGGAGAAGATCGTCCGGGGCTGATCTGCAGCAGCCGCCCGTCCATCGGACGGGCGGCAAACCGGCCAGGACGCATCCACGGCGCACGAGGAGAGACATGGGAGCCCAGCAGAGGGTCTACAAGCAGCGGATCAAGTCCGCTCAGGGCATGAAGAAGATCTTCAAGGCCCAGGAGATGATCGCGGCAGCGCGCATCTCCAAGGCCCATGCCCGCGTGCGGGCCACCACCCCGTACGCCGAGGCGATCACCGCGGCCATCGGCTCGGTCGCCACGCATTCCGACGAGATCGACCACCCGTTCCTGCAGGCGGACCGCTCGCTCAGCGGCCGCGTGGGGATCCTGCTGATCACCTCGGACCGCGGCATGGCCGGGGCCTACTCGCCCAACGCCATCCGCGGCGCCGAGCAGCTCGCCAACCTGCTGCGGGACCAGGGCAAGACCCCGGTGATGTACGTGGTCGGTCGCAAGGGCGACAGCTACTACCGCTTCCGGAACCGGGAACCGCACCGCTCGTGGACCCCGTACAAGGAGGCCGAGCTGCCTGAGCTGGGTCGGGAGATCGCCAAGGTGGTCACCGAGGACCTGCTCGCCGAGGACCTCGAGCAGCACATCGACGAGCTGTACGTGGTGGGCACCCGCTTCGAGAGCCGCTTCCAGCAGTACACCAAGTCCGTGCGCCTGGTGCCCATGGGTGTGGTGGACGCGGATCCCGACGAGCTGCGCCCCAGCTACCCGCTGTACTCGTTCACCCCGGATGCGGACACCGTGATGGAGCAGCTGATCCCGCGCTACGTGGAGGCGCGGATCATCAACATCCTGCTGCAGTCGATGGCCTCCGAGCATGCCTCCCGCCAGCGTGCGATGAAGACCGCCACCGACAACGCAGAGACCCAGATCAACAAGTTCACCCGACTGGCGAACTCCGCCCGTCAGGCGGAGATCACCCAGGAGATCACCGAGATCGTCGGCGGTGCCGACGCCCTGTCGGGCTCCGGACGCAGCGAACGCTGACACCCACGGACCCTGAGATCCCGCCGCGAGCCCCATCGCCCGCCATACCCATGGAGAGTACGGACATGACCACCACCGCCACTGCCCCCACCGAGTCCCAGGCCCCGGCCGGCACCGGCCGCGTCGCGCGCGTCACCGGCGCCGTCGTCGACATCGAGTTCCCCCCGGGGCAGATCCCCGAGCTGTACAACGCGCTGAACACCGAGATCGACTTCTCCGGTGACGGCGAGACCAAGCGCGTCCTGTGGCTGGAGACCGCCCAGCACCTCGGCGACGGCATGGTGCGCGCGATCGCCCTGAAGCCCACCGACGGCCTGGTGCGCGGCCAGTCCGTGAACGACACCGGAGCCCCGATCTCGGTGCCCGTGGGAGACGCCACCCTGGGCACCGTGTTCGACGTGACCGGCACCCCGCTGAACAAGGACGCCGCCACCTTCCAGGTGGACGAGCGCTGGCCGATCCACCGCAAGGCCCCGAACTTCGACCAGCTGGAGTCCAAGACCCAGATGTTCGAGACCGGCATCAAGTCGATCGACCTGCTCACCCCCTACGTGCAGGGCGGCAAGATCGGCCTGTTCGGCGGCGCCGGCGTGGGCAAGACGGTGCTGATCCAGGAGATGATCTACCGCGTGGCCAACAACCACGACGGCGTCTCCGTGTTCGCCGGCGTGGGCGAGCGCACCCGTGAGGGCTGGGACCTGATCGAGGAGATGACCGAGTCCGGCGTCATCGAGAAGACCGCCCTGGTCTTCGGCCAGATGGACGAGCCGCCGGGCACCCGTCTGCGCGTGGCCCTGTCGGCGCTGACCATGGCGGAGTACTTCCGCGATGTGCAGAGCCAGGACGTGCTGCTGTTCATCGACAACATCTTCCGCTTCACCCAGGCCGGTTCCGAGGTGTCAACCCTGCTGGGCCGCATGCCCTCCGCCGTGGGCTACCAGCCGAACCTGGCCGACGAGATGGGCGTGCTGCAGGAACGCATCACCTCCACCCGCGGCCACTCCATCACCTCGATGCAGGCGATCTACGTCCCGGCCGACGACTACACCGACCCGGCCCCGGCGACCACCTTCGCCCACCTCGACGCCACCACCGAGCTGTCCCGTGAGATCGCCTCGCGTGGTCTGTACCCGGCGATCGACCCGCTGTCCTCCACCTCCCGGATCCTGGATCCCCGCTACATCGGCCAGGACCACTACGACACCGCGGTGCGCGTCAAGCAGGTGCTGCAGCGCAACAAGGAGCTGCAGGACATCATCGCGATGCTGGGTGTGGACGAGCTGTCCGAGGAGGACAAGGTCATCGTCTCGCGCGCTCGTCGCATCCAGCAGTTCCTGTCCCAGAACACCCACATCGCCAAGCAGTTCACCGGTGTGGACGGCTCCGACGTGCCGCTGCGCGACACCATCGAGGGCTTCAAGGGCATCTGCGACGGCGAGTTCGACCACATCCCCGAGCAGGCCTTCTTCAACGTGGGCGGCATCGACATGGTGATGGAGGCCCACCACCGGATCCAGAAGGGGCTCGAGAAGTGAGCACCCTCGAGGTCACCTTCGTGACGGCCGACCGGACCGTGTGGTCCGGTCGCGCCGCCCAGGTGGTGGTGCCCGCGGCCGACGGCTCGATGGGCATCCTGCCCCAGATGCAGCCCACCCTCGCGGTCCTGGACCGCGGGCTGGTGCGCATCATCGCCGAGGGCGGCGAGGTCACCGAGCGCGACGTGGTGGGCGGCTTCGTCTCCGTGGACGGCGACGTGGTCACGATCGCGGTGGACGACGCCGAGCGCGTGTCCCGTTCCGAGCGCTGAGCCCACGCGCGCATCCATGAACGATCTGAGCATCCCGGTCCTCCTGGTGGGGATCGGGGTGCTCTTCGTCGTGCTGGCGGTGGCCGTGATCGGCCGGCAGCTGTTCGTCTCCCGCCAGCGCGGTGCCTTCGACTGCACGCTGCGTCGCCGGGGCCTGACCGGGCCCGAGAGCTGGCAGCGGGGCCTGATGAGGTTCGGCACCGACCGGGTCCGCTGGTTCCGGGCATTCTCGATGCGCCTGTCACCGTCAGCGGTGATCCACCGCCGGGACATCGCCGAGATGGACCGTGAGCGCCTGCCCGCCCAGGTCCCCGGGGACGAGGACTCCTGCCTGGTGGTGTTCCACCTGCGGGACGGTCAGGAGATCCAGGCGATCGTGGACCTCTCCGCGGGAGCCGCTCTCAACTCCTGGTTGGAGGCGGCGCCCACCGGCATGGTGGCGGGCGACACCGACTGACCTGGGACGGCGACCGGCCCGTTCCCTCAGGCGGGCCTGGCCGCTCAGACGCTCTCGCCGCCGCGCAGCACCGTCACCGGCTGCAGCTGCGAATCCACCAGCAGCACGTCCGCCCTGCGACCGGCCTCGAGCGAGCCGATGGTGTCCTGCATGCCCAGCACCGTGGCAGGCACGATCGTGGCTGCGCGCACGGCGCGCACGAGGTCTACCCCGGATCCCTGCACGGTGTGGCGCAGCACGTCCAGCAGGTGGGCGGTGCCCCCGGCGATCGAGCCGCCGTGGGTGAGGGTGGCGACACCCCCGGCGACGGTGACCTCCTGCGCACCCAGGGTGTACTGGCCGTCGGCCATGCCGGCGGCGGCCATGGCATCGGTCACCAACATCACGTGGTCTTCGGCGGCCACCGCGAACACGTGGGCAACGGTGCGGTGGTCCAGGTGCGCGCCGTCGGCCACCAGCTCCACCACCATCTCCCCGCGTGCGGCCGCGTCCAGGCAGGCGAATGCCGGGCCGGGGTCGCGGTGGTGAATCGGGCGCATCCCGTTGAACAGATGGGTCGCCGTGGGCAGCGATGAGCGACCGTGGGCCCGGCGCAGCGCGGTCCGGGATGCCTGCACGGCCCAGGACATCTCAGCACTGGTGCAGTCGGTGTGGCCCAGGGAGGGGACAGCACCGGATTCGGCGAGGGCGGTGATCACCGCATCGGCGTCCTCCGCCTCCGGTGCGACGGTCATGGTGGCCAGCGCCCCGCCGGCGACGCCGGCCAACTCCCGCACCAGCGCGGCATCACCGCCGGTGATGTGCTCGGGGTTCTGCGCCCCCTTGCGGGCCACGGAGATGAAGGGGCCCTCCAGGTGGATCGCCGCGATCTCCCCGTCGGCCGCCAGGCGCGCCAGGTCGGCGACGCGGGCGCGAAGGGTCTCGGGGGAGGCGGTCACCAGCGATGCCACCAGCGAGGTGGTGCCGTGGCGGCGGTGCTCGAGCACGGCCTGCATCATCTGCTCGGGTCCGTCCGCATCGGGGAAGGAGGCACCGCCCCCGCCGTGGCAGTGGATGTCCACCAGCCCCGGCAGGATCAGGCCGTCGTGCTCGATGGTGCGGGCGGCCTCGTAGGAGGGGGCATCCACGGCGGAGCCGGACCACAGCACGTGACCGCCCGCCAGCAGCACCACGGCACCGGGAACCAGGCCGCGCTCCAGCACGGCGGTGCCGTGCAGGGCGAGGTCTGCCCGGAGCACGTCGGGGTGCGTCGAGGATGTGGGGGAGGAGGCGGGATCAGCGGGCGACATGTCTCTCCTGTGGTGGCGAGGAACGGTCAGAAGAGGCGCGACTCCACGTCGTCGATGCCGCGCAGGGCGTCGTAGTCCAGGGTCACGCAGTCGATGCCGCGGTCCCCGGCGAGGACCTTGGCCTGGGGCTTGATGGCCTGGGCGGCGAACATGCCGCGCACGGGGGCCAGCAGGGGATCGCGGTTCAGCAGTTCGAGATAGCGGGTGAGCTGCTCCACGCCGTCGATCTCGCCGCGGCGCTTGATCTCGATGGCCACCGCGCGGCCCTCCGGGTCGCGGGCCAGGATGTCCACCGGCCCGATGGCGGTGGCGTACTCGCGGCGCACCAGGGTCCAGCCCGGCCCCAGGGTCCCGATGTTCTCGGCCAGGAGGGCCTGCAGGTGGGCCTCCACGCCGTCCTTGACCAGTCCCGGGTCCACGCCCAGCTCGTGGCTGGAGTCCTCGAAGACCTCGTGCAGGCGCACCCGCAGCCGGTCCCCGGACTTGTCGTGCACCACGTCCCACTGCTCGATCCACTCACCCTCGGGATCGCCCTGGATCTCGTCGTCGCTGCGACGGGTGGTGGTCAGGGTGCAGGGCGGGCTCATCCAGTTCAGGGGCTTGTAGCTGCCGCCGTCGGAGTGGATCAGCACGCTGCCGTCGGCCTTCAGGATCAGCAGGCGCGGTGCCAGCGGCAGGTGGGCGGTGAGTCGACCGGTGTAGTCGACGGAGCAACGGGCAACGACAAGACGCACCCGATCAGCGTACGGCACGGCCAGGCGTGCAGATGCTCACGTCGCACTGTTCCCCGGTGGGGGCCGACCGTATCGTGGGGAGGTCCCCCGTCGGGGCAGGGTCCCGGCACGCCGTCAAGGAGAGAACCATCGTGCAACGCGTCCTCGCCGTCCTGCTGGTGCTGCTCGGCGTCGCAGGCCTGGTGCTCGGAAGGCTCGGTGAGACCGTCTGGGCTCCCGCCACCGAGCGCACCGCCACAGTCGAACTGGACGATCCCGGTCCCGCTGTGCTGATCGATCCCGGAGTGCTGTACGTGGGTGGGCAGGAGGGCGAGGTCACCATCACCGGTGCCTCCGACGTCTCCCTGATCACTGCCCCCAACGGCGACATCGAGGCGTGGCTGGGCGATGCCCGCTACACCCGGGTGACGGGCCTGTCCGACTGGTCGACGATCACCACCGAGCAGGTCAACCCCGATGGACCGGCCGAACTGCCCCCCCCCACCCAGTCCGATCTGTGGCGCACGGTGGACACCAGCCCCAGCCCCGCCACCATCGACGTCGCGCAGTTCGCCGCCGGTGAGCACGGCGAGAACGAGCAGATGTACCGCGCCATCCTGGTCGTCACCGACGGCACCGCCCCCGGTGCGCAGAGCATCTCCATCACCTGGCCGGTGCACGTGAAGAACGAATGGGTGCCCTACGCCTACGCCGCCGGTGCGGCCGTGGCCGTGATCGGTCTGGTGCTGCTGGTGGTCTCGGTCGGCTCACGCCGCCGGGACGACGAGCATGATCCGATCGATGACGAGGCCCCCGCTGACGGCGAGCCCACGACGCAGGAGCTGCGATGACCCCCACGACCCCCTGGAATCCTGCGACCCCCCTGATGGGTCGTCGTCGCCTGCTGATGGGCACCGGCACCCTGCTGGCAGGCGCGGTGCTGGCCGGTTGCGCCTCCGAGCCCGAGCCGCCCGCCGCGCCGCCCAGCGGGCCGACGCTGGCCGAGCCCACCCCCGTCACCGGGGAGGGCCAGTTCGAGACCTTCGTGACCGAGATCCACGACGCCGTGATGGCGGCCGACGAGGCTCGCGACGCGGCCCTGCTGGCGCCTCGCGTCACCGGTTCCGCCGCGGAGTTCCGCACCGCTGCCTACGGCATGATCGCCAAGGCCGAGGAGTGGGCCGAGGACCTCAAGCGGCCCGGCAACGAGCTGATCGTGCCGATGACCTCGGTGGGCGATGCGTTCCCGCGGGTGGCGATCGCACTGGTCTCGGATTCCGTGGCCGAGGGCGTTCCCTACTTCATGGTGCTGCAGCAGAACGATGCCCGCTCCCCGTACACCACCTGGGGCTGGGCACAGCAGGCCGTGGGCATCGAGATGCCGATGGTCCCCGATCAGCGGGTGGGCTCCGAGCCCGTCGCGATCGATGAGGCCGGCCTGCTGATGACCCCGGCCGAGGCACTGGCCCTGTACGCGAAGGTGCTCAGCGACGGCGACGGGGCGGACCCGGAGGACAAGCTGGCCCCCAACCCCTTCCAGACCGTCACCCACGAGCGCATCCAGGCCGAGCGCGCCGAGTTGAACGCCGGGGTGGAGCGGGACGAGGCCGCCACCATCAAGGAGGTGTACACCGTCAAGGAGGGCGAGTTCGCGGGACTGCGCACCGACGACGGCGGCGCCATCGTGATGGGCACCCTGATGTCCACCCGCACGGTGGACGTCAAGGACGGCGCCACCATGAGCTACGCCGAGGACAACAAGTACACCAAGCTGATCGGGAAGAAGGACTTCACCGACACCTACGTGCGCACCTACGGCACCACCGTGGCCATGTACGTCCCACCGGCAGATGCCGGCACCCAGATCCAGCCCATCGGCGGCACCCAGACCGCCCTCGGGGCCAGCGGTACCTGAGCCGGTCCGGATCTTCGAACGGCGCCGGCGCACGGTTGAGAACTGCCGTGCGCCGTACTCCGTAGACTGGTGTGGACACCGATCATCGAAGGAGCACATCTGTGACCGATCCGTACGGCATCATCGATCTCGCCTCGCTGAAGAAGCCGGCCGGAGCCGCCGGCGAGGGGGCCGGCACCGGCAGCGGCACTCCCGGCACCCATGAGGTGGCCGTCACCGAGCAGGGCCTCGAGCAGCTGGTGGCCGATTCCCAGACCATCCCCACCCTGCTGCTGGTCACCAGCTCGCGGGTGCCGCAGGGCGACGAGTACCTCGAGGGGCTGCGCCGCGCGGTGGACGCGAAGGGCGGTGCGGTGCGCCTGGCCACGGTGGATGCCGACACCCAGCCGCGCGTGGCCGGTGCACTGCGCGTGCAGCAGCTGCCCACCCTGATGCTGCTCCTGCTGGGTCAGGTCCAGCCGATCGTCGAGTCGGTGCTGCCCACCTCGGAGCTGGACGGTCTTGTCACCCAGGTGATCGAGCTGGCGCGCCAGCAGGGCATTGATGTCCCCGCCGGCGCCGAGGGCGAGGAGAGCGCCGAGCAGCCGGTGGAGGAGCCGCTGCCGCCGCTGGTGGCCGAGGCCTACGAGGCGATCGACTCCGGTGACCTCGACGCTGCCGTGGCCGCGTTCGAGAAGCAGCTCCTGCAGACCCCGGCAGATGCCGAGGCGAAGGCCGGCCTCTCCACCGTGCGTCTGATGCGCCGCACGCAGGGCGCTGACCTGGACACGGTGCGCACCAACGCTGCCAACGGCCCTCGCGACCTGGAGGCCCAGCTGCTCGCCGCCGACGTGGACATGCTGGGCGGGCATGTGGACGATGCCTTCGGTCGCCTGCTGGACCTGCTGCCCGGCGCCGACCAGGACACCAAGGACGCGGTGAGGGAGCGCCTGCTGGAGCTGTTCGAGATCGCCGGCCCCGACGACCCGCGTGTGCCGCCGGCCCGCAAGCGCCTGGCGAACCTCCTGTTCTGACGAGACCGCGACAGAGCTGCCCGACCGACACAGGACTGCACGACCACACAGGGCTGCACGACCGACACAGAACTGCCCGGGCCCCACGAGGGGGACCCGGGCAGTTCTACGTCCGGCCGGTCGTCGCTCAGCCGCGAGCAGGGCAGGGGATCAGCCCTGGCGCAGGCGCTCCGGGGCGAGGATCACCGCACCTAGCGGCGGGACCGCCAGGCGCACCGAGTGCTCGCGGCCATGCATCGGGACCTGCTCCACATGCACCTTGCCGAGGTTGCCCACACCGCTACCGCCATACACGGGGGAGTCGGAGTTCAGCAGCTCCAGCCACGTGCCACCCTCGGGCATGGGCACGCGGTACTCGTTCCAGGGCTGGGTGGAGAAGTTCAGCACCACCACCACCGGGTCGCCCTCGCGGTTGCGTCGCACGAACGCGATCGTGTTGTGTCCGGCGTCGTCCCCGATCAGCCACTCGAAGCCCTGCGGGTCCTGGTCCAGCTGGTACAGGGAGTCGAACTCGGCCTGGAGGGAGTTGAGGTCCTTGACCAGCTGCTGGGTGCCGCGGTGAAGCGGGTACTCCAGCAGCCACCACGGCAGACCGGCCTGCTCGGACCACTCGGTGCCCTGACCGAACTCGGAGCCCATGAACAGAAGCTGCTTGCCCGGGTGGGTCCACTGGTAGGTGAGGAAGGTCCGCAGCGACGCGGCCTGCTGCCAGTCGTCCCCGGGGGCCTTGCGCAGCAGCGATCCCTTCCCGTGGACCACCTCGTCATGGCTGATGGGCAGCACGAAGTTCTCGGAGTACTGGTACACCATCGAGAAGGTGAGCTCGCTGTGGTGGTACTGGCGGTTGATCGGGTCCTCGCCCAGGTACACCAGCGAGTCGTGCATCCAGCCCATGTTCCACTTGAAGCCGAAGCCCAGCCCGCCCACGTCGGTGGGGCGGGTGACGCCCGGGAACGAGGTGGACTCCTCGGCGATCATCACGATGCCGGGGGCGCGCTTGTAGGCGGTGGCGTTGGCCTCCTGCAGGAAGTCGATCGCCTCGAGGTTCTCCCGGCCGCCGTGGCGGTTGGGGATCCACTCGCCCTCCTTACGGGAGTAGTCCAGGTACAGCATCGAGGCCACGGCGTCCACGCGCAGACCGTCGACGTGGAACTCCTCGAGCCAGTAGCAGGCGTTGGCGACCAGGAAGTTGCGCACTTCCTTGCGGCCCAGGTCGAAGATGTAGGTGCCCCAGTCGGGGTGCTCGCCCTTGCGGGGATCCGCGTGCTCGTACAGCGCGGTGCCGTCGAAGCGGGCCAGGGCCCACTCGTCCTTCGGGAAGTGCGCGGGCACCCAGTCCATGATCACGCCGATGCCGGCGGCATGCAGGGTGTCGATCAGGTGGCGCAGCTCGTCGGGGGAACCCAGGCGCGAGGTGGGGGCGTAGTAGCCGGTCACCTGGTAGCCCCAGGAGCCGCCGAAGGGGTGCTCCGCCAGGGGCATGAACTCCACGTGGGTGAAGCCCATGTCGGTCACGTACTGCACCAGCTCGGTGGCCAGCTCCTCGTAGCCCAGTCCCGGCCGCCAGCTTGCCAGGTGCACCTCGTAGATCGACATCCGGGAGGCCAGGGCGTCGGACTCGGCGCGGGCGGCCAGCCAGGCGTCGTCCTTCCACTCGTAATCGCTGGTGGTGACCACGGAGCCGGTGGCGGGCGGCACCTCGGCCAGGCGCGCCATGGGGTCGGCCTTGTCCCGCCAGGTGCCGTCGGCCCCGAGCACGCGGAACTTGTACACCTCGCCGTCGCCGATGCCGGGAACGAACAGCTCCCACACGCCGGAGCCGCCCAGGGAGCGCAGGGAGTGGCTGCGGCCGTCCCAGCCGTTGAAGGAGCCCACCACCTGGATGGCGCGGGCGGAGGGGGCCCACACCGCGAAGCTGGTGCCGTCCACCCCGTCGACGGTGCGCACGTGGGCGCCGAGCGCCCGCCACAGCTCCTCGTGGCGACCCTCGCGGATCAGGTGCAGGTCCAGGTCACCCAGGGTGGGCCAGAAGCGGTACGGCTCCTCCATCACCACGGGCGCCTCGCCTTCCTGCCAGGTGACGCGCACCTGGTAGGAGGACAGGGCGGCGGCATCGATCGCGGCGACCCACACGCCGTCGTACTCGTGCTGCATGGGATGGGCGGTGCCGTCGGCGGTGAGCACCTCGACCGCGTGGGCGAAGGGCTTCAGGGTGCGCACGGTGACGCCGCCGTCGTACTGGTGGGCACCGAGCACGGAGTGGGGGTCGTGGTAGCTGCCGGTGGCGGCCGAGCCCAGCTCGTGCTCACCCAGCGGCATCACGCGCGGTCCGCTGATCCCGCCGGCGGGATGATCGGCCGTGGGGGCCGACGGAGCTTCGGGCGCGACGGGGGCTGCCGGTGCCGCGGGTGCGGAGGAGGCCGGCGACGTGGCCGGGGCCTGGCGCTGCGAGCGCGTTCCCGGTTCTCTGCCGGTGGCGCCGGAGCGCTGGGAGCGGCGCGGGGTGGTGGGGTCGGGGCTCTCAGGCATGTCGTTCCTCCTCGGGATGGATGACGCGCAGCACGTGGGCGGGCCTGTCGGCGGCGCTCAGGATCACATACGGGTTGTGGTTCCAGCTGAATCGCTCACCGGTGAGCAGGTCCTCCACCTCGAACTGATCGCCGACGCCGAGCGCTGCGAGGTCCAGGTGGAGGGTGGTCCAGGCGTCGCGGTCGTGCTCTGTCAGCGACACCACCAGCACCGTGTCCGACACGCCGGTGCCGGTGGCCTCCGCATCGAGGTGCTTGGAGAACACCAGCACCTGCGGGTCGTCGGCCTCGTGGAAGCGGATCGTGGTCAGGGACTGCAGGGCCGGGTGCTCACGGCGGATCCGGTTCAGGTCCGTCAGCAGCGGCTCCAGGCTCTCGCCCCGGGTGAGCGCTCCGGCGAAGTCACGAGGCTTGTACTCGTACTTCTCGTTGTCGATCTGCTCCTGCGCACCGGGGCGGGGCACGTCCTCCACCAGCTCGTAGCCGGTGTAGATGCCCCAGGTGGGCACCAGGGTGGCCGCCAGGATCGCCCGCAGCACGAAGGCGCTGCGGCCCCCTTCGCTCATGAACGGGGTGAGGATGTCGTGGGTGGTGGGCCAGAAGCTGGGCCGCATGTAGTGCGCCGAGGCCGCGAGCTCCTCGAGGTACTCCCGCAGCTCCTGGGGGGTGTGGCGCCAGGTGAAGTAGGTGTAGGACTGATGGAAGCCGACCTTGCCCAGGGTGTGCATCATGGTGGGCCGGGTGAACGCCTCGGCCAGGAAGATCACCTCGGGGTGCTTCCGGTCGAACTCCGCCAGCAGGTCCTCCCAGAAGCGCACGGGCTTGGTGTGAGGGTTGTCTACGCGGAACAGGGTCACTCCGTGCTCCACCCACAGCTCGAGCATGTCGCGGATCGCCGCGTACAGCCCGTCGTAGTCGGTGTCGAAGCTGAGGGGGTAGATGTCCTGGTACTTCTTCGGGGGGTTCTCGGCGTAGGCGATGGTGCCGTCGGGCCGGATCACGAACCATTCGGGGTGCTCGGTGACCCAGGGGTGGTCCGGGGAGCACTGCAGGGCGATGTCCATCGCCACCTCGAGCCCCAGCTCCTTGGCGCGGGTCACGAAGGCGTCGAAGTCATCCATGGTGCCGAGGTCGGGATGGATCGCGTCGTGGCCGCCCTCGGGTGCACCGATGGCGTAGGGGGAGCCCGGGTCGCCCTCGCGGGGGTCCAGGGTGTTGTTGCGGCCCTTGCGGAAGGTGGTGCCGATGGGGTGGATGGGCGTGAGGTAGGCGACGTCGAAGCCCATCGCGGCGATGCGGTCCAGCGACCCGGTGGCGGTGGCCAGCGTGCCGGAGGTCCAGCCGCCGTGCTCGGGATCGAAGCGCGCACCCTCGGACCGCGGGAAGAACTCGTACCAGGAGCCGAACAGGGCACGCTTGCGGTGCACGATCAGTTCGAAGGGACCGGCGGTGGTGACGCCCTCGCGCAGTGGCCGCTCCTGCATCACCCCGCGCAGGTCGGCGGCGAGGGCGGGCCCCACCCGCCCCGACGGCGACAGGGACGTGTCGTGCAGGCTGTTGATCGCGGCGCGCAGTCGTGGGCCGTCGGCCTCGGGGCGGCGGCCGGCCTCGATCTCGGCCAGCGCCCGCTCCAGCACCTGCACGCCCTCGGCGATCACCAGCTCGGTGTCCATCCCTGCGGGGATCTTCACTTCCGCGGTGTGCGCCCAGGTGTCGTACGGGGAGGAGAAGGACTCCACCCGGAAGGTCCAGTGACCGGTGGTCTCCGGCCGTACCGTGGTCTCCCACAGGTCCAGGCCGGGGTTGGTGCTGGCGAGGCGACGCACGTGCTCGGTCCCGTCGGGCGCGGTGAGCACCACCTGCACGCCCATCGCGTCGTGCCCCTCGCGGAAGGCGTTGACCCGCACCGGCACCGTCTCGCCCTCCACGCAGGAGGCGGGGAAGCGGCCGCAGTCCACGACCGGCTGGACGGACATGATCGGGATGCGTCCGATGCCGGCGTCCAGTGCCGGGGGCGGGGGCGTTGCGGGGGATCCGGGGGCGGTGGGCTCGGGCATGTCTGCTCCTGCCTGCAGTGAGGTCGTCCTGGAAGGTCTCACGATAGTCGCTCGGGAGTGGTGATCCCGAGGACGATCACGCTACCGGGCTCGACCGGGACCTGCCCGCCCTGCACCGGACCGGTGGGTAGGAGGGACTGGTCCTCCAGCGAGCTGTCGAACAGCACCCGGGTGGGTCCCTGGGGCCACGGCGCCCCGGGCAGGGTGAGGTCCACCTGCTCCGCCTCGGTGGAGATCACGATCAGCAGGTGCTGGGAGCCGTCCGGGCCGGGCACACCCGGCCGCAGCATCGCCAGCAGGTGGCGGGAGGGGTCCATCCAATCGGCGTGCTCCATGCCGGTGCCATCGGGACCGAACCATGCCACCTGACCGGGATCCAGCGCCGCCGGGTCCGCAGGCCTCAGGAAGTGGGGGCTGCGCAGCTGGGGGTGCTCGGCGCGCAGCCACAGCAGAGCCTTGACGGTATCGCGCAGGGCCCGGTCCTGGGGACGCAGCGTCCAGTCCACCCAGGAGATCTCGTTGTCCTGGCAGTAGGCGTTGTTGTTGCCGTGCTGGGTGCGGCCGAACTCGTCGCCCGCGGTGAGCATCGGGGTGCCCGACGCCAGCAGCAGCGTCGCGAGGATCCCACGGGAGGTGCGGCGGCGGGCAGCCAGCAGGGGATCGGCTTCCCCAAGGCCCGTGACCGGTTCACCTTCGAACCCATGGTTCCAGGAGCGGTTGTCGGAGGTGCCGTCCCGGTTGTCCTCCCCATTGGCCTCGTTGTGCTTGGACTCGTACGTGGTCAGGTCCCGCAGGGTGAAGCCGTCATGGGCGGTGACGAAGTTGATCGAGGCCCAGGGGGAGCGCAGGCTGCGGCCGGCGGGCAGGTGCGAGGGGTCCCGGGAGGTGAACAGGTCGCTCGAGGCGGTCAACCGGGTGGCCAGGTCGCGCACCCCACCCACGGCCGGGTTGCCGTCCCGTTCGCGCAGGGCGCGGTCGGAGAGCCAGAACGCGCGCACGTCATCGCGGAAGGAGTCGTTCCACTCCGCGAACGGTGCGGGGAAGCCGCCGGTCTGCCAACCACCGGTGCCCACGTCCCAGGGCTCGGCGATCAGCTTGACCCGGCGCAGCACCGGGTCGGTCACGATCGCCCGCAGCAGCGGGTGGTCCGGTCGGAAGCCGTGCTCGTCGCGCCCCAGGGTGGCGGCCAGGTCGAAGCGGAAGCCGTCCACGTGGATCTCCTGCACCCAGTACCGCAGGGAGGCGAGGATCAGGTCCATCACGTGCACGGACCGGGGGTCCAGGGTGCCGCCGGTGCCGGTGACGTCCAGGAAGGAGCTGTGGTCCATCCAGTAGTACTCGCGGTTGTCCAGTCCCCGCAGTGACAGGGAGGGCCCGCCTGCGCCGCCCTCGGCGGTGTGGTTGTAGACCACGTCCAGCACCACCTCGAGACCGGCGGTGTGGAGGTTGCGCACCATGGTCCTGACCTCGTCCAGCACGGCCTGGGCACCGGAGCGTTGGGCGGCGGCGGTGGCCAGGGACGGCTCGGGCGCCATGAAGGACATGGTCGAGTAGCCCCAGTAGTTGGTCAGTCCCAATCGGGTCAGGTGCGGCTCGTCCATCGCGGCATGGATGGGCAGCAGTTCCACCGTGGTGACGCCCAGGTCGGTGAGGTAGCCGGTGACGGCCGGGTGGCCGAGGCCCGCGTAGGTGCCGCGCTGCTCCGGCGGCACCTCGGGGTGCAGTCGGGTGAAGCCCTTGACGTGCAGCTCGTACAGGACGGTCTCGTCCCAGTCCACCATCGGCCGCAGGTCCCCCTGCCAGTCGAAGCGGTCGGTGGTCACCACGGACCACACGGCGGTCTCGCGGTCGTCCAGCGTGCTGGGGACGAGCCGGTCCCCGGCCGGGTCCAGCATCGCGTCCACCTCGAAGGGGAAGAACGAGCTCAGCAGTGGGGAGGCGTGGGAGACACCGTGGGCGTACGGGTCCAGCAGCAGCTTGCGCGGGTTGCCGTACAGACCGGCGCCCGGGTCCCAGGGGCCGTGCACCCGCAGGCCGTAGCGGGTGCCGGGGGTCATGCCGGTGACGTGGTCCCAGCGCAGACCGCCGTCGTAGTGACGCAGCCGGTGGTGCAGCTCTGCGCCACCCCGGTCGATGCACAGGTCCACGGCGTCGGCGCGGGGAGCGGCCACGGCGAAGGTGCCGCGTCCCTGCTCGTCCACGCTGAGACCGGGGGAGGTGGGGGCCACCGGAGGGGTGGCGCGGTCGAAGCGATCGGCATGCACCCGGGCATTGTCGCATCGACGACGCGCCCGATACCGGATGGGCATGACGGACCGGTGACACCTCACAACCGCTAGGATCGCCTCGGTGCCCCGTGCTCCGTCCCGGTGCCGGCAGCCGGACAACCTCGGGGGAGGGGTGGGCACCAGCCAGCAGTCAGTCCGCCGACGGGGGAGCCGCAGCACATGAGCCAGCCACCGAACCCGCAGGGTGCGCGCCCTGCCGCGCCTGCCCCGCCGTCATCGAGAGGGCCGGCCGGCCCCTCGGGTTCAGCGCCCGCACCGTCCCGGGGTGGGAGCACCCCGCAGCGCGGGACCGGATCTTTCGCGCCGTCCAGCGCCGCGATCGCCCCGGCCGACATGGAGCGCTCCACCGCCATCGTGCGCACCATCACCCAGGTGTTCCAGTCGCGCGTGGTGGGCCAGGAGAACCTACGCCTGAGCCTGCTGACGGCGCTCGCCGCCGGTGGGCACGTGCTGCTGGAGTCGGTGCCGGGTCTGGCCAAGACCACCGCCGCCAGCGCGCTGGCCTCGGCGATCACCGGTTCCTTCTCCCGCATCCAGTGCACTCCGGACCTGATGCCCAACGACATCATCGGCACCCAGATCTTCAACTACGGCTCCGGCACCTTCACCACACAGCTGGGTCCGGTGCACGCCAACGTGGTGCTGCTGGACGAGATCAACCGCTCCTCCGCCAAGACCCAGTCCGCGATGCTCGAGGCGATGCAGGAGCGCCAGACCTCCATCGGCGGCGAGATCCACAAGCTGCCCGAGCCGTTCATGGTGCTGGCCACCCAGAACCCCATCGAGGAGGAGGGCACCTACGTGCTGCCCGAGGCCCAGATGGACCGCTTCCTGATGAAGGAGGTGCTCACCTACCCGCGGCCCGCCGAGGAGCACGAGATCCTGGACCGCTCCACCTCCGGCAGTCTCTCGGGCCCCAAGCAGTCCGTGGGCGCGGTGAGCCTGGAGGACATCCGCTTCCTGCAGGAGATGGTGGACACCGTCTACGTCGATCCCGCGGTCAAGCGCTACATCATCGACGTGGTCTTCACGACCCGCGGCTCCGGCCCCCGTCCGGTCCCGAACCTCACCCAGTCGGTGCGTGTGGGCGCCAGCCCCCGCGGCTCCCTGGCCCTGATGCGGGTGGGGCAGGCACATGCCCTGCTCCACGGCCGCGACTACGTGACCCCGGACGACGTGCGCGCTATGCGCCACGGCGTGCTGCGGCACCGCCTCGTGCTCACCTTCGACGCCCTGGCCAGCGGGATCAAGCCCGAGCAGATCATCGACGCGGTGTTCCACGCCGTGCCGATGCCCTGATCGGGCGCGGAGAGAACCGATGGCGACCTCGCTGCTCACCCGGGTCAAGGCCCGGGTGGACCTGCACACCTCGAACCGGGCGCGCGGCCTGATCCAGGGCCGCGGCCGCTCGCTGTTCAAGGGCAGCGGGGAGGACTTCGACGACCTGAAGTACTACCAGCCCGGCGACAAGATCTCCGACATCGACTGGAAGGCGACCGCGCGTTCCGGTGAGCCGCTGATCCGGCAGTTCAACGAGGAGCGCGTGCGGCACCTGTCGATCGTGGCCGACACCTCCTCGGCGATGGCCGCCACCGCCGCTGACGGCACCTCCAAGCGCGATGCGATGGTGATGGCGGCCGGGATGATCTGCTACCTGGCGCAGAAGAACGGGGACCTGGTGGGCCTGGTCGCCGGTGACGACGCACACCCCGTGCAGCTGCCCGCGCGCTCCAGCGACGGGCACCTCGAGCTGCTGCTGCGCAGCGTCCAGCAGGCCACCACCACTGCGGCGTCGCAGCCGGACAGTGCCTGGCTGCTGGAGCGGGCGTTCCGGGTGACCACCCGCTCCACCCTGATGACCATCATCACCGACGAGGCGCGCCCCGATGTCGAGGATTTCGCGGCACTGCGCCGGCTCACCACCCGGCACGACGTGATGGTGATCCGGATCGCCGATGCCGACCCGCTGCAGCGCGACTCGCTGGACCACGACGTGGTGGACGTGGACTCCCCGCGGGAGGTCGCCTCCATCGCCCGCACCTCGAAGCGTGTCGCACAGGACGTCGAGGCCTACCGGCAGGCCCGCCGACAGGGGATCTCCGAGATGCTCGACCGTCTGCACGTCACCCACATGCTGACCGCGGGGGAGACCACGGTGGTGGACGACATGGTGACGATGCTGAGGTCGAGGGAGTTCCGCCATGCCCGTGCCTGAGCTCCTCCGCGGTGCGATCACCGGTGCGGTGGGTGTCGTGGTGATCGCCGAACCCGCCCCGCCCGAGATCATCGACCCCCCTCAGTACTCGGTTGCGTGGGTGATCCTGGCGATCCTGTGCGCCCTGGTGATCACCGCCCTGGTGTGGGGGACCCTCCGTATCACGAGGTCGATCGAGAAGCGCGCCGCCTACAGGAAGCGCCCCAGCGACGCGGAGAACCTCAAGGCAGAGTTCCTCCGCGCCGTCAACCGCGTCGCCGATCGACACGAGGCCGGTGAGCTGGAAGCGCGTGAGGGGCACCGCGAGCTGACCGGCGTGATGAGGCGCTTCGTGCGCCGGACCACCGGCCACGACGTCACCAGCCAGGACGTCTCCACCCTGCTGGCCGATCCGCGCACCCGGCCGGTCGGTGAGCTGATCCTCGCCCTGTACGAGCCGGACTTCGCACCGAGCTCGGACGCGCAGCTGCAGGAATCGGTGCGCCGTGCACGGGAGGTGATCCGCAGGTGGTCATGATCTTCTGGTGGGTCACGGCCCTGCTGCTGCTGGCGGGGCTCGCGGTCTGGGCGATCACGTTCTGGAACCGCCGGGCGATGCGGAAGTCGCCGGTGCTGGTGGCGAACTCGTCCTACATGGACCGCATCCCCAGCTTCCTGCGCGCCCAGCGCACCGCCCGCGCGGTGCGGGTGCTGCAGGTGGGCATCGCGGTGCTGGGCGTCATCGCGGCCTCGGTGCTGTCCGGTCGCATCGCCACCGAGCGCATCGAGACCCCGGACTTCGCCTCCCGCGACATCGTGCTGTGCCTGGACGTCTCCGGATCGATGTACGAGTACGACACCGAGATCCTGCAGACCTTCGCCGAGATGGTGGACGGCTTCGAGGGGGAGCGGGTGGCGCTGTCGATCTTCAACTCGACCAGTCGCACCGTGTTCCCCCTGACCAACGACTACGACCTGATCCACCGCGAGCTCTCCGAAGGCGCCGAGGCGATCGACTTCGACGAGTTCGGGTATCGCCTGGGCACGCGGGACTACGACGACGACAAGGTGAGCAAGTACGTCGAGTTCGTCGAGGGCACCCGGGGCATCCCCGACGAGGCCTCGATCGTGCCGGACGGCCTGGCCTCCTGCGGGCAGCTGTTCGACCGTGCCGAGGAGGACCGCTCCCGGTCGATCATCTTCGCGACCGACAACGAGGTCAACGGCACCCCGATCTTCACCCTCGACGAGGCCGCGGACTCGGTGGCCCGACGCGACATCACCCTGTACACCTTCTTCCCCGGCGCCTACGAGTGCGCCTCGGACTGCCTCACGGAGCTGAAGACCGCCACCGAGGAGCACGACGGGGTGCTGTACCAGTCCACCGACCCCGATGCGATCCCCTCGATCATCCAGGAGATCCAGCGCACCCAGGCCGCGGCGATGGGGGCGACCCCCACGGTGGTGCGCACCGACCACCCGGGCTTCGGCTTCGTGCTCACCTTCCTGACCCTGGTGGGCGTGATCGTGCTGGGATGGAGGGCGCGATGATCCGCCTCGAGCCGCTGATGCCCCTATGGGCCTCCGTGCCCCTTTTCGGCCTGCTGCTGATCTTCTGCGTGGTGCTGCTGGTGCTGCGACCCCGGCAGCGTGTTGCCTGGCTGCGCCGCACCCTGATGGTGCTGCTGCTGCTGGTGGTGGCACTGAGACCGGTGACGCCGCTGGAGGGCGAGCAGACCCAGCGGATGAACGCGAACGTGTTCTTCGTGGTGGACCGCACCGGTTCCATGAACGCCGAGGACTATGCCGGGGACCAGCCGCGCCTGGAGGGCGTCAAGGCCGACATGGAACGCATCATGGGCATGACCGAGGGTGCCCGGTACAGCATCATCGCCTTCGACTCCACTGCCACCGAGCAGCTGCCGCTGACCACCGATGCTGGCGCCGCGACGGCCTGGGTGGACACCCTCACCACCGAGCCCACCGCCTACTCCCAGGGCTCGAACGTGGACCGGCCGCTCACGTCCCTGCTCACGGCCCTGCAGGAGACCGAGCGTGAGGACCCCGACTCCCACATACTGGTCTACTTCCTCTCCGACGGCGAGAACACCGACGAGCGCGAATCGGAGTCCTTCGGGCAGGCGAACCCCATGGTCGACGGGGGCGCCGTGCTGGGCTACGGGACACCCACGGGTGGCCCGATGAAGGCTCAGGGCGGCGAGAACCACGGCGAGTACATCCCGTCCCCCGACGGCGGCCAGGGCATATCCACGATCGACCAGGGACAGCTGGAGAAGATCGCCGCGGATCTGGGCGTCCCCTACATCCACCGCACCGATCCCGAGGCACCGATCGAGGGCACCATGGAGGGGATCACCCTGCGCCCGGTGCCCATCGAGTCCGCGCGCAGCGTCGCCAGCTTCGAGGACTGGTACTGGATCGCCTCGATCCCACTGGCGGCCCTGTTCATCTGGGAGCTGGGGGAGATGACCTATCGGCTCCCGCGCAGGCTGGACCGCTACGACATCTCAGGAGCGCAGCGATGAGCACCTCGACCGACGCCCCCCGCACCGAACCGGCCGATGCGCCCGGGGACAGCTCCGCCCGTACGGGGCGCGATGTCGACCCGTCGCTGGATGCCCGCCCCCAGGGACGCCCGGAGAACTTCGGCCTGAACGTGCGACGGCTGCGCCGGGTGCGCGCCATCGTGTTCGCCCTGCTGGCACTGCCGATCCTGGTGCTGGGCCTGCTCGCGGTGAAGTTCACGTCCATGCCGATCACCCAGGCATGGCACCAGGGTGCCTACGAGGACGGCGACTACCCCGCCGCCATCGAGCGCCTGCAGCCGGTGTGGGTGGCCAACTGGTTCGAGCCGTATCTCCCGCACCTCACCCGCGGCACCGACCTGCTGCAGCAGGGACAGAACGCCGAGGCGGAGGCGGAGCTGCGCGAGTCGCTCCAGAAGTGGGAGAACGGCACGGACCTCAACCACCCCCTGCACGCCCAGTGCAAGATCATCAACAACCTCGCGATCTCCATCGAGCGCCAGGCCGAGGAGATCCAGGACCCTGCCCAGAGGGCCGACCGCCTCTACGAGGCCGAGGAGATCATGGCCCCGTGCGCCGGAGGCGGTGGCGGCGGCGAGGGCGAGGGCGAGGGCCAGGGCGGCGGGGGTGCCGGCAACGAGGACTCCGAGACCACCGAGGACAACGGCGAGCGGATCCGGGAGAAGCGCCGCGAAGCCGACGAGGAAGCCGGGAACGACCCCGATGACCGCGGCACCGAGCAGGGCTCCGGCGGTGAGGAGCAGGGCGGCGGCGAACCGCCGCCGGCCGGTGACCCCAAGCGCGAGGACCCCGAGGGTGATGGCCCCGAGGAGGAGGCCCCCACCGAAGGGAGCAGCGAGGAGCAGCAGAAGGAGGACGAGCTCGAGAACCGCAACCGCGACGCGCAGGGCGGTGAGGGCGAGGACGACCCCAACGGTGGCAGCGAGGAGCAGCCCAAGCCATGGTGACCACGTCAGATGCCCGCCCCGAACGGGCCTACCTCGATCATGCCGCCACCACGGTGATACGGCCGGCGGCACGGGACGCCTATCTGGAGGCATCGCTGGTGCAGGGCAACCCCTCCTCCGTGCACACATCCGGCCGGCGGGCACGAGCCGTGCTCGACGAGGCCCTCGCCTCGATCGCCGAACGGCTGGGCGTACCTCGCAGTTGGCTGATCCTCACCTCCGGTGGCACCGAGGCCGACAACCTCGCGATCCGGGCGGTGGCCCTGGGGGCGCAGGCTGCTGATGCCCGGCGCCGCGCTGTCGCTGTCGCGGCGACGGACCATCCCGCGGTCCTGGCCACCGCCCGTTCCCTGGAGTCCCCCCAGGTGGCTCCAGGTGAGACGCCCCCCGGTATCGAGGCGCGGATCCTCCCGGTGGACGGCGCAGGGATCCTGGAGCTCGATGCGGTGGCCGCGGCACTCGCCGACGGCGCCGTGGGTGTCCTCAGCGCGGCCCTGGTCAACAACGAGACCGGCGCGGTGCAGGACATCGGCACTCTGGCCTCCGTGGCTCGTCAGCACGGCACCTGGGTGCACACGGATGCCGTCCAGGGCATCGGTCATGTCCCCACCCCGTCGTGGGACGACGTGGACCTGATGTCGCTGTCGGGGCACAAGATCGGAGCCCCGGTGGGGGTGGGTGTCCTGGTGGCGAAGCCCGAGGTGCCGCTGGCGGTGACTAGCACCGGCGGCGGGCAGCAGCGCGGGGTGCGCTCCGGCACGCTGGACGCCGCTCACGCGGCCGCCTTCGCGGCCGCCTTCGCGGAGCTGATGGATCACCGCGAGGAGGAGAACGCCCGCTATCGTGCGCTCGCCGGCCGCCTCCGCGCAGGCATCGCCGCGGTGGACCCCGAAGCGCGGTTCACCCTCCCGGAGTCCTCCCCGCAGGCCGGGCACGTCGTCCACGTCCGGTTCCCCGGGGCTGACACCGACTCCCTGCTGTTCCTGCTGGACGAACGGGGCGTGGACTGCTCGGCCGGATCCGCGTGCTCCGCGGGGGTCACCCAGGCCAGTCCGGTGCTGGCGGCGATGGGGATCAGTGACGCTGAAGCGCGCGGAGCGCTGCGGCTGTCGTTCGGCTGGAGCAGTACGGAGCGCGACGTGGACCTGTTCCTTGCCGCCCTCCCCGAGGCGCTGCAGAAGGCCCGGGCCGTGGGATCGCTGTTCGGCTGAGGGCGGCACGTGTCGTGTCGCACCTGAGTCTGATGCATCTCACGTGCGCGCCACCGTCCTGCGGGGCTGCCTCTCCGTAGACTCGGCAACCGGGACCGGCAGAGACCGCGAACCCGGGTGCGATGCAGCTGATCGAAGGAGACGAGCACGTGAAGGTACTGGCGGCGATGAGTGGCGGCGTCGATTCCGCCGTGGCCGCCGCCCGCGCCGCCGAGGCCGGTCACGAGGTGGTGGGGGTGCACATGGCACTGTCGAAGAACCGCGATCAGCGGCGCACCGGATCCCGTGGCTGCTGCACCGTGGAGGACGCCTCCGATGCTCGCCGCGCAGCGGACCGGATCGGCATCCCGTACTACGTGTGGGACCTCTCCGACGACTTCCACGACCTGGTGGTCGAGGACTTCCTCACCGAGTACGCGGCCGGCCGGACCCCGAATCCCTGCGTGCGCTGCAACGAGCGGATCAAGTTCGCCTCCCTGCTGGAGCGCGCCACCCTGCTGGGCTTCGACGCCGTGTGCACGGGTCACTACGCCAGTATCCGATCCGAGGGGCCGGGCGGGGCCCCCTCCCTGCACCGCTCCCGCAACGATGCGAAGGACCAGAGCTACGTCCTGGCGGTGATGGGGCCCGAGGCGGTGGGGCGCTCCCTGTTCCCCCTCGGCGACTTCGAGGACAAGCAGGCTGTGCGCGAGGAGGCCCGGGCCCGTGGCCTGGGAGTCTCCACCAAACCCGACAGCTACGACATCTGCTTCATCGCCGACGGCGACACCCGCGGCTTCCTCGAGCGCAGCCTGGGGGAGGCCCCCGGGGAGGTGGTGGACCCCGACGGCACCGTGCTCGCCACCCACACCGGCACCCACGGCTACACCATCGGGCAGCGCAAGGGACTGGGCATCCAGCACCCCGCGCCCGACGGTCGCCCCCGATACGTGGTGGACATCGATCCTGCCCTGCGACAGGTGGTGGTGGGCGCCTCCGAACTGCTCTCCACCAGGGAGCTGCACGCCACGGATGTGATCTCCTTCGAGGAGCTCACCGAAGGTCGTCCGGTGCACGCCCAGATCCGGGCCCACGGTGAGGCCGTGCCCGCAGTGGTCCAGCAGGTGCCCGCTCCCGATGCACCTGGCTCGCTGCTGCAGGTGCGCCTGGACACCCCGGTGCGGGGAGTGGCACCCGGCCAGACCCTGGTCCTGTACGACGGCGACCGGGTGCTCGCCGCCGCCACCCTGGAGCGACGCGCATGAGCCCCCTGGTCACGATCACCGGTGACGGCACCTTCCGGCTCGGCACCGGGGCGATCGGCAACGATGTGGCCGAGGACCCGTTCCTGCTGGCCCTGATGCGGCTCCGCTCACTGCTGGGGGACCCGCCCGAGGAGCAGATCGCCACCCGCCTGTACCTCCCCTCGGCCCTCGGCCTGGACGACACCGACCACCTGCTCCCCGCCACCTTGGCCCTGCTGGCCGGCACCAGTGGGGATCTGGCCAGCTACGGCTGGCGCCTGGGCCCCGGCATCGGGCGGGCATGGCAGCGGGCGCAGGACGTGCGCGACCGCACCCTCGATGCCGCCCGCATCGCACTGCTGGGCTATGAGGGCCCCCTGGCTGTCACTGCCATGGGCCCGGTGACCCTCGCGGCCGCGACCTTCCTGCCGTCGGGGGAGCGCACCCTTGCGGACCGCGGTGCGGTGCGGGACCTGCCGATGCTGCTGGCTGAAGGGCTCGGCGAGCACCTGGCACTGCTGCGCGCGCGGGTGCCCGGTGCCCGGCCTCACCTGCTGTTGCGCGAGGACGCGGTCAACGCCGTGGTCGAGGGTCGTATCCCCACCCCGTCCGGGAGGCGCGCCTACCCCGCGGTCCCCGCGCCTGAGGCCGGCACCCTGTGGCAGTGCCTCATGGCCGGGCTGCGCTCGTCCAGCGTGCTCGATCCGGAGTCGATCACCCTGGGGATCGGCACCGACGTGACGGTGCTGCGCACTGCCCGGGAGATCGGGGTGCGGCGCCTGGCGGTCTCGCCGGCGCGCCTGCCGTCGCTGGAGACCCCTGCCGGACGCGTGCTGTGGGAGGAGCTGGCCACCGCCCACGACAGTGGCTGCCACCTGGAGCTGGCGGTGGACCCTCGGCCCGGCGGAGGTATGACCGCGGTCCTGGACGGGGTACTGGAGTCCTGGCAGAAGCTGGGATACGCAGCCGGGGATGCGGCCGGATTCACCCTGATCGCCCATACCGGCGCCTCGCATGCGGTGCGCAGCGGGAAGCCCGACCCGTCCCAGCAGCCCGCCGCGTCGACACTGCTGGACGAGGCCACCATCGAGGCCCTGCTGCGCTCCGCTCCCGCGTGGGCCGAGCTCGTCGAGCGCTGACGCCCACCCACGACCAGCCCTCCCGCTACCGGTCCGCCACCCGGGGGCAGCGACTGCCCCTCGCCGTACGCGTGCCCCGGGTACGCGGGGATCAGCCGGCCAGCATCGACCCGGCCAGGCCCACGGCGGTCACCACGATCAGCAGCAGCGAGGCCAGGACCACCGGCCGCGCGCCCACGGTGCGCAGCAGCGCCACGCGCACGCCGGTGCCCAGGGCGAACATGGCGGCCGCCAGCAGCACTGCCTGCACCAGCTGCGCCACGTCCAGCACGGTGGCCGGAACCAGGCCCGTGGAGCGGATCGCCACGGCGACCAGGAACCCGGCCACGAAGCCCGGCACCAGCGGCACCCTCGCGCCGCGCCCGCGCGCCTGCGCATCTGCCCCCTGCCCCGCGTGAGCGGCGGTGCGACGCAGGGCGATGGAGAGCAGTGCCACCACAGGGGCGAGCATCAGCACGCGGCCGAGCTTGACCACCACAGCCGCGCTGAGCGCAGGGTCCCCGATCAGACTGCCCGCCGCGACGACCTGCGCCACCTCCAGCACGGACAGCCCGGTCCAGATCCCCGCGGTCGGTGCGGGGAGCTCCAGGAGCCGGGCGAGCACCGGCAGCAGGGGGATCATCAGCGTGCCGAACACGACCACCAGGGCCACCGCTGTCGCGGTGCGGGTCTCCCTCTGCGCTGTCCGCTCGGGATCCTGCGTACGGTCCGCGGAGGAGAGCACCCCGCTGACACCTGCTACCGCCGCGGCACCGCAGATCGAGAAGCCGCAGGCGATCAGCACGGTCAGATCCGAGGGCAGCCGCAGCATCCGCCCCAGCAGAAGCCCGCTGCCGATACCGATCCCCACCACGGCCACGATCGCGGCGATCACCACCGGTCCCAGCGCCAGGACGTCCCCGAGGGCGAGCTGGAGCCCCAGCAGCACGATGCCTGCGCGCAGCACGGTGCGTGCGGTGAACTGCAGGCCCGGATTCAGCGTGGGGTGCATCCGGCCCGAGTTCGCGAGGACCGCACCGAGCAGGATCGCCACCAGCGCCGGGGAAGCCTCCGGGACCACCCGGCCCAGGGCCACGGTGACCACGCCGATCACAAGGCTCAGCAGCAGGCCGGGCAGCAGGTCGGTCATCCGGCGGGGCAGTGCGCTCGATCGCCCGCCGGGAGCCCCGCCCTGGCGACGGGGAGCCCCATCCTTCTCGGGAGTCACAGGGTGGGCGGGGGCAGTGGTGATGCTTCGGGACACCCGCACAGCCTCCGCCGAACCCGCCCGTCGCAGAACCCCTGAATCCGTTGGGGCCCATATCATCAGGGATATGACAGGCTCTGCAGTTCCCTCCGGACGCTCGAGCAGCGGGGGCACGCCTCGTTCGGGCCGCACCCCTGCCCGGCCCGACATCGCCTCTCTCGAACTGCTGGTGACGATCGCCGAGCGCGGCAGCCTCTCCGCCGCCGCTGCCGCCCTGGACATCGCCCAGCCCAACGCCTCCCGTCAGCTCTCGCGCCTCGAACGCCGCCTGGGCGTGCGCCTGTTCGACCGCGGCGCCCGCGGCACCGACCCGACGGCGGCGGGACAGGTCGCCGTCGAGCATGCACGGCGGGTGCTCGATGCGGCGGATGGTCTGGTCGAGCAGGTGCGGGGCGCGGCCGGCAGCGGTCGGGTGCGGATCGTCGCCTCCCAGACCATCGCCGAGCACCTGATGCCCAGCTTCCTCGCCGCACTGGCGGCCGACCTGCCCGGTGTACCCGCCACCTTCGAGGTGGAGAACACCGCCGGGGTGCTCTCGGCCGTGCGGCGCGGCCGAGCAGACCTCGGATTCGTGGAAGGGGCCGATGACCCCAGTGGGCTGCACAGCCGTGTGATCGGCCACGACCGCCTGATCGCGGTGGTTGCTCCTACCCACCCATGGGCCCACAAGGAGGGTATCGAGGCCGAGGAGCTGGCCGCCACCGCACTGATCGTGCGGGAGGAGGGCTCCGGCACCCGCGATGTGCTGGCCAGGGCACTGGCACCGCGAGCCATCGCCCCACCGGTCCTGGTGCTGCACTCCAACGCCGCGGTGCGCACCGCCGTGGCCGGGGGAGCGGGCTGCGCTCTGCTGAGCGAGCTGGTGGTCACCGCCGACATCCGCGAGGGCCGGCTGGTGCACGTCCCCGTACGAGGGGTGGACCTGCGTCGCTCCCTGCGGGTGGTGTGGGACGGGCCCTGGCCCGCGCGGCTCGACGGCGCACTCCAGGCCCTCGTCGACCAGCAGCGCTGACACCTCCGGCCCGTCATGGGCGAGAATGTGCCCCGTGAGCGGAACCCAGAAGGACCAGACAGAGAACCCTGCCGAGCACAGCGACGCCCGTCCGGTGCAGGAGCGCATCGCCGAGCTCACCGCCCGGATCGAGCAGGCGCGCGTGGAGTACTACGAGAACGACGCGCCCACCCTGTCGGACGCCGAGTACGACCGGCTCGAACGCGAGCTCCGGAAGCTCGAGCAGGCCAACCCTCAGCTCGCCGCGGCTGATTCCCCCACCCAGAGCGTGGGCGGCGCGGTCGCCGCGGGCTTCGCGGCGGTGAAGCACATCGAACGCATGATGAGCCTGGACAACGCCTTCGACCTCGAGGAGATCGACGCCTGGGCGCACCGCGCCGCGGAGGGGCTCGGCGCCGGCGCCGCGGACGTGCGTTACCTGACCGAGCTGAAGATCGACGGCCTGGCCATCTCCCTGGTCTACGAGAACGGCGAACTGGTGCGCGGCGTGACCCGCGGCGACGGGCGCGAGGGCGAGGACGTCACCGCCAACGTGCGCACCATCGACACCGTCCCTGACCGGCTGGACGTCGAGGACCCGCCCGCCCTGCTGGAGGTGCGCGGCGAGGTGTTCTACCCGACCGCCGAGTTCGAGAAGCTCAACGAGCAGCGTCGCGAGGCCGGGCTCGCCGAGTTCGCCAATCCCCGCAACACCGCCGCCGGCTCCCTGCGGCAGAAGGACACCGCAGTCACCGCTTCCAGGGCGCTCGCCGTCTATGTGCACGGCATCGGCGCCCACGAGGGCGTCACCCTGAGCTCGCAGTCCGAGGTGTACGAGCTGCTGGCCTCCTGGGGCCTGCCCACCTCGCCCCATACCCGCGTGCTGGCGACGCTGGAGGAGGTGCGCGAGTTCATCGCCGAGACCGGCGAGCACCGCCATGACGTGGAGCACGAGATCGACGGCGTGGTCATCAAGATCGACTCCTTCGCCCAGCAGCGCGCGCTGGGCTCCACCTCCCGCGCTCCACGGTGGGCGATCGCCTTCAAGTACCCGCCCGAGGAGGTCACCACCAAGCTCCTGGACATCCAGGTCAACGTGGGCCGCACCGGCCGGGTCACCCCCTACGGCGTGATGGAGCCGGTGAAGGTGGCCGGCTCCACCGTGGAGATGGCCACCCTGCACAACCAGTACGACGTGGAGCGCAAGGGCGTGCTGATCGGCGACACCATCGTGCTGCGCAAGGCCGGGGACGTGATCCCGGAGATCATCGGCCCGGTCGAGGCACTGCGCGACGGCACCGAACGCCCCTTCGTGATGCCCACGGACTGCCCCTCCTGCGGCACCCCCATCAAGCCGGAGAAGGAGGGCGACAAGGACTGGCGCTGCCCCAACGCCAAGGACTGCCCCGCCCAGGTCACCGGACGCATCGAGCATGCCGCCTCCCGCGGAGCCTTCGACATCGAGTCCCTGGGCGAGGAGTCCGCGATCGCCCTGACCGACCCGGACAAGCGTCGCGAGCAGGCCCTCACTGCCCTGCGGGCGGGCCACGCGGTCCACGTGCCGATCCGCACCGCCGAGGCCCTGGACTCGGAGTCCTTCGCGGTGATCCGCAACGGCGAGGTCACCGATGGCACCGACGGGGTGCCGCTGCTGCGCATCACCCGCGAGGACGATCCGGCCCTGCCCGCCCCCCAGCAGCCCGTTGTGCGCATCGGCGAGAACCTGTTCGACCTCACCGCCGAGGACCTCCACGAGGTGGTGGTGTGGCAGCCGGAGCGACGAGACGGGGAGCCCACCGGGGACTGGCGCATCGCCCCGGCCTTCTGGTCCCGCCCCACCTGGCGGTACTACAAGCGCGACGCCGAGTGGCGCCAGGTGGGCCAGGAGCGTCCTGCCGCGAACACCCTGAAGCTGATCGAAGAGCTGGAGAAGGCGAAGGCCCAGCCGCTGTGGCGGGTGCTGGTGGCGCTGTCGATCCGCCACGTGGGGCCGACGGCCGCCCGTTCCCTGGCCACCGCCTACGGCTCGATGCAGGCGATCCGCGAGGCGAGCCTGGAGGACCTCTCCGGCACCGACGGCGTGGGCCCGGTGATCGCCGAGTCCGTGCGGGACTGGTTCGCGGTGGACTGGCACGACGCCCTGGTGAAGGCATGGGAGGCAAGCGGCGTGCGCATGGCCGACGACGTCGAGGAGGGTTTCGTGAAGACCTTGGAGGGGCTCACGGTGGTGGTCACCGGCGGCCTGGAAGGCTTCACGCGCGACGGTGCCAAGGAGGCGATCATCTCGCGCGGCGGGAAGGCCTCCGGCTCGGTCTCCAAGAAGACCGACTACGTGGTGGTCGGGGAGAACGCCGGCTCCAAGGCCACCAAGGCCGAGGAGCTGGGCCTGCGGATCCTCGACGAGGCCGGGTTCGTGGCCCTGCTGGCGGACGGTCCTGCCGGCGTCGGCGACACGGAGGCGGAGGACGAGGCAGCTTCCACGGACGAGGACTGATACGCCCTGGCGAGGGCCAACAGGGGATTCAGGCCTGTTGGGCGAGAGCCAGGGGCAGGACCGGGCCGGAACCAGCGCGACGCAGCAGACGCCCGGCGATGGTCATGGTCCAGCGAGTGTCGATCGTGTCGTCCACCAGCAGGATCGGGGCACCGTCCAGCTCGCTGATCGCCTGGGCCAGGGCCGGCGGCACCGTGAAGCGGTCCCACAGTGCGGCCACTCGGAACGCACTGTTGCGTGCCCCGTGGAGGGGCTGCGCGGAGGGGGACAGTCCCAGGTCCCCCAGATCCTGCAGGCGACCCACCCGGGAGATGCCGTCGGCCAAGGAACGCACCAGGCGGGGCCGGGAGAGTGAGGGGACGGCGAGCACGGCGGCCGGCCGCTGCTCCCAGTCCCAGTCGGTGAGCACCTCCACCACCCTCTGGGCGATGCGCGGGGTGACCTCCGCATCGATCGCGTGGCCCTGCTCGTCCACCGTCAGCAGCTCCCGCAGGGGCACCGCCCATCCCAGGTCCGACATCCGGGCCAGCACGCGGCCCTCCTCCACCCGTTCTGCGGGCGGGATGTTCCCCCGCGGGGCCGCCCCGGACTCGGTGCGAACATCCAGGCGGTCCAGGCCCTGTGGCCACTGCTTGCGCGGATCGACGGGGACGCCCACGCGATCCAGCAGGCGGGAGACGGCCTGACGTGAGTCGTCGGCGGGGGACTGCCCGGCGCCGGGCGCCTGCTCGGCGGAACCGGATCGGGCGTCGGCAGCGGTCACGCCGCTGCTGCCGGGCGCCGGGTACCAGGGGCCCGCGCACACGTCGCAGCGGCCGCAGGGCTGTGCGGTCGCATCGTCCAGCTGATGGGCCAGGAACACCATCCGGCACTGCTGCGGCTCACCGGGCTGGAGGCGCTCGTAGTCGAGCATCGCCTGCTGCTCGGCACGGCGGGCGCGGGCCACGTTCTCGTAGCGGGGCGCGTCGTAGGTCCACGGCAGGCCGGTGGTCACCCATCCGCCCTTGACGTTCTGGACCGCGCCTTCCACGGCGAGAACCTTCAGCAGCAGCTCCAGCGGGCTGCGCTTGATGTCCACGCGGGCCTCCAGCGCCGGCGTGGACAGCGGTGTACCGGCGCGCGCCAGCTCGGCGAGGACGGCGTCGGCGGATTCCTGGGAGGGCATCGAGGCGGTGGCGAAGTACTCCCAGATCGCGCGGTCCTCCCGGCCCGGCAGCAGCAGCACGTCAGCAGAGTCGGTGGCGCGACCGGCGCGGCCCACCTGCTGGTAATACGCCACAGGGGAGCTGGGGGCGCCCAGGTGCACCACGAACCCCAGGTCCGGCTTGTCGAAACCCATACCCAGTGCACTGGTGGCTGCGAGCGCCTTGACCTGGTTGTCCTTCAGGGCCTGCTCGAGCGCGGCCCTCTCCTCCGCGTCGGTGCGGCCGGTGTAGGCCCGCACCCGGCGGCCCGGCCGGTCCAGCAGGTCGGCCAGATCTTCCGCGGCCGAGACGGTGAGGGTGTAGATGATGCCTGACCCCGGCAGCTGATCGAGGTGCTCCACCAGGTACTCCAGGCGTGCCCGATCATCGGGAAGGGTCAGGCAGCCCAGACGCAGGGACTCCCGCGTGAGCGGCCCGCGCAGGGTCAGCACCGCCGAGTCCGGAGCAGGCGAGCCCTGAGCAGTGGAACCCTGGGGACCGTTGCTCTGCGCGGGATCACCCTCGAGGGTGGCATCGGTGGTCGCGGTGACACCGAGCTGCTCCTCCACATCCGCCACCACCCGCGAGTTCGCGGTCGCAGTGGTGGCCAGCACGGGCACGGCCGGGTCCAGTTCGGCCACCAGATCACGCAGCCGCCGGTAGTCCGGACGGAAGTCATGGCCCCAGTCGGAGATGCAGTGCGCCTCGTCGATCACCAGCAGGCCGCACCGCTCCACCAGACGCGGCAGCTGCTCCTCACGGAACCGCGGGTTCACCAGGCGTTCCGGGGAGACCAGCAGCACGTCGAGGGAATCTGCTGCGAGGCCCTGTTCGATGTCCCCCCACTCGGTGGGGTTCGCGGAGCTGATCGCCGCAGCCCGTACCCCGGCCCGCTGCGCCGCCGCCACCTGGTCACGCATCAGGGCGATCAGCGGGGAGATGATGAGCGCCGGGCCCATGCCGCGACGGCGCTGCAGCAGAGCCGCCAGGAAGTACACGGCCGACTTCCCCCAACCGGTGCGCTGCACCACCAGCACCCGCCGCCGCTGCTCCACCAGCGCCTGGATCGCCTCGAACTGGCCGTCGTGGAACCGCGCATCCTCACGACCCGTGAGCGCACGGAGGGCCTCGAGCGCCTCCTCGTGCAGAGCTGAGTCCAGCGCGCCTAGATCGGCAGGCGGCTTGGGGCCGGACGGGTCTGAGGTCTGTGACATGGACCCAGTGTGACAACGAGGCCTGACAGATGGTTCGGTCCGTGCCTCCCTGTGGACGATCGATCGCTGGGGAGGACCGTCCAAGGGCGCGCCAGAGGAGTCAGCTGGATGCACGATGACGCCGACACCCCCGGCGGGGAGTGTCGGCGTCACCGGTCGAACGCGGGTCGGCGGATCAGGCCTGGTCGGAGCCTCCGGCAGCCTTCTTCTCCTGGTCCTCGCGAGCCAGGCGCTTAAGCCGCTCCGAGGTGGTCTCCGAGTCCCGCAGCGGATCCTCCTTGGTGGCCAGGGCGCGGCGCATCTTCGCCTCGTACTCCTGGGCCTCGCGGATCCGGGGATCGTCGGAGAGCTCCTCCTTGTCCTCGGGATCGTGGGAGGAGTAGTCGATGTTCGGGTCGACGGACATGGCGGCGATCCTCTTCTCTCGCGGTGTCTCGCAGGGCGTCGCGCACAGCCTACCGGGGGCAGAACTGCCTACTCTCATGCAGATGTCCCCCCGACGCCCCAGACGATCTGCCCCCCGCCACCGTGACCCAGCAAAGACCGATCCACTCTCGCGTGGATATCTGCTGGAGACACTCATCGGTGGGTGGCGGCCACTCGCGCGCCTGGACATCGACGGGTTCGCCCTGTTGCGCTCACGGGGCATCACCCGGCGTGCCAACAGTGCGGTGCCCATCGATCCGCGCGCCCACACCGATGCCCTGGAGGACGCGGTCGCACGCCTCGAAGGAATGTGGGAGGCAGTGCAGGAACCGCCGACGTTCCGGGTCTTCGAGGGCCACGAACCCACCGCCCTCGACGATCTGCTGGTCACCCGCGGCTATGGCACCGCAGGCGCCAGTCATGTCCTCGAGCTGCCACTGACGCCCGCACCACGTGCAGGGGCCGGCCAGGCACCCCCGCACGAAACCGTCGTCGGCGCGCTGGACGAGACCTGGTTCGACGCCGCCTGGCAGCTGGCACCGCGCGACGGCGAGCACGCCCGCAGCACCCTGCACGACATCCTCGCCGGCACCCCCGCCGTTCAGGTGATGGTGCCCGCCCCGGCAGCAGCGAAGGAGCAGGAGCCCATCGGGGTGGGCCGCGCCGCGCTGGTCGAGGCGGGCCGCGAGCGGATCGCCGTGCTGAACATGATCGCCGTGCACCCCGAGCACCGCAGACAGGGCATCGCCAAGGCGCTCTCACGCACCCTGCTCGATTCCGCTGCCCAGCAGGGTGCCACGCGCGCCCTGCTGGAGGTGGAGATCACCAACCCAGCCGCCCATGCCCTGTACAACGGCCTGGGATTCCAGCGGATCACCGGGTACCACTACCGGGTGCGAGCCGCTCCCGGCGAGGCGACCTAGACTGTTCCCATGCCTTCTATCGGACGAGACGACGTCGCACGCCTCGCCGACCTCGCACGGATCCAGCTCACCGATGAGGAGATCGACCGCCTTCCCGGCGAGTTCGACGCCATCATGGACGCTGTCGCCTCCGTCTCCGAGGTCGCCACGGCCGACGTCCCCGCAACCTCCCATCCCATCCCCATGACGAACGTGTTCCGCAAGGACGTCGTCACCGGCACCCTCACCCAGGAGCAGGCGCTCGCCGGTGCTCCCGAGGCCGAGGACGGCCGGTTCGCCGTCCCTCAGATCCTGGGCGAGGAATGAGGAGCGTGAGCACACCCATGAACACTGACATCATCCGCCGCAGCGCCGCCGCCCAGGCCGCTGCGCTGAAGGCCGGGGAGGTCTCCTCCGAGGAGCTCACCCGCGCCCACCTGGACCGCATCGCCGCCGTGGACGGCGACCTGAACGCCTTCCTGCACCTGAACCAGGACGACGCCCTGGCCACCGCCCGTGACATCGACTCCCGCCGCGCCTCCGGTGAGGAGCTGCACGAGCTGGCCGGCGTGCCGATCGCCGTCAAGGACGTCGTGGTCACCGAGGGCATGCCCACCACCGCGGGCTCCAAGATCCTCGAGGGTTGGGTGCCGCCGTACGACGCCACCCTGGTGGAGCGCCTGCGCGCCGCGGGCCTGCCGATCCTCGGCAAGACAAACATGGACGAGTTCGCGATGGGCTCCTCCACCGAGACCAGCGCCTACGGCCCCACCCGCAACCCCTGGGACCGCGACCGCATCCCCGGCGGCTCCGGCGGCGGCAGCTCCGCCGCGGTCGCCGCCTACGAGGCGCCGCTGGCGATCGGCACCGACACCGGTGGCTCCATCCGCCAGCCCGGTGCCGTCACCGGCACCGTGGGCGTCAAGCCCACCTACGGCTCCGTCTCCCGCTACGGTCTGATCGCCATGGCCAGTTCCCTGGACCAGGCCGGCCCCGTGACCCGCACCGTCGAGGACTCCGCCCTGCTGCACGAGCTGATCGCCGGGCACGACCCGCGCGACTCCACCTCACTGCCGGACCCCGTCGGCCCCTACGTCGAGGCAGCGCGTCGACGTGAGGTCAAGGGCCTGCGCATCGGCGTCATCTCCGAGCTCGAGGGCGAAGGCTTCGCCCCCGAGGTGCGCGCTCGCTTCCAGGAGTCCCTGGAGCTGCTGGAGAAGGCCGGCGCCGAAATCGTGCGCGTCTCCTGCCCGAACTTCCAGTACGCGCTCGGGGCGTACTACCTGATCATGCCGTCGGAAGCATCCTCGAACCTCGCCAAGTTCGACGGCATGCGCTTCGGCCTGCGGGTGGTCCCCGAGGGTGGTGCCACCGCTGAGCAGGTCATGGCCGCCACCCGCGGTGCCGGGTTCGGTGCCGAGGTCAAGCGCCGCATCCTGCTGGGCACCTACGCGCTCTCTGCCGGTTATTACGACGCCTACTACGGCAGCGCCCAGAAGGTGCGCACCCTGGTGCAGCGCGACTTCACCACTGCCTTCGAGCAGGTGGACGTGCTGGCCTCGCCCACCGCCCCCACCGTCGCCTTCCGCCTCGGTGAGAAGCTCGACGACCCGATGGCCATGTACCTCAACGACATCGCCACCATCCCCGCCAACCTCGCCGGCACCCCGGGCATCTCGGTGCCCAGCGGCCTGGCCGAGGACGGCCTGCCCGCGGGCATCCAGTTCCTGGCCCCCGCCCGGGCCGATGAGCGCCTGTACCGCGTGGGCGGCACCCTGGAGGCGCTGCTCGAGGACGCCTGGGGCGGTCCGCTGCTGGCCAAGGCCCCCGAGCTCGCAGGAGGAACCAAGTGATGAGCACCGCTGATACCACCGAGCTGGTGGACTACGACGAGGCCGTGGACCGCTACGACCCCGTGCTCGGCATCGAGGTGCACGTGGAGCTGGGCACCGACACCAAGATGTTCGACGGCGCCCCCAACGTGTTCGCCGCCGAGCCGAACACCGCCATCACCCCGGTGTCCCTGGGCCTGCCCGGCACGCTGCCGGTGGTCAACGGCACCGCGATCGAGTACGCGATCAAGATCGGCCTGGCCCTGAACTGCCAGATCGCCGAGACCTGCCGCTTCTCCCGCAAGCAGTACTTCTACCCCGACCTCACCAAGAACTTCCAGACCTCCCAGTACGACGAGCCGATCGCCTTCGACGGGTGGATCGACGTGGAGCTGGAGGACGGCGAGACGGTGCGCGTCCAGATCGAGCGCGCGCACATGGAGGAGGACGCCGGGAAGAACACCCACCTGGGTGGCGCTGCCGGTCGTATCCAGGGCGCCACCCGCTCCCTGGTGGACTACAACCGTGCCGGTGTGCCGCTGGTGGAGATCGTCACCCGCCCCATCGAGGGCGTGGGGGAGCGGGCTCCCGAAGTGGCCGCCGCCTACGTGCGCACCCTGCGCGACATCTTCCGCACCCTGGAGGTCTCCGAGGCCCGCATGGAGCGCGGCAACGTGCGTGCGGACATCAACGTGTCCCTGCGTCCGGAGCCGGAATCCCCGCTGGGCACCCGCACCGAGACCAAGAACGTCAACTCCTTCCGCTCCATCGAGCGCACAGTGCGGTTCGAGATCTCCCGTCAAGCGGGGATCCTCGACGCCGGTGGGACGGTGATCCAGGAGACGCGTCACTTCCACGAGGACACCGGGCACACATCCTCGGGCCGCGTGAAGTCCGACGCGGAGGACTACCGCTACTTCCCCGAGCCGGACCTGGTGCCCGTGGCGCCCAGCCGCGAGTGGGTCGAGGAGATCCGCGCGACCCTTCCCGAGCTGCCGGCGGCTCGCCGTCGCCGCCTGATTGGCGAGTGGGGCTTCACCGACCTGGAGATGCGCGACGTCATCAACGCCGGGGCACTGGATCTCATCGAGTCCACCGTCGCCGCCGGCACCAGCGCCCAGGCCGCCCGCAAGTGGTGGATGGGCGAACTTGCCCGCACCGCCAAGGAGCAGGACCTCGAGCTCGAGCAGCTGGCCGTCACCCCGGGGCAGATCGCGGAGCTGCAGGGTCTGGTGGACGGCAAGAAGATCAACGACAAGATCGCCAAGCAGGTGCTCGGCAAGGTGCTGGAGGCCAAGGGCGACCCTGCCACGATCGTGGAGAGCGAGGGCCTGGCCGTCGTCTCCGACGACTCCGTTCTCACCGGAGCCGTTGATCAGGCGATCGCCGACAACCCCGAGGTGGTCGAGAAGATCCGCGGCGGCAAGGTGCAGGCGATCGGCGCGCTGATCGGCCCGATCATGAAGGCCACCCGCGGCCAGGCCGACGCCGGCCGGGTGCGGGAGATCATCATGGAACGACTCGGTGTGAGCTGAGGCCCTTCCGGTCCTGCTCGACGGCCCGCCCCCGTGTTCTGAACTGGTCACCGGTTCAGTGCGGGGGCGGGCCGTTCCAGTTCTCTCACGGACCGCCGATAATGCTCACGTGTGTGCGGTCACTGCAGTTGTGAACATTGTGTGAAGAAGGGGTCACGACCCGATCACATCCTCAATGGTCAAGGATTCCATCAGAACAGCATCTGACCTGGTGGGACGGCTGTTCAGGGGGTGGCGCACAGGGGTTACCCAGTGGGTACAGGGCCTCCCTACAGTAAAGACGCCCACATCGCAGCAGCTGTCGACCGAACAGTCGGCAGGCGTTGCGGCGCGTCCTCGACCAGGTGCCGACGACTCCGTGGATCACGACCCCCAGGTCGTGGCTAACGAGGTCGGAGGGATCCCGAGACCGGCGTGCAGACGAGACCACCACGCGGAGAACCCGCCCGAGGAGCAGCCTGCTTATGAACGAGATCGACGCCTGGATCGAGAGGGTCTTCGGACCTGTCGCCACCTGGCTCAGCAATATCGTCTTCTTCGAGATCGATGTCGCCGGGGGAATCCCCATTATCGTCGTGTGGCTGATGGCCGCCGCGGTGTTCCTCACCGTGTGGCTGCGATTCCAGCCCATCACCGGTCTGAAGCATTCGATCAAGGTGATCCGCGGCAAGTACACCGCCAAGACGGATCCCGGTGAGGTCTCGAGCTTCCAGGCCCTGGCCACCGAGCTCTCCGGCACCGTCGGCCTGGGCAACATCGCCGGCGTGGCCGTCGCGATCGTCGCCGGCGGCCCCGGCGCCGCCCTGTGGATCGCCATCTTCGGCTTCTTCGGCATGAGCGTGAAGATGGCCGAGGCCACCCTGGGCGTCATGTTCCGCAAGGTCAATGCGGACGGCACCACCGAGGGTGGGCCGATGTACTTCCTGCGTGACGGCCTCGCCTCCATCGGTCGCAAGAAGCTGGGCGGCGTGCTCGCCACCATGTACGCGATCTTCGCCCTGGTGGGTGTGTTCGGCGCCGGCAACCTGTTCCAGGCCAACCAGGTCGCAGCGATCGTCTCCTCCGGTATCGGCAGTGAGTTCCTGGTCAACAACAAGTGGCTGATCGGCGTGGTCATGGCCATCCTGGTGGGCATCGTGATCCTGGGTGGCGTGAAGGCCATCGCTCGCTGGACCTCCGCGCTCACGCCCGCCATGGCCGTGCTCTACGTGCTGTGCGTGCTGCTGATCGTGGTGCTGAACATCGAGGCCGTGCCGAACGCGATCGGCCAGATCTTCTCCGGTGCGTTCACCGCTGAGGGTGTGACCGGTGGCATCATCGGTGTGGCCGTGGTGGGCATCCAGCGTGCCCTGTTCTCCAACGCCGCGGGCGTGGGCTCGGCCGCGATGGCGCACAGCGCCTCCAAGACCAAGGAGCCGGCGACCGAGGGCTTCACCGCCATGTGGGAGCCGCTGATCGACTCGGTGGTGGTCTGCATGCTCACCGCTATCGCGATCGTGGTCACCGGCGTGTACACCACCGGCGGTGAGGACGGCGTCCAGCTGACCAGCCAGGCCTTCGGCACCGTCGCACCCTGGTTCCCGTACGTGCTGCTGGTGGCCGTGGCCCTGTTCGGCTTCTCCACCGTGCTGGCCTACGCCTACTACGGCGAGCTGAACGCCATGTACCTGTTCGGCTCCACGAAGTCCGTGCAGACCACCTTCCGGGTGATCTGGGCCCTGGCCGTCGTGGTCGGCGCCGCCATCTCCCTGGACTCGGTGATCGCGTTCTCCGACGCCATGTTCTTCCTGATGGCCGTCCCGAACCTGCTGGGCATCTACTTCCTGGCCAAGGTGCTGCGCCTGGAGATCCTGCGGCACAAGTACCGTGCCTCTACCGGCGCCCTCGGCGAGGTGGATGAGGATCTGCAGGTGGGCATGCGCGACCACGAGCCCACCGAGGAGCAGGTCGCCCAGGCCGAGCTCGCCGAGCGCGAGGAGCAGCAGCGCATCACCGAGGTGCGCCGCACCCTCTCCGACGATCCGGATTTCCCGGTGCGCGCCGATCATCACGGCGAGGACCTGACCTCCCCGATGGGGGCGCCGGCCGAGCCGATCCCGGAGACCGGCCAGTTCCCGGCCGTCGCGGAGGAGGGCGGTTCGCATGTCGCCGGTGGCGCTGCCACGGCGACGGCCACGGCCGGTGACCGCATCCCCGGTGCACCCCAGGACATCGACGGCACCCCCTCGCGGGACGCCTGAGCCCAGAGTCCGGATCTTTGTGCAGGTCCCGCCCGTCCTGACCGCATACGGTCGACGTACGAGCGGACGGGGCCGGACCCTGCGGGGTCCGGCCCCGTCCGTGTCCACGACGCGGAGGGGATGGGGCCATGCCGAACATCGACGAGCTGATCGAGAGGTTCATGGGCCCGGCCGCCGACGTGATGAGCGCGGTCGTCTTCTTTGAGATCCCCTCTTCGGCGGGCTGCCGATCATCGTGCTGTGGCTCGCGATCGGCGCGCTGTTCATGACGGTGTGGCTGCGCTTCCAGCCGATCAGCGGATTCCGGGCGTCCATGCAGGTGATCCGAGGGAAGTTCAGCGCCCGGGCCGACCCCGGTGAGGTCTCCAGCTTCCAGGCACTGGCCACCGAGCTGTCCGGCACCGTGGGCCTGGGCAACATCGCCGGCGTGGCGGTGGCCGTGTCCCTGGGCGGCCCGGGCGCGGCGCTGTGGATCGCGGCCTTCGGCGTCCTGGGCATGAGCATGAAGATGGCCGAGGCCACGCTGGGGTCGAAGTTCCGGGAAATCCGCGAGGACGGCAGCATCCAGGGTGGCCCCATGGTCTACCTGCGCGACGGCCTCGCCTCCATCGGCTACCGCCGCCTGGGCGTCGTGCTGGGCTCGGCGTACGCCGTGTTCACTGTGCTGGGCGCCTTCGGCGCGGACCTGTTCCAGACCAACCAGGTGGCGGCCATCGTCGCCGACTCCAGCGGCAGCGAGTTCCTGCAGGGCAACACCTGGCTGCTCGGTGCGGTCATCGCGGCGCTGGTGGGCATCGCGATCTTCGGCGGGGTCACCTCGATCGCCCGCTGGACCTCCCGCATCATGCCGGCGATGGCGATCGTCTACATGCTGTGCGTGTTCGCCGTGATCGTCGTGAACCTCGACAATGTCCCCGCTGCTCTGGGCGCGATGGTCGAGGGCGTGTTCACCGGTGAGGGCATCGCCGGTGGCGTGGTCGGCGTGGCGATCGTCGGCATCCAGCGAGCCCTGTTCTCCAACGGCGCGGGTGTCGGCACCGCCGGCATGGCGCATTCCGCCTCCAAGACCAAGCATCCCGCCACCGAGGGCCTGACGGCGATGTGGGAGCCGCTGATCGACTCGGTGGTGGTCTGCATGCTCACCGCCATCGCCATCGTGGTCACCGGCAAGCACCTCGCGGGATCCGGTGAGAACACCGAGGGCGTGCAGCTGACCGCCTCGGCCTTCAGCACCGTCGCCGACTGGTTCCCCCTGCTGCTCACCCTGGCAGTGGCACTCTTCGGCTACTCCACCCTGCTGGCCTACGCCTACTACGGTGAGCAGGCACTGACGTACCTCTTCGGCTACAAGAAGTCCATCATCTACACCTTCCGCGTGCTGGGGATCGTCGGTGCAGTGATCGGTTCGGCCGCCTCCCTCGACGCCGTGATCGCCTTCGGCGATGCGTCGTTCTTCCTGATGGCGGTCCCCAACATCCTGGGCATCTACTTCCTGGCGAAGGTGGTGCGCCTGGAGATCTTCGGGTTCAACCGCCGTCTGTGTGCCGGGTCCATCGAAGCGGTCGAGGACGAGGACCTGCGGGTTGGGCTGGTCTCGGAGGACCCGACCCCAGAGCAGACGCAGCGAGCGGAGAAGGAGGAGCGCGCGGAGAAGGAGCGCCTGCGCACCCTGCACCGCACGCTTGAGTATTCGTAGTCGTGGGAGCCACCGAATCTTGCTCTTGGGGACCGCCGATCGTGCCGACGGGGGCCAGTAGCCGCCGCGGTGGGGACCACTGGCTCCCGCCGGCATCGGGTCACTGGGGCAGTGCGGTGTGTTCTCGCATGTTCCTGTCGCCGGTGTCGATCCAGATTGTGTTGTGCACGATGCGGTCCATGATCGCATCGGCGTGGACTGCTCCACCGAGCCGGGCGTGCCAGTCCTTCTTCGGGTACTGGGTGCAGAACACGGTCGAGCCGGTGTCATAGCGGCGCTCGAGCAGTTCCAGCAGCATCGAACGCATTCCCTCGTCAGGATGGTCCAGCAGCCACTCGTCGATCACCAGCAGCGAGAACGTGGAGTACTTCCGCAGGAACTTCGTCTGGCCCTGCGGCTTGTCCTTTGCCAGGGCCCAGGCCTCTTCGAGGTCGGGCATTCGGATGTAGTGGGCTCGGAGCCGGTGCTGGCAGGCCTGCTTCGCCAGCGCGCAGCCGAGGTAGGACTTCCCTGAGCCGGTGAAGCCCTGGAAGACCACGTTCTGTTGCCGCTGGATGAAGGAGCAGGTTGCCAGTTGCGCGATCACGTTCCGGTTCAGTCCCCGTTCCTCGACCAGATCCAGCCGCCGCAGGTCCGCTCCGGGATAACGCAGCCCCGCCCGGCGGATCAGACCCTCGACCTTTCCATGATTGAAGATGGAATGCGCCTCGTCCACGATCAGCTGGAGCCGTTCCTGGAACGACATCCCCAGCACGTGAGCCTCATCCTGGGCATCGATCGCGTCCAGCAGCGCGGTCGCGCCCATCTCGCGCAGCTTCCGCTTCGTGTCGTTATCGATCACGCTCACCGGACACCTCCGGCGTAGTAGTCGGCGCCACGGACGTATCCGCCGTCTTCCGCGGGTTCCTCGCGGGGTGGACGCAGGGCGGCGACCTTGTCCTGCCCGGTGGCCAAGATCGGGTGCAGATGCGCATAGCGCGGTGAACGGACCCGTCCCGTCAGCGCGAGTGCGCAGGCCGCCTCGACCCGATCTACGGAGAAGCGGCGAGAGAGCCGTAGCACCGCCAACGCGGGATCCAGGCCCTGTTCCACGATCGGCACGGACTCGAAGATCCGCTGGATCACGATCACCGTGGCCGGCCCGACCCGATCTGCCCACGCCCGCACCCTCTGCGCGTCCCAGGCCTGGAAACGCTCGCCCGCAGGTAGGTCCGCGTCGTTGGTGCGGTACTCATTGCTCGCGGTCTCCGGGAGCAGCAGGTGACTGGTCAGTCGCTGGCTGCCCTGATAGATCTCCAGCGTCCGGGCCGTGATGCGCAGATCGACCTTCGCGCCGATGTGCGCGAACGGCGCGGAGTAGAAGTTCCGCGCGAACGTGACGTGCCCGTTCCTGCCCACTCGTCGTCCGTAGTGCCATGTCGAGATCTCGTAGGGCACCGCCGGCAGCGGCGTCAGCAGCGGCCGCTCCTCCGCGTCGAACACGCTGGCGCGGGATCCGGGCCGCTTCTGGAACGGCTCCGCGTTATAGGCCTCCATCCGCTGCCCGATGGCGGCTGCAAGTTCGGGCAGGGACGTGAATCGCTGATCCCGCAGCCCGGCGATGACCCAGGTCGCGACGTGCGCGACGGTGTTCTCCACGCTCGCCTTGTCTTTCGGTTTCCGCACCCTCCCCGGGAGCACCGCCGCCGAGTAATGCGCTGCCATCTCGCGATACGCATCGTTCAGGACGATCTCGCCCTCGCGGGGGTGCTTCACCACACCGGTCTTGAGGTTGTCCGGAACGATCCTCGGGACCGTCCCGCCCAGCGCCTCGAACATCGCTACGTGCGCTCGCAGCCAGGACTCCTGGCGCATATCCAGCGCCGGGAAGCAGAACGCGTAACGAGAAAAAGGCAGGCAGGCAACGAACAAGAACACCTTCGAGACCTCGCCGGTGACCGGATCGGCCAGCTCCATCGTGGGGCCGGACCAGTCGACCTCCACGCTCTGGCCGGCCTTGTGACCGACTCTCGAAGCGGCACCGGTGACCATGACGTGGTGCTGGTAGGTGCGGCAAAACCGGTCATACCCCATCGCCGGATCCCCAGCCGCCGTGGTCGCGTCGAAGTACTCGCCGTGCAACAGCTTCAGCGTCACGCCGACCCTGGCCATCTCTCGATGGACCTGTTCCCAGTCCGGCTGTGCGAACACGCTCTCGTGCTCGCCCCGGCCCGGGAACAACCGGGCATACACCTGCTCATCGGCGACGTCCGCGATATCGCCCCACCCGATCCCTGCAGCGTCAGCGGCCTCGAACACCGCCCTCACGGACTTGCGGGACATGCCCTGCGAGGACGAAATCGCTCGCCCCGACAGACCTTCTGCGCGCAGCTGGAGCACCAGCTTCGCCCTGATCTTCCGTACCATTCCAGATTGCTCCTTCCGCCGCGTGCCCTATACACACGGCGGAAGGAGCGTAGACAGAGCGGCCCCAACGACACCACTGGTGGTCCCGAACGACGCCACCGCTACGGCAGCGACGTGGCACCCGAACCCTCGATCAGCGGACCCCAGCGAGGCGAATATTCAACGCTCTCGGACGACCCGCACTTCCCGGTGCGCGCCGCCCACCACGGAGACGACCTCGCCTCACCGATGGGCACCCCCGATGAGCCGATCCCGGACACCGGACAGTTCCTGGCGGTCGAGGAGCGGCGCAGCGAGGGCGATGGGGGAGCGGGGAGTGGGCCCGCCGGCGGTGGATCGCACCGCGCCGACTGAGGCACAGGTGAGGAGGGCCTGGACCTTCGCCCTGTCCGTTCGTCCAGTTCGCAGGCGTCAGCGAGTGGTACGGGCGGCTGCGACCACGACGTCGGTGCCGTCGGACGAGATCAGCACCGTGTAGGTGGCGTTCGGATCCCTGGGGTTGGAGCCGCTTTCCCAGCGCATTCCCGTGTGCACCTCCTCCGGCGCTATGCGCGGGGAGATGGGGGCCCCGTCCTCACTGACGGGGAGGCCGTTCGTACCTTCCCCGAAGGCATCGGCCATCCACGTCTGCACCGTCTCGGCGCTGCCCGTGAAGGTGACTCGCAGACTCCATTCGAGGAGTTCGGTGTTGACGATTCCTTCGCTGAGAGTCAGTTCTGCGTCGGGGACAGGCAGGCCCACAGCGGTGAGTGCTTCTTCAGGAGTACTGGGCTTGCTTGTCATAGCCGTGGTCTTCTCGCTCTTCGGATCGGAAATGCTGCAGGCCGTCAGCAGTGACGGTGGAACCAAGCTCAGAGCCCCGATGAGGGCGATTCGACGTCTCATGGCCCTGTCGTCCTTCTTGCGGTCGATCCGTGAAGAAGGAACTCCTTGGCAAGACCCGCTCGATGCAACTCGGCGAGCTGCTGATCCGTGACGGTCGGGTCGAACGGTCCCGGCAAGTCGATAACTGTGGACTTGGATCCGTCCCAGTTGTACTGGTCACGGTAGTGGAGTGTGGTGTCCATTTCGAATCTCCATTCGGGATGATTGGCATCCGGTGGATAAACGGTGACCTGCCCATGCATGGAATAGTTTCCAGATCCGGTGGCGTAGTACCAGTTGTGGGATGCCGCTTCCACGCCGGGCCAGCCTGTTTGTACGGGAAATGTCACTGGACCCTCGATGCCGGATGTCTTGGCCCTCTCGATCGCCGCCAATCCGATGCTTCGTTCTCTCGACTGTATGGCAGTGCGGATCTCGGACTCGTCCTCCAGATATGCGTCGAGATCCATTTGCTTGTCCGCGCCAGAGTTGCTAAGGAAGTGAAGAAGGTTGTCCGAGGCGTCGGGCCAGGTCGATGACATGAGGGTCGCGGCCAATGTTGCGGCCTCATGGGATGCGTGGTCGGCAATAGTTGCATCCTCACTGGACCAGTCGCAGGCGCCGGGATCAACAGGATGCCATTCCGTCATCCCCGGGTCATTTGCAGTTGTGCCTGGCACTGGGTCGCCGAGACCGTCAGGGAGTCCGGATCCCAGTGGCCCGTCGGGGGGCCCGACTTCACTTCCATCGCCACGACGGTCATGCGCACGACCACCCTCGCGCCCCGCCCTGCTCGGTGTCTCCGGTCTTGGTGAAGCCGGGGGAGGGAGATGGGTCTGCACGCCCACGGGGTCAGAGGCCGCAGAGGCGCCGTCCTGTTCATCCGCATGAGCATCGGCTTCGCCGGCCAGGGTGCTGAACCCGGACGTCACGTCGATGAGGACAGGGAGAACGTCGGTGCGGACCGCGATTCGGAAGCTGTCACCGTCTGGCCCTTTCCAGATCGGGTCGCATTGGGCTGCCGGCTCCAGAATCGATCGAGTTCGCTCCAGCGCCTCTTGCCGGTCACGGAGGAGTTGAGCGAAACGTCGAACGGCTTCCGGATCGCTCCCCAGAAATGACGACATGCCCCGGCCTTACTCCTGGCGATCTCTACGTCGTAGAAGTATGGGGCTGCGGCCGTACGGTGTCGATGGGGAGAACTTCCCTGTGGGAAGAGACGGCGGGCACGCGTCCCGCAGTCCCGCGCGCCTCCGACAGGCCTGCATGTCAACCGACGACCGCGTGTCCACATCGTGAGCCTCACATCTCGCATGGTGGCTGCGGCGTAGACTTCCGCCATGCCTCAGCTCCGCTCCCGCACCTCGACCCACGGCCGCAACATGGCGGGCGCGCGTGCCCTCTGGCGCGCCACCGGCATGGAGACCTCGGACTTCGGCAAGCCGATCATCGCGATCGCCAACTCCTACACCCAGTTCGTGCCCGGCCACGTGCACCTGAAGAACATGGGCGACCTGGTGGCCTCCGCCGTCAAGGAGGCCGGAGGTGTCGCCAAGGAGTTCAACACCATTGCGGTGGACGACGGCATCGCCATGGGCCACGGCGGCATGCTCTACTCGCTGCCCAGCCGCGACGTGATCGCCGACTCCATCGAGTACATGGTCAACGCCCACACCGCCGATGCGCTGGTGTGCATCTCCAACTGCGACAAGATCACCCCCGGCCACCTGATGGCCGCCATGCGCCTGAACATCCCGGTGGTATTCGTCTCCGGTGGGCCGATGGAGTCCGGCAACCCCGTCGAAGGCGTGGTCGAGCACCGCCTGGACCTGATCGACGCGATCGTGCAGAGCGCGGACGACACCGTCACCGACGCCCAGCTCGCCGACATCGAGGAGAACGCCTGCCCCACCTGCGGCTCCTGCTCCGGCATGTTCACCGCGAACTCCATGAACTGCCTGACCGAGGCACTGGGCCTGTCCCTGCCCGGCAACGGCACCACGCTGGCCACCCACGCCTTCCGCAAGGAGCTGTTCCTGCAGGCCGGCCGCACCGTGGTGGATCTCGCCAAGCGCTACTACGAGCAGGATGACGAGTCCGTGCTGCCGCGGAACATCGCCACCAAGGCCGCCTTCGCCAACGCCATGAGCCTGGACGTCGCCATGGGCGGCTCCACCAACACAGTGCTGCACATCCTGGCCACCGCCATCGAAGGCGAGGTCGACTTCACCCTCGAGGACATCGACCGCATCTCCCGCACCGTGCCGTGCCTGTCCAAGGTGGCGCCCAACGGCACCGCCCACGTGGAGGACGTGCACCGCGCCGGTGGCATCCCCGCGATCCTGGGCGAGCTGGACCGCGCCGGGCTGCTGGACCACACCGTCCACTCCGTCCACTCCCCAGACCTGCAGTCCTGGCTGAAGGACTGGGACATCCGCGGCGGTTCCCCCACCGAGAAGGCCAACGCCCTGTTCCATGCGGCCCCCGGTGGCGTGCGCACCACCCAGGCGTTCTCCTCCACCAACACCTACAAGGAGCTGGACACCGACGCCGAGGGCGGGGTGATCCGCGCCGTGCCCCACGCCCACACCAAGGACGGCGGCCTGTGCGTGCTCACCGGCAACCTCGCCTCCGAGGGCAGCGTGATCAAGACCGCCGGCATCACCGAGGACCTGTTCCACTTCGAGGGCACCGCGGTGGTGTGCGAGTCACAGGAGGAGGCGGTCCAGAAGATCCTGGACAAGACCGTCAAGGCCGGCCACGTCGTGGTGATCCGTTACGAGGGCCCGCAGGGCGGCCCCGGCATGCAGGAGATGCTCTACCCCACCTCCTTCCTCAAGGGCCGGGGCCTGGGCCGGGACTGCGCCCTGATCACCGATGGCCGCTTCTCCGGCGGCACCAGCGGTGTCTCCATCGGCCACGTCTCCCCGGAGGCCGCCGAGGGCGGCCTGATCGGTTTGGTGGAGGACGGCGACCGCATCGTCATCGACGTGGACAAGCGCTCCCTCAGCCTCGAGGTGGACGAGGCCGAGCTGAAGCGCCGCCGTGAGAAGAAGGGCCCGCTGCCGTGGCGGCCCGTGAGCCGCGAGCGGAAGGTCACCCAGGCGCTGAAGGTGTACGCCCACCTGGTGCGCTCGGCCACCTACGGCGCCACCCGCCGGCCGCTGGACTGAGCCGGTGAGGGTCCGACCGCAGTAGGACTGCTCGCGGAGGATCTGGTCCTCAGGACGACCCCGGATCGCGCTCCCGGCCGACGCGGCCGTGGGGCCCGGGGACAGAACCTGGGGGCATGAGCGACTACCCGATCCTCGCCGCCCTCGGCATCACGGTGGGCACCGGATGCTTCCTCGCGATCCTGGTGCCGCTGCTGATCGTGCAGTACTGGCGCTACGGCCGCCTTAGCGCTACCCGGCTGCTGGGCACCGCCGCCGTCAGCGTGTACCTGTGCTCCCTGATCGCCTTCACCCTGTTCCCCCTGCCCACGGTTGCGGAGGCCTGCGGGCTGCGCACCGGGCCGATCCTCCAGGCGATCCCCTTCGGCTTCGTGGCCGACATCGCCGAGGAGGCCGCGAAGACGTCCCTGCCCGGGGCGCTCACGGGTTTCGTGACGTTGCAGGTGGTGCTGAACGTGGTGCTGTTCGTGCCCTTCGGGATCCTGGCCCGTGGCATGACCCACCGCGGCGTCGCGTTCACCACGGCGGCCGGTTTCGGCCTCTCGCTGCTGGTCGAGGCCACCCAGTACTCCGGGGTGTGGGGCCTGTACCCTTGCGGGTTCCGGGTGGCGGACGTGGACGATCTGATGACCAACACTGCCGGGGCCCTGATCGGTGCGTTGCTGGCACCCCTGGGGGTGGGCTGGATCCGCCTTGCCGCGGCCCTGCGCACCGCAGCACCTCCGGCGGTGTGAATATTCGCCTCGCTGGGGTCCGCTGATCGAGGGTTCGGGTGCCACGTCGCTGCCGTAGCGGTGGCGTCGTTCGGGACCACCAGTGGTGTCGTTGGGGCCGCTCTGTCTACGCTCCTTCCGCCGTGTGTATAGGGCACGCGGCGGAAGGAGCAATCTGGAATGGTACGGAAGATCAGGGCGAAGCTGGTGCTCCAGCTGCGCGCAGAAGGTCTGTCGGGGCGAGCGATTTCGTCCTCGCAGGGCATGTCCCGCAAGTCCGTGAGGGCGGTGTTCGAGGCCGCTGACGCTGCAGGGATCGGGTGGGGCGATATCGCGGACGTCGCCGATGAGCAGGTGTATGCCCGGTTGTTCCCGGGCCGGGGCGAGCACGAGAGCGTGTTCGCACAGCCGGACTGGGAACAGGTCCATCGAGAGATGGCCAGGGTCGGCGTGACGCTGAAGCTGTTGCACGGCGAGTACTTCGACGCGACCACGGCGGCTGGGGATCCGGCGATGGGGTATGACCGGTTTTGCCGCACCTACCAGCACCACGTCATGGTCACCGGTGCCGCTTCGAGAGTCGGTCACAAGGCCGGCCAGAGCGTGGAGGTCGACTGGTCCGGCCCCACGATGGAGCTGGCCGATCCGGTCACCGGCGAGGTCTCGAAGGTGTTCTTGTTCGTTGCCTGCCTGCCTTTTTCTCGTTACGCGTTCTGCTTCCCGGCGCTGGATATGCGCCAGGAGTCCTGGCTGCGAGCGCACGTAGCGATGTTCGAGGCGCTGGGCGGGACGGTCCCGAGGATCGTTCCGGACAACCTCAAGACCGGTGTGGTGAAGCACCCCCGCGAGGGCGAGATCGTCCTGAACGATGCGTATCGCGAGATGGCAGCGCATTACTCGGCGGCGGTGCTCCCGGGGAGGGTGCGGAAACCGAAAGACAAGGCGAGCGTGGAGAACACCGTCGCGCACGTCGCGACCTGGGTCATCGCCGGGCTGCGGGATCAGCGATTCACGTCCCTGCCCGAACTTGCAGCCGCCATCGGGCAGCGGATGGAGGCCTATAACGCGGAGCCGTTCCAGAAGCGGCCCGGATCCCGCGCCAGCGTGTTCGACGCGGAGGAGCGGCCGCTGCTGACGCCGCTGCCGGCGGTGCCCTACGAGATCTCGACATGGCACTACGGACGACGAGTGGGCAGGAACGGGCACGTCACGTTCGCGCGGAACTTCTACTCCGCGCCGTTCGCGCACATCGGCGCGAAGGTCGATCTGCGCATCACGGCCCGGACGCTGGAGATCTATCAGGGCAGCCAGCGACTGACCAGTCACCTGCTGCTCCCGGAGACCGCGAGCAATGAGTACCGCACCAACGACGCGGACCTACCTGCGGGCGAGCGTTTCCAGGCCTGGGACGCGCAGAGGGTGCGGGCGTGGGCAGATCGGGTCGGGCCGGCCACGGTGATCGTGATCCAGCGGATCTTCGAGTCCGTGCCGATCGTGGAACAGGGCCTGGATCCCGCGTTGGCGGTGCTACGGCTCTCTCGCCGCTTCTCCGTAGATCGGGTCGAGGCGGCCTGCGCACTCGCGCTGACGGGACGGGTCCGTTCACCGCGCTATGCGCATCTGCACCCGATCTTGGCCACCGGGCAGGACAAGGTCGCCGCCCTGCGTCCACCCCGCGAGGAACCCGCGGAAGACGGCGGATACGTCCGTGGCGCCGACTACTACGCCGGAGGTGTCCGGTGAGCGTGATCGATAACGACACGAAGCGGAAGCTGCGCGAGATGGGCGCGACCGCGCTGCTGGACGCGATCGATGCCCAGGATGAGGCTCACGTGCTGGGGATGTCGTTCCAGGAACGGCTCCAGCTGATCGTGGACGAGGCGCATTCCATCTTCAATCATGGAAAGGTCGAGGGTCTGATCCGCCGGGCGGGGCTGCGTTATCCCGGAGCGGACCTGCGGCGGCTGGATCTGGTCGAGGAACGGGGACTGAACCGGAACGTGATCGCGCAACTGGCAACCTGCTCCTTCATCCAGCGGCAACAGAACGTGGTCTTCCAGGGCTTCACCGGCTCAGGGAAGTCCTACCTCGGCTGCGCGCTGGCGAAGCAGGCCTGCCAGCACCGGCTCCGAGCCCACTACATCCGAATGCCCGACCTCGAAGAGGCCTGGGCCCTGGCAAAGGACAAGCCGCAGGGCCAGACGAAGTTCCTGCGGAAGTACTCCACGTTCTCGCTGCTGGTGATCGACGAGTGGCTGCTGGACCATCCTGACGAGGGAATGCGTTCGATGCTGCTGGAACTGCTCGAGCGCCGCTATGACACCGGCTCGACCGTGTTCTGCACCCAGTACCCGAAGAAGGACTGGCACGCCCGGCTCGGTGGAGCAGTCCACGCCGATGCGATCATGGACCGCATCGTGCACAACACAATCTGGATCGACACCGGCGACAGGAACATGCGAGAACACACCGCACTGCCCCAGTGACCCGATGCCGGCGGGAGCCAGTGGTCCCCACCGCGGCGGCTACTGGCCCCCGTCGGCACGATCGGCGGTCCCCAAGAGCAAGATTCGGTGGCTCCCACGACTACGAATACTCAGCGGTGAATGCACCCCGGCGACTGCTGGGCATGGCGCTGGACTGGTTCGCGTTCACCACTGTCGCAGTGATCGCTACCGTGGTGCTGATGGCCGCCAAGGTGCTGATGCTGGGCCAGGACGCTACCCAGGCCACCGCGCCGACCTCCATCGAGCACGGCCTGGCGGCCCTGGTTGCGGCGGTGCTGGTGCTGGCTGTGCCCGCTCTGGTGGGCTCCGGGGCGTCGGTCGGCCAGCTCCTGGTGGGCATCGCCCCCGTCTGGGCCGACGGGCACTCATCCCTGCCGCGCAGGCTGCTGCGTGCGAGCGCCGTGGGCGGAGTCTATGCCGCGGGGCGGGTGCTGCCCGCGCTGCTGGACGGCTGGCCGCTGCTGCCCGGTCTCATCTCCGGGGTGTCCGGGCTGGTGGTGCTGGTGGCCGTGATCAGTGCACTGATCGGTGACCACCGCGGTCTCTCCGGCTGGGTCAGCGGAGCCCGCATGGTGGATCGCCGACGCCTGCTATCACCGGGATCGACGTTGTGAACAGTTCTGCTGTGCTCAACTGTTCACGACGTCGATCTCGGTGGGCGATCTTGACGGCTCAGTCGCCGACGGCCGCGCGGTACCGGTCCGCGATGATCTCCGCCACGAGCGGATGAGTGCCCAGCGGTTCGGCGACCACGTCGGCCCCCGCGCTCTCCAGCTTCTTCTGGAAGTGGCCCGGTGCCAGCATGTACGAGGCCACCACCACGCGCCCGGCCCCGCCCTCGCGGGCCTGGGTCACGGCTGTGGTCATATCCGGCTCGGAGGCCGCGACGTAGCCCAGTCCGATCTCGGCACCCAGGGTCTCGGCCAGCAGGTCCCGCATCTGCTCCACCATCGCCAGGCCGTCGGGGTCGCTGGTGCCGGCCGCGGCCATCACCACGGTGTCGCCCTCGGTGAGACCGGCCTCCAGCAGGCGCTCGGCCATCACAGTGGCCAGGCGCTCGTCGGGTCCCAGCGGGGGAGCGGCCACCGCCGTGCGACCGGCCACGGCCGAGCCGATGTCCTTGCGCACGTGGTACCCGGTCGAGAGCAGCACCGGCACCACCACCGCGGTCACGGGGGTGTCCGGTCGGGTGGCGACCGACGGCCCGGCGTGGGCGGCCACGGCGTCGTCGATCGCGGGGGCCTGGATGTCCACGAAGGACTCGCGCACGGGGGCGTCCACCAGCTGGGAGGCCATCACCAGCAGTTCCCGGATCACGTCGCGGCCACCTCGGAAGCGGGTGCCGTGGGCGCAGCCGATCAGCACGGGGGAGTCGGTGCGTGCGGCGAAGGGCTCCTCCGGCTCCTCCTGCGGGGCGGTGAGGTTGTCACGGCCGGCTCCGCGACCGGTTCCCTCGGGCTCCGGCGCGGCCAGGAAGCCCTCAGCAGCGGTGGCACCGACGACGATCACCGCAGGGTGCTGGATCTGCTGCTCGGCTACCACCTGCTCTATGGTCGCGAGGGTCCCGCGGGCCACCTTCTGCTCGGGCAGGGTGGCGCTCTGCACGATCGCCACCGGGGTGTGCCCGGAGACGCCGTTGAGCATCGCCTGGGAGACCAGGCGGGGCAGCCATTCCACGCCCATCATCAGCACCGTGGTGGTGCCGGCATCGCGCAGGGCCGCGAGGTCCGCAGGCCCCAGGTCACCGTGGGCGTTGACCACGTGCACGGCCACCGCCGTGCCGCGGTGGGTCACCGGCACGTCACCGGCAGCGGGCCCGGCGATCGAGGACGTCACCCCGGGCACCACCTGCACGTCGACACCGGCGGTACGGCACGCGATCACTTCCTCGCCACCACGCCCCAGCAGGAACGGGTCCCCGCCCTTCAGGCGCACCACGCGCTTGCCTGCCCGGGCCTGGTCCACGAGCACCTGCTCGATGTCGGCCTGGCGCATGGAGTGCTGCCCGGGGGCCTTGCCCACGGGGATGATCTCCACCTCGTCGCCCAGCAGCTCGGTCAGGCCCACCGGGCCGAGCCTGTCCACCACCACCACGTCGGCCTGGCGCAGCAGTGCCAGGCCCCGCACGGTGATCAGGTCCAGGGCGCCCGGACCACCGCCCACCAGGGCGACGGAACCGGGCTCCAGGACCGCTGCGGACAGCGCGTCGACGGTCAGCGGATCGGCCTCGAGCGGGTCGGTGGTCGTCATGCCTCGGGCAGGGCGCGGGGCGAGGAGGAGACGTAGACCTTCCCGTCCCGGATCTCGGCGTCGAACACCGAGATCGGCTTCTTCTCGCCACCACCGGAGTCCAGCACCTCGCCGGTGCTCAGGTTCCAGGCCTGCTTGTACATCGGGGAGGCGATCGTGGGAACGATCGTCCCGGCCTCCTCGCCCTCGCCCGGCACCAGGTGGGAGCCCACCAGGCCGCGAGAGAGGATGTTGGTGCCCGAGTACGGATCCAGCTGCTGGATCGCGTGCACGCTGCCGTCCTCCAGCAGGAACACGCCGATCTGGGTGCCGTCAGGCAGCAGTGCGGCGGCGCCGCGCTCCACGGTCAGGGCGTCCACGGAGCAGATCTCGATCATCTCGCCGGCGGTGCCGGCCGAGGTGTCCACGGTGGCGTCGGTGTTCATCGCTGCGCACTCCTCAATTCTTGTCGGTGGGGTCGTAGCCGGAGGGCTCGGCGGTGCCCGGGGTGGCCATGGCGTGCTCGCGGGCCGCCAGCAGCGATGGGTAGGTGTCGGTCTCGCCCTCCATCGCCGGGCGGGCCTGACCGCGCTCGATTACGTACTTCAGGCTCGGGTCCGAGGCGTCCGGCGCGTTGACGAAGGAGACGAACTTCGCGCGGCGCTCCGGGTCGTACACGGCCTCGGCCCACTCGTCCACGTAGGAGTCGGCGTGCTTCTGCATGGACTCCTCCAGCTGCTCGCCGATGCCGAGCGAGTCGTCCACGATGATGCGACGCAGCTCGTCGACCCCACCGGGGAACTCCTCCACCCAGCGTGCGGTGCGCTGCAGCTTGTCGGCCTCACGCACGTACAGCATCAGGAAGCGGTCGATGCACTTGACCAGGTTGGTGTCGTCCAGGTCCTCCACCAGCAGCTTGCCGTGGGCCGGCTGGGCTCCGCCGTTGCCGCCCACGTACAGGTTCCAGCCCTTGGTGGTGGCGATGACGCCCACGTCCTTGGCTTGGGCCTCCGCGCACTCGCGGGCGCAGCCGGAGACGGAGATCTTCAGCTTGTGCGGGGAGCGCAGGCCGCGGTAGCGCTTCTCGAGCGCCACGGCCATGGTGGTGGAGTCCTGCACACCGAAGCGGCACCAGTTGGTGCCCAGGCACGCCTTCACCATGCGCAGGGACTTGCCGTAGGCGTGACCGGACTGGAAACCGGCGTCGACCAGGCGCTTCCAGATCTCCGGCAGCTGCTCCAGGCGGGCGCCGAACATGCCGATGCGCTGGGCACCGTTGAGCTTCACGTACAGGCCGTAGTCCTGGGCGACCTGCGCGATCACCATCAGCCCCTCGGGGGTGACCTCACCGGCGGGCATCGCCGGGATCACCGAGTAGGTGCCGTCCTTCTGGATGTTGGCCATCACGAAGTCGTTGGTGTCCTGCAGGGAGCCCAGCTGGCGTCCCACCGGGTTGTGGCGCTTGCCGGTGATCGCGCCCAGCGTGGACAGGATCGAGGCCACCACGGGGCGACAGGCAGCGCAGCCGCGGCCGGTACCGAAGGCGGCGACCACCTCGCTGAAGGTCTGCTGGCCGCCCTCCTCCACCAGCTTGAACAGCTCCGCGCGGGAGTGGGCGAAGTGCTCGCACAGGCCCTTGGAGACGGTGATGCCGGACTTCTCCAGCTCCTTGTTCAGGATCTTGGTCAGCAGCGGAACGCAGGAGCCGCACACGGTGCCGGCCTTGGTGCACTCCTTGATCTGGCCGATGGTGTGGCAGCCCTGCTCGTTGACCGCGGTGCGGATGGTGCCCGCCGCAACGTTGTTGCAGGAGCACACCACGGCATCATCGGGCAGTTCGGTGTCGGGCATCGCGCCCGCACCGGCCGGTGCGATCAGCGCTGAGGGATCGGCGCCCAGTTCGCGGCCCACCAGCGGGCGCAGCGAGGAGTAAAGCTCGATGTCGCCGATGAACACGCCGCCCAGCAGGGTCTTGGCGTCATCGCTCATCACCAGCTTGCGGTACTGGCGGTGGAAGGGGTCGATGAATGTGACGTCCAGTGCTCCGGGGGTGATCCCGTTGACGTCGCCGAAGGCCGCGGCCTCCACGCCGACGCCCTTGAGCTTGGTGCCCTCAACCCCGCGCTCATGGGTGCGCTTGCCCCCGAGGAAGCGGTCCACCACCACATCGGCCATGTCGTTGCCGGGGGCCACCAGGCCCGCGCACACGCCGTTGAAGGAGGCGCACTCGCCCACGGCCCAGATGGCATCGTCGGAGGTCTGGCAGGAGTCACCCACCACCACGCCGCCGCGCTCACCGATCGCCAGGCCCGCCTCGCGGGCCACCTTGTCGCGGGGGCGGATGCCGGTCGAGAACACCACGATGTCGGCGGGCAGCTCGGAGTCGTCGGTGAGGTGGGCAGTGCCCATGGCGCCATCGGCGGCGGGGGAGAAGCGGGCCGCTCCCACGCCGGTGCGCACGCCGATGCCGAGATCCTCGATCAGCAGGCGCAGCATCTCGCCGCCGCCCTGATCCAGCTGGACGGCCATCAGGCGGTCCGCGAACTCGACGACGGTGGTGTCCACCTCCATGTTCTTCAGGGCGGCAGCTGCCTCCAGGCCGAGCACGCCACCTCCGACGACCACGCCGCGCAGTGGACGGCCCACCTTCTGCGAGCGCAGGGTGACCCACTCGGCCATCTTCTCGACGTCATCGATGGTGCGGTAGGAGAAGGTGCCCGGGAGGTCGTTGCCCTCGGCGCGGGGCGACCATGCCCAGGAGCCGGTGGCCAGCACCAGGCGGTCGTAGGCGTGCACGGTGCCGCTGGCGGTGGTGACCGTCTGCGCATCGCGGTCCAGGGCGGTCACGGCGTCGCCGGTGACCAGGGTGATGCGGGGATCGTCCCAGACCGTGGGGTCCAGGGTGAGCAGGTCCGCGTTGCGGCTGGAGAACCAGTTCGACAGGTGCACGCGGTCGTACGGCTGCTGGGGCTCCTCACCGATCATGGTGAGGGTCCAGGTCCCCTCGGGGTCCTGGGCGCGCAGGCGGGAGACGAAGCGGTGGCCGGTCATGCCGCCGCCCACGACGACGATGTGCTCGCCCTCCAGCGGTGGGGTCGTGTCGTTGTCCTCGACGGTGGTCAGGGGGGAGTGTCCGGGAGCGGTCATCAGTGGTTCACGCGACTCTCTGCGAGGGGACTGCTTGCGACCAGAATAGGGGAGCCGGGAGCATCGGGCGGGACTTTCCGACCGTCGCGCGGCGGGCCGGGGTCTGGTAAGTACCTGGTGGGGATGAACCTGGTGGGGCCGGGACGTACGACATAAGGGTCCGTATCGTGGACACCCTGTCCGGGTGGTGGCACCACGGGGGCTATGGTGACCGCATGCACATGATTCTTCTCGTAATCACCGAGCGCGGCTGACGCCCGTTCGTCCCCACGAGACGTCCCGCGCCCCTCAGAGCCTCAGGCTGAGGGGCTTTTTCATTACCCGCACCACCTGTTCGGTCGCATGAAACCTGTCCACCATGTCGACGAAGGAGTACCGATGACACCTCAGCACCTCACCGGCGCCCAGGCGCTGGTCCAGTCCCTCGAGCATGCCGGGGCCGAGGTCGTCTTCGGCCTTCCCGGCGGCGCCATCCTGCCCACCTACGACCCGCTGATGGACGCGAAGAAGCTGCGCCACGTGCTGGTGCGTCACGAGCAGGGCGCCGGCCACGCTGCCAGCGGCTATGCCCACGCCACCGGCAAGGTGGGCGTGTGCCTGGCAACCTCCGGACCCGGTGCCACCAACCTCATCACCCCCATCGCCGATGCCCAGATGGACTCCATCCCGATGGTGGCGATCACCGGCCAGGTGGGCTCCTCCTTCATCGGTACGGACGCCTTCCAGGAGGCGGACATCGTGGGCATGACGATGCCGGTGACCAAGCACAACTTCCTGGTCAAGGACGCGGCCGAGATCCCCAAGGTGATCAAGCAGGCATTCCACATCGCCTCCACCGGCCGCCCCGGCGTGGTGCTGGTGGACGTCACCAAGGACGCCCAGCAGGCCACCGCCGAGTTCGTGTGGCCCGAGACCCTGGACCTGCCCGGCTACCGGCCGCAGCCCCGCCCCCACACCAAGCAGATCAGGGAGGCGGCCTCGTTGCTGATGCAGGCGCGTCGCCCCGTGTTCCTGCTGGGCGGCGGCGTGATCCGTGGCCGCGCCTCCCAGCGGGTCACCGAGCTGATCGACACCAGCGGCGCACCGTTCGTCACCACCCTCATGGGCCGCGGCGCCCTGCCGGACTCGCATCCCAGCCACCTGGGCATGCCCGGCATGCACGGCACCGTCGCGGCGGTCTCCGCGCTGCAGCGGGCGGATCTGATCGTGGCCATCGGTGCGCGCTTCGACGACCGCGTGACCGGTCGCCTGGACTCCTTCGCGCCGAACGCGACGATCGTCCATGCCGATATCGACCCTGCGGAGATCTCCAAGAACCGCACCGCCGACGTCCCGATCGTGGGCCAGGCCGCCGAGGTGGCCACCGCGCTGACAGCAGAGCTGCGTGAGCGCATCGCCGCCGACGACACCCGTGACTACGAGTCCTGGTGGAGCACCCTGTCGATGCTGCGTGACACCTACCCGCTGGGATGGACCGCCACCGCCGACGGTTACACCGCCCCGCAGAAGGTGATCTCCCGGATCGGCGAGATCTCCGGACCGGACTCGATCTACGTGGCGGGCGTGGGCCAGCACCAGATGTGGTCCAGCCAGTTCATTCGCTACGAGAAGCCCAACTCCTGGATCAACTCCGGGGGCCTGGGCACCATGGGCTACTCGGTGCCCGCCGCGATGGGCGCCAAGGTGGGCCGGCCGGACACCACCGTGTGGGCGATCGACGGCGACGGCTGCTTCCAGATGACCAATCAGGAGCTGGCCACCTGCGTCATCAACGACATCCCGATCAAGGTCGCGGTGATCAACAACAGCTCGCTGGGCATGGTGCGGCAGTGGCAGAACCTCTTCTACGACAAGCGGTACTCCCACACCGATCTCAACACCGGGCACGGCACCCGCCGCATCCCCGACTTCGTCAAGCTCGCCGACGCCTACGGCGCGGCCGGTCTGCGCTGCGAGAGGGATGAGGACATCGACGCCACCATCGAGCAGGCCATGGAGATCAACGACCGCCCGGTGGTGGTGGACTTCCAGGTCAGCGCCGACGCCATGGTCTGGCCCATGGTCCCCGCCGGCGTCTCCAACGACGAGATCCAGATCGCGCAGGGCATGAGCCCCGAGTGGGAGAGGGACATCTGAGAATGAACGCCACCGAATCCGTCATGCCCGCCGACACCCAGACCCTCTCGGTCCTGGTGGAGAACAAGCCCGGTGTGCTGACCCGCGTCGCCGCCCTGTTCGCCCGTCGCGGCTACAACATCGCCTCGCTCGCGGTGGGCCCCACCGAGCACCCGGAGATCTCCCGCATCACCGTGGTGGTGGACGTCGCCCAGCACCCTCTGGAGCAGATCACCAAGCAGCTCAACAAGCTGGTCAACGTGCTGAAGATCGTGCAGCTGGAGCCCCGGCAGACAGTGCAGCGCGAACTGGTGCTGGTCAAGGTCTCCGCCGACAACACCACCCGCACCTCGGTGCTGGAGATCGTGCAGATGTTCCGCGCGAAGGTGGTGGACGCCGCCGCCGACGCGGTGACCATCGAGGCCACCGGCACCCAGGACAAGCTCACCGCGCTGCTGAGCATGCTGGAGCCCTTCGGGATCCGCGAGATCGTGAAGTCCGGCGAAGTGGCCATCGGACGCGGCGGCCGCGCTCTCACCGACAAGAACCTGCTGGGCTGAGCCCGCCTCCCCACCTATCGCGTTCCATCATCTGATATTCCCTCTCAACCTGTAAGACGGCGGGCTGTAGGATGATCCTGCATCTGCCCCGATCAGCGACCCGATCCGGGCCCGCACCATCGACCCAAGGAGCACACACCGTGGCCGACATGTTCTACGACGACGACGCCGATCTCTCGATCATCCAGGGCAGGAAGGTCGCGGTCATCGGTTTCGGCTCCCAGGGCCACGCCCATGCGCTGAGCCTGCGCGACAGCGGGGTCGAGGTTCGCATCGGCCTCAAGGAGGGCTCGAGCTCGCGCGCGAAGGCCGAGGAGCAGGGCCTGGCCGTCGGCACCCCTGCCGAGGTCTCCGACTGGGCCGACGTGGTGATGATCCTGGCGCCGGACCAGTACCAGCGCACCATCTACGACGAGCAGATCAAGGACAAGCTGCGCGAGGGCGATGCCCTGTTCTTCGCCCACGGCTTCAACATCCGCTACGGCTACATCCAGCCCCCGGCGGGTGTGGACGTGGCGATGGTGGCCCCCAAGGGCCCCGGCCACATCGTGCGCCGCGAGTACGTGGCCGGTCGCGGCGTGCCCGTGATTGTGGCGGTCGAGGAGGATGCCAGCGGCAGCGCATGGGACCTCGCACTCTCCTACGCCAAGGCCATCGGCGGACTGCGTGCGGGCGGTATCCGCACCACCTTCACCGAGGAGACCGAGACCGACCTGTTCGGCGAGCAGGCCGTGCTGTGCGGCGGCATGAGCCACCTGGTCCAGGCCGGGTTCGAGATCCTCACCGAGGCTGGCTACCAGCCCGAGATCGCCTACTTCGAGGTGCTCCACGAGCTCAAGCTGATCGTGGACCTGATGATCGAGGGCGGCATCGCCAAGCAGCGCTGGTCCATCTCCGACACCGCCGAGTTCGGCGACTACGTCTCCGGCCCCCGCGTGGTGGACGACCGCGTCAAGGAGTCCATGAAGGCGGTGCTGACCGACATCCAGGACGGCACCTTCGCCAAGCGCTTCATCGAGGACCAGGACGCCGGCGGCACCGAGTTCAAGAAGCTCCGCGAGGACGAGGCCAAGCACCCCATCGAGGTGGTCGGCAAGGACCTGCGCAAGATGTTCTCCTGGAACAAGGACTCCCAGGATGACGGCTACACCGAGGGCAGCGCCGCGCGCTGACCCACCCGATCCCCACGCGACGGCGGGAGCACCCTCGAGGTGCTCCCGCCGCGGTCTTTCGTGCATCATGATGTTCTGAACACACACACGACAGCTCGGCCGACGTGCCGAGCAGGGGGATCCAGGGATGAGCAAGGACGCGACCACCCGCACGACCACCGACGCACGGCGCTGACCGGGCTGGGGACCCTGGGCGTGATGACGACGGCGGGGGCATGCTCCCTGCTTCCGGGCGGGGACGAGGAGCCGGCCGGAGGGACGGACCCGGCGCCGGGTGCCGGAAGCGACGGGGGAGGCGCCTCCTCGGAGCCCGCCCCGGAGCCTGGCACCACCTTCGACGACTGGGCGGCGGCGGAGGATCTGCGGCTCGTGGAGATCGACACCGCCGCGGCGGACGAGCGCACGAGGATCGAGCCAGGGCCGCTCGAGCGAGAGGACCGCTTCGGGACCTGGGCCTCTCCCGGCTTCCCGGATGACTCGCCCCTGCTCACCGCCGAGCCGCTCGAGTTCGACGCCGAGGCCGCGGCGGCACTCGGTGGGGATTCCGAGGCGCGCAGCGCCCTGCGTGACGTGCTGCTCCAGACGGTCGTCGAGGTCGCCGACACCCCTCTGCTGCTCGAGGCCGACAACTCCCGCAGCGGTGAGATCGGGCCCGTCCTCGTGAAGGCGTTCGGGCTCGAGGGCTTCAACCCCTCGGCCTTCGACCCGCTGTTCGAGCAAGTCCCCATCAGCGGGGCGCCGACGCCCGAGGTGGGCGTGCCGGAGATGTTCGACCTCGAACCGGCGCCCTATCCCGAGGATGGTCCTCGGATGAGCGTGCTGGACACCTCCAGCCTCCTCGCACGGGTGCCGGAGGGCACCACGTTCCCCGGCGCGGGCGCCGCTCTGGTCGCGTTCGTGCGCGGCGTGGTGCCGATCGTGCGCGAGGGAGAGGACGGGTTCCTGCGGCGCGAGGTCGCCTTCTATCTCGGCGTCGAGGACGGCCGGATGAACGCGCTGATGACCTACGTCGTCGCCACGGTGCCCACGCTCGCGATCTCCGACGCGGAGGAGCTGCCACTGGTCGAGCCGACCGAGGTGCCCGAGGACTGGCAGGAGATCTCCTTCGGCCGCCTCACCGCCGCGATCCCTCCGACGTCGGGTGAGCTCGAGGAGGTAGAGCTCGGCATCTCCAGCGTCGACGAGAATGGCACTCGCAAGGGCGGGATCACCCTGTTCCGCCTGCCGGTCCCGAGCCCCTACCTGCTCGACGCCGTGCTCTACGCCGCGCGGGCGGAGATCGGCGGTGCGGACCTGGTCACCGCCGCGGTCAGCCGGGGTGGCGAGGACGGGATGGTCGTCGCCGTACGCGTGCACGTGGGGGAGGAGGAGTATCGCGTGCAGGTCAACGGGGTCTCCGCCGAGGAGGCGCCCGTCCTCGCCCACCAGGTGCTGGCGGGGATTCGCGTGGAGGGGTGAGCGGAGCGACTCCTCGGCGCGCTGCAGTTCGCCTCGACCCGGTGAGCAGAATGCCTCGCAGTGATGAGAGGTCTGCTGCTTCGGCGATCGAAGCGGAAGCGGGGGAGCCCTGTCCCGTCGCCGACAGCTCCGCAGCCAGCGATTGATCAGGCTGTCGGCGCAGCACGAGTGGACTCACCGGCCGCTGATCTCGCATTCTGACCCGCGTTCCCGCATGGCGGACACCGGACTACGCTGTCCCCTGAAACCCGTCGCACCCGAGGGCGTGAGCGACGACCCCCATCCGTACCGGAGGAGATTCCGTGACGCGTCCTGTCGTGCTCATCGCTGAGGAGCTGTCGCCCGCCACCGTCGAGGTCCTGGGCCCCGACGTCGAGGTCCGCAGCGTGGACGGCACCGACCGTCCCGCGCTGCTCGCCGCGGTGGCGGAGGCCGATGCCCTGCTGGTCCGCTCCGCCACCCTGGTCGACGCGGAGGTGTACGCCGCGGCCCCGAAGCTGCGCGTCGTCGCCCGCGCCGGCGTGGGCCTGGACAACGTCGACGTCCCCGCCGCGACCGCCGCCGGGGTGATGGTGATCAACGCCCCCACCTCCAACATCGTCTCGGCCGCCGAGCTCGCGGTGACGCTGATCCTGGCCTCCCTGCGCAACCTTGGCCGCGCCGACGCCTCGATGAAGCAGGGCAAGTGGGAGCGCAAGGCCCTCACGGGCACCGAGCTGCTGGGCAAGACCGTGGGTGTGGTGGGCTTCGGCCGCATCGGTCAGCTGGTCGCCGAGCGCCTGGCCCCCTTCGGCGTGCACCTGCTGGCCTACGACCCGTACGTCAACCACACCCGCGCCGCCGAGCTGGGCGCGCGGGTGGTCGAGCTCGACGAGCTGATGCGCGAATCCGACGTGGTCACCGTGCACATGCCCAAGACCCCGGAGACCACGGGTCTGATCGGCGCCGAGCAGCTGGCGATGGCCAAGCCCACCCTGCACGTGGTCAACGCCGCCCGCGGTGGTCTCATCGACGAGCACGCCCTGGTGGAGGCTCTCACCAGTGGGCGGATCGCCGGCGCCGCGCTGGACGTGTACTCCTCGGAGCCGCCCTCGGCCTCCCCGAGCGCCGCGAAGCTGCTGGAGCTCGACAACGTCACCCTGACCCCGCACCTGGGTGCCTCCACCGCCGAGGCGCAGGAGAAGGCCGGCATCGCCGTGGCCCAGTCCGTGCGCTTGGCCCTGGCCGGGGAGCTGGTCCCCGACGCCGTCAACGTGGCCGGGGGAGCCATCGACGACCTGGTGCGCCCGGGGGTGGCCCTCGCCGACCGCCTGGGCCAGCTGTTCACCGTGATGGCGGGGGAGGCTCCCGAGCTGCTGGACATCGTGATCCGCGGCGAGATCGCCTCCCGCGACGTCACCGCGCTGAAGCTGTCGGTGCTGCGCGGTGTGTTCCGCAGCGTCGTCACCGAGCAGGTCAGCTATGTCAACGCCCCCGTCCTCGCCGAGGAGCGCGGGATCACCGTGAACCTCGAGACCCACGAGGGCACCGAGCGCTTCCGCAACGTGATCCAGGTGCGCGGCACCCTCCGTGACGGCGAGGTGGTCTCCGTCTCCGGCACCCTCAGCGGAGTGGACCAGATCCACAAGCTGATCGAGGTGGCCGGGCACCCCCTGGACGTGACACTCAGCGACCACCTGATGATGATCCGCTACGAGGACCGCCCCGGCCAGATCGGCCAGTACGGTGCCCTGCTGGGCGAGGCCGGCGTCAACATCGCCGGCATGCAGGTGTCCCGCGCCGGGGACGGACCCGGCGCCGAGGCCCTGGTGATCCTCAACCTCGACCAGTCCGCCCCGCGCGAGCTCGCCGAGCGGATCGGCGAGGCCATCGGTGCCCGCGCCATCCACACCGTCGACATCGCGTACTGAACCGGAGACAGCCATGACGAGCAACCCCAGCACTCCCAGCGCCCCCGACCCCCGGCGCACCCGCATCCGCCTCGCCGTCATCGAGGGCGACGGCATCGGCAAAGAGGTGGTCCCCCAGGGTCTGCGGGCCCTGCGCGCCGCTCTCGAACCCGCCGGCGTGTCGGTGGAGACCACCGACTTCGACCTCGGCGCCGGCCGCTGGCACCGCACCGGCGAGACCCTCACCGAGGACGACATGCAGCGCCTGGCCGAGCACGACGCGATCCTGCTGGGTGCCGTCGGCGACCCCGAGGTCCCCTCCGGGGTCCTCGAGCGAGGGCTGCTGCTGAAGCTCCGCTTCGGCTTCGACCACTTCGTGAACCTGCGCCCCACCCGCCTGGTGCCCGGCGTTGCCTCACCGTTGGCCGATCCCGGCGAGGTGGACTTCCTGGTGGTCCGCGAGGGCACCGAGGGCCCGTACGTCGGCAACGGCGGATCCATGCGCACCGGCACCGAGCTGGAGGTCGCCACCGAGGTCTCGCTGAACACCGCCGTCGGTGTCGATCGCGTGGTGCGCTACGCCTTCGAGCAGGCCCAGCGCCGCCGCCGGCGCCTCACCCTGGTCCACAAGCACAACGTGCTGGTCCACGCCGGGAAGCTGTGGAGCCGCGTGGTGGACCAGGTGGGCCGCGAGTTCCCCGAGGTCACCGTGGACTACGCCCACATCGATGCCGCCACCATCTACCTGGTCAACGACCCGGGCCGCTTCGACGTGATCGTCACCGACAACCTGTTCGGCGACATCCTCACCGACCTCGCCGCCGCGATCGGCGGCGGCATCGGACTGGCCGCCAGCGGGAACATCAACCCCACCGGCGAGTTCCCCTCCATGTTCGAGCCGGTGCACGGCTCCGCCCCCGACATCGCCGGGCAGGGAATCGCTGACCCCACCGCGACCGTGTCCTCCGTGGCACTGCTGCTGGACCACCTGGGCCACGAGCAGGCCGCCGCGACCGTGCGGGCCGCCGTCGAGGCCGACCTCGCCGCTCGGGGCGAGCTGGGTACCCGCAGCACCACCGAGATCGGCGACGCCCTGGTCGCCGCGATCAGCGGACACTGACCGAACTATCCTGCCCCTACCCCGTCCCGAGGAGACATCGATGAGCGCGCTCACCTTCACCCCCGCCGCCACCGCGCGGCGCATCACCGACGACGAGCGCGCCCGCATCCTCGCCGCCCCCGGCTTCGGCCAGCACTTCACCGACTTCATGGCTCACGCCCGCTGGACCGTGTCGGAGGGCTGGACCGGCGCCGAGCTGGTGCCCTTCGGGCCGCTGCAGCTCTCACCCGCTGCGGCGGTGCTGCACTACGGGCAGGAGATCTTCGAGGGCATGAAGGCGTTCCGCCACGCCGACGGCTCCGTGTGGACCTTCCGGCCCGAGCAGAACGCGCGCCGCATGATGCGCTCCGCCCGCCGGCTCGCACTGCCCGAGCTTCCCGAGCGGGACTTCCTGGAGTCCGTGCGCGCCCTCGTTGCCGCCGATGAGCCCTGGGTGCCGCAGCCGGAGGGGGAGACCTCCCTGTACCTGAGGCCGTTCATGTTCGCCTCCGAGGAGTTCCTGGGGGTGCGGGCCTCCCACACGGTGGACTACTACGTGATCGCCTCCCCGGCCGGCACCTACTTCCCGCGCGGCGTGCAGCCGCTGGTGGTGTGGGTGACCGACACCTACGCCCGCGCCGGCGCCGGTGGCACGGGCGCCGCCAAGTGCGGCGGCAACTACGCCTCCTCTCTGCTGGCCAAGAACGAGGCCGTCTCCCACGGGGCCGATGAGGTGATGTTCCTGGACTCCGAGACCCACACCGCGATCGACGAGCTCTCCGGCATGAACGTCTTCGCGATCACGCGGGACGACCGCATCCTCACCCCGCGCCTGTCCGGATCGATCCTGGAGGGCGTGACCCGCGAGTCCGTGCTGCGCATCGCCCAGGACCGCGGGCTTCAGCCCGTGGAGACCACGCTGCTGATGAGCGAGGTCGCCCGCCAGATCAGCGCCGGGGAGATCACCGAGATGTTCGCCTGCGGCACCGCGGCGGTGATCACCCCGATCGGTGAGTTCCGCTCCCAGGACGGCACCTGGACCATCGGCGACGGCGGTTCCGGCCAGACCACCCTCGCCCTGCGCGAGGAGCTGACCGGCATCCAGTACGGCCGGGTCCCCGACCGCCACGGCTGGCTGACCCGACTGGTGTGAGGATGCCATGACGACCCCCGGTCCCCGCACCGCAGTCGATCCGATCGACGCGTTCCACCTCTACGACACCACCCTGCGTGACGGCTCCCAGCAGGAGGGTCTCACCCTGTCGGTGGCCGACAAGCTCGCGGTGGCCCGCCACCTCGACGAGCTCGGCGTCACCTACATCGAGGGCGGCTGGCCCGGTGCCGTGCCGCGCGACACCGAGTTCTTCGCCCGCGCCCGCACCGAACTGGACCTGCACTGCGCCAGGCTCGCGGCCTTCGGTGCCACCCGCAAGGCCGGCGTGCCCGTGCAGGACGACCCGCAGGTCACGGCCCTGGTGGGCTCCGGCGCCCCCACGGTGACGCTGGTGGCCAAGTCCGATCTGCGCCACGTCACCGGCGCGCTGCGCACCAACGGCGAGGAGAACCTGGCGATGGTGCGGGACACCGTCGCCCACCTGGTCCGGCTGGGGCGGGAGGTGTTCGTGGACGCCGAGCACTTCTTCGACGGCTTCGCCCATGATCCCGACTACACCACCTCCGTGGTGGTCGAGGCCTTCGCGGCGGGCGCGCGCGTGGTGGTGCTGTGCGACACCAACGGTGGCATGCTCCCGCACCAGGTGACCGAGGTGGTCGAGGAGCTGCGCGCCCGCCTGGAGGCCGCAGGGCACGCCGGGGCGCGGTTGGGCGCACACACCCACAACGACTCCGGCTGTGCCGTTGCCAACGCCCTCATGGCAGTGCGAGCGGGCATCACCCACGTGCAGGGCTGCGTCAACGGCTACGGGGAGCGCACCGGCAACGCGGACCTGCTCACCATGCTCGGAGACCTGCAGCTGAAGATGGGGTTGGACCTGGTGCCGGGGGAGACCCTCGCCGAGGCCACACGGATCGCGCACGCCATCGGCGAGATCGTCAACATGCCCGTCGGCGCCCGCGCGCCCTACGTCGGGGCGAGCGCCTTCGCCCACAAGGCGGGCCTGCACGCCAGCGCCATCCGGGTGGACCCGGACCTCTACCAGCACATGGATCCGCGCGCCATCGGCAACGACATGCGCATGATCATCTCGGACATGGCAGGCCGCGCCTCCATCGAGCTGAAGGGCCGTGAGCTGGGCTTCGACCTGACGGGGGAGCAGAACGTGCTCTCGCGCCTGGCGGGCACGGTGAAGCAGCGCGAGGCCGAGGGGTACTCCTACGAGGCTGCCGATGCCTCCTTCGAGCTGCTGCTGCTGGACGAGATCGGCCGTGTGCCGCGGTACTTCGAGGTGGAGTCCTGGCGCGCCACCTCCCAGCAGCTGCGTGACGGCACCCTGGAGACCGAGGCCACCGTGAAGCTGCGCGGAACCGTCAGCGGAACCGGCACAGGGCAGAACGGGGGCGCCTCCACGGGACGAGCTGTGGCGATCGCCGAGGGCAACGGTCCTGTCAACGCCCTGGACCTCGCCCTGCGGCAGGCACTGCGGGACCGCTTCCCACTGATCGACCAGCTGGAGCTGCAGGATTTCAAGGTGCGGATCCTCGATGCCCACCACGGCACCGACGCCACCACCCGCGTGCTGGTGCGCACCGCCGGGGCGGACCTCGAGTTCACCACCGTCGGCGTGGGTCCCAACATCATCGAGGCATCCTGGGAGGCCATCTCCGACGCGTACACCTACGGGTTGTACAAGGCGGGCGTGGCCGCACCCACCGGCTGATCCCACCGTCATCGTGATCGAGCACTCCCGAGTGACGTCGGTCTCGGATAGTCTGCGCAGCATGACTCAACTCGTGCTGACCGCGATCGGGGACGACCGCGAAGGACTGGTCTCCGCACTGGCCGAGCAGGTGGACCTGCACGGCGGCAACTGGCTGGAGAGCGGCCTCTCCCACCTGGCAGGCAAATTCGCCGGCGTCGTGCTGGTGGACGTCCCCGAGGACCGCGCCGAGGAGCTCACAGCGGCCCTCGCCTCCCTGCAGCAGAGCGTCGGGCTGCGGGTCGATGTCACCGAGGCCCGCACAGCAGAACGCGATGCCATGCTCGCCGACGGCCCGGCGGAGGGGTCCGTGCCGTTGCACGTGCACCTGATCGGCCAGGACCGCTCCGGCATGGTGCGCGAGGTGACCACGGCATTGGCAGCGCTGCACGCCAGCATCGAGGAGCTGCGCTCGTGGACCACCGACGCCCCGCAGGGCGGTGGGGTGCTGTTCGAGGCCGAGGCGCTGGTGCACCTTCCTGCCCAGGGCGACCCGACCGAGGTGCGCGAGGCCCTGGAGCGGATCGCCGGGGAACTGATGGTGGATCTCGAGGTCGACGACCTGCCCTGATGATCCAGGGGTGACAGGCGCTACACCTCGCTGCCAGTGCCAGCCCCTTCTCAGACACCGCGTAGGAAAGCCATTACGATCGCCGTCATGACCGACGACTCCCCGTCTGCCAGTCCCCGGCCCACCAGTGCGCTCATCGGAGGGCGTGGCTGATGGGCACCACGATCCTCCTCCTGCTGCTCGGCATTCTCATCATCCTGGTGCTGATCGCCGCCAACGGCTACTTCGTGGCCCAGGAATTCGCCTTCATGTCAGTGGACCGTGCCAAGTTGCGCGCCGCGGCAGCCGGTGGCGACGAAGCGGCTGCACGTGCCCTCAAGGTCACCGAGCGCACCTCGTTTATGCTCTCCGGAGCGCAGCTGGGCATCACCGTCACCGGCCTGATGGTCGGCTACGTTGCCGAACCCCTGGTGGGAGAGGCCCTCGGCGATCTGCTCGGCAGGGCCGGCGTACCGGCCGCCGTGAGCATCTCGGTGGGCACCGTGCTGGCCCTGGTGATCGCCACCGTGGTGCAGATGATCTTCGGTGAGCTGTACCCCAAGAACCTCGCCATCGCCGCCGCGGACAAGGTGGCGCGCCTCGTATCCCGCACCACCCTGATCTACCTGGCCCTGTTCGGCTGGTTGATCTCCTTCTTCGACCACGCCTCCAATGCACTGATCCGCCTGCTGGGCATGGAGCCCGTGCACGACGTGGACTCCACCGCCACCGCCAAGGACCTCGAGCGCATCGTGCGGGACTCCCGCGCCAGCGGTGACATGCCCGAGGACCTCTCCAACGTCATCGACCGGGTGATCGACTTCCCCGAGCAGGACGCCGAGCACGCCATGGTGCCCCGCGCCAAGGTGGACACGGTGGACGAGGACACCACGATCGGCGAGATCCGCACCCTGATGGCCGGCGCTCACAGCCGCTACCCCGTGGTCTCCGACGAGGACGAGCCCGTCGGCGTGGTTCTGATGACCGACCTGCTGGCGGCCCGCCACCGGGACGAGGAGCCCGTCACCGTCGCCATGCGCGAACCGCTCATCGTGCCCGAGCGCATGCCGTTGCCGGACGTGCTCGAGGCGCTCAGCGAGGTGGGTCAGGAGATCGCCTGCGTGATCGACGAGTTCGGCACCTTCTCCGGGATCCTCACCGAGGAGGACCTGGCCGAGGAGCTCATCGGTGAGCTGCACGACGAGCACGACGAGGACACCGACGAGGTCACCGCCTCCGACGGCCCCGAGGACTCCTGGGAGATGGACGGCGACGTCCACGCCGACGAGCTGATCCGGCTGATCGGCTACCCGCTGCCGGAGGACGACTACGAGACCGTGGGTGGCCTGGTCATCGCCCAGCTCGGCGAGCTGCCCGAAGAGGGCCGCACCCTGACCGTGACGCTGCCGGCGGTGCCAAGCGACATGGTCGCCGACCAGCCGATGCGGCGCGAGCTGCACATCGAGGTGCTGGAGACCGACCGGCACGTGCCCAGCCGCCTGCGGGTCGAGCTGCAGGAGCACGAGGTCGATCCGGGCGAGCTGGAGGACCTGGACGACGACGAGACCCGTGACGAGGAGGAGCAACGATGAGCACCAATCCCGTCTTCGTCATCGTCGCGACGATCCTGCTGCTGGTGGCCAGCGCATTCTTCGTGATCATCGAGTTCGCCCTGCTGGGCGCACGAGGCCACCGTCTGGAGGAGGAGGCTGATACCAGCGCTTCCGCCAGGGCAGCGCTGAAGGGCATGCACGAGTTGACGATCATGCTGGCCGGCGCCCAGCTCGGCATCACCCTGTGCACCTTCGCCCTGGGCGCGATCACCAAGCCCGGCGTGGACAAGGCACTCGGGCCACTGCTGGAGACCATCGGTCTGCCGTCCCAGGTGGCGGGCACCACGTCGTTCGTCCTCTCCCTGTTGCTGGTGACGTTCCTGCACCTGGTGGTCGGGGAGATGGCTCCGAAGTCCTGGGCGATCGCCGCTCCCGAGACCGCTGCGAAGGTCATCGCGATCCCCTCCCGCGTGTTCATCACGTTGGTGCGACCCCTGCTCACCTTCGTCAACGCCGTCGCCAACCGCCTGGTGAAGGCCAGCGGCATCGAGCCCGTCGACCGCGCCGCCGTGGGAGGGCGGGACGCGGACACCATCCGCCAGCTGGTGGAGCACTCCGGCGAGCAGGGCGTGCTGGAGGAGGAGTTCCGCTCGCAGATCTCCGAGGTGCTGGACCTGGCCGACGTCCCGCTGCGCGAGCTGATCGACCCGGCCGATCGGGCCACCGCCGTGGATCGCGATGCCACCGTCGCCGATCTCCAGGCGGCCTCGGCCCGCACCGGTCACAAGCGGATCCTGGTGCGGGACCTGGATGCAGACGGCCCCGGTGTGATCCACGTGCGCGACACCCTGCTGGAGGACCCGGCCCGTCCCGTCGCCGAACTGGCTCGCCCCGCCTTCCGGCTCCAGGGGGACACCCCGGTGCTGGCCGCGCTGACCATGATCCGCGGAGAGAACGAGCAGCTCGCGGCGGTCATGGACGGGGAGGAGTTCCTCGGCGTGGTCACCTCGACCGACATCATGCGCAAGGTGCTGCCCCGCCGGGAGCCGCAGAAGACCGGCGCCTAGAGGGGGTCCACGCGCAACCGGAAACCCTGCGCCCGCAGCCGCTCCACGAGCACATCGCCCAGGGCCACGGCCGGTGTCAGCACGCCGCCATCGGGGTGGCAGTGGCCGGGGTCGACAGCCAGCGCGAGGGCGGCCTGTCCGATCATGACGGAGGTCGCGGCGTACCCGGGATCGCCCTGTGCTCCCACGGTGGCGAGGTACTCCCCGCTGTCGGTGGTGGTCCGTGCCTGCACCTCGAACCTGCCGGCGTCACGCTGCGCCGCGGAGGGGCCCTCGCCGGGCTCCGGCAGCAGGGCATCGACGATCCGCGACAGGCCCGGTGTGCTCAGCCCCAGCCACAGCGCCGCGAGTCCGGTTCGGAGCGCCTGTGCACGCCGGCGTCCCCTCCGCCCTCGCCCGGTGTCGACCATCTCGCGGTACCGGAACGCCGCGCCGTACCCCGCCGGTGTGTCCCCGTGCTCGCGCAGCAGCGCGTGGCTGCGGCGCACGATACGGGTGTTGTAGGACGCCATCACGAACGGCGCCGTCCACCGACCCGATGCGGACTCGATGAAGATCTCGGTCGAGTCGTCCTGCCCGGGCAGGCGCGGCTCGGTGGCCCGGTCCGGTGCGAGCGCGTAGGGATCGGCGGCCAGCTGCGCTGCCTCCCGGTCCGAGCGGACCAGGGTGAGCTGTTCGCGCATCGAGTCGACGGTGCCGCCGCTGAGGCCGCCGCGCAGCTGCGTCACCAGCAGCGTGGTGTCGCCCAGCCCGCCGGCGCCGTCCGCGGTGGCGGCGCCGTGCAGGAGGTGGACGGCCAGGTCGGAGGGGACCGAGTCGAAACCGCAGGAGTGCACGATGCGGGCTCCAGTGCGCACCGCCTCGTCGTGGGCGCGGTCGATCGACTCGCGGACGAAGGCGACCTCCCCGGTCAGGTCCACGTAGTCGGTGCCGGCTCGGGCGCACTCGAGCACCAGGGGCAGGCCGTGGCGGTGGTACGGGCCGACGGTGCTCGCCACCACGCGGGCCGCCCCGGCGAGGTCGGCCAACGCGGCGTGGTCGCTGCTGTCGGCGGTGAGGAGAGCCCACTCGGACCGGCCGTGACGGTCCCGCACCTCCTCCAGCCGGGCGAGGGTGCGTCCTGCCAGGGCGATGCGCACCCCAGCAGGGGCCTGATCGGCCAGGTGCTGGGCCACCAAGCGGCCCACGAAGCCGCTGGCACCGAAGAGAACGAGGTCGAAGCGCCGTGTCTGGTTCATCCGGCAACCGTACGCGGCTGCTGGGCACTCCGGCGGGACGCGCGGACGACCTCAGTGCCCGCCCAGCTCGCCTGAGTATTCGTAGTCGTGGGAGCCACCGAATCTTGCTCTTGGGGACCGCCGATCGTGCCGACGGGGGCCAGTAGCCGCCGCGGTGGGGACCACTGGCTCCCGCCGGCATCGGGTCACTGGGGCAGTGCGGTGTGTTCTCGCATGTTCCTGTCGCCGGTGTCGATCCAGATTGTGTTGTGCACGATGCGGTCCATGATCGCATCGGCGTGGACTGCTCCACCGAGCCGGGCGTGCCAGTCCTTCTTCGGGTACTGGGTGCAGAACACGGTCGAGCCGGTGTCATAGCGGCGCTCGAGCAGTTCCAGCAGCATCGAACGCATTCCCTCGTCAGGATGGTCCAGCAGCCACTCGTCGATCACCAGCAGCGAGAACGTGGAGTACTTCCGCAGGAACTTCGTCTGGCCCTGCGGCTTGTCCTTTGCCAGGGCCCAGGCCTCTTCGAGGTCGGGCATTCGGATGTAGTGGGCTCGGAGCCGGTGCTGGCAGGCCTGCTTCGCCAGCGCGCAGCCGAGGTAGGACTTCCCTGAGCCGGTGAAGCCCTGGAAGACCACGTTCTGTTGCCGCTGGATGAAGGAGCAGGTTGCCAGTTGCGCGATCACGTTCCGGTTCAGTCCCCGTTCCTCGACCAGATCCAGCCGCCGCAGGTCCGCTCCGGGATAACGCAGCCCCGCCCGGCGGATCAGACCCTCGACCTTTCCATGATTGAAGATGGAATGCGCCTCGTCCACGATCAGCTGGAGCCGTTCCTGGAACGACATCCCCAGCACGTGAGCCTCATCCTGGGCATCGATCGCGTCCAGCAGCGCGGTCGCGCCCATCTCGCGCAGCTTCCGCTTCGTGTCGTTATCGATCACGCTCACCGGACACCTCCGGCGTAGTAGTCGGCGCCACGGACGTATCCGCCGTCTTCCGCGGGTTCCTCGCGGGGTGGACGCAGGGCGGCGACCTTGTCCTGCCCGGTGGCCAAGATCGGGTGCAGATGCGCATAGCGCGGTGAACGGACCCGTCCCGTCAGCGCGAGTGCGCAGGCCGCCTCGACCCGATCTACGGAGAAGCGGCGAGAGAGCCGTAGCACCGCCAACGCGGGATCCAGGCCCTGTTCCACGATCGGCACGGACTCGAAGATCCGCTGGATCACGATCACCGTGGCCGGCCCGACCCGATCTGCCCACGCCCGCACCCTCTGCGCGTCCCAGGCCTGGAAACGCTCGCCCGCAGGTAGGTCCGCGTCGTTGGTGCGGTACTCATTGCTCGCGGTCTCCGGGAGCAGCAGGTGACTGGTCAGTCGCTGGCTGCCCTGATAGATCTCCAGCGTCCGGGCCGTGATGCGCAGATCGACCTTCGCGCCGATGTGCGCGAACGGCGCGGAGTAGAAGTTCCGCGCGAACGTGACGTGCCCGTTCCTGCCCACTCGTCGTCCGTAGTGCCATGTCGAGATCTCGTAGGGCACCGCCGGCAGCGGCGTCAGCAGCGGCCGCTCCTCCGCGTCGAACACGCTGGCGCGGGATCCGGGCCGCTTCTGGAACGGCTCCGCGTTATAGGCCTCCATCCGCTGCCCGATGGCGGCTGCAAGTTCGGGCAGGGACGTGAATCGCTGATCCCGCAGCCCGGCGATGACCCAGGTCGCGACGTGCGCGACGGTGTTCTCCACGCTCGCCTTGTCTTTCGGTTTCCGCACCCTCCCCGGGAGCACCGCCGCCGAGTAATGCGCTGCCATCTCGCGATACGCATCGTTCAGGACGATCTCGCCCTCGCGGGGGTGCTTCACCACACCGGTCTTGAGGTTGTCCGGAACGATCCTCGGGACCGTCCCGCCCAGCGCCTCGAACATCGCTACGTGCGCTCGCAGCCAGGACTCCTGGCGCATATCCAGCGCCGGGAAGCAGAACGCGTAACGAGAAAAAGGCAGGCAGGCAACGAACAAGAACACCTTCGAGACCTCGCCGGTGACCGGATCGGCCAGCTCCATCGTGGGGCCGGACCAGTCGACCTCCACGCTCTGGCCGGCCTTGTGACCGACTCTCGAAGCGGCACCGGTGACCATGACGTGGTGCTGGTAGGTGCGGCAAAACCGGTCATACCCCATCGCCGGATCCCCAGCCGCCGTGGTCGCGTCGAAGTACTCGCCGTGCAACAGCTTCAGCGTCACGCCGACCCTGGCCATCTCTCGATGGACCTGTTCCCAGTCCGGCTGTGCGAACACGCTCTCGTGCTCGCCCCGGCCCGGGAACAACCGGGCATACACCTGCTCATCGGCGACGTCCGCGATATCGCCCCACCCGATCCCTGCAGCGTCAGCGGCCTCGAACACCGCCCTCACGGACTTGCGGGACATGCCCTGCGAGGACGAAATCGCTCGCCCCGACAGACCTTCTGCGCGCAGCTGGAGCACCAGCTTCGCCCTGATCTTCCGTACCATTCCAGATTGCTCCTTCCGCCGCGTGCCCTATACACACGGCGGAAGGAGCGTAGACAGAGCGGCCCCAACGACACCACTGGTGGTCCCGAACGACGCCACCGCTACGGCAGCGACGTGGCACCCGAACCCTCGATCAGCGGACCCCAGCGAGGCGAATATTCACGCCCACGTGGGTGATCGCCAGCACCGGCTCGCCGGCCTCGTCGGTGGCCTCCAGGTCCAGCTCCGCCTCGATGCCCCAGTCGCGGTTGTGGTCCGGGTCATCCAGCACCTGGCGGATCCGCCACACCTTGGACTCCTCGGTGATCTGCAGCAGCTGCGGTGAGCGGGCCGGGCCGTCTATCCCCACGTGGTCGTAGGTGTCGTAGTAGTCGTCCATGGCCTCGGCCCAGGCCTTCCGGTCCCATCCGGAGGCGCCGTCCAGCTCTGCCAGGCGTGCCTCCCGCTCGAAGGCGAAGTGCTCCACCCGCTGCCACATCGCCGAGCGCACCATCGTGCGCAGCACCTTGGTCTGGGCGGACAGCCCCCGCGGGGTCGTGGGCCTGATCTCCTCGGCGCCGTCGGGAGCGTCCTCGGGATGGGTGAGGGCCTCCCACTCGTCCAGCAGGGAGGAGTCGATGCCGCGCACCAGCACGCCCAGCCACTCGATCATGTCCTCGAGCTGCTCGGTGCGCAGGTCCTGGGGGATAGTGCGGCGCATCGCCTGGTAGGCGTCCGAGAGGTACCGCAGCACGATGCCCTCGGAGCGGGCCAGGGTGTAGCGCTGCACGAACTCGCTGAAGGTCTGCCCGGTCTCGTAGATCTCCCGCACGATCGACTTGGGGGAGAGGTCCCCGGCCCGCACCCAGGGGTGCTTGGCGCGATAGATCTCCAGTGCCGCCTCGAGGTCCTCGGCCAGGGGCTTCGGCCACGTGACCTCGTCCAGCTGCGCCATCCGCTCGGTGTACTCCACGCCGTCGGCCTTCAGCTCCGCCAGCAGCTCGCCCTTGGCGGCGTTCTGCTGGGCCAGCAGGATCTGCATCGGGTCCTCCAGGATCGCCTCGATGATCGAGACGGTGTCCAGGGTGACCGTGTCCGCCTCCTCGTCCAGGGAGTCGATCATCGCGATCGCGAAGGGGGCCAGCGGCTGGTTCATGGTGAAGTCCAGCTGCAGGTCCTCCACCAGGGCGATCCGGCGGCCCAGGTGGTCGGGCTCATCGAGGATCTCGATGATGTCGGCGTCGCGCAGCCCGCGGAAGATCTCCACGGCCTGCTTCACCAGCACCAGTTTCTGGGTGCGGGTCTGGTGGCTGGTCATGATCAGGTGCCGGCCCGCGGCGATCGCGTCCCCGGGGCGGGTGATCAGCGCCAGCACCATGGAAGCGGTGATCCGCAGGTGGGGGCGCAGCTGCTCCGGGGGGTTCTCCACCAGCTTGGTGAGGTTCTGCTCGGACCAGGTCACCGCACCATCGGGCACTTTGGGCTTGGGTTCCTTCTTGCGCTTCTTCGCGTTGTTGGGGGCCTTGCCGGCCTCCTCCCGGGCGCGCACCTTGGCGCGCTCGCGCTCGAACTCGATGGTCCAGATCGGGGCCTGGACCACCACGTGACCGACGGTGTCGTAGCCGGCCCTTCCAGCACGACCGGCGATCTGGTGGAACTCGCGGGCGTTCAGCAGGCGGGAGCGGCGTCCGTCGTACTTCACCAGTCCCGTCAGCAGCACGGTGCGGATCGGCACATTGATGCCCACACCCAGGGTGTCGGTGCCGCAGATGATCTTCAGCAGGCCCGACTGGGCGAGCTTCTCCACCAGTCGCCGGTACTTGGGCAGCATCCCGGCGTGGTGCACACCGATTCCCTCCCGCACCAGCTTGGACAGGGTGCGGCCGAAGCCCTTGGCGAAGCGGAAGTCGCCGATGATCTCCCGCACCCGCTCCTTCTCCTCAGCCGTGAGGATCTTCTGGCTCTGCAGGGCCTGTGCCTGCTCCAGCGCCTCCTTCTGCGTGAAGTGCACGATGTACACCGGGGCGTCGCGGTCCTGGAGGATCGTGGCGATCGTGTCCGGCAGCGGCTCCATCGACCAGCGGAAGTCCAGCGGCACCGGGCGGGGCGCGTCGTCGATCGTGGTGACCGGGCGGCCGGTGCGCTGCTCGAGGTCCTCCTCGAAGAAGGTGACATCGCCCAGGGTCGCGCTCATCAGCACGAACTGGCAGTTGGGCAGCTCCACCAGCGGCACCTGCCAGGCCCAACCGCGCTGGGAGTCGCCGTAGAAGTGGAACTCGTCCATCACCGCCAGGCCCACATCGGAGGTGGGACCGTCGCGCAGGGCATGGTTGGCGAAGATCTCCGCGGTGCACACGATGATCGGGGCATCGTGGTTCACGGAGCTGTCCCCGGTCATCATGCCCACGTTCTCCGCGCCGAACTGGGAGACCAGGTCGAAGAACTTCTCGCTCACCAGGGCCTTGATGGGGGCGGTGTAGTAGGCCCGCTCGCCGCGGGCCATGGCCGCGAACAGGGCTGCGTAGGCGATGGTGGTCTTCCCCGATCCGGTGGGGGTCGCTGCGATCACATGGTCCCCGGCGGCGATCGCCAGCAGCGCCTCCTCCTGGTGGGGGTACAGGGTGCGGCCGATCTCCTCCTGGGAGGCGATGAACCCGTCGACGATCCGGTCCTGCGCCGCCTCGTCGTCCGCGGCGACGGGGGAGGAGTGGTCACCGGGCAGGAAAGGGGTCAGCGAAGCCATGGGTCCAGTCTCTCAGGTGCGTGAGCGCCTACGATGCGTGCAGGGGCGGCCGACGGCGCCGGCCTTGAGGAAGGGGAGGTCCGATGGCCGACACCAGCTTCCACTGCGACGCCTGCGGTGAGCACCACGACGGGTCCCACGGCGGCGGGGACGACTGGCCCGCGCTGAGCTTCCACCGTCCCGACCCGTACCTGGAACTCACACCCGAGGAGCAGGAACGGGCACACGCCGACGACGACCTGGTGGTGATCGACTGGGGAGACCAGGTGGACCGCTTCATCCGGGTCACCCTGTCTCTGCCCGTGATCGGCCATCAGCGCACGCTCGAGTACGGGCCATGGGTATCCCTCAGCGAGCAGAGCTTCACCGACTACGTCGACCACTGGGACGATCCGGACCATCACGCCCACTACTTCGGCTGGCTCAGCACCGCGATCCCCGGGTACGAGTTCCCCCAGCCGTTGGCGATGCGAGTCACCACCCGGGGAGACCTTCGGCCCTTCCTCGAGCCCGATCCCGAGGTCGACCACCCGCTGGTGCGGGACTTCTACGACGGCATCAGCTACGAAGAGGCGGAGCTGCGGATCCGCTCCCTGCTGCTCGAGGACTGAACGACATCCCCCGAGGAAACGGCTATGCACGCGGGCACCCGGACGTGACGAAGGCCGGTGCCCTGGTGGACACCGGCCTTCGTCGCGCAGTCACGTGCCCGTGCTGTCACGCGGCCATGCAGGGTGAGGTCAGGCGACCTCTGCCTCCTGGTAGGCCTGCTTGGCCTCGTCACCGAAGTACGGGCCGTACATCACATTGGCCTGGGTCTTGTAGCCGAAGCTGTTCACCGAGTTCTGGTAGCCGCCGGCGTCACCGCCGATGAACCAGGGGCCACCGGAGGAGCCGCCGGTCATGTCGCAGTCGATGCCCTGGCTCTGGGTGCCGCCCAGGGTGTCGTCCGAGGTGGTGCCGTGGCACTGCTCCAGGCCCTCACCGTCGAACGGGACATCGGCCGGGTAGCCGTAGGCGCTGTATGCCAGACCGCGCTCCTCGTTGAAGGCGACGCCGGACGCTCCGACGGTCTCGGACAGGGTGCCCGCGGCGGTATCGGACTGCACCTTGGCGAAGGCCACGTCGTAGTTGATGTCCTCGCTGTTGATCCACTGGCTGGTGGAGACGATCTCGGTGGCCGCCCACAGTCCGTGGGGGGTCTCACCGTGGTCGTATCCCGGGGCGAACACCCAGTTGCTGGCCCAGGTGCCACCGCTGCTGGCGCAGTGACCCGCGGTGGAGACGGTGGAGCCGTTGGTGGAGGCCACCGAGTTGCCGGAGCACACGTAGTCGTTGCCGCCGACGGTGAAGAACACCTTGCCGATGTGGTCGGTGCCTCCAAGGTCTCCGCTGCCGGGAACGGTCTCGGCAGCGGTCTGCGGCAGGTTGCTGGTGGAGACCGACGGCACCTTCAACGGGGCAGCGTCCCGCTCGACCTCGGCGGGGGCCGCGCCCTTGTCCTCGACCAGCTCGTCGGCAGGGGTGGCCTGCTCCATCCGCTCCTCGGTCCATGCTCGGGCTGGAGATCGGATCGGCACCGGCGAGGCCGGCACTGCTGAGGGACAGGGTGAGGGCGAAGGCGGCGCCGCCGGCGAGCTTCACCCCGTTGCGGATCCGTGAGGAGCGTCTGGTCCGGTCGTTCTTGGTGATCGATGCGTTGGCCACGAGGGGAGTCCTTTCGAAGGGACTACGTGGACAGGTCCCGACTGCGGGAGCCGAGGCCAGTCATCGTAGGAGCGGTGACCTGGCCCACATCGGGGCACGACCCTCGCGGCGACCGATTCGTCCGTGTATGCCCGGCGGCACCAAAGGATGGACTTTCTCCTGCCGTGCCCGCTTCTCCCGTTACTCGCTGGTACTTCCGTACTGGTCCTCGGGTGCGATCACTCGGAGGTCCCCGGCTCCTGTTCGCCGGTGTCGTTGCAGGTAGAGGGTGGATCCGGGGTCCTGTCGGCCCGGTCCTCCTCACTCTCAGTCGGGACTTCACGGGTCATCGGCACCGGATTCGCTGCGTCACGACGCTCCTTCGTCCAGTACTCGAGACTCGACGCGGCATCCGGCGCCGCGGCGTCGGCGGTCGGGTCATCGGATCGGCGTGCGGTCATGGTGCTCCTCAGCTCAGTCCGGGAGTTTGAAAGGTGGCAGCAGGCACAGCACCTGAACCAGGCGCTCGTCTCCTCGGTCCCGGATGTGATGGGCGGGCGTGCGGTGTCCATCGTGCATGATCCGGTCCCTGCGCGACAGGGGCGGGCCCGCTCAGGGAGCGTCGACCGGCAATCCCTCGAGCTCACCCAGGATCCGCCCGCGGAGCTGCTCGGCCCTGTCGACCAGGGCACGTTGCCGCCGCACGTACTCCGCCTTCCCGGCAGGCGTCTCGATCGGGACCACCCCGTAGCCCAGGGGCCGCACGTCATACGGGCTCGCTTCCATGTCCAGCACGCGGGTCTCGCGGGCGTGCTCGAAGCAGTCCAGCACCAGGGAGCTCGGCACCAAGGGGGAGAGCTTCATCGCCCACTTGTACAGGTCAGGAGAAAATAGCACTCAAAGTTGCGCCTTTACGGCCATAGCTTGGGAGTCAACGTTTGTGATCCGCTACGGTTCCGACGCACGATCGGTATAGAGCGACCATGACCTATCCCTCAACTTTCATGCAAAGCCGTTCAAAGAGGCAGATTACCTAAATGGTTGCTTCGAAACCCACTCCCCAGGACTGGGCTAGGGGCTTGAGGTGATTCCACGCTAGGGTATCCGAGCGGTCTTCCTCGAAAGTAATCCCGAAAGCCGTGCGATTGAAAAAGCACCATCGCGACAGAACGCCCTCCCGCCGGGTAAACGCTGTCACGAAGAGTATCTCGCGTCGACCTTCCCGGTCGGAGATTTCGCCGTATGGATCAGCCGTTGCTGAATGCGCGCTTGCGTACCAGGCTTCGGCTATCTCGAAGAAGCCGTCCGCGCCAAGTCGCGTTGCAAGCTCGGCCAAACGCAAGGAGTGCATATATTTATCGGTCCGGTCGCCTAGCTCGACCGCTTCGTTGTGAACGATAGTAGTACCTCGATACAGCATCTGTATTCGAAGGTGATAACCGTCGGCGGCAAGCACTCTCTTGGCGTTATTGAACTGAGGTAATACTAGATCGAGGGGGGAGGACACGTCTTTCGGCAGAACCCGAAGCGGCCCATAACGCTCCACTAATTCTGGCAGCGTACTATCATCTCGCTCGATTCTCGTAATGCGGTGCGCGCTGGCAAGGCCGGTTTTCGGAGAGACTAGCTCTAGCCGGTCAGTTTCCTTTGCTCGCATGCAGTTCGGCGTTGTGGTTTTGTCCGTAATTTGCTCCGCGAAGGCGGAATAGTTCCTGCCGCTTAGAGGCGCGATGAGGCTGGCTTCGCAGTCTATTACGAGTTTTGCCAGTACGCCGTAGCAGTGTGAAAGAGCATCCAGAAGCTCCCACTCGGGAATCTCAGGGACGGTCCACCGTCGCTCCATCCCGAGCGCTTGAACTCTAGGCGAATTGCCGGAGGCTAATTTGTCATTCTCGACAACCTCGGCGGCGCTTAAGAGTGGCTCTATTGCGTAGTTGCTATAATCGGCGCCATTTACCTTGTACTGGCGAAACGCGGCAACATCATCGTAGGTGAAGAGGTGCCACACTCGGAGGGTTGAACGTGAATTTAGATCGCCAACCTTGGTGATTTCCGTGCGAGCGTTACTTGCCCATTTGCATACGTCGTCTGATCGAAGTGTCTGGGACCATGGTGCATACCACTCATCGAATCCCTCTACTTTATTCCGGAGAGCCGATTGAAGGGCGAATGTTACGTTGCGTAGCTCTTGAATGCAGCTATTTAGGCCAAAAGTAAAGTCATTGGGGTCGTTGTAGCCTTCGCGGGCGGTATGCCATGCGCGATGCGCGGCTTCAAGTCGCCTGTGCACGACTGGTATGCGGCACGTGCTCGGCATCATGCAGGTGCTCGGGGCGCGGTGGCTGGTTCTGCCTGTGCTCTCCATATGACGCTTCCTAACGGCTCTGTTCGGCGGCATCCTGCGCCGCGTTCGACGCTAGAGGAATCGTACGGTGCCGGGAGCTGCGGGTCGTAGGGGTGCGCAGTTAACCTCGGGCTTTCATCGTTGAGGTGTCCGAGGGGTGGTCGTAGACGCGGAAAGGTGCTCCTGACCTGGAAGAATAGGGCTTGCTTAGGGTCCAATTCTCCAAGGTCGAAGGAGCACCTTCAGGGTGAACACTACCGGGTTGTATCCGCGGGTGCAGGTTGATGTCGCACCGAGTGCGGCGGTGGGGCAGGCGGGTGGGGTGCTGCTGACCGAGACGGTCCGCGCCACCGGTCTGGACCGGGCCCTGTCGCAAGCGCTGGGACCGTGGCGGCGCCCGTTGGCGCAGCATGATCCAGGCAAGATCCTGCTCGACCTCGCGCTGACACTGGCTGTGGGCGGGGACTGCCTGGCCGACGTCGCCGCGGTGCGGGCCGAGCCGGACGTCTACGGTCAGGTGGCCTCGGATCCCACGATCTCTCGCCTGCTCGCGCTCCTGGCCAGCGATGTCGATGCTGCCGAACGCGCGATCAACACCGCCCGGCGCCGCGCCCGCGAGGCGGCGTGGGCTCGGGCCGGCAGCCATGCCCCGAGCCATCACGTCACCGCGAAGAACCCGCTGGTCATCGATCTGGACGCCACCCTCGTGACAGCTCATAGCGAGAAGGAGAACGCACGAGCGACGTTCAAGAAGGGATTCGGGTTCCATCCCCTGCTGGCCTTCGCCGACCACGGCGAAGGCGGTGGTGGGGAGATGCTGACCTGCCTGCTCCGGCCCGGGAACGCGGGCTCGAACACGGCTGCTGACCACAAGACCGTGATCAGACAGGCGCTGGCCCAAGTAGGGCTGGGGCCCAGGCCGGGGAAGAAGGTGCTGATCCGGATCGACGGTGCCGGCTCCACCAAGAAAACCATCGAGGAGCTGGTCAAACGCCGGGTCTCGTACTCGGTGGGATTCACGTTGCCCGCCAACACCCCGGAGGTCTATCGGATCATCCCCGAGCATGTCTGGGAGCCGGCCTATGACCCCGACGGCACCCCACGAGAAGGGGCGGACGTGGCCGAGCTGACCGGACTGCTGGACCTCAAGGACTGGCCTGAGCAGATGCTGAGTATTCGTAGTCGTGGGAGCCACCGAATCTTGCTCTTGGGGACCGCCGATCGTGCCGACGGGGGCCAGTAGCCGCCGCGGTGGGGACCACTGGCTCCCGCCGGCATCGGGTCACTGGGGCAGTGCGGTGTGTTCTCGCATGTTCCTGTCGCCGGTGTCGATCCAGATTGTGTTGTGCACGATGCGGTCCATGATCGCATCGGCGTGGACTGCTCCACCGAGCCGGGCGTGCCAGTCCTTCTTCGGGTACTGGGTGCAGAACACGGTCGAGCCGGTGTCATAGCGGCGCTCGAGCAGTTCCAGCAGCATCGAACGCATTCCCTCGTCAGGATGGTCCAGCAGCCACTCGTCGATCACCAGCAGCGAGAACGTGGAGTACTTCCGCAGGAACTTCGTCTGGCCCTGCGGCTTGTCCTTTGCCAGGGCCCAGGCCTCTTCGAGGTCGGGCATTCGGATGTAGTGGGCTCGGAGCCGGTGCTGGCAGGCCTGCTTCGCCAGCGCGCAGCCGAGGTAGGACTTCCCTGAGCCGGTGAAGCCCTGGAAGACCACGTTCTGTTGCCGCTGGATGAAGGAGCAGGTTGCCAGTTGCGCGATCACGTTCCGGTTCAGTCCCCGTTCCTCGACCAGATCCAGCCGCCGCAGGTCCGCTCCGGGATAACGCAGCCCCGCCCGGCGGATCAGACCCTCGACCTTTCCATGATTGAAGATGGAATGCGCCTCGTCCACGATCAGCTGGAGCCGTTCCTGGAACGACATCCCCAGCACGTGAGCCTCATCCTGGGCATCGATCGCGTCCAGCAGCGCGGTCGCGCCCATCTCGCGCAGCTTCCGCTTCGTGTCGTTATCGATCACGCTCACCGGACACCTCCGGCGTAGTAGTCGGCGCCACGGACGTATCCGCCGTCTTCCGCGGGTTCCTCGCGGGGTGGACGCAGGGCGGCGACCTTGTCCTGCCCGGTGGCCAAGATCGGGTGCAGATGCGCATAGCGCGGTGAACGGACCCGTCCCGTCAGCGCGAGTGCGCAGGCCGCCTCGACCCGATCTACGGAGAAGCGGCGAGAGAGCCGTAGCACCGCCAACGCGGGATCCAGGCCCTGTTCCACGATCGGCACGGACTCGAAGATCCGCTGGATCACGATCACCGTGGCCGGCCCGACCCGATCTGCCCACGCCCGCACCCTCTGCGCGTCCCAGGCCTGGAAACGCTCGCCCGCAGGTAGGTCCGCGTCGTTGGTGCGGTACTCATTGCTCGCGGTCTCCGGGAGCAGCAGGTGACTGGTCAGTCGCTGGCTGCCCTGATAGATCTCCAGCGTCCGGGCCGTGATGCGCAGATCGACCTTCGCGCCGATGTGCGCGAACGGCGCGGAGTAGAAGTTCCGCGCGAACGTGACGTGCCCGTTCCTGCCCACTCGTCGTCCGTAGTGCCATGTCGAGATCTCGTAGGGCACCGCCGGCAGCGGCGTCAGCAGCGGCCGCTCCTCCGCGTCGAACACGCTGGCGCGGGATCCGGGCCGCTTCTGGAACGGCTCCGCGTTATAGGCCTCCATCCGCTGCCCGATGGCGGCTGCAAGTTCGGGCAGGGACGTGAATCGCTGATCCCGCAGCCCGGCGATGACCCAGGTCGCGACGTGCGCGACGGTGTTCTCCACGCTCGCCTTGTCTTTCGGTTTCCGCACCCTCCCCGGGAGCACCGCCGCCGAGTAATGCGCTGCCATCTCGCGATACGCATCGTTCAGGACGATCTCGCCCTCGCGGGGGTGCTTCACCACACCGGTCTTGAGGTTGTCCGGAACGATCCTCGGGACCGTCCCGCCCAGCGCCTCGAACATCGCTACGTGCGCTCGCAGCCAGGACTCCTGGCGCATATCCAGCGCCGGGAAGCAGAACGCGTAACGAGAAAAAGGCAGGCAGGCAACGAACAAGAACACCTTCGAGACCTCGCCGGTGACCGGATCGGCCAGCTCCATCGTGGGGCCGGACCAGTCGACCTCCACGCTCTGGCCGGCCTTGTGACCGACTCTCGAAGCGGCACCGGTGACCATGACGTGGTGCTGGTAGGTGCGGCAAAACCGGTCATACCCCATCGCCGGATCCCCAGCCGCCGTGGTCGCGTCGAAGTACTCGCCGTGCAACAGCTTCAGCGTCACGCCGACCCTGGCCATCTCTCGATGGACCTGTTCCCAGTCCGGCTGTGCGAACACGCTCTCGTGCTCGCCCCGGCCCGGGAACAACCGGGCATACACCTGCTCATCGGCGACGTCCGCGATATCGCCCCACCCGATCCCTGCAGCGTCAGCGGCCTCGAACACCGCCCTCACGGACTTGCGGGACATGCCCTGCGAGGACGAAATCGCTCGCCCCGACAGACCTTCTGCGCGCAGCTGGAGCACCAGCTTCGCCCTGATCTTCCGTACCATTCCAGATTGCTCCTTCCGCCGCGTGCCCTATACACACGGCGGAAGGAGCGTAGACAGAGCGGCCCCAACGACACCACTGGTGGTCCCGAACGACGCCACCGCTACGGCAGCGACGTGGCACCCGAACCCTCGATCAGCGGACCCCAGCGAGGCGAATATTCAGGTGCGGGTCATCGTCCGCCGCGAGCGACCGCACCCCGGGGCGCAGCTGCGGTTCGAGGACGTCGACGGTTACCGCCTGACCGCCTTCGCGACCAACACCACGCAAGGCCAGTTGGCGGACCTGGAAGTGCGCCACCGTCGCCGTGCTCGCTGCGAGGACCGGATCCGGGCCGCGAAAGACGCTGGCTTACGGAACCTGCCGCTGAAATCCTTCGCCCAGAACCGGATCTGGTGCCAGATCATCGCTCTGGCCAGCGAAATCACTGCCTGGATGGGCCTGCTCGCGCTTCCCGACTCCTCGGCACGGCGATGGGAACCCAAACGCCAGCGACTGCGTCTGTTCCAGACCGCCGCAACCTTCGCTCGCCATGCCCGGCAGCGGGTCCTGCATCTCTCGGACCGGTCACGCTGGGCCGGGATCATCCAGGCAGGCTACGACCGCCTCACCCAGCTTCCCGCCCCGGCCGGATAGCTCCCGGCCCCGTCGCTGACCGCACTCCCCAAGGACCCTGGCACCGGAACGCCCGGCCACCGCGATCGACACGCGGCGACCCGTCACACCCTCATGCCACAATCAGCTCGCGCACACCGGCAACGACGCCGGACACCGCCGCTCAGCAGCACCATGAAAGATCGAGGCTAACGCCAGGAGTCGTCCATCCGCACCTGAGCACAATTCGCCGAAAGTCGGGCGCTCTCCCGGTGCGTATGAACCACTGATCACGCGTCGGCTACAGGTGTTGCCTCAAACATCACGTCCTTGACGAGCAGGTCTCCAAGCATGTCGATCTGGTCACGGGTCACTTCAATGGCAATCTGGCGCTTGCCGCCGTCACGGTCCTCGAGGTTGAGGAGCAGGGTGGGCACGTTTCCCAAGCCGACCGCACTGACGCTTTCGAGTTTGGGCGGGAGGTCGGTACCCATGAAGATCGTGGAGTCGTTGGCCCCCGAGATGGAGAACTCCTCGCCCGCGCGGATCGCATCGGCGTGAAGTTGGCACGTCAACCACTCCAACCGCACCTCTCCTCCCGCCAGGAGGGGGAGGGGGGTCTTGGCTTCGGCGGGGCAACCGTTGACAGCGCAGGTCGTGGGCATTTCTTCTCCTATGTTCAGCGTGTGAGCTGAGCATACCTGTGCCGAGCACAAAGAGTGGTGTGCCTCACCAGAGGTACGATGTCTTTATGACGTGTGGAGGTCCATCCCCACGTGCAGGCAGGCCGGGTTGTCGTTGGCCTCCTGGGTGGCCCGGGTGGGCTGGGTGGCGTTGCGCGGGGCGGCCGAGGGGGTGAAGAAGCGGAACGCATCGATGTGCGAGCACACCAGGCGCTCCCTCTCCACCACTGCGTCGGTCTCGGCCTGGCTCAGGCGCAGCGGGAGGGCCTCGTGGCGCTGCTGTCCCGGTCGCAGTCCGTGCACCATCGCCCACTCATGCAGCCCGAAGCAGCCGAACTGCGGGGTGCGCCGCGCCATGGATGAGGCAGACAGCAGACGCACCATGAAGCCGAGCGCATCAGAGCGTTCGGCGAGATACCGGTCCACATCGGCCCGGCGCAGAAGCGTTCCCGCAGGAACGTCCCCGTCCGGGATCTCGGACTCGAACGTTCCCGCGGGAACGTCCACGTACCAGGTGCGTGAGCCGTCCTCCTGCACGTCACCGCCGATCCCGTGCCCCGCGGGGTCCAGGTCGGCGACAGGGTCGTAGGCCATGCGCCACCCCGGATGCCAGCGCCGCAGACGCGCAGTGGAGAACGGGTAGTAGGAGAACAGGAAGTCCTCCACGGGGTGCTTCTCACCTCGCGCGCGGCGCTCCCGGTGCTCGGCAGTGAGGGCGTCGGCCCGCTCCTCGTGGAGCAGCCGGGCCTGACGGGCCTGCGCAGCGGTGAGCACCCGTACGGGTGCCACGATCGACGGCGCCGTCATCAGGCTTTCTCCCGGTCGGGGGAAGCGGCAGCAGAGAACTCGCCGCGCAGGTATCTGCGGTGCGCGTCGATCGCCACCCGGGTGGGCATGAGGTGTTCGCGCGGATCGCGGGCCTGGGCGTCGTACGCCTCATTGCGCCAGAAGATGTATTGGTAGGCCGTCACGGTGGCGATGATGCGCTCGCCGTTGGCCGTAAGGCTGTGGTGGGTGAGGATGCAGGTGGCCCGGCGCCAGTACCAGTGGGCGCTGGACTCGATCCTCGCGATCTGCTCCCACGGGACCCAACGGCGGATCCAGTACCCGCGCACCTCGATGCCGGTGGTGGTCACCACCATGGCCATCGACGTGCTGCGCCACGTCAGTGCGATGAACACCCCGCCCAGGGCGGCTCCGACGAGGACCACTCCCAGTGCCACCACGATGCCCCAGGTCGACTGCATGGCGATCGCGACGAGGACCCCGAGCAGGAGCGCGGGGACCACGAAGACCGCTCCGGCGATCACCAGCCCGATCCGTTGCAGGATGGGGAAGATCGGGTAGAACTCGGCCCTGTACAGCTCCTGGCCCCGGCCCGGAGGTGCCGCCGTCGCAGTCCCCATGCATGTCCTTCCCGTTGCTCGTCTCATCCCACGCAGCATGGCGGGGCGGTGCGATCCATGATCGCACCGCCCCGGAGGTGGTGGTCCCGACCCTGCTCCCCACGGAGCCGGGACCACGCCGGATCGACAGGCTGAGCCCGCCGAGGTCAGGTGAAGTTGTACTCGGTGACGATCGGCTCGCGCCCGGAGGCCTGATCGTCGAAGTACTGCTCCATCGAGATGCCCAGGTAGGAACCGGAGATGTTCACCGCGTTGGGCCTGCCCAGCTGCTGCAGGGCGCGGACCTCGTTGTACGAGCGCTGCGAGGAACGGCAGTGCACGTACACCTCGCGGTCCTCCGGGATCTCGTCCAATCGGTCGCGGAACTGCGAGAGCGGGATGTTCACCGCGGTGGTGATGTGGCCGGCCTCGAACTCATCGGGCTCGCGCGCGTCGATGATGAAGGCGCCCTGCTCGACCAGGCCTCGCACCGCCGTCACCGGCACCTGCTCGAACTCATTGTTCAGGACGTTCAGGCCCACCAGGGCGGCGTGGATCACCACGTCCTTGGCGGTGGAGTACAGCGGCGAGTACGCCAGCTCCAGGTCCGCGAGGTCCTCCAGCGTCCCGTCCATCATGATCAGGGTGGCGACCACGTCCACGCGCTTGTCGGCGCCGCCCTTGCCCACGGCCTGAGCGCCCAGCACTCGACCCGAGGGACGCTCGAACAGCAGCTTGAAGAACATGGGCTTCGAGTCCGGCATGATGCCTACGGAGTCCGCAGGGATCACGTACACGAAACCGTAGTCGAGCCCTGCTGCCTTGGCCTGCTCCTCGTTCAGGCCCGTGGAGGCAGCGGTGTAGTCGAACACCTGGACCACGGAGGAGCCGATCACGCCGCGGTTGCGGGTGGGGCGACCGTACATGTGGTCTGCGGCGATACGGGCCTGCCGCTGCGCCGGACCGGCCAGGGCCAGACGGGTCGGCTCACCGGTGATGTGGTTCCTCACCTCGATCGCATCGCCCACGGCGTACACGTCCTTGGCGGAGGTCTGGAAGTTCTCGTCCACCTTGATGCCGCCGGTGGTGCCGATCTCCAGGCCCGCGGCCTTGGCCAGCTCGGTCTCCGGGCGCACACCGATGGACATGACGACTGCGTCGGCCGGGAGCACCGCGCCGGAGGTCAGCACGACCTCTTTCTCGCGGATCTCGGCGACACCGTCGGCCAGGCGCAGGTCCACACCCTTGTCGTGCAGCTCCTTGTGCAGCACGGCGGCGAGCTCCGGGTCCACCGGGGCGAGCACCTGCGGCAGCGCCTCGGCCAGGGCCACCTTGCGGCCGGCGTGCACCAGGTTCTCCGCGACCTCCAGGCCGATGAAGCCGCCGCCGATGACCACGATGTCCTTCGCATCGTTGCCGACGACGAACCGCTGCAGGGCGTCGATGTCCGGGACGTTGCGCACGGTGAAGACGTGGTCGGAGTCGATGCCGGGGATCTGTGGACGGATCGGTGCGGCGCCGGGGGAGAGGGTGAGGGTGTCGTACTTCTCGGTGCTCTCCTCACCGGTGGCCATGTCCTTGACGGTGATGGTCTTGGCGGCCGTGTCCACAGCGGTGACCTCGTGGCCGGTGCGGGCGATGATGCGGTACTGGGCCCAGAACTGCGGCGGGGACATGAGCACCAGGTTGTCGGCCTCGGGGATCGCGCTGGAGAGGTGCCAGGGCAGGCAGCAGTTGGAGAAGGAGACGTGGGGTCCCCGCTCGAACATGATGATCTCGGCGCTCTCGTCCAGGCGACGGAGTCGGGCTGCGGTGGAGGCGCCGCCGGCGACGCCGCCGACGATGAGGTGACGCTTGGTGTCGGACATGGGTGGTGTTCCTTCCCTGAAGGTCTATCGGTGGTCAGTGCGGGATGGTGCGGACTCGGAGATCAGCGGTCGGTGATGCGGTGATCGGGCAGCTCGGTCTCCTTGAGCTTGATGTGACGGCTGGGCGGGATGATGTTCAGTCGCCCCTCGAAGAGCTTGAGCCCGACGGCCGCTCCGAGCACGAGGAATCAACGCCACGATCGAATGGCTGCGCTTCAACGGTGGCAACGACGTGATCCAGGCGTTCGGATCGAGCTCCATCGACATCGGCATCTACGGCTCCTCCGCCGGGGTCAAGGCCATGAGCCCGCCCCTGGACCTCCCCATCTCCCTGGTCTGGGTGCCCGACGTGATCGGGTCGTCCGAGGCCCTGGTGGCCTTCGACGAGGAGATCACGTCGATCGAGGACCTCGCCGGCAAGCGCGTGGCGGTCACCTTCGGCGCGACCCCGCACTACGTGCTGCTGTCGATGATCTCGGCTGCCGGTATCGAAGGGCAGGTCGAGGTCATCAACCTGACCAATGACAAGATGCCCGCCGCGGCCCGCGCCGGACAGATCGATGCCGCCTGGACCTGGGAACCCACACTCACCGAGCTCACCGACATCGGCGGGACCGTGGTGATCGACAGCGCCGAGGCCGCAGAGCAGGGCTTCGTCACCTTCGACATGCAGACTGAGTATTCGTAGTCGTGGGAGCCACCGAATCTTGCTCTTGGGGACCGCCGATCGTGCCGACGGGGGCCAGTAGCCGCCGCGGTGGGGACCACTGGCTCCCGCCGGCATCGGGTCACTGGGGCAGTGCGGTGTGTTCTCGCATGTTCCTGTCGCCGGTGTCGATCCAGATTGTGTTGTGCACGATGCGGTCCATGATCGCATCGGCGTGGACTGCTCCACCGAGCCGGGCGTGCCAGTCCTTCTTCGGGTACTGGGTGCAGAACACGGTCGAGCCGGTGTCATAGCGGCGCTCGAGCAGTTCCAGCAGCATCGAACGCATTCCCTCGTCAGGATGGTCCAGCAGCCACTCGTCGATCACCAGCAGCGAGAACGTGGAGTACTTCCGCAGGAACTTCGTCTGGCCCTGCGGCTTGTCCTTTGCCAGGGCCCAGGCCTCTTCGAGGTCGGGCATTCGGATGTAGTGGGCTCGGAGCCGGTGCTGGCAGGCCTGCTTCGCCAGCGCGCAGCCGAGGTAGGACTTCCCTGAGCCGGTGAAGCCCTGGAAGACCACGTTCTGTTGCCGCTGGATGAAGGAGCAGGTTGCCAGTTGCGCGATCACGTTCCGGTTCAGTCCCCGTTCCTCGACCAGATCCAGCCGCCGCAGGTCCGCTCCGGGATAACGCAGCCCCGCCCGGCGGATCAGACCCTCGACCTTTCCATGATTGAAGATGGAATGCGCCTCGTCCACGATCAGCTGGAGCCGTTCCTGGAACGACATCCCCAGCACGTGAGCCTCATCCTGGGCATCGATCGCGTCCAGCAGCGCGGTCGCGCCCATCTCGCGCAGCTTCCGCTTCGTGTCGTTATCGATCACGCTCACCGGACACCTCCGGCGTAGTAGTCGGCGCCACGGACGTATCCGCCGTCTTCCGCGGGTTCCTCGCGGGGTGGACGCAGGGCGGCGACCTTGTCCTGCCCGGTGGCCAAGATCGGGTGCAGATGCGCATAGCGCGGTGAACGGACCCGTCCCGTCAGCGCGAGTGCGCAGGCCGCCTCGACCCGATCTACGGAGAAGCGGCGAGAGAGCCGTAGCACCGCCAACGCGGGATCCAGGCCCTGTTCCACGATCGGCACGGACTCGAAGATCCGCTGGATCACGATCACCGTGGCCGGCCCGACCCGATCTGCCCACGCCCGCACCCTCTGCGCGTCCCAGGCCTGGAAACGCTCGCCCGCAGGTAGGTCCGCGTCGTTGGTGCGGTACTCATTGCTCGCGGTCTCCGGGAGCAGCAGGTGACTGGTCAGTCGCTGGCTGCCCTGATAGATCTCCAGCGTCCGGGCCGTGATGCGCAGATCGACCTTCGCGCCGATGTGCGCGAACGGCGCGGAGTAGAAGTTCCGCGCGAACGTGACGTGCCCGTTCCTGCCCACTCGTCGTCCGTAGTGCCATGTCGAGATCTCGTAGGGCACCGCCGGCAGCGGCGTCAGCAGCGGCCGCTCCTCCGCGTCGAACACGCTGGCGCGGGATCCGGGCCGCTTCTGGAACGGCTCCGCGTTATAGGCCTCCATCCGCTGCCCGATGGCGGCTGCAAGTTCGGGCAGGGACGTGAATCGCTGATCCCGCAGCCCGGCGATGACCCAGGTCGCGACGTGCGCGACGGTGTTCTCCACGCTCGCCTTGTCTTTCGGTTTCCGCACCCTCCCCGGGAGCACCGCCGCCGAGTAATGCGCTGCCATCTCGCGATACGCATCGTTCAGGACGATCTCGCCCTCGCGGGGGTGCTTCACCACACCGGTCTTGAGGTTGTCCGGAACGATCCTCGGGACCGTCCCGCCCAGCGCCTCGAACATCGCTACGTGCGCTCGCAGCCAGGACTCCTGGCGCATATCCAGCGCCGGGAAGCAGAACGCGTAACGAGAAAAAGGCAGGCAGGCAACGAACAAGAACACCTTCGAGACCTCGCCGGTGACCGGATCGGCCAGCTCCATCGTGGGGCCGGACCAGTCGACCTCCACGCTCTGGCCGGCCTTGTGACCGACTCTCGAAGCGGCACCGGTGACCATGACGTGGTGCTGGTAGGTGCGGCAAAACCGGTCATACCCCATCGCCGGATCCCCAGCCGCCGTGGTCGCGTCGAAGTACTCGCCGTGCAACAGCTTCAGCGTCACGCCGACCCTGGCCATCTCTCGATGGACCTGTTCCCAGTCCGGCTGTGCGAACACGCTCTCGTGCTCGCCCCGGCCCGGGAACAACCGGGCATACACCTGCTCATCGGCGACGTCCGCGATATCGCCCCACCCGATCCCTGCAGCGTCAGCGGCCTCGAACACCGCCCTCACGGACTTGCGGGACATGCCCTGCGAGGACGAAATCGCTCGCCCCGACAGACCTTCTGCGCGCAGCTGGAGCACCAGCTTCGCCCTGATCTTCCGTACCATTCCAGATTGCTCCTTCCGCCGCGTGCCCTATACACACGGCGGAAGGAGCGTAGACAGAGCGGCCCCAACGACACCACTGGTGGTCCCGAACGACGCCACCGCTACGGCAGCGACGTGGCACCCGAACCCTCGATCAGCGGACCCCAGCGAGGCGAATATTCACAGACCGCCCGAGATGAGTTCATCGAGGCCGAACCCGAGTTCATGCTGATGTGGACCCGTATGCAGGACCACGCGGCTCAAAGAGTGATCGAGGACCCCGAACTGGCAGCCGAATCGATCTCCGCGCAGCTGGGCATCACCCCGGCGGTGGCGCTGGACCAGATGTCCGGCTACACCTACCTCACCGCCGAGGACCTCGCCGGTGAGGAATGGATGGGCGGGGGAGCGGCCGAGTCGATCGCCTCCACCGCCGAGTTCCTGGCCCAGGTGCGGCAGAGCACCGGGGCGCACTCGCCCGAGCACTACGCCGAACGGGTCTACGGCGACGCCGTCCAGGAGGTCGCCGAATGAGCACCGACGCTCAGAACGAGCAGGCAGGCGGCGGTATCAGACTGGAATCGATCACACACCGCTATCTCACCGACGCCGGTGCGGAGGTGACCGCGCTCGACGGTGTGGACCTCGACATCGAGGCCGGATCCTTCGTGACTGTGGTGGGCCCTTCGGGATGCGGCAAGACGACGCTGCTGCGGATGCTGGCCGGCTTCCTCAGCCCCTCCGAGGGCACCGTCTCGGTCGACGGCGCGCCCGTCACCGGTCCGTCGCCGGAGCGCGGCGTGGTGTTCCAGCAGCCCAACCTGTTCCCGTGGTGGACCGTGCGACGCAATGTGGAGGCGGGCCCGAAGTACCGGGGCGTCCCCGCAGAGGAACGCACTCGCATCGCGGACCGCTACCTGGAGATGGTGGGCCTGGCCGACTTCGCCGACTCCAAGCCCTACGAGCTGTCCGGGGGCATGAAGCAGCGCTGCCAGATCGCCCGCGTGCTGGCCAACAGCCCGCAGATCATGCTGCTGGACGAGCCCTTTGGTGCGTTGGACTCCCTGACCCGTCGCCGCCTGCAGAGCGACCTGCTGGTGCTGCACCACCTGCGCAAGGACACCGTCTTCTTCATCACTCACAGCGTGGAAGAGGCCGTATACCTCGGGGACCGTGTGATCGTTATGTCACCGCGGCCCGGTCGCGTCGTCCACGACGAGATCCTTCCCGCCTACTCGGGCAGGGACGACGAGACCGTCCACAACCTGCGCACCCATCCGGAGTTCGCCGAAGGCGTGCGTCGCATCACCGAGATCATCGAGGACGAGGATCCGGGTGCCTCGAGCGGGAGGGTGCACGATCCCGCAGAGGAAGCGGACCGCCAGCTCTAGAACCCGTCGCGACGGTGCATCAACGGTGGAACGCGCCGCTGCGATACAGGTCGAGTGCGGCGTGGGCCGCAACGTGCGGAGCGGGTGCGCCTCGGGTGTTGCGTGCGAGGCGAGCGGGAAGAGGCGCGAAGCTGATGGCACTGGCGGGGCCGGTGCCGGTCGCGGTGATGCGCTCGCCGTCGGTGGTCGCCACCACCAGGGCGCCGCGCAGTCTCGAGCTCTCCTCTTGGGCCAGGTGGTCGACATCATCCCAGGGCACATGCCGCGAGGACTCGTGCAGAGGTGTGAGTGTGAGCCCTTCGGTGGTCACCACGAATACGGTGCGATGCAGCGTGCGAAGGATCCGGGGGGTGAGGGCCAGCAGCAGGAGGGATCCCAGGGCCGGGATCACCATGAATACAGCGAACAGGGCACCGTCCGAACGCTCGCTCGCGACGAGTGCCCAGATCGCGGCGCCCCCGGTGATCACCAGCAGGGCCACCGCGAGCACCTGGATCGCTCGGACGGTCCCCTGGAGCAGCCTGCGGTACTCCCGGGTGGGCGTCGCGTACAGGACGTCCCCGTCATCGAGCGCGTGCGGGGTCAGGTCCGGGGCCATGCCGAGGATTCTGCCACCGTGCACCCCGGGACCTACGCCCAGCCGACCGGGGCAGTGCCTCAGCTCGCGAGCAGTTCGCGCACCCGAGGGATCACCTGGGTGCCGTACAGCTCGATCGACTGCATCAGGTGCTCGTGGGCCACGGTGCCGTTGGCGTACTTGAGGTCGAAGCGGCCCACGCCGAGCGTGCGCACGGTGTGGGCGATCTTCTGGGCCACGGTCTCCACCGAGCCCACGTACAGCGCGCCGTGCTCCACCTCGGCGTCGAACTCGCCGGGGCCGGCCGGGCCCCAGCCTCGCTCGCGTCCCAGCTGGTTGCGGGTGGCCAGCCATGCGTCGCGCAGCTGGTCGCGCGCAGTGTCGTCGTCGGTGGCGATATGGCCGGGGGAGTGGACGCCCACGGGCAGGGCGGGGTTGCCGAGCTTCTCGTTGGCCTCGTGGAACAGCTGCACGTAGGGGGCGAAGCGCTCGGCCTGGCCTCCGATCACGGCGAGCATCAGTGGGAAGCCGTAGCGGGCGGCGCGGATTACGGAGTTCGGGCTGCCGCCCACGGCCACCCAGGTGGGGATGGTGCGCTCGGCCCGCGGGTGCACCGACTGGTCCTTCAGCGGCGGGCGGGTGCTACCGGACCAGCTGAACGGCTTCTGCGGGAGGATCGTGGAGAGCAGGTCGATCTTCTCCTCGAACAGGGTCTCGTAGTCCTGCAGGGCGTAGCCGAACAGGGGGAAGGACTCGGTGAAGGAGCCGCGGCCGATGGTGATCTCGGCGCGACCGCTGGAGAGGGCATCCAGGGTGGAGAAGCGCTCGAACACCCGGATCGGGTCGTCGGAGCTGAGCACCGTCACCGCGGTGCCCAGGGTGATGCGCTCGGTGCGGGTGGCCAGGCCCGCCAGCACGGTGTCCGGGGCGCTGATGGCGAAATCGGGGCGGTGGTGCTCGCCGATGGAGAAGTGGTCGATGCCCACCTGGTCGGCGAGGACGCCCTCGGCCAGGACGTTGCGGATCACCTGGGCAGGGGCCACGGGGGTGCCGTCCAGGCCATGGGTGACATCGCCGAAGGTGTCCAGGCCGAAGGTGATCGTCGAGGGGTTGACGGTGGTGCTGTGGGTGGTGCTCACGGGTTCACGTCCTGCCGCGCCGAAATGTGGTTGATGGTTCAACTATAGCTGGTCGGATGGGGGAGCGGAAGTGGGGGCGATGCGGGTCGGTCAGGTCTCCTTGGTGAAGCGCAGGCGGATATCGCCCACCTCCCGGGAGTCGTACTCCCAACTCACGGCATCGCCGAAGCGCTCGTCGATCCGCGCCAGCAGCATATGCGGCTCGCGGTCGGCGAACAGCACCATCGAGGAGCCCGCCTGCAGCTGCTCCAGGGCCCCGAGGACGGAATCATGGGTGGTGTCAGAAGTGCCTGCACTGCAGCCGCAGACTCCGCCGCTGCCGCAACCGCAGCCTCCGGAACCGGGGCAGGAGATATCGGTGAGCTCGATCATGAGGGCCAGTATCCCCACCACCTAGACTGGCCACCATGCGTATCGCACGATTCACCACCGGTGACGACCCGATGTACGGCATCGTCCAGTCCAAGGATGGCCGCGAGATGGTCTACGGCATCACCGGTGATCCCCTGTACACAGAGATCCGCCCCACCGGCACGATCCTTCCGCTGGAGGACGTGCGATTGCTGGCCCCCGTGATCCCCCGCTCCAAGGTGGTGTGCGTGGGCCGCAACTACGCCGCCCACGCCGCCGAGCTGGGCAACGAGGTGCCCGAGCAGGCCCTGTACTTCCTCAAGCCCAACACCTCCGTGATCGGTCCCGGCGATCCCGTGGTGCTGCCGGCCTACAGCCAGGAGGTGAGCCTGGAGGCCGAGCTGGCCGTGGTGATCAAGGGGATGAGCAAGGGCCTCACCCCCGAACAGGTGCGCTCAGCGATCCTGGGCTTCACCTGCGCCAATGACCTCACCGCCCGGGATGCCCAGCGCGAGGAGAAGCAGTGGCTGCGGGCCAAGGCCTTCGACACCTCCTGCCCGATCGGCCCCTGGATCGAGACCGACCTGGACACCTCCGCGCTGTCGATCACCTCCAGCGTGGACGGTGAGAGCGCCCAGGACGGCACCACCGCCGACATGATCCGCTCGATCGAGGAGATCGTCTCCGAGATCTCCCAGGTGATGACCCTGCTTCCCGGTGACGTGATCCTCACCGGCACCCCCGCCGGCGTGCGCACCGTCGAGGCCGGATCCAGCATCGACGTGACCATCGAAGGGATCGGCACCCTCACCAACCCCGTCGTGCGGCGCTGAACGACCCCGCACCGGCGAACCGATCCGACGAACCACCGTTCCGGCGCGCCCCCAGGCGCCGCACCTGCATCGACCACATACATCCGTCCCCATCGAGGAGCATCCCGCGTGACCACCACCGGCGACACCGTCACCCCCACCACCTCTGAGCCCGAGGAGGTGCGGGTACGGTTCTGCCCCAGTCCCACCGGCACCCCGCACGTCGGCATGGTGCGCACGGCCCTGTTCAACTGGGCCCACGCCCGCCACCACGGCGGCAAGCTGATCTTCCGCATCGAGGACACTGACGCCGCCCGCGACAGCGAGGAGTCGTACCACCAGCTGCTGGACGCCATGCGCTGGCTCGGCATCGACTGGGACGAGGGTGTCGAGGTGGGAGGCCCCCACGGCCCGTACCGTCAGTCCCAGCGCGGCGAGATCTACCAGGACGTGATCGCCAAGCTCAAGGACGCCGGGCACATCTACGAGTCCTACTCCACCGCTGAGGAGACCAAGGCCCGCCACGTCGCCGCCGGCCGTGACCCGCAGCTGGGCTACGACGGCTACGACCGCGAGCTCACCGAGGAGCAGAAGGCCGCCTTCCGTGCAGAGGGTCGTGAGCCCACATGGCGCCTGCGGATGCCCGACGTCGACATCTCCTTCACCGACATGGTGCGCGGGGAGATCACCTTCAAGGCCGGCTCCACCCCCGACTACGTGGTGGTGCGCGCCAACGGCCAGCCGCTCTACACCCTGGTGAACCCGGTGGACGATGCCCTGATGCGCGTCACGCACGTGCTGCGCGGCGAGGACATCCTGTCCTCCACCCCCCGCCAGATCGCCCTGTACCGCGCCCTGATGGACATCGGCGTGGCCGAGAGGATCCCGGAGTTCGGCCACCTGCCGTACGTGATGGGGGAGGGCAACAAGAAGCTCTCCAAGCGCGACCCCGAGTCCAATCTGTTCCTGTACCGCGAGCAGGGCTTCCTGCCCGAGGGCATGGTCAACTACCTGGCCCTGCTGGGCTGGGGCTACAGCGCCGACCAGGACGTGTTCAGCCGCGAGCAGTTCGTGGAGAGGTTCGACGCCACCGGCGTGAACCCCAACCCCGCCCGCGTGGACATCAAGAAGGCCACCGCCATCAACGCCGACCACATCCGCCTGCTGCCCGAGGCCGAGCTCACCGAGCGGATGATCCCCTACCTCCAGCAGGCAGGCGTGCTGGGGGAGACGGTCACCGCCGAGCAGCGAGCTCTGCTGGCCGCCGCCACCCCGCTGGTCCAGACGCGCATGAACCTGCTGGGCGAGGCCCCGGACCTGCTGCGCTTCCTGTTCGTGGACGACGCGGCCCTGGTGGTCGAGGACGACGCCCTGAAGAAGATCGGGGACGACCCTGCTGCGGTGCTGGATCGCGCCGTGACCGAGGTCGAGGCGGTGCCGGAGGACTCCTTCACCGCTGCCGCACTCGAGGACGTGCTGCGCACCGCCATCGTCGAGGACATGGGCATCAAGCCGCGCCTGGCCTTCGGGCCGTTGCGCAGCGCCATCTCCGGCCGCCGCATCTCCCCGCCGCTGTTCGAGTCGATGGAGCTGCTGGGCAAACCCTCCAGCCTCGTGCGACTGCGCGCTCTGCGGGACCGCCTGGCCGCCTGAGCCCCGCCGGTCGGGTCGTTCGGCCGCGTGAGGTGCACTGGGTGCGCAGCCTCACACGGCCGAACGGCCCTTTCGCTTTGTCATGCGGCCGAGGATTCGCTAGAGTCGTCTCCCGGTACGCTTCCGAGAGAAGCCCGGCCACGAGCCCTCCGCCTCAGGAGGATCACCGCCGAGAAGATCTTGAAAACGTGCTCTGACCATGGGGTATGGTGTAATTGGCAACACGGCTGATTCTGGTTCAGTTGTTCTTGGTTCGAGTCCAGGTACCCCAGCGCTGATCGACTTCGGTCGATCCGGCCGCGCCCCGTTCGTCTAGCGGCCTAGGACGCCGCCCTCTCACGGCGGTAACACCGGTTCAAATCCGGTACGGGGTACGAAGTGCAGTCCTTCGGGGCTGCACTTGCTCTCTGTCACAGGGTTCTGTGCAGGGTGTGGAGCCCCGTTCGTCTAGCGGCCCAGGACGTCGCCCTCTCACGGCGGTAACACCGGTTCAAATCCGGTACGGGGTACCAGCAGGAAGCAGGAGCCGGCTGCCATGGGCGCCGGCTCCTTCTTCATGTGCGGGACCGGGCGCCCACAAGGACCAGAAGCGGTGCGCCCGCGCGGCCTCCGGCGTACAGTCGTTGTATGAGCCCCGTCACAACTCCGCGCGTGACCGTCGGTGTGTTCGACTCACCAGAAGCGGACGATGCCGTCCGCTGGGCTGCTCACCACGCCCATGTGATCGGTGGTCACCTGCACCTGGTCCACGCCTTCGTCTGGACCGAACTCGATGTCAACACCGACCCTATCCCTGGCGTAACCGGGTCGGGGATCCGGGGTGCGGCCGACGGCCTGATCGAGGACGCTGTCGCGATCGCACGCGAGCTCCGCCCCGAGCTCACCATCACCTCGCAGATCATCGACGGCAACCCCGTCCCCGTGCTGGTGGGGGCCAGTGCCCGCTCCGAGGTGATCGTGGTGGGAGGCCGCGGGCTGGGGAGGCTGCTCGCCATCATCGTCGGCTCCAAGAGCCTCGCACTCGCCGCCAGGGCGCACTGTCCCGTGGTGGTGGTGCGAGGCAGGCCTGATGTCGACGGCCCGATCGGTCTGATCCACCATCCGCGAGGCCAGGAGGCCGCCCTGCGGGCAGCTGAGCTCGCCGCCTGCTACGGCCGCCCCATCCAGCTGGTTGCCCGCGCGGACGCGGACGAGCAGCGGGCCCAGGAGGTCCTGGCCGAGGTGCGGGATGAGATTGCGCGCACGCATCCCGGTGTCGAGGTGCAGGGGGTGACCATCCCCACCAGCGATTCCCCGAGGGAACTGGTGCAGGCCAGCGAAGGGGCGTCGATGATGGTGGTGGCGGGGGAGAAGGATCCCCGACACTCCGATCGGATCGCTGCTCCGCGCCAGCTGGTCACCGTGCTCAGGTTCGCCCACACCCCCGTCTGGGTCGAGAGGGCGTAGGCGCACCAGGAGTGGCTGACCGGACCGGGAGGGCCTGATTCAGCCTCCCGCGCGGCGCAGCATCTCGGTGAGGTGGTTCGCAGAGCTCATCACCGAGGTGGCGTGCAGGCGGCCGGGCTGCCGGGTGAGGCGCTCGATGGGGCCGGAGATGCTCAGCGCCGCCACCACGCGTCCGTTGGAGCTGCGGACCGGGGCGGAGAGCGATCCCACGCCGGGCTCGCGCTCACCGATGGACTGTGCCCATCCGCGTCGGCGCACGGCCGAGAGCTGGGTCGCGGTGAAGCGGGCGCCCAGCAGGCCGCGGTGCAGTCGGTCGGGTTCCTCCCAGGCCAGCAGGATCTGCGCGGCTGAGCCGGCCTTCATGGTCAGGGTCGCTCCCAGCGGCACGGAGTCGCGCAGGCCGATGGGGCGCTCGGCCGCGGCCACGCAGATGCGGTGGTCTCCCTGGCGGCGGTACAGCTGAGCGGACTCCCCGGTGTGGTCGCGCAGTGCGGCCAGCACGGGCCCGGCGGCGGCCAGGAGGCGGTCCTCGCCGGCGGCGGCGGCGAGCTCCCCCAGGCGCGGGCCCAGCACGAAGCGGCCCTGCATGTCGCGGGTCACCAGGTGGTGGTACTCGAGCGCCACCGCGAGACGGTGGGCGGTGGGGCGGGCGAGGCCCGTCGACTGCACGAGCTGGGCCAGGGTGGCGGGGCCGGCCTCGAGGGCGCTGAGAACGATCGCGGCCTTGTCGAGAACGCCGACGCCACTGCCGTTCTCCGTCGATGTGGTGTCCATGGTCCGATACTGCCCGTCTTAGTCTGTGAGACGCAAGTGTCGGGGAGTGGGATTCGCCGCAGGATGGCGTGGTGCACCCGGCACTCGGGTGATGGCAGCAACGCGTCCGTATCCCGGACGCACGAACAGCAGGCGTCCGCGATCCGGACGCGGGGAAGGATCATCCATGGCGGGAACGCTGGCGGAGAAGGTCTGGGCGGACCACGTGGTGCGCCGCGGAGAGAACGGCGAGCCGGATCTGCTCTACATCGACCTCCACCTGATCCACGAGGTCACCAGCCCTCAGGCCTTCGACGGCCTGCGGCAGGAGGGCCGCGCCCTGCGCCGGGTGGACCAGACCCTCGCCACCGAGGACCACAACACCCCCACGATCGACATCGACAAGCCGATCGCGGACATCACCTCGCGCACGCAGATCGAGACCCTGCGCCGCAACGCCGAGGAGTTCGGGGTGCGCATCCACTCCCTGGGCGACAAGGACCAGGGCATCGTGCACGTGGTGGGCCCGCAGCTGGGCCTGACCATGCCCGGAATCACCGTGGTGTGCGGCGACTCCCACACCTCCACCCACGGTGCCTTCGGGGCTCTAGCCTTCGGCATCGGCACCAGCGAGGTGGAGCACGTGATGGCCACCCAGACCCTGCCGCTGACCCCGTTCAAGACCATGGCCATCAACATCGAGGGCTCGCTGAAGCCGGGTGTCACCGCGAAGGACATCATCCTCGCGGTGATCGCGAAGATCGGCACCGGCGGCGGCGCCGGCTACGTGCTGGAGTACCGCGGCCAGGCGATCCGTGACCTCTCTATGGAGGGGCGCATGACGATCTGCAACATGTCCATCGAGGCCGGTGCCCGCGCGGGCATGATCGCCCCGGACCAGACCACCTTCGACTACGTCCAGGGCCGTCCCCACGCCCCGGTGGGCGAGGCCTGGGACGAGGCCGTCGAGTACTGGAGCACCCTGCGCAGTGATGACGACGCCGTGTTCGACACCGAGGTCACCATCGACGCCGACCAGCTGGAGCCCTTCGTCACCTGGGGCACCAACCCCGGCCAGGGCCTGCCGCTGAGCGCCGCCGTGCCCGCGCCCGAGGACTTCGCCGAGGACAACGCCCGCGTCGCGGCCGAGCGCGCACTGGAGTACATGGACCTGGTCCCCGGCACCCCGCTGAAGGACATCAAGGTGGACACCGTGTTCATGGGGTCGTGCACCAACGGTCGCATCGAGGACCTGCGCGCCTTCGCCGATGTCATCCGCGGCAAGACCAAGCACCCCGAGGTGCGGGTGCTGGTGGTGCCCGGCTCGGCGCGCGTGCGCCTGCAGGCCGAGCAGGAGGGACTGGACCGCGACTTCCTCGACTTCGGTGCCGAGTGGCGCCAGGCCGGCTGCTCGATGTGCCTGGGCATGAACCCCGACCAGCTGAAGCCGGGAGAGCGGGCCGCCTCCACCTCCAACCGCAACTTCGAGGGGCGTCAGGGCAAGGGCGGCCGCACCCACCTGGTCTCCCCGGTGGTGGCCGCCGCCACCGCCGTGCGCGGCACCCTGTCCTCCCCCTCCGACCTCGTCACGGTGGCCTGAGCAGCCCCTCGCGCCACACCCGCGAGGACCCTGCCACAAGGTACGACCGGACCTTCGAACCAACAGACCCCAGGAGCATCCCGATGGAAGCCTTCTCCACCCACACCGGTATCGGTGTCCCTCTGCGCCGCAGCAACGTCGACACCGACCAGATCATCCCCGCCGTGTACCTCAAGCGCGTCACCAAGACCGGTTTCGACGACGGCCTGTTCTCCGCCTGGCGCAACGACCCCGAGTTCGTGCTGAACCAGGACGCCTACCGCTCCGGCTCCGTGCTGGTGGCCGGCCCCGACTTCGGCACCGGCTCCTCCCGCGAGCACGCCGTGTGGGCGCTGCGCGACTACGGGTTCAAGGCCGTGCTGTCCTCGCGCTTCGCTGACATCTTCCGCGGCAACGCCGGCAAGCAGGGGCTAGTCGCAGCGCAGCTGGCGCAGGACGACATTGAGCAGCTGTGGAAGATCCTCGAGGAGACCCCCGGCACGGAGATCACCGTGGACCTGGTGGAGCGCCAGGTCCATGCGGCCGATGCGACCTTCCGCTTCGACGTGGACGACTACACCCGCTGGCGGCTGATGGAGGGCCTGGACGACATCGGCCTGACGCTGCGCCATGAGGCCGACATCACCGCCTTCGAGGCGCGTCGCCCCTCCTGGCTCCCCAAGACCCTCCCTGCCCGCAACGCCGAGTCCGCCTGACCGAGTGGGGTGTGACACCGTCCGTGTCACGCCCCAGTGGCAGGCCGAAGGAGTGGACGCGGCCGGACCGACCGGACGGATGCCTGAGAGATCCCTCGCGGACCGCGAGCGGGGTGCTCCGGTATGGTGAGCCGGTCAAACAAGCGGGCGCCGCGGCGCTCGTCCAGCGGAGCAAGGACACTATGAGCTCGACATTCCATGTGCGTGGAGGCCACACCCTCGACGGCGAGATCACCGTGCGCGGTGCGAAGAACCTCGTCTCCAAGGCGATGGTGGCCGCCCTGCTCGGGGAGCAGCCCAGCGTGCTGCGGTCTGTCCCGGACATCCGGGACGTCCAGATCGTCGGTGAACTGCTGAAGGTCCACGGCGTCAAGGTGGAGCGCGACGTCGAGAGCGGAGTGATCCGCATGGATCCCTCCGCAGTGGAGAAGGCCCACGTGGCCGACATCGACGCCCACGCCGGCAGCTCCCGCATCCCGATCCTGTTCTGCGGCCCCCTGCTGCACCGGCTCGGCGAGGCGATCATCCCGGACCTGGGCGGTTGCCGCATCGGTGACCGGCCGATCAACTACCACCTCGACGTGCTGCGCAGCTTCGGTGCCGTGGTGGACAAGCGTGAGATGGGCATCTACATCACCGCGCCGGACGGCCTCCACGGCGCCAACATCCATCTGGAGTACCCCAGTGTCGGCGCCACGGAGCAGGTGCTGCTGACCGCTGTGCGGGCCGAGGGCGTCACCGAGCTGACCAACGCCGCGGTGGAGCCCGAGATCGAGGACCTGATCGCCGTGCTGCAGAAGATGGGCGCGATCATCTCCGTGCAGACCGACCGCACCATCATCATCGAGGGTGTGGACACCCTGGGCGGTTACGAGCACGTGGCGATCCCGGATCGCATCGAGGCCGCCTCCTGGGCCTGCGCGGCCCTGGTGACGAAGGGCTCGGTGTTCGTGCGCGGTGCCCAGCAGAAGCCGATGGCGACGTTCCTGAACACCTTCCGCAAGATCGGCGGCGGGATCGACATCTCCGAGGAGGGCATCCGGTTCTACCATCCCGGTACGCCGCTGAAGGCGATCGCGGTGGAGACCGACGTCCACCCCGGGCTGATGACCGACTGGCAGCAGCCCCTCGTGGTCGCGCTCACGCAGGCCGACGGCATCTCCATCGTCCACGAGACGGTGTACGAGAACCGCCTGGGCTTCACCTCGGCCCTGAACGACATGGGTGCCCACATCCAGGTGTACCGCGAGTGCCTGGGCGGCTCCAGCTGCCGCTTCGGCCGCCGCAACTTCAACCACTCCGCAGTGATCTCCGGACCGAAGACCCTCCACGGTGCCGAGATCACCGTGCCGGACCTGCGCGGCGGCTTCTCGTACCTGATCGCCGCGCTCGGCGCGGAGGGCGTCTCCGCGATCCACGGCATCGACCTGATCGACCGCGGCTACGAGCAGTTCCGCGAGAAGCTTACGGCGCTCGGGGCCGAGTTCTGGGAGGACTGAGATGACCGAGGGTCACACCACGGCCTCCACCTCGCTGGCCCTGCGCGACATCCCCGTGCCGGACTACTGCGACGTGGTGATCGTCCCCACCCGCGGTGTGGACGAGACCGATCCGCGCGTGTGGGCAGAGGCGATCTTCTCCCACGAGAACACGCCGCTGGGCAGGCGCGGCCTGCTCGCGCTGCGCGACGAGGCCGTGCGCCTGCTGGACATGGTGCCCCCGCCTGCCAAGGAGTACCTGGCAGATGAGGTGGTGGGCAGCGAAGCGCTGATCCGCGACGACGACGAGGACCTGCAGGTGCGCATCGGGGTGGCGCTGCTGCCCGGCGGTCAGCTGCTCCAGGTCACCACCGCGGTGAAGTACCGCTCGATCCGCGGTCGGCTGAAGTACGGCCCGCGCCGCCTGATGCATGCCGCCGCCGTCAACACCCTGGCGCGGCGGTCACCCACCACCCTGCGTCGCCGCACCCTCACCAGCGGTCGCCCGGTCCGGTCGGTCGGGTCGCAGGCGGTGCGCAAGGCCCTGGGGCGGGGCACCGAGCACCCCTCCCGCTGATGCGCACCAGGTCGCCGGCCGGGCCCCTGCGGGGGCCGCGCGGTCGGCGTGCCATCGCGCGCAGCTGGGACCTGGGGGCCGCGCGCCCGCCCGAGCGACGCTCTGGTGCGATCATCGGGGCGCTCCAGTTCGTCCTGCGCCCCGCTCTCAGCATCCTCGCCCGCCCCGTCTGGGCCGGAGCCGAGCATCTGCAGCGCCCTGGCGGGGCCGTCGTCTGCGGCAATCACCTGGGCCCCTTCGACGCCTTCGCCTACGGGCACCTGCTGCACGCCGCCGGTGTCGCGCCGCGGTTCCTGGCCAAGGAGTCACTGTTCCGCATCCCCGTGCTCGGCACCCTGATCCGTCGCACAGGGCAGATCCCCGTGCTGCGCGGAACGTCCCGCTCGACCGACGCGCTCGATGCGGCCCGGGCGGCCCTGCGCCGTGGCGAGATGATCATGGTGTTCCCCGAGGGCACCTACAGCCGTGATCCCGATTCCTGGCCGATGCAGGCCCGTCTGGGGGCGGCCCGTCTGGCCCTGGACACCCAGGTGCCGCTGATCCCCGTGGCCTGTTGGGGCTCCCACCTGCTGTGGCCGCAGGGTTCGACGGTCCCTCGCCCCGGTCCCGGCCGGCGAGTGATGGTGCGGGTGGGCGAGCCGATCCGTGCCGAGCGTTCCGAGGGCGAGAGCACTCAGCAGGCCGCGGTGCGGATCACCGCAGAGCTGATGGACACGATCACCCAGATGCTGGCTGAGCTGCGGCACGAAGAGCCTCCCGCCCGGCGATACGACCCGCGCAAGGACGCGTACCGGCCCGAGGAGGGCCACCCCCGGCAGCGAAGGCCTCGACGACAGGAGCGATCATGACTCGACTGGCAGTACTGGGCGCCGGCAGCTGGGGCACCACCTTCGCGCAGGTCCTCGCGGACGCCGGCAACGATGTGGTGGTGTGGGCCCGCCGCGAGGAGGTGGCCGAGGAGATCACTGAGCACCACACCAACCACAGCTACCTGGGCGAGCACGAACTGCCCGCCTCTGTCACCGCCACCTCGCGGATCCAGGACGCGCTCGACGGAGCCGAGGGACTGGTCGTCGCCGTGCCTGCCCAGTCCCTGCGCGCAACCCTCTCCTCCTGGCGGGAACAGCCGGGACTCGCGAGCGGTCTGCCGGCTGTTCCGGTGCTGTCCCTGACCAAGGGCATCGAGCGCGGCACCGATGCCCGCATCAGCGAGGTGCTGATCCAGGCCGGTGCAGCACGCCAGGACCTGGTGGGGGTGCTGTCCGGCCCGAACCTCTCCGCGGAGATCGCCGACCGCCGTCCCTGCGGCACCGTCGTCGCCGCACCGAGCGAGGAACTGGCCGGCACCTTCGCCCGCTGGTGCGACGCCCCCTACCTGCGGGCCTACACCTCCACCGACGTCATGGGCGTGGAGATCGCCGGGGCCGTGAAGAACGTGGTCGCGATCGCCGTCGGAGCCGCATCGGGCCTCGGCCACGGCCACAACACCACCGCCTCCCTCATCACGCGGGGCCTGGCCGAGATCACCCGGCTCGGGGTGGCGCTCGGCGGCACCCGGGAGACCTTCGCGGGCCTGGCCGGGATGGGCGACCTGGTGGCCACCTGCGCCTCCCCGCTCAGCCGCAACCATCGTCTGGGCCTGGCACTGGGGCGCGGGCTGAGCATCGAGCAGGCCGTGGCCGAGGTGGGCCAGACCGCCGAGGGCGTGGCCACCGCCCGGGCCGTGGCTGATCTCGCCGAGCGGCTGGGGGTGGACATGCCGATCACCCGCGCCGTGGTGGCGGTGGTGGATCACGGCGCGAGCATCGAGCAGGTCACCACGGCCCTGCTGTCACGATCAGTGCGACCGGAGTGATTACGCTGGCCCGATGACGACCACCGTTGCACTCCTGTTCGGCGGCCGCAGCGGGGAGCACGGCATCTCGTGCGTGACCGCAGGCGGCATCCTCGGCGCGATCGATCGCGAGAAGTACGAGGTGATCGCCGTGGGGGTCACCCGCGATGGCCGGTACGTGCAGGTATCCGACGATCCCGCGGCGTGGTCGATGGTGGGCGGGCGCGCCCCTGAGGTCACCGAGGACGGCCCCGAGGTGCTGCTGCCGGCCGCGGCCCACCGCCCCGGCGAACCGATGCTGCTGCGCGTGGTGCGTGACGGCCGCGTGGAACCCCTGGCCGAGATCGACGTGGTCTTCCCCCTGCTGCACGGCTCGTACGGCGAGGACGGCACCATCCAGGGTGCGCTGGACCTGCTGGACGTGCCCTACGTGGGAAGCGGTGTGTTGGCCTCCGCCCTGTGCATGGAGAAGGCGAGCACGAAGCGCGCCCTCGAGGCCGGTGGGCTCACCTGTGCCCCCGGCATCGTGGTGCACCAGGACCGGTGGGAGCGCCAGCCGCGCGCCGTGCTCGAGCACCTGCGTACGGAGCACCCCCTGCCCTGGTTCGTGAAGCCCTCCCGCGCAGGCTCCAGCCTGGGCGTGACCCGCGTGACGCGCGAGGAGGACCTGGAGGCCGCCCTCCAGGCGGCCTTCGCCCAGGACCCTCTTGTGGTGATCGAGCAGGCCGTGTCCGGACGCGAGGTCGAGTGCGGTGTGCTCCAGGGCATCGACGGCGCCGAGCCCCGCACCACCGTGCCCGGTGAGGTGAAGGTGGGGGAGGACCTCGAGTTCTACGACTACGAGTCCAAGTACTTCGGCAAGGGCACCGTGGACATCCAGGTGCCCGCCCAGCTGCCGGACGCGGTGCTGGAGGAGGTGCGGCACGTGGCCGCCCAGGCCTTCGAGATCCTGGGGCTGGAAGGGCTGGCCCGGGTGGACGTGTTCGTCACCGACGAGGGCCAGGTCATCGTCAACGAGGTCAACACCATGCCCGGCTTCACCCCGTACTCGATGTTCCCGGTGCTGTGGGCCAACATGGGCGTGGATTACACCGCGCTGATCACGGATCTGGTGGAGCAGGCGCTCACCCGCCGTATCGGCCTGCGCTGACCAGCGCGGAGCTGCCCGTACCGATCCGAACCTCCTGCGAGGACCGGGTCGCCGCGGGCGGTCTTCAGGACACGTCGCCGGCGCCCACGCAATGGTCGATGGCGGGGATCGTGGCATCCACCAGGCGGCCCATGTCCAGGGCGGCGGCCGAGGGCTGATCCGGGGCCACGGAGCGCGGCACGGAGATGTCGACCGCGGGGACGCGCCCGTAGGTGGTCAGCAGCACGATCTCGTCCTGCTCGCGCACGATCCAGTCCACCTGCACGCCGCTGGGGTCCTCCAAGCGGGTGCAGGCATCGGTGGTGGGGCCGGGAGGCTCCACGCCACAGCGCAGCACCACGGTGTCCTCGCCGGAACCCCAGGCCACGGTGCCCTGGGAACTGGTCTCGCTGCGCTCCAGCCCCAGCATCTCGTGCGGTGCTCCCAACACGATCTCAGCGCACAGCGGGTCCGAGGCCGCAGGCCCGGCCGGCACCGTCACCGTGCCGCAGGCCGCGAGGCCACCCAGCAGCGCCACCACAGCAGAGGCCGCGAGCAGTCGGGCACGACGGGGGCGGCACGGACGGGCGTGCAGGGTGGACGGGCAGGATCGAAGGGGCACCAGTCGAGCCTACCGTCGGTGCAGGCACGGCACGCTGCGCGCCCGGCGCACGAGACCCGGTCCCTCCGGCACACTGGGGGCATGAGCCAGCAGCAGAGCCCGGGGACCAGCGAGCACCTCGGCGAAGCCGGGATCCTCGCCCGGCTGCTCACCCATGTCCCTGGGGGCGATCGGGTCGAGGTGGGGCCGGGGGATGACGCTGCCGTGGTGGACCTTCCCGGTACCCGACTGGTGATCACCACCGACACCATGGTCGAGGGCTTCGACTTCCTCGCGCACACCACCTGTCCGCGCTGGATCGGCCACAAGGCCGCCGTGCAGAACCTGGCCGACGTGGCCGCGATGGGCGCCCGGCCGATCGCCCTGGTCGCCGCCGTGTCCATGCCCGCGGACACCCCGGTGGACTGGTTCGAGCAGGTCACCGAAGGACTCACCCGGCGTGCAAGGGAGGACGGCGCCCAGCTGGTGGGCGGCGACCTGGGGCGAGCGGACAGGCCCACCCTCACCATCACCGCCGTCGGGGCACTCAGGGAGGGGGAACGGGCAGTGCTGCGCAGCGGCGCGCGCCCCAGGGATGTCCTCGCCATCGGCAGCCCCGCCCTGGGACGCTCCGCCGCTGGCCTGGCAGCGGTGCTCTCCGGAAGGGTCCAGGTGAAGGGGGACGGCACGGTGCTCATCGCCCCGGGGACGGGCGGGACTCCGGCGGCTCCGCCCTCCCACCCCGCCACCACCCCGCTGGATCCCGCTCTCCTCACTCAGCTGGAGGGACTGGTGGCCTGGCACAACGCCCCGGATCCGGACCTGTCCCTGGGATGGGCGAGCGGCAGGGCAGCGACCGCCATGATGGACCTGTCCGACGGACTGGTGCGCGACGGTGGCCGCATCGCCGTCGCCTCCGGCGTGCAGGTGGACCTCGACGCCACGGCCCTGGGCGGTGACGTCGACGCACTGGCTGTGCCGGCTTCAGTGCTGGATGCAGACCCGTGGGACTGGGTGCTGCACGGCGGGGAGGAGCACGCGATGCTCGCCACCTTCGCCCCTGGCGCGGTGCCACAGGGGTTCCGGGTGATCGGAGTGATCCGCGAGCACGTCGGCCAGCCGGCCCCTCGTGTGCTGTTGGACGGTGAACCGATCACCGGCGAGGGGTTCGACCACTTCGGCTGATCACGCTTGATGGATCATCCGTCTCCAGACCGCTGGCACGGTCGCGATCCGAAGTGAGCGCATAGAGGTGCCGTAGCGCGATCGCGATCCACTGCCCTCCGTCAGAACGGCAGCGCAGATCAGAACGGCGGCGGTGCGGTGCGGCGCAGGTAGTCCTCGTGGTCGAGCTCGTCGGGTTCGTCGAAGGCGCCGTTGCGCATGAGGGCTTTAATCTCTTGTTCCCAGTGGTGCTGTTCCCAGGCGTCCAGCAGTGCCGAGGCCAGGGTGGGCGTGGCGAGATCACGGTTCGCGGGGATGCTCGCGGTGGCGCGAGGTCGGTTCTTGCCGGGGCTTCGAGACCGATCATCCCGTTCGGTGCCGATGTTCCAGCGGGTGGTGCCGTCGGGTCCGCGTACCGGGTCGATCATCCCGCGGGTCTTCAACCGGTGGTGGGTGAAGCACAGCAGGTGGAGGTTGCTCACGCAGGTCGGGCCGCCGGAGGCGGGGTCGGTGTGGTCGTACTCCTGGATGTGGTCGGCCTCGGCGCGGCTGGTGCTGGCGCGGGTGCACCCGGGGACCGCGCATACCGGGTTCTCCATGCGCAGGTGCTCGAGCATCGCGGTGGGTGGCCGGTAGCTGCTGGCCGCGGCGGGGATGAAGGTGCCGGTGACCGGGTCGGTGAGCACCCGGTACCAGAACGGCTCGCGTGCGGCGATCATGCGGGCCATCGAGGCGGGGACAGGGACGGTGCCGTCCACCACCCCGGGGGCGTCGGAGAACCCCATCAGGGTCATCACCGGCACGGTCACGTTCAGGCGGAACCGCTCGGTGGGAACCTCGATGCCGCCGGTCTCGAGCACGGATCCGGTGAGGATCGCGTAGCGCAGGGCAGCCAACGTGAGGGGTGACCCGTTCAGGGCCGCGGCGCCGTCGGGGTCGAAGGGGATCGGGGCGCCGTCGGCGAGGGCGCGGCGCTGATGGTCCTGGACAGCGCGGGCACTCGCGTCGAGCCGGCGTGCCAGGGAGAGGATCTCGGGGACCGGGCCGGTGATCCGCAGGGTCGCGGTGCCGTCATCCACCAGGGATCCCTCGAGTGCGACGTCGCGCAGGTCCTCCGGGCGTGGCGCGTTCTGCCCGGCCTGGTGGAGCCAGGCGATCAGCAGCCGCAGCTCACGACGGAAGCGCTGGACGGGGATCGAGGCGAGGTCCCAGGCCGCCACGCGAGTGTCGAGCTCGGACCGCTGGGCCGGGGTGAGTTCCCGCACCGAGCGCAGGATCCGCTGATGCCACTCCACCGGCAGGTCCCCGGCCTCCAGGCGCGCGAACAGGCGCGGTAGTTCGTCGATGGCCAGATGGGCGTCGCGCAGCAGGGTCCCGGCCCGCACTGTGGTGGTGCGCAGGGCGACCGCGACCACGAGGTCTGCTTCCTCACGGTCATCCGGGGCGGACTCACCGTCCTCGGGTGCCACCCATAGTGGTGCGAGTTCACGCAGTAGGCGGGCGTGCTCGGCGGACTGGTGACGCTGGAGCGCGAGCAAGCGCACGGCCGCATCACCCTGCGGGGTGTCGGCGTCGATTCCTGCCCGTTCGGCGACGGTCTCCTCCGTGAGCGGGGTACGCGCCTGCACCGTGGACCTGGGAGGCGATGGGGGCGGGCCGCCGATGGTGACAGGAGCGCGGCGGGGCACGCGACGAGGCTCCTCGACAAGCCCGCCCGGACCGAAGCTGTACGACGGCATCTCCCCCCACCCCCTTCCCTGCACTCACGGGATCACTGATCACGAAAAGGCCAATGACCTGGCCCTTCCACCTGCACCCAACACTAGGAACAGGCTCCGACAAACCAAGCCCCGCAACCGCACTGGGGACGACGCAACGCTGGGGAGGAACCCGGGCGCTTGCTCCGGGGCCGACGATCTCAGTCTCGGCACTCCTGTCATCCCACTCCCACCGTCGACGGCTACCGTTGACCCGTCACGATCACACTGCTGCGCTCCCTGAGCGCACCCCGAGGAGGATCCCATGCCCTTCACCGTCAAGGCCCTGCAGAAGACCGGTCCCGACCAGCCGTTCCAGGTCACCGAGATCGAGCGCCGCGATCCGCGTCCCGATGACGTCGTGATCGACATCAAGGCCGCCGGGATCTGCCACAGCGACATCCACACCATCCGCAACGAGTGGGGCGAGGCGCACTTCCCCCTGTGCGTGGGCCACGAGATCGCCGGGATCGTGGAGGCCGTCGGTGAGGACGTCACCCGGTACAAGGTGGGCGACCGCGTCGGTGTGGGCTGCCTGGTCAACGCCTGCGGCGAATGCGAGCAGTGCGCGATGGACGAGGAGCAGAGCTGCCTGAACGGCTCCGTCGGCACCTACAACGCCGAGGACGTGGACGGCACCATCACCCAGGGCGGCTACAGCGAGAAGGTCGTGGTCAACGAGCGCTTCGTGCTGCGCATCCCCGATGCCCTGAACTTCGACGTCGCGGCCCCGTTGCTGTGCGCCGGCATCACCACCTACTCGCCACTGGCCCGCTGGGACGCCGGGGAGAAGGTCCAGTCCGAGGACGGCGAACGTGCCAAGCGCGTGGCCGTGCTGGGACTGGGCGGGCTGGGCCACATGGGTGTGCAGATCGCCGCCAAGATGGGCGCCGAGGTCACCGTGCTCTCCCGCAGCCTGAAGAAGGAGCAGCTGGCGATCGACATGGGCGCCACCCGCATGCTCGCCACCACCGAGGACGGCTTCTTCCGCGACCACCGCGGCGAGTTCGACCTGATCCTCAACACCATCAGCGCCGACATCCCGGTGGACAAGTACCTCTCCCTGCTCACCCCGCGCGGCGTGATGGCCGTGGTGGGGCTGCCGCCGGAGCAGCAGAAGCTGGGCTTCGGCTCCCTCATCGGTGGCTCCAAGGTGCTGGCCGGCTCCAACATCGGCGGTATCGCCGAGACCCAGGAGATGCTGGACTTCTGTGCCGAGCACGGCATCGCCGCCCAGATCGAGACCATCGGTGTGACCGAGGCGGACGCCATGTACGACAAGGTGGTGGCGGGCGAGGTGTTCTTCCGCGCCGTCATCGACACCGCGACCTTCGACCAGGTCGAGGTGGAGCAGCCCGCATGATGCCGCCTGCTCCCGGACCGGGGATGATGCTCCGGTGAGCGATCAGCTGGTGCCGGTGCTCCTCGCGGGCGCCGGCACCGGGCTGGGCCTGATCGTCGCGATCGGTGCCCAGAACGCCTGGGTGCTGCGTCAAGGCATCCGCCGAGAGCACATCGGCACGGTGATCGCCCTGTGCGCACTGGCCGACATAGCGCTGATCGCCGTGGGAACCGCTGGGATCGGGGCTCTCGCTGCTGCTGCACCCTGGCTCCTGACCGTGCTGCGCTGGGGAGGCGTGGTCTACCTGATCCTCTTCGCCCTGCGGTCGTTCCGCTCCGCGGTCAGGCCCGGCAGACTCGAGGCCCAGGCGCCGCCTCCGCGCGATCGGTGGTGCTGACCACCCTCGCACTCACGTTCCTGAACCCCCACGTGTACCTGGACACCGTGTTGATGGTCGGCGGGATCGCCAACCAGTTCGGGCAGCTGCGGTGGGCCTTCGCCGCCGGCGCTATGCTCGCCAGTGCCGTGTGGTTCACCACGCTCGGCCTCGGGGCCCGGGCGCTGGCTGGAGTCCTGGACCGGCCCTCCACGTGGCGACTGCTCGATGCGGGAGTGGGGATCGTGATGCTGCTGGTGGCCGCGAAACTCGCCTTCGGCGTGTGAGAACGGCGGCAGCGCCCGGACCATCCGGCCAGCTGGGCCACGGAGTCCTGCGAACATGGTGAGCATGATCGATCCGCGCACCGTGCTCCCGCCCCAGCTCGACGCCGACCAGGTGGCCGCGCTCGCCGCCGCCCATCACCACTGGTGGACCAAGGCCCTGCCCGTGCACGTGGCGGGGCATGGCCAGGCGAGCACGGCGATGCCGGGCCCGGGTGAGGTGCAGGTGCACCCGCTCGGCAGCGGGGAGTCCTTCCGCGCCTGGTCTGTGGTGCGCGGTGGCGATCCGGCCCTCGAACTGGTGGTGAAGGTCCCCACTCGCCCGATCGCCCAGCTCACCCACCCCCTCGGTGCTGAGCTCGCAGTGCTCGCACACGTCCCCGAGGGACTCTCGGCCGCTTCGATCGGCTCCCACGAGCCCACCGCGGAGGAGCCCTTGGCGTTCGTCGTCACCACTCGGGTCCCTGGCCGCCGCCTGCCCGCCGCGGACTGGAACGACGATCTGGTGGCGGCGCTGACCCGGCAGCTGGCGCGCCTGCACGTGCACGGCGGCGCCGACGCCACCGCCCTGGCCGCTGTCGGTGACCCGGTGCGGGATGCGGAGCAGGCGCTTGCCTGGTGGAGGACCAACGAGCCCGATGCCGCCCGGACCCTGGAGGAGCTGTGGCCGGCGGTCCTGCGGCACCAGGAATCGGCCCGTTCCGCCTTCGACCACGCCGAGCGCCTGCTGGTCCACGGTGACGCGAGTGCCGCCAACGTGCTCGTGGACGAGCAGGGAGTGCCGCGCCTGGTGGACTGGGAGTGGAGCCACCGCGGGGATCCTGCCCGGGACCTCGCCTTCATCGGCGGCCAGATCCAGGCCGAGCCCTGGTACGTGCAGCTGGACGAGAACCAGATCGAGCATCAGGTGGACGTGTACGTCGAGGCGAGAGCTGAGCTCGGGGAGCCGCTCAGCAGTCCGGCCGGCGGAGGTGTGCCCGATGCGGCTCAGCTGCGCACGGCCATGCTGCGCCGCCGGGCTGCGCACCTGCTGCACGAGGTGTTCTTCACCTCCGCCCACTTCCATCGGGTCGCTGCCGCCGGCGGTGAGGAGGCGGAGTTCTACGCGGACACCGCTGCCGGGGTGCAGCAGCAGATCCGCGACTGGCTCACCTGAGGGGCCTGCCCGACATCGGTTTCGACCGGGGCAGCGTGGAACGGACGGCGGACGCGACTGTGGGCCAGACGGCGGGAAAGACGAAGGCCCCCGTCCGTGACGGACGGGGGCCTTCGAGCGATGCGGGCGCGTGCCCGCCGCGAAGCTCAGGCGCCGAGCTTCTGCACCTTGCCAGCCTTGAGGCAGGAGGTGCAGACGTTCAGACGCTTGCTGGTGCCGTTGATCAGGGTGCGCACACTCTGGATGTTCGGGTTCCAGCGGCGCGAGGTGCGGCGGTGAGAGTGGGACACGCTCTTGCCGAAGCTCGGGCCCTTGGCGCAGATGTCACACGTGGAAGCCACTGTCAGTCTCCTGAGGAATAGAAATCTGTTCGGGTGCCCACGCCATGGTGTCCGCTCGCCGGCCGCTGGCACGGGAGCCTCCACCGGAGGCGGTGACCTGAGATCGGACGGGCGCGGAGCACCCAGGAGGTCGGGGCAACCTGGGAAGTGTATCTCACGGTGACCTCCCACCAGAAGGGGCGCAGCGCCACTCCGGGTTGTGGATTCCGACACAAGGCGCCGGCGAAGTGGCACGATGGTGCGGTCCAGGGACCCATCGTCCCACGTCGGAGCGCTCAACACAGCCCCCAGCCGGCTGCCGCCCGCTCTCCGCGCCCCGGTCCGGCCAGAAGGGTCCTGATGAGCAGCAGGCAGAAGCTCCCCCGGCTCACGCCCCAGCTCGCCGCGATCCTGGCCGGCAAGGAGGCCACGGCGATGAAGCAGCTGGGCCTGCTGGACCTGGACACCATGCTCCGCCAGGCCCCGCGCCGCTACGTGACCCCGGCTCCCTTGGAGCACCTGCGCAACGTGCACGTGGGCATGGAGGTCAGCGCCGAGGTGCGGGTGGTCTCGGTGAAGGAGCGCCGGATGCGCAGCCGCCACGGGACCATCCTCGAGGCCCGCGTCACCGACGACACCGACGACATCCCCCTGACCTTCTTCCTCTACAACCCCGGGCAGGTGGCCTGGCATCGACGCAGCCTGGTCCCCGGGAAGCTGCTGATGGTGTGGGGCACCGTGGGCTGGGACAAGATGGGCGACCGCCCACAGATCACCCACCCCCAGTACGAGGAGTTCGAGGACACCGACGCCGGCCGGATCCGGGCGCGCCGCCCGCGCCCCGTGTACCCGCTGCGCAAGAACATTGCCCTTGCCACCGTGCGCAGTGCGATGCGGAAGGCGCTGGACCACGTCGAGAACCTCGAGCAGCCCGTGCCCAGGGAACTTCTGGACAGCCGCGGCATCGACCGCCTGCCCGAGGCGATGCGCCTGCTTCACCAGCCCCTGACCTGGGAGGACGTGGACAGAGGGAAGCGTCACCTGGTGTACGAGGAAGCCTTCGTGCTGCAGACCATCTTCGCGCAGCGCCGGGTGGCCGATGCCCGGACCCCCGCCCCGGCGCTTCGCGCTGAGGGACCCCTGCAGCCCGCCTTCGATCAGCGACTGCCGTTCGAGCTCACCGAGGGGCAGCAGTACGTGGGCCAGGAGATCATCGAACGGCTGGAGCGGGACCACCCCACCAGCGTCCTGCTGCAGGGCGACGTGGGCTCCGGCAAGACGGTCATCGCACTTCGCGCCATGCTGCGGGCCGTGGACTCCGGTCACCAGGCGGCACTGCTGGCCCCCACCGAGGTGCTCGCCGAGCAGCACCACCGCACCATCACCGATCTGCTGGGGGACCTCTCCCGCGCCGGGCAGCTGGACGGCCACGCCGACGCCACCCGGGTGCGGCTGCTCACCGGCTCCCAGCGCACCGCCGAACGACGACGCACTCTTTTGGACGTCACCTCCGGCGAGGCCGGCATCGTAATCGGCACCCATGCGCTGCTCACCGAGTCGGTGGAGTTCGCCTCCCTGGGGCTGGTGGTGATCGACGAGCAGCACCGCTTCGGTGTGGACCACCGACGGCAGCTGCGCACCAAGGGGCCCGGCGGCGCCAGTCCCCACATGGTGGTGATGACCGCCACCCCGATCCCGCGCACGGCCGCACTGGCCACCATGGGCGACCTCGATGTGGTCACCCTGCGCGACCGCCCCGGCATGCGGGCCGGCGTGGAGAGCTTCGTGGTGCACGAGGACCTGCCCAAGTGGGAGCAGCGCATGTGGCAGCGCGCAGGCGAGGAGGTCGCCGCCGGCAGACAGGTGTTCGTGGTGTGCGCCCGCATCGACGAGACGGGCACCGGTGGCGCGGACACCGCTGAGGGGACGACCCCGGATCCCGGACCAGGTGATGAGGCGGGCGCTGATGGCGGGGACACGGCCGGTGCCGGGGGAGCAGGGCCGGAGGGAGTGCTGTTCGACCCCGATGTCGGCCCGGAGGAAGCCCAGCTCCCGGCCCGTGGTGTCACCGAGACAGCGCGGCGGCTGGCCTCCCGTCCGGAGCTGGCCGGCGCCCGGATCGCGGTGCTGCACGGCCGTCTCAGCAGCGAGGAGAAGCAGGCCGTGATGGCCCGCGTGGTCGCAGGCGAGGTGGACGTGCTGGTGGCCACCACAGTGATCGAGGTGGGGGTGGACGTCCCCAACGCCTCGGTGATGATCGTGCTGGACGCCGAGCGCTTCGGCGTCTCCCAGCTGCACCAGCTGCGCGGTCGCGTGGGACGCGGCACCCACCCGGGCATCGCCTTCCTCGACACCCGCGCCGTCCCCGGATCGGAGACCTCGCAGCGCCTGGAACAGATCGCCGGGGCCGCGGACGGATTCGCCCTGGCCGAACTGGACCTCCAGCACCGCGGAGCGGGTGACCTGGTGGGCGATGAGCAGTCGGGCCTGGGCCGTACCCTGCGCTACCTGGACGTACTGCGTGACGTGGACGCCATCGAGCAAGCCCGCAAGGATGCCCGGACGGTGGTGGACGTGGACCCGGACCTGCTCACCCATCCCGACCTCGTGGCTGCCATCGAACGGCGGCTCCAGGACGCCGACCCCGACGTGGAGAGGAGCTGAGATGCCGCGCATCATCGCGGGCGAGCTGGGAGGCCGCCCCATACCCGGCAGCGCCGGCAAGGGCACCCGTCCCACCACCGACCGGGTGCGTGAGGCCCTGTTCTCCCGTCTGGCCGGCTGGCACGCGATCGACGGGGCCCGCGTGCTGGACCTCTATGCCGGCACCGGGGCCCTCGCCTTCGAGGCGCTCTCCCGCGGGGCCCGCAGCGCCCTGCTGGTGGAGGCGCACGGTGCGAGCGCCCAGCAGCTGCGACGCTCTGCCAGGGCGCTCGGGCTGGAGGACCGTACTGAGGTGAGGGCAGCGCGGGCCGAGACAATGGTCGATGACCTCCCCGCAGCGCGGGTCGATGGCGATGACGTGCCTGATGGGCGGGCGGGGACCGATGCCGGTGCCGGCTGGGACCTGGTGTTCATCGACCCGCCCTACGAGGTCGCCACCGAGGCCGTCGAATCGCTGCTGGTCACTCTGCTGTCGGCGCTGGCCCCCGAGGCGGTGGTGGTGGTGGAGCGCTCATCCCGCACCCGGCCGATCTCCTGGCCGGACGGTTACGCGGACGACGGCACCAAGAGCTACGGCGAGACGGCGCTGCAGTACGGCGGGCCGGCCTGACCGCGGCGGACCGGCCGACCGCGTACCGGGTTCGGGTCAGTCCTGCAGCAGGTCCCTCACGTCCTCGGCGCTCAGCACGCTCTGGAAGGCGGAGTCGCCGTCGGTCAGGGAGCTGAACAGGGCGGCCTTGCGCTCCTGCAGCGCCACCACCTTCTCCTCGATGGTGTTCTCGGCGACCATCCGGTACACCATCACGGTGCGCTGCTGGCCGATGCGGTGGGCGCGGTCCACGGCCTGGGCCTCCGCCGCCGGGTTCCACCAGGGGTCCAGCAGGAACACGTAATCGGCCTCGGTCAGGGTGAGGCCGAACCCGCCGGCCTTCAGGCTGATCAGGAACACCGGCAGCTCGCCCTCGCGGAACGAGGCGATGGCCCCGGCGCGGTCGTCTGTGGAGCCGTCGAGGTAGGAGAACGGCACCTGCTGCTGCTCCAGCCGTTCGGCGACCCGGCTCAGGAACGAGGTGAACTGGCTGAACACGATCACCCGGTGCCCCTCGGCCAGCACCTCCTCGAGCTTGCCCATCAGCGCCTCCAGCTTCGAGGAGGGCACCGCCGCGTGCTCCTGGTCCACGATCGCCGGATCCAGGGCCAGCATCCGCAGGAGGGTCAGGGAGCGGAACACGATGAAGCGGTTGCGGTCCAGGTCCTCCACCAGGCCCAGCAGCTTCTGCCGCTCACGCTGCAGCACCTGCTCGTAGAGCCGGCGGTGCTTGGGCTCCAGAGGGACCCGCACCACCTGTTCCTGCTTCTCGGGAAGGTCCGTGGCCACCACGTCCTTGGTACGGCGCAGCACGAAGGGCCGGATCCGACGGCGCAGCCGTGACATCCGCTGATCGGCCCGGGTGCGGGCAGGTGCGGTGCCGTCGTGCTTCTCGATCGGCTTGACGTACTCCTCCCGGAACCGCGGCATCGACGGGAACAGGCCGGGAGCGGTCAGCGACAGCAGAGACCACAGGTCCGTCAGCGAGTTCTCCATCGGCGTGCCGGTGATCGCCAGCCGGAACGGGGCCCGCACCTCGGCAGCGGCGCGGTGGGCCTTCGCGATGCGGTTCTTGACGAACTGGGCCTCGTCCAGCACCAGGCCCTGCCAGTCCAGGGCCGTGTACTCCTCCTGGTCCAGGCGCAGCAGGGCGTAGCTGGTGACCACCACGTCGGCTCCCTCGACCGCCGTGGCCAGCGGGGTGCCGCGCTTGGCGGTGGTGGTGGGCAGCACTCGCAGATCAAGTCCCGGTGCGAAACGGGCGGCCTCGGACTCCCATACCGAGAGCACCGAACTGGGTGCGACCACCAGGAACGGCGGGGCCGACGATGGACCGGCACCGCGGGCGTGGAGGAACAGAGCGAGGGTCTGGATGGTCTTGCCCAGGCCCATGTCGTCGGCGAGTATCCCGCCGAGCCCCTGCTCGTACAGGAACGTGAGCCACGCGAAGCCCTCGTGCTGATACGGGCGCAGGATCGCTTCCAGGCCGGGCGGCGGGGCGGGGACGGGGATCTCCTGGAGGTCCGTGAGGGCACCCACGCTGCGGCGCCAGGCCACGGCGGTGGCGGACTCGTCGGCGAGGTCCTCGAACTCCTCCCAGAACGTGACCTGGTGCCGGCCGATGGCAGGAGCCTCCGGCTCCCACTCCGGCATGGACTCCGCCTCGATCAGCAGCTCGCGCAGCTTGTCGAAGGTGGGGTGGTCCAGCTTCGCGTAGGTCTTGTCCGGCAGCAGCACGGACTTCCTGCCCTGGGAGAGGGCCTTGAAGATCGCGGTGAAGGGCACCAGGTGCTCGCCGATCGTGATCTCGAAACCGAGGTCGAACCAGTCGGTGCGGTCCGTGCGGGGGCTCTCGACCTGGACGATGCGAAGGTGCGGGGTGCCGGTGAGTTCCTGGTAGCCGGGGCGCTTGCCGTGCTCGATGACGTCCACGTCCGGCAGGGTCGCAATCCGCGGCAGCACATGCTCCACGAAGGCGGCACCCTCGACGTCGTGCAGGGTGGCCTCGTCGGCACCGAACGCCCGTGGCCACAGGGCGCGCACCTCGGCGAGCACCTGCTCCTCGTGGTCCAGATCCCTGCCCACGGCGGAGCGCGTGATGCGGCCCGTCCGATGAAGGGGCAGCACGCGCCGTGGTGCGGTGTACACCCACTGCCACTCCAGGTCGGTGAGGTCGCCGCGACGGTGGCGCACCACCAGCTGCAGGCGCGGCGGCACCGGGTCGGGGAAGGTGACGGAGCCGTCGGTGCTGCGAAGGGACATCGTGCTGCGCAGCTGCGGGGTGTAGTCCTCCAGGAAGTCCTGGGTCTCCTCGGCCGGGATCTCCACCTGCTCGTGGCGGCGGAACAGGGCCCGCAGGGCCTCCGGCACTGGCTCGGCGGCCGGGGCCAACTGCAGCCGCGCCGACTGCGGGGAGTCCTCGTTCGGCAGCACCGCGATGAAGCCGCCCGGCCCGGCCGGGCGCAGGTCGGTCCTGGTCGCGTCCTCGGCGGTGGTGGCGACGGTGGACAACCGGAGCCCCGCACCTGCGCGTCGGACATCGAGGGCTGCGGTGACCGGTTCGGCCCACTCGATGTGCGAGAGCACCCCTTGGCCCACGAAATCGATGCCGAGGCGGCGGGCCTCGCAGAGCAGGGCCCAGCCGTCAGGGGTGAAGGAGTCCAGCCGCAGCAGTTCCCCGGGGTCCACCCCGTAGGTGCTCTCGGCCAGTTGCAGCCGAACGATACGGGAGACGAGGGAGGCATGGTCACTGCGGATCGCGGGGAAAGGACTGCTGTACTGGAACTTCTTCCAGGTCAGCCCGCCCTTGATCCAGTTCTCCCGGGTGCCCGGGCGCAGCAACCGCAGCCCGGCGTGCAGGGAAGCGCCCTCGCGGATGTCCTGGAGCGTGGCCGGCTGGGCACCGAAGCGGGAGAACCCGAACCCGCCGTACTCGGTGCGAAGCTCCACCCCGAAGGCCAGCGGTTCCGAGGGCACGGGGGAGGTGCCGCCGTGCACGAGCGGGCCCAGCAGTTCCCGCCATGTGGGTGTAGCGGGCGCGGGGCGGCCACGTGAGGGTCTTTCCTGGGCAGAAAGACCGCGGTCCTGCAGAGCAGGTGCCGCGTCCGAGGGGGAGGCGCCGGCGCGGGGGGTGGCGCCGCGGCGGGGCCCCGCCAGCCGTTCCCGCATCGCCTGGGCGGTGGCGACGTACAGCAGGGCGGCCGCGTGCTTGCAGTCCTGCTGCACGGGGCAGGAGCAGGTGGATCGGTACGGCTCCCATCCGGTCACGCCGAGGCTGCGGACCTCCGTGCCGGCCTTCAGGTGCACCACCGTGGTGTACGGGTGGGGCTGCGTCCCCTGGACAGTGCCGGTGAGCACGCCCCGGGTGCCGTCGGCATCGGTGAGCTCCCACTCCACGATGGAGGCCGCTCCCGTGCGCGTGATCAGCTTTCCCCGCTGCGCGCTCTGGGCACCCACCAGGTGCAGGATGGACTGCTCGCTCACATAGGGGGCCGGTGGCGTTTCGCTCATGCGGTCATGGTGTCATCCGGATCCGACGACCGAGCTGTTCGGTGCTCCAGTCGCTGGCGGGGACGAGAGCGACTGCGCCTGAGCCACACGCGGTGGCAGGCGATCACCACCGCGGACCAGGCGATGCCCAGCATGGCCGCTGCCAGCACGTCGGTCAGCCAGTGGTAGCCCAGGAACACCCGGGAGAAACCCATCAGGCAGGCGTAGGCCAGCGCGAGCAGGCCGATCATCGCCTGCAGCCAACGGGGCCGGTCCCACAGGTAGCGGATCAGCAGGTAGGCGATGATCGTGGCTGCCGCGAACGCCTGCATCGTGTGGCCGCTGGGGAAGCTGGGCGAGACCTCGAACGGTGGCACCGCGTCGATCTGGGGCGGGCGCGCACGGTCCACCACCCGCTTGGTCGTGGAGGAGATGAGGACAGCGCCCACCTCGGCCATCGCGATCAGCACGAACGGGGTGGGGTTGCGCCACCGCCACCACAGGAATAGCGCCAGCGCTGCCATGATGATCGGCTGCCAGATCGGGCCGCCGGCGTTGGTGAACCACAAAAGGGCGGAGACCGGGCCGGGGCGGCGCTGCCCGATCGCCCAGTCCAGGACCGGGCGGTCCCACAAAGCGACCCCGTCACGTTCACCGACCGCTTCGAGGATCTCACCCGCGCCCCACACGGCGACGGCTGAGAGGCCCGCAATAGCGAGCAGCACCAGCGCCAGCATGCCGACGGTGCGGCGGCCCTCGGGGGAGTGGGCGATCCCGGCCGACGCACTCCTGTCAGCCATGGCCGGCAGATGGCCGGACCCGGGTTCGCCGGGCGCCCCGATCGTCGGTGACGGCGTCGATGGCGCCGGAGGCGGGTCCGGCGAAGGCGGGGTCGCCGGTGGTGAGGACATCGAGGACATCGGATCAGTGTGGCACTGTCAGAGGTCGCTGACGCCGCCATCCTGTCCTGCCGGCACATTGCAGGCGCCATGGCAGAGGATGTGTATCGGCAGGCGGTGGCACACTCGAGGACATGAACGACGACTACTCGCCGGCCAGGCCTGGTACGTCGGCTCGGACCTGGACCTGGAGGGGCTCGCCACCGTGTTCGAGGGCGCCTATGCCGCGGCCGGGATCGAGGTGCCGGACCTCCCTACCGATGTCGAGGTGCTGCAGCGCCACGGCGAGGACGGCACCCGCTACGTGGTGGTGCTGAACCACACCACGCAGGACCACACCCTCACGATCCCTGGTACCTCCGGCGAGATCACGATCGAGGCGGGGGAGAGCCAGACCCTCGTCATCGAGGCCTGACCGGCGAGCTCGGCAGCAGCTGCGAGGAGCTTGCGGTTCGCTGTCAGCGCTCGCTGGCCAGCACCCCGTACACCAGGGTGCTGGTCCACTCGCCCTTCATCCACCAGTTCTCCCGCAGGTGCGCCTCCCGCTGCATCCCCAGCCGCTTGCACAGCCGGGCCGAAGCGTCGTTGCGGGCGTCCATCTGCGCCTCGATGCGGTGCAGGTCGTGGTGGGTGAAGGCGGCGTCGATCAGTGCGGCCGCGGCTTCCGCGGCGAAGCCCTTGCCGGCGGCCTGCGGTGAGAACACCCAGCCGATCTCGGCCTTCTGGCCGGTGCCGTCGTTCAACCAGATCGCGAGGTCCCCGATCACCGCGCCCTGGTGCTCGACCACCACGGCCAGGGAGCGGGATTCGCAGTCCAGACCGGTGCGGGTCAGCTGCTGCTCCATCTGCTGCTCCGCGTGCTGCGGCGTCCACGGATCATCCAGCAGGTACCGCGCCACCTCCGGGTCCGAGTAGTACGCCAACAGGGCCTGCATGTCGCTGGGCAGGTAGGTGCGCAGGGTGAGGCGGTCGGTAGTCAGCGGCAGAGGGATCGACATGGACTCACCGTAGGCGATGCAGGCGATGCCGCTGGTGCAGTGCTACTTTCCTTCCACCGTTGTTCCTATGAGGAGAACCGTCATGACCAGCCCCGTTGCCACATCACGCACTGCCCTCGCCACGCGCCCCAGCCGCAAACTGCAGTGGCTGACCGTGGTGGTCGGGTTCCTCTTCTTCGTCCTGCTGCTGGTGGAGGGGGCACTCCTCGTCCTCGGCTCCAAGGGCACCGCCGTGCAGGTCTGGGCCCCTCCCGCGACGGAGACGGAGACGACGATGCTGCTGATCGACAGTGCTGCAGCGCTGGTGCTGGGCGGACTGGTGATGCTGCTCGCCGGGGCATGCATCGGGCGGTACCGGGCACTGGTGAAGCTCTCCGCCCTGCTGCTGTTCCTCGGGGCCGGGCTGCGTCTCGCTCTGCCCATCGCCCACTACACCTTCGCCTATGCCGGGGTGTACACGAGCATGACGTACTTCGATGCAGGACTCAGTGGCCCGTGGGGCGAGGTCCTGCTCAACCTCCACTGGTACGCGATGGTTCCCGCTCTGCTGCTCACCCTGCTGGGTCTGATGGGACTGGTGCTGTTCGCCCCGAAGCGCGTGGTGATCGCGCCCACAGCGAACGACCCCGCCCCGTCGGCGGACGATCCGGCTGTGGCTTCCTCGACGACGGGCCCGCGGCCGGACGACGCACGAGCGGACCGTCCTGTGGACTCTGGGACCCGGGACTCCGACACCCGTGGACTCTGAGACCCGTGGACTCTGAGCGCAGCGCCGTCGCCTCCCTCGCCGGGCGCGGCTACGGCACCGAGTACGCCGCTGCACTGATGGCGATCGCCTTCGACGGCCTGGGTGTGCGCCGGGTCGAGGCCAACTGCTTCGCCGACAACCTCGCCTCGAGGCGCCTCATGGAGAAGATCGGGATGCGGCTGGAAGGGCACTTCCGCGAGGATTCCCTGCACCGCAGCGGCCGCTGGCTGGACGGCATGAGCTTCGCCCTGCTGGCGAGCGAGTACCGTTCCTCGCCGGCTGAGTCGTGAGCAGTACCGCAGGATGCAGGTCGGCGGTTGCACGGACCAGCTCGCGGCCTGGACCCTTCTCGCCCACCATCCCCGACGAAGGTCGCACGGACGAACCGAACGCAGTTCGTACGGGGGAGGCATGAGAAACCTGCAAAGCCCCCCACGAGCATGGATCGCCCCGCTCGCCCTTGCCCTGATGCAGTTCGCCCTGATGGCGATATTCCTGTGGCTCGGAAAGGTGGGGCCGGCGATCCTGGTCGGTCTCGGAGGCGTCGTCTTCCTCGTGCTCGGAGTGATGGCCCTGCGCAGCGAGAGACGCACCTACGGCCATCACCATGCAGATGGCTGTGCCGCCGAACGAAGCGTCGTCGGTCGGGATCGGCGCCGGTCCTGAACGCGCGCGTGCAGCTCGTCCGACCGGCCGAGCACATCGATCTGGAGCAGTGCCGGGCAGGCATGCGCCAGCGCGCCGAGGACGACCGCGGAAGCGGCCCAGAGAGGATGGCCGACGACAGCGAGAGCGTCAGCGGCGCACATAGATTGCGACCGGGGTCGATGTCCCGCCCGACTCCTTCAGCTCGGAACGGCGGAAACTCGATTGACCGGCCCCGGTCCACCCGCGAGCATGATCCGATGCCCATCACATCACGTGCGATCGACCATCAAGCCGTGCTCGACTTCATCGTCGAACAGCAGCAGTCGCCGGCCACCGCCTGCGCCTATCTCGGGACGGACGCCGAGAGCATCAAAGACGACCTCAAGGGCCTGGACCAGCCGTGGACCGAGACGCTCCACATCTCCACTGCCGAGGATGGACGCCTCACGGGCGCCGTCGTCATCGAATGGGACGAGGAGCTGGCTCGCTCCTGGGTGTACGGGCCCTGGATGGAGCAGGACGCCTGGGTCGCGCACGGTCCCGCCCTGCTGGGCACCGTCACCTCCCTCGCCCCCGTAGGAGATCACGAGATGTACGCGGATGTCGCCCACCGGGAGATGGCCGAGCTGGCGACCCGCTGCGGGTGGCGACACAGGGAGGCCAACTTCGAGTACTCCCGCACCGCCCCCGTTCCGGCGAACGAGCTGGACCTGCAAATCCGTCCCGCCACCGCTGAGGACCTGCCCCGGGTCCGTGCGTTGCATGAAGCGGAGTTCCCCGGTACCTACGCGAGCGCGGTCGAACTCCTGGATCGTGCCGGCCGCTACTCGACGCTGGTCCTCGATGACGGGGATGGGGTGCGTGGCTACGTTGCGTACCAGCACCAGGGTCGCGATGGCGTGTACCTCGACTTCATCACGGTGGATCCCACGGCGCGCCGGGCAGGAATCGGGGAACTGCTGATCACCGCTGCCCAGCAGTGCACGGGCAGGCAGCGGATCGAGTTGACTGTCGACGAGAACCGCGCCGGGGCACGAGCGTTCTACGAGGCGCTCGGCTTCGACCAGGTGGCGGCGACGCGACCGTACCGTTCGCCACGACCGAACATGTGGGCGCACTAGAGTTGCGCCCATGCGCACCGTCGTCCTGCCCGGTTCCTTCGACCCCTACACCCTGGGCCACCGCGACCTCACCCGGCGGGCCGCCGCGATCGCCGAGCACGTGGTCATCGCCGTCACCCACAACCCCTCCAAGAAGGGGCTGCTGGACCTCGAGGCCCGCACCGGCGCCATCACCGCGTCCCTCAAGGCCGACGGGCTCGACTCCACCGTCGAGGTGCGCACCCTGGGCAGCGGGCTGCTGGTGGACTTCTGCCGCGAGGTGGGGGCGGGCGCCGTGGTGCGCGGCCTGCGCTCCCAGCTCGACCTCGCCTACGAGGAGCCGATGGCCCGCATGAACCACCACCTGGCCGGCGTGGACACCATCTTCCTGCTCACCGAGGCCCGCTACTCCCACATCTCCTCCAGCCTGGTGCGAGAAGTGCACACGCTGGGCGGTGACGTGTCCGACATGCTCCCCGAGCCCTCCCTGGACGCGCTCGCCGCGGCAGGGAACGTATCCTGAACAGTCCCCTCCGGCCCCGAACCCGAACAGGAGCGCCCCACCATGACCTCCCCTGACGCCATGGCCACGCCGTTCGACAGCGACCTCCGCTTCGACGCCGTCGACCTGATCGGCCGCACCGGCTCCCACCGCCACGTGGAGCGCACCGTCTCCGCCACCGCCCGCGAGGCCGGCGGCCCCCCCATGCAGGTGCCCGAGGGTGACCCGGTCGCCGTCGAGGCCGAGCTCGAGTCCGTGGTCGAGGGCATCTACGTGCACGGCACTGTCGAGGCGCACCTGGTGGGGGAGTGCTCGCGCTGCCTGGACCCGGTGGGGGACGACGTCTCCGCCCGGATCGACGAACTGTTCATGTACCCCGAGAAGGTCAGGGCCGACGAGCGCGAGGACACCGTGATGCTCGAGGGCGAGCAGGTGGACGTGGGCCCCCTGGCCCGCGACGCCCTCGCCCTGGAGGCCGACGACCGCCCCCTGTGCCGCCCCGACTGCCCGGGTCTGTGCCCCCAGTGCGGCTTCCGCATGGAGGACGACCCGGATCACGAGCACGACGTGATCGACACCCGCTGGGCCGCCCTGCAGGGCCTGCTCGCCGAGGGCGCCGATGAGGGCTCCGCCGACACTGCCTCGACCGAGGACCGCGACGGGCCGGCATCGGAGGGCGCTGCCGACCGGGACGGTGGCCAGGAGGCCCGCGACTGATGGCGAGATCCCGCCGCACCACCCCCGCCGCAGACCCGGCACGCCTGCTGCGCTCCCTGCCGCTGGACGGTGCCCAGAGCGCTGACCTGGCGGAGTCCGGCCTGCTGGACCTGGCGCTGACCCACCGCTCCTTCGCCTACGAGAACAACCTCACCACCCATAACGAGCGACTCGAGTTCCTGGGTGACGCCGTGCTGCAGCTGGCCGTCACCGAGGAGCTCTACGCCGCCCATCCAGGCCTCCCCGAGGGCGACCTGGCCCGTCGTCGTGCGGCCACCGTCAACACCCGGGCCCTGGCGCTGATCGCCTCCCGGGTGGACCTCGGCGCGTACGTGAAGCTGGGGCGGGGGGAGGACCTCTCCGGCGGCCGCTCCAAGGCCTCGATCCTCGCCGACACCACCGAGGCCGTGATCGGTGCCGTGCACCTGTCCTGCGGGCAGGACGTCTCCCGCCGCTTCGTGCTGGACCTGCTGCGCCCGCTGCTGGACTCCGACGAGTTCCTCGAGGCCGGGTACGACTTCAAGACCCGCCTGCAGGAGATCGCCGCGGAGACCGCCACCGTCCCGGTGTACCGGATCACGGAGACCGGCCCCGAGCACCAGAAGGTCTTCACCGCCACCGTCAGCGTGCCCCAGGTGGTGACCGCCAGCGGCGAGGGCCCCTCGAAGAAGGACGCCGAACTGGTGGCCGCTCAGCACGCCGTGCGGGCCGTGCTCTCCCAGCGCGGCGAGACCCTGATCCCGCGAGGCTGAGCCGTGCCCGAACTGCCCGAGGTGGAGGTGGTGCGGCGCGGGCTGCTGCCCCACACCATCGGCCGTACCGTCCAGCGCGTCGAGGTGCTGGACCCGCGGATCCTGCGCCGCCAGGTGGGCGGCGCGGACCGCCTGCGCGAGGCCGTGGAGGGCAATCGGCTCACCGCCCTGGTGCGGCGCGGCAAGTTCCTGTGGTGGCGTCTGGACGAGTCCGGCGCCGACGTCGGCCAGGCCCTGGTGACCCACCTGGGAATGAGCGGCCAGTGGCGCGTGCGTCAGAACTCGACCGCGACCGTGCTGCCCCCTGCCGATTCGGAGGGCCCGGCCCCCGATCCGCGGCGCCACCGCCGCGTCACCCTCCACCTGGACTCCGGCAGCGCGATCGACCTGATCGACCAGCGCATCTTCGGCGGCCTGTGGACCAGTCCTCTCATCGAGGCATCCGACGGCGCCCTCGCCGGGGCGGGAAGCCCCGACCACCTGCTGCCCGCCGACGCCGCCGGCATCGCCCGGGACCTGCTGGACCCCGCCGCGGACCTCCCCGCCATCGCCCGCTCCATCCGCTCCCGCCGCAGTGCGATCAAGACGCTGCTGCTGGCGCAGGACCTGGTCAGCGGCATCGGCAACATCTACGCCGACGAGGCCCTGTGGGCGGCCCGCACCCGCTTCGACACCCCCGGCAGTGCACTCACCCAGCGGCGCACCCTCGCGATCCTCCGCGCCGCTCAGGACGTGATGGAGCGGGCCCTGGAGCACGGAGGAACCAGCTTCGATGCCCTCTACGTCAACGTCGACGGTCGCAGCGGATACTTCGCGCGCTCCCTCCACGCGTACGGACGGGCAGGCGAACCATGTACGCGGTGCGGTAAGTTGATCCGGCGGACTGTGCATCAGGGACGATCGAGTCATCATTGCCCCGGATGCCAGCGCCCACCCACAGCAGTCGGCCGTCCCTCGGCGACGGCACGATCCAGGAAGGACCCTCAGTGACATCGAGCGATGAGCACGGCCCGATCCGCGTGATGCTGGTGGACGACCACGAGGTGGTGCGGCGCGGCATCGTCACCGCGATCGATTCGAGCGCTGCCCTCACCGTGGTGGGCGAGGCGTCCTCCGTGGTCGAGGCCACGCGCCGGCTGCCCGCGATCCGCCCCGACGTCCTGGTGGTGGACCTGCAGCTGCCCGACGGCACCGGCATCGACGTGATGCGTGCGGCCCGTGAGCTGAACCCTGAGCAGGACATGCTGGTGCTCACCAGCTTCGACGACGACGCGGCCCTCAGGGAGTCCCGCGCCGCCGGTGCTGCCGGGCTGATCCTGAAGTCGGCCCGCTCCAAGGACATCGTCAGCGCCATCGAGACGGTCCACGGTGGCGGCACCGTGTGGGCCAATGGCAGCGCCGAGGACGAGCCGGAGCTGTCCGAGTCCGACCGTCGCATCGTGGAGCTGATCGGTGACGGCCACTCCAACCGGGAGATCGCCGAGCAGATCGGCATCGCCGAGAAGACGGTCAAGAACCGCGTCACCGTGATCCTGCAGACCCTCGGCATGCAGCGCCGCACCCAGGTGGCCGCCATGGTCGCCGCCCGCCGCCGCGCCGGCTGGAAGTGACCGTCTGATCACTGCGGGGGCAGCGTCACCCGCCACGAGATCATGGTGCCCGGCTCCAGGTTGAACGCGTCCACCCACCCGGAGTGACGCCGTGCCCGGCTGGACATGTTGGCCAGGCCGCTGCGGCGGGTCACCGTGGGGTCGATCCCCCGGCCGTTGTCCGAGACGTTCACCTGCACCACCCGGTCCACACCCTCGTTGAACACGCTCACCGAGACCGCCACGGCACTGGCGTGCGCATGACGCGCGGCATTGGCCAGGCACTCACGGACGACCGCGACGACGTCCTCCGCGATCTCACCGGGCAGTTCGGCATCCAGCGGGGAGGGGTGGGGAGGCAGGCGCAGCGTGGGCACGAAGCCCAGCCCGGCCGTGGCCAGCCCCGCCTCGTGCCGCAGTCGCTCCGACAGGGTGGCCTCGCTGCGCTCTCGGCGCAGGGACTGCACGATCTGACGGATCTGCGCCACAGCGTTCTCCACGCCCTGCACGGAGGTGGCCACCGAGCTGCGGATCCGTGAGTTGGTGAGCCCCTCCCCGGGGGAGGCGAGAGCATCCGTGAGGGCCTCCAGTTCCATGCCGACGGCGAACAGCTCCTGGATGGCGAGGTCGTGGAGATCGCGGGCGATCCTGCTGCGCTCGTCGTCGACCTCCCCGGTGCCCAGGGTGGGGGCTCGCAGTGCCAGGGCGATCAGCCCCGCCAGCGCATCGAGTCGCTCCCGGTCCGCGATGGTGAACGCGAGATCCTGATGTTCGTCCGAACGGATCACGGCGAGGAATCCGTAGCCGTGCTCGGCGGCGTCCACGATGGCCAGCAGGGCGCGTGCCGGCTCGGGCGCGTCCTCGGGCAGCCGCAGGGAGCCGATGGTCTCCAGCGCGTCGTCGTCCCCGGCTGCCAGTGCCCGACCGGGGGCGCTCTGCGGGTCGATGAGCAGCCCCAGCAGCTCTGCGGCCTCCGGGCCCTCGGCCATCTCGACCGTCCAGGTGCCCGATTCCAGCGGCATCACCAGCACCGCGGTGCCGGGTGCGAGGTCCGTGCGGGACGAGGCCACCAGCAGCTCCAACAGGTCCTCGGTGTCACCGCCGGCCAGGACCGCACTGGCGAGGTCCTGCACCCGGGGACGGTCCGCGCGGGCGGGGGGCTGCAGGTCCTTGGTCATCGGTCCTCCTGGGTCTCGGTGCGGCCACGGGCAGTGCGGGGGCAGTCGAGAGCGGTACGTGCACCGGGCTCGATGCGGAGCACGGGGGTGGTGGTCGGGATCGCCTCGGTGCGGTGGGTGACCACCACGACGGTGGTGCCCGTCGGCACCAGCGACTCGTCACCGGGGGTGAGCAGGGAGCACAGCAGAGCATCGCCACGGGCGGTGTCCAGGTGCTCGGTGGGTTCGTCCAGCAGCAGCACGCCGCGGCCCCGGATCACCGCACGGGCCAACAGCAGCCGACGGCGTTCGCCCCCGGAGACGGTGGTGCCGTCCGGACCCAGCAGGGTGTCCAGGCCGCGGGGCAGCTGCGCCACCCAGTCGTCCAGGCCCACGGCGGCAAGCGCGTGCAGGGCGGTGTCGTCGTCCAGGTCCCCCCGCACCACGCGCAGGTTCTCCCGCAGGCTGGTGGCGAACACGTGGGCGTCCTCGGCGAACATCGTGACCCTCTCGCGCACCGCGTGGGGCGGCAGGGAGGCGATGTCGGTGCCGTCCAGCTGCACCGAGCCGGACAGGGGCGACAGCAGCCCCGCGAGGGTGGCCAGCAGGGTGGACTTCCCGCTGCCGGAGGCCCCGACGACCGCGAGGCGGGAGCCGGGAGCCAGGTCCAGTTCCAGGTTCCGCACGCGCGGGGCGTCCGGGGTCCAGCCGGCGGTGAGGCACACGGTGCGCAGGTGCGCCGCCCTCGCGGGTGCGGGCTGCTCGGCAGGGGCCGTGGCGCTGTTGACCCCCATCGCGTCCCCGGGGCCCACCACCGCGTCCAGCCGCACGGCGGCGGCCCGGGAGCGGGCGTACTGGGCAGCGGCCGCGGGCAGGGCCGTGGCCGCCTCGAAGGACGACAGCGGCAGCAGGAGCAGCACGCCGATCTGACCGGCGGAGGCTCCGCCGTCCAGCCACGCGCTGCCGGCGGCGAGCAGCGATCCCAGCACCGCCAGCACCATGGAGGCGGGCACCGCGGCCGAGGCCACGGCGCCGGGCAGGGCGGCCCGGTCGATCGCCGCGTCGTGCGCGGTCTGCTCCTGGGTCAAGGCCTCCAGGGCGTCGTCCAGGCGGCCGTCCATCCGCAGGCTGGTGGCGTCGTCCAGGATCTCCAGGGCGCTCGCGGAGACCTGGGAGCGGGTGGTCACCACCGCGTCCTGGGAGATGCGGGAGGCGCGGTAGGCGGCCAGCGGGGCCAGCACCGAGGCCAGCACCAGGGACGCGGCCATGGTCAGGCCCGCCAGTATCGACATCGGCATGATGGTGGCCAGCACCACCGCGAACATGACCACCGAGACGATGCCGGGCACGATCGCCTTGATGACGTGGTCGGCGAGCTCCTGGGCGTCGTCGCCGATGCGGGCCAGCAGGTCGCCGCGGCGCAGGCGGGTCAGGGCGTCGTCGGTGCGGGAGGCCAGGGCGGTGAAGAGGTTCGTGCGCAGGGAGACCACGCCCCGCAGGGCCACGGAGTGGGTGGTCATGCGGTCCAGCCAGCGGAACACGCCGCGTGCCACGCCCAGGGCCCGCACCATCACCACGGCCACGGTGAGGTCCAGCACCGGCGGCATGGTCCAGGCGCGGGTCACCAGGTAGGCGGAGACCGCGGCCAGGGCGAAGGCAACGGCGAGGGTCGCGCAGGCGGTGAGCACGGCGGTGGCCAGGCGCGCCCGGGGGATCTCCAGCGCATGCTCGGCGCGCCGCAGGGCGATGTCCGGCGAGGTGGCGGCGTCCGGGGACGCAGGGGTGCGCTGGGTGGTCATGATGCGTGCACCTCGGCCACGTCGTCGGCGATGTCCACCAGGCGGGAGCGGTGCGCGATCACCAGCACGGTGCGGCCCTGGGAGCGCAGGTCGGCGATGAGGTCCAGCACCACCTGCTCGGTGGCGCCGTCCAGGTGCGCGGTGGGCTCGTCCAGCACCACCAGGGGAGCGGGGGAGAGCATCGCGCGGGCCAGGGACAGTCGCTGGCGTTCCCCCAGCGAGATGCCGGCTCCGGCGCGGCCGAGGTCCGCGTCCCAGCCGCGCTCGGTGATCACGGGGTCCAGCCCGGCCACGGAGGCGGCGTGCTCGATCTCGGTCTCGGTGGCGTCGGGGCGGGTCGAGGTGAGCACGGAGCGGATGGTGCCCGGGGGGAGCACGGGCCGCTGGGGGAGCAGTGCCACCTGGTCCCACAGGGAGCGACGGCGGAGCTCGCGCACGTCGGTGGTGGTGCCGTCGGCGGCGATCACCTCGGCGCGGCCCTCGTCGGGCTCCAGGAGGCCCAGCAGCACCTGCACGGCGGTGGTCTTTCCGGAGCCGGAGGCACCGGTCAGGGCCAGCACCCGGCCGGGCCTGATGGTGACGTCGGCCAGGTGCGGTGCCAGGCCGTCCCGGGAGTGCACGGTCACCCCGCGCAGAGCGAGGGTGGCGGTGCGCAGGTCCGGGGCCTCGACGGTGCCGTCGGGGGCCACGGGCTCATCGAGCACCTCGAAGGAGGCGGTCACCGCGGCCAGGCCGTCGGTGGAGGAGTGGTACTGGGAGCCCACGTTGCGCAGCGGCTGGTACACCTCCGGGGCCAGCACCAGCACCGCGAGTGCCGGCGCCAGGTCCATGTGCCCGTACACCAGGCGCATGCCGATGCTCACCGCGATCAGCGCCACGCACAGGGTGGCCAGCAGCTCCAGCACCATCCCCGAGAGGAAGGCGTACTTCAGCGAGCCCATGGTGGAGGCGCGATGCCTGTCACCGAGACTGCGCACCACCTTCTCCGGGCCCTTCTCCCGGCCGAGGGCCCGCAGGGTGGGCAGGCCGTCCACCAGGTCCAGCATCTGCGCCCACATGGTGCGCATGTCTGCCAGCAGCTTCTCGGAGCGGCCCACCGTCAGCTTGCCCACCAGGATCATGAACAGGGGGATCAGCGGCAGGGTGAACAGGGCGATCAGGGCGCTGGTGAGGTCCAGCAGGCCGATGGTGACCAGGCACAGCGGGGTCACGGTGAGGCTCAGCAGCAGCTGCGGGACGTAGCCCACCAGGTAGGGGCGGAGGTTCTCCACGCCGGTGGTGGCCAGGGCCGTGAGGTCCGCGCCGCGGCCGGCGGAGCCCCTCGGTCCCAGGCGGGCTGCGTGGGACACGATCCGGGAGCGCAGCTGGGCGATCGCATCGGTGGCGGCCCGGTGCGCGGTGCGCTGCTCCACCAGCACCGCCGCCGCCCTGACCACCAGTGCCAGGGCCAGCAGTCCCAGCAGCAGGGGGGCGGACTGGGGGAGCCGGCGGTGCACCAGCAGCTCCGCGCCGAGGTGCCCGATCACCAGGGCCGTGACGATCACGCAGGCGGCCTGGACCAGGCCCAGCGCCGCCGTGCGTGCCACGTGCATGCGGGCCGCCCGCACCTCGCGCACCAGTCGCGGGTCCAGGGGCGCCCGGGAGGCGCGACGGGCGGGTGCGGGAACGGACGCGCCCACCGTCCCCGCGGCGGGCGGGGAGGGCGGGCGCGAGATCGAGGTGGTCATTGAGGACAGTCTGTCAGGGAGCGGGGGGTCCCGGCGTGCCGAGGGTCCCCCCGAGCTCTCAGCTCTCCGCGCGGGGCCGAGGAGCGTCCTGGTCGAAGGCCTCTCGGTAGGCGTCGCGTGCGCGCTCGGTCAGGCTGGGCGGCTGGGGGTCGTCCTCGCTGCCGATGCGGTGGCGGAACACCCGGATGGCCCAGAACTGATAGGCCAGCACGATCGGCATGAACACCACCACGGCGATGGTCATCACCAGCAGCGTGTGCTCGCTCGAGGAGGCGCCCGCGACCGTGAGCGAGTTGGCGGCATCGTTAGTGGCCGGCAGCACGTACGGGAACAGGCCACCGAACAGCGTCACACCCGCCCCTCCGATCGCCGTCAGGGAGGCCATGAAGGCCGCGCCCTCCCGGCGCATCCGGTTCAGCACTGCCACCGCCACCAGGGCCACCGCCGCCACCAGCAAGGGCAGCCAGGTGAGGGCAGAGTTGGAGTAGGCCAGCTGGTACCAGATCAGGAACACCGCACCGGCGATGATGGTGGGCCAGACCAGCATCCCGGCCAGACGGTTCGCTCCCGCCCGCAGCTCACCCACCGTGCGCAGAGTGAGGTACAAGGTGCCGTGCAGCCAGAACAGCAGCACGAACACCACCCCACCCAGCAGGCCGAACGGGTTCAGCAGACCCAGCAGCGACGTGGTCACCCAGCTGTTGGGATCGATCGCGACGCCCTTGACGATGTTGGCGAAGGCCACGCCCCACAGCAGCGCCGGCAGGAAGCCGGAGAGGATGTGGACCCAGTCCCAGGTTCGGGTCCAGGTGGGGCTGTCGTGCTTGGCGCGGTACTTGAAGGCGCACACCCGCACGATCAGCATCACCAGGAGCAGCAGCAGCGCCAGGTAGAAGCCGGAGAACAGGGAGGCGTACCACTCCGGGAAAGCGGCGAAGATCGAAGCGCCGGCAACGATCATCCACACCTGGTTGCCGTCCCAGATCGGGGCGATGGTCGAGATGATGGTGCCGCGACGTTCGGTGTCCCCCTTGCCCAGGGCGAGGACGTTCATCTCCACCCCGAAGTCGAAACCCTCCAGCAGGAAGTAGCCCAGGAAGAAGAAGGCGATCAGCGCGAACCACAGCGTCTGCAGCAAGGTCGGATCGATCATGTCCATGACAGTCCTTGTCCCTTCTCAGTACCCGAAGGAGATGGCCGGGGTGTCGAGCTCGTCGGTCTGCTCGTCACGCTGCGGGATGGGGATGCCCTTGAGGGCGGCCTTGCGCATCAGGTAGAACCACACCACGGCGAGCACCCCGTACAGCAGGGTGAAGGTCACCAGGGAGGTGAGCACCATCCAGCCGGGGTTGGAGGAGACGCCCTGGATAGTCATCAGGCGCACCGTCGGGTCCAGCGGGTTGGGGTGGACCACCCAGGGCTGTCGGCCCATCTCGGTGAACACCCAGCCGGCGGAGTTGGCCAGGAACGGCATCGGGATCGCCAGCACCGTGAACCAGGCGAAGGCCTTGGAGCCGGTGGTGCGGGCGTTCTCACCCTTGCCACGGGTGACCCACAGCGCCCAGAAGGCCACGATGGCGCTGAACGCGGCCAGGCCGATCATCAGGCGGAAGGACCAGTAGGTGACGAACAGGTTGGGGCGGTAGTCGGCCTCGACCTCGTTGCCGAAGATGTCGGTGGTGGTCTCGCCGAACTGCTCCTTGTACTGGGCGTTGAGGTCGTCCACGCCCTGCAGGGTGGCGTTCGGATCATAGGTGGCCAGGATCGAGGTGACGTAAGGGACCTCGATCAGGTGGGTCACGCTGTCGCAGTCGGCCGCGAACGCGTCCGGGCCGCCCACGGTGAGGATGGAGAACGGCGCACCGGACTGGGTCTCGCACAGCGCCTCGGCCGAGGCCATCTTCATCGGCTGCTGCTCGAACATGATCTTGGCCTGGAAATCGCCGGAGACCACCAGCACCACGGCCGAGATGAACATGGCCACCACGCCGAAGCGCACGGCGGGACGGAACACGTTGCGGCTCATGAGGTTGTGCTCGGCACCGTCCACGGAGTCCAGACCCAGCTGGCGGGCCTTGTTGTGGTGGCGCACCATGTGCCAGCCGGCCACGCCGGTGACGAAGGCGGAGGCCACCAGCCAGGCACCGGAGATCACGTGGGGGAACGCCGCCAGCGTGGTGACGTTGGTGAGGACCGAGAGGATGGAGCCCTGGGAGGGGTCGAGCTCGGCGCGACCGGTCTCGGGGTTCAGCATGGCGCCCACAGGATGCTGCATGAAGGAGTTCGCGGCGATGATGAAGTACGCCGAGAGCATGGTGCCGATCGCCACCATCCAGATGGTGAGCAGGTGGATCTTCTCGGGCAGCTTGTTCCAGCCGAAGATCCACAGCCCCAGGAACACCGACTCCAGGAAGAACGCCAGCAGGCCTTCGAGGGCCAGGGGTGCGCCGAACACGTCACCGACGTAGCGGGCGTACTCGGACCAGTTCATCCCGAACTGGAACTCCTGGACGATGCCGGTGGCGATGCCGATGCCGAAGTTGACGATCAGCATCGAGCCGAAGAACTTGGTCAGGCGGGTCCAGGCGTCCTTGCGGACGGGGTCCTTGGACCGCACGGCGACGGTCTGCATCATCGCCACCAGCAGCGACAGACCGATCGTGAGTGGTACGAAGATGAAGTGGTACACGGTGGTGATTCCGAACTGCCACCGTGCCAGGTCGAGGGCTTCCATGGATCCTCCCGGGGGAACGACACGCTGTCACGAAAGTACGACCGGGCGGTGAGGCTGCGGGGGACCATCGTCCCGGGAGCTCCGCCGTTGCGGCAGTTATCAGGCTGCTGCCAGTCTTCGACCAGTCTCCCACCTGTGGGCCGCGAGCACAGCACATTGCGGTGCAGGTGCTCACGATGCGTGTGCCGGAACGGGCCGCGCGCGTGTGTCGCGGGGCATGTCGCCATGCTCCTGCAGGACTCGCTGTGCCATACTGACCGAGGCGCTCTCCTGCCCCGTACCGGGTGGGGGAACCTCCCGGCGTTGTTGCGTCGGAGCACCGGGAACGCGAATTCACGCGACCGAGTCGGCTCCCGCGATCAGCATCGCAGCGCTCCCTCCGAGGAGCAGCGCGGCGGCGAGGGCCAAAGACTTCCGTCCCCAGGGACGATGACCACATAGGACCCAGGGTGCGCTGGATCCTCCAGGAGGAGACGGCCACATGGCTGACAGCACCGACGATCTCGACACCACCTCGACCGAGGAAACCCCCTCGGAGCCCACGACGCGCCGGCGCCGCCGCGCGGCGGGCGCGCCCGCCGGGGCCCCGGCCCCCGTGATCACCCCTGAGACCACCACGGACGCGCCCGTGTTCCGCACCGTGGTCCCGGAGCAGCCGGGCGTGGATGCTGAGCACGCCGCTGCGGCCAGCACCACGAAGCGTCCCCGTCGGCGTGCCGGCGCCCCCGCCGGGGCCCCGATGATCCCCGCCTTCGAACCGCCCGCCCCCGCTGCCGAGGAGCCCGCCCCGGCCGCGAAGGAGCAGACGGAGTCCGGCACCGACGCCACTGCACCGATCGCTGCGGACGAGGACGGCGACAGTCCCGTCGCGAACGATCTGCGCGCCCTGGCCAGCACCCGCGGCGGCAGCGGCACCGAGCAGCAGGACGAGGACGACCGGGCCCGCCGCGAGCAGGCCCAGCAGGACTTCGCCTCGCTGCTGTTCCAGGCGCCCGCCCCCGCCCAGCCCCGCACCACCGTCGGCCCGCGGGACGCCCCCGTGGGAGAGGTCGACCTCTCCTTCGACGCCGGCAGCGATACCGACCAGGATCAGGACCAGGACCAGGACGACACCGAGGGCGAGGAGGTGACGGAGGACAAGCCCCGCCGTCGCACCCGTTCGCGGCGTCGCGGTGAGTCGCGCTCCTCCCGCAGCAAGGACGACGACGCCTCCGCCGATGAGGACAGCAACGACGAGGACGCCGATTCTTCGGGCTCCGAGGACTCCGAGGACGACGAGAGCCGTGGGGACTCCGGCAGCTCGCGCCGTCGCCGTCGCCGTGGCGGTCGCGGCCGCCGTGGCCGCGGCCGTGGTGACGACGACCGCTCCGGCAACGACGACGGCGAGAAGGACTCGACCGAGGACTCCGAGCACTCCGGCGGCGCCTCGGACGACGACGATCACGACTCGCGGGAGGAGTCCGAGGACGACAAGGACTCCGGTGACGGCTCCTCCAGCTCGTCCAGCTCGCGTCGGCGCCGCCGTCGGCGTCGTTCCGGCTCCGGTGACGGCGATGTGAGCTCCCCGGACGACCCGCCCAACACCGTGGTCAAGGTGCGCGAGGGCCGGGACGAGGTGAAGTCCGTCAAGGGCTCCACCCGTCTGGAGGCCAAGCGCCAGCGCCGCCGCGAGGGTCGCGATGCCGGCCGCCGCCGCAGTGTGATCACCGAGGCCGAGTTCCTGGCTCGCCGCGAGTCCGTCAAGCGCTCCATGGTGGTGCGCGAGCGCGCCGGCAGCACCCAGATCGCCGTCCTGGAGGACGACGTGCTGGTGGAGCACTACGTCGCGCAGAAGTCGCAGACCTCCATGGTGGGCAACGTGTACCTGGGCAAGGTGCAGAACGTGCTGCCGTCGATGGAGGCATCGTTCGTGGACATCGGCAAGGGACGCAACGCCGTCCTGTACGCCGGTGAGGTCAACTGGGACGCCGCGGGCCTGGAGGGTCAGCCCCGCCGCATCGAGCTCGCCCTGAAGAGCGGCGACTCTGTGCTGGTGCAGGTCACCAAGGACCCGATCGGCCACAAGGGCGCCCGCCTGACCAGCCAGATCTCCCTGCCCGGTCGCTACCTGGTGTTCGTGCCCGGCGGTTCGATGACCGGCATCTCCCGCAAGCTGCCCGACACCGAGCGCGCACGGCTGAAGAAGATCATGCGCCAGCTGATCCCCGAGGATGCGGGCGTCATCGTGCGCACCGCCGCCGAGGGGGCCAGCGAGGAGGAGCTCACCCGCGACGTGGAGCGCCTGCGCGCTCAGTGGGAGAGGATCCAGAAGGCCCAGAAGTCGAAGTCGGCACCCGCGGCGCTGTCCCAGGAGCCCGACATCGCCATCAAGGTGGTGCGCGACGTCTTCAACGAGGACTTCACCTCGCTGATCGTCGAGGGCAGCAAGGTCCACGACGACGTGCACGAGTACGTCTCCTCCGTGGCACCGGACCTGCTGGAGCGTCTGACCCGTCACGTGGGCCCTGAGGACGTGTTCGCCAAGCACCGCATCGACGAGCAGCTGCTGAAGGCGATGGACCGCAAGGTGTACCTGCCCTCGGGCGGCTCCCTGGTGATCGACCGTACCGAGGCCATGACCGTGGTGGACGTCAACACCGGCAAGTTCACCGGCTCCGGCGGCTCGCTGGAGGAGACGGTGACCCGCAACAACCTGGAGGCCGCCGAGGAGATCGTGCGGCAGCTGCGTCTGCGGGACATCGGCGGCATCATCGTCATCGACTTCATCGACATGGTGCTGGAGTCCAACCGTGACCTCGTGCTGCGCCGCCTGGTGGAGTGCCTGGGCCGTGACCGCACCAAGCACCAGGTCGCCGAGGTGACCTCGCTGGGCCTGGTCCAGATGACCCGCAAGCGCGTGGGTCAGGGCCTGGTGGAGACCTTCTCCGCCACCTGTGAGCACTGCAACGGCCGCGGCCTGATCGTGGACGTCGAGGGCGCCAACCACGCCCACACCAACGGCCATGGCAACAACGGTGGCGGGAACAGCAACGGCAGTGGGAACGGCGGCGGCTCCGGTGAGGAGACCTCGCGGTCCTCCCGTCGCCGCGGTGGCCGCAAGTCCCGCACCGCCGAGGCCAAGGAGGCCGTGGGCGAGTTGCTGGATCCGCAGTCCGCCGATGTGCACCGCCTGCGCGAGGACGAGAACTCCCGGGCCCTGGCCCGCGCCACCATCGCCTCCATCGCTGCGGCCTCCGGCCACCAGGCGAACCCCGAGGTGACGGTGGACGGCCAGCTCGTCTCCGTCGAGTCCTCGCAGAACGATCCGTCCGAGACGAAGGAGCAAGCTGTGACCGAGCAACCCCAGGACACTGAGCAGTCGCAGCAGTCCGAGCAGCCCCAGCAGCCTCAGCAGGGCGGCGCTTCCGAGCAGACCGCGCCCGTGGCCGGCCCCGAGGGTGACGCGTCCGCGCAGCAGCTCGAGCAGCCTGAACAGGCTGATCGCGTCGAGGAGTCCGCCCCCTCTGCCGGCCCCGAGGGCGCCGACGGGCAGGGTGCAGCGGAGGAGGCCCCCGTGGCCGAGTCCCGCATCGAGCCCGGGGACGCTGCCGAGGGTCGTATCGACCCCTCCGAGGCGCAGACGGACTCCGTCGAGGGCACTCCCACCCCCGAAGGGTGATGAGTTCCACAGCGTTCATCAGCATTCATGCTGGTCGGACCGGCAAGACTGGTTGACCGCAGGGCCCGGGGATCGTAAGCTATCCCCTGGCGCAAAACGCGTCGAAGTCGTGATCCCGCTGGGCGTCGCGCGACCGCACCTCCCTCCTGGGGCGTTCCGGACATGACCGGAGCACACCGGGAATGGTCGACGGTCGCAGGTGCGCGGTGAGTCCGCGAGTCCGGCTCAAAGCAATTCAGCATGAACGAATTGATCAAGCATTCCCGAACCAAGATGGAGCAGTGACGTGGTGTACGCAATCGTCCGCGCAGGCGGTCGTCAGGAGAAGGTGTCGGTCGGTGACACCATCGTGATCAACCGCGTGTCCGGCGAGGCGGGCGACAGCGTCGAGCTCGCTCCCGTCCTCCTGGTCGACGGTGATTCGGTGACCTCCGCCAAGTCCGACCTGGACAAGGTGAAGGTGACCGCTGAGATCCTCGAGGAGCTGCGTGGTCCCAAAATCCGCATCCTCAAGTACAAGAACAAGACGGGCTACAAGAAGCGCCAGGGCCACCGCCAGGAGCTGACCCGCCTGAAGATCACGGGCATCGCCTGAGCGATCCCTTCGTAACGAGAGAAGGATTGATTCCAGATGGCATCGAAGAAGGGCGTCAGCTCCTCCAAGAACGGGCGTGACTCCAACGCCCAGCGCCTCGGCGTCAAGCGCTTCGGCGGCCAGGTCGTCGGCGCCGGTGAGATCATCGTGCGTCAGCGCGGTACCAAGATCCACCCCGGTGACGGCGTGGGCCGCGGCAACGACGACACCCTGTTCGCCCTCACGGCGGGCACGGTCGAGTTCGGCCGCAAGCGCGATCGCCGCGTGGTCAACGTCGTCGCTACCGCCTGAGCGCAGCGACCGCTGATCCGTCCGGCACGCCGCCGGGCAACCAGATTCGCCATCGAGGGGCGGAGCCGACAGCTCCGCCCCTCGACGCGTACCCACCCTCGTACCGCATCGGAGTAGACCCATGGCAACGTTCGTCGACCGCGTGAAACTGCACGTCGTCGCCGGTTCGGGCGGCCACGGCGCCGCCTCGATCCGTCGCGAGAAGTTCAAGCCCCTGGCGGGCCCCGACGGCGCCAACGGTGGCCGTGGTGGGGACGTGATCCTCGAGGTGGATGCCTCCACCACCACCCTTCTCCCGTATCACCACAAGCCCCACCAGAAGGCGTCCTCCGGTGACTTCGGCAAGGGCGACCTGCGCCATGGCGGCCGTGGCGAGGACCTGGTGCTGCCGGTCCCGGACGGCACCGTGATCACCACCGAGGACGGCACCGTCCTGGCGGACATGACTGGCATCGGCACCCGCTTCATCGCGGCCCGCGGCGGCTCCGGGGGCCTGGGCAACGCTGCCCTCGCCTCCCGCCACCGCAAGGCACCCGGCTTCGCCCTGCTGGGCGAACCGGGCCAGGAGCGGACCCTGATCCTGGAGCTGAAGTCCGTGGCGGACGTGGCCCTGGTGGGCTACCCCAGCGCCGGCAAGAGCTCGCTGATCGCCGCGATGAGCGCCGCGCGACCCAAGATCGCCGACTACCCCTTCACCACCCTGGTGCCAAACCTGGGAGTGGTCGAGGCGGGGGAGTACCGGTACACCGTCGCGGACGTGCCCGGGCTGATCCCCGGCGCCAGCCAGGGCAAGGGCCTGGGCCTGGACTTCCTGCGCCACATCGAGCGCTGCCACGTGATCGTGCATGTCCTGGACACCGCCGCCCTCGAATCCGATCGCGACCCGCTGAGCGACCTGGAGACCATCGAGTCGGAGCTGTCCGAGTACGCCGCCGGGCTGGACGAGCCAGGTGAAGGTCGGGTGCCGCTGATGGAGCGCCCCACCGTCGTCGTGCTGAACAAGACCGACGTGCCCGACGGCGCCGACATGGCCGACATGGTGCGCGAACGGCTCGCCGAGCGTGACGTACCGGTGCTGGACGTCTCCGCCGTGTCCCACAAGGGACTGCGCGAGCTCAGCTTCGTGCTCGGCGAACTGGTGGAGAAGGCCCGCGCCTCGCTGCCCGAGCCCTCCAGCGCCCCGATCGTCATCACCCCCGATGCAGTGGACGAGACCGACTTCCGCGTGGTCACCGAGCAGTTCGAGGGCGCGACCGCTTGGCGCGTGGTGGGCGATAAGCCCGAGCGCTGGGTGCGACAGACCGACTTCACCAACGACGAGGCCGTGGGCTATCTCGCCGACCGCCTGGCACGCCTGGGCGTGGAGCAGGAGCTGTACTCGGCCGGTGCCGTGGCCGGCTCCACCGTGCTGATCGGCCCGGATGACGACGCCGTGGTGTTCGACTGGGAGCCGACGATGATGGGCGGTGCCGAACTGCTGGGCCGCCGTGGCACCGACAAGCGCCTGGAGGACCACCACCGGCCCACCCGCGAGGAGAAGCGCGAGCAGCAGCGCGCGCGCACCGATGCACGCTTGGGCCGCCTGGCTGCCATGGAGGAGGAGCGTCGCGCCGGTCACTGGGCCGACCCCGCCGTGGACGAGGACGCCTCCTCATGATGGACGGCGGGCCCAGGTGAACGGCGGTGCCCGATGAGCGGGAACGGCACGGCGCCGCGTCAGCCGGCCCGGCTCACACAGCGTGGGCAGCTGGCGGATGCCCGCCGCATCGTGGTGAAGATCGGCTCCTCCAGCCTCACCGATGACGCCGGGCGTCTGGATAAGGTGCGGGTGCGCGAGATCGCATCCACCGCCGCCGCCCTGCTGGAGGGCGGTACCGAGGTGGTGATCGTCTCCTCCGGAGCGATCGCTGCTGCGCTGGCGCCGCTGGGTCTGGTGGAGCGGCCGCGCGAGGTCCCGTTGCAGCAGGCTGCCGCCAGCGTGGGCCAGGCACTGCTTGCCCGATCCTGGTCCCATGCCTTCGCCGCTCATGACCGGATCACCGGACAGGTCCTGCTGACGGAGTCCGATGTGATCGGACCGCAGACCTACCGCAACGTGCGCTCCGCCCTGGAGGCGCTGCTGGACCTGGGCACGGTGCCGGTGGTCAACGAGAACGACACCACCGCCACCCACGAGATCCGCTTCGGGGACAACGACCGCCTGGCAGCCCTGGTGGCCCAGCTGCTCGGGGCCGACGCCCTGGTGCTCCTGACCGACGTGGACGCCCTGTACACCGCACCCCCCAGCGATCCCGGTGCCGAGCGCATCTCCGTGGTGGAGGACGTGGCCCGGCTGTCCGGGGTGAGCATCGGCGCGGTGGGATCCAAGGTGGGCACCGGAGGGATGGTCACCAAGCTCTCGGCCGCCCAGCACGCCTCCACCACCGGTACCGCCACCGTGATGACCTCGGCCGCGCAGTTCGCCGGGGCCGTCGCGGGCGAGGACGTGGGCACCTTCTTCCCCGCCCACCACGGCCGTCGCCGATCCCGCCTGGTGTGGCTGAGGTTCGCCACCCGCGGCGCCGGCACCCTGCACGTGGACGAGGGTGCCGCCCAGGCCCTGCGCAGCCGCCGTCGCTCCCTGCTGGCCGTCGGGGTGGCCCGGGTGGAGGGCACCTTCCCCGCGGGGGTCCCGGTGGACGTGGCGGGCCCCGACGGGCAGCTGATCGCCCGGGGTCTGGTGGGCTTCAGCAGCGAGGAGCTGCGGGTGATGAGCGGCCACGGCTCCGCTGAGCTGCGTGAATCGCTGGGGGAGAGGTTCCGCCGCCCGGCCGTGCACCGCGACCAGATGGTGCTGCTGTGAGTCTCAGGAGCGGGTGAGGACCGTCTCGATGGCGGCGCCGGGGAGGGCACCTCGACGCCCTTCTCCTTCGCAACGGTGTGGATCACCACGTCCAGGCACCCCACCTGGGCGGCGAGCACGAACTCGACCGGATCGGCACCGGCGTCGTTGCCGCCCGGGCTCGGCGGCTCATGAGAGTCTGGTCGCAGCTGCAGAGTGGATCGCGATCGTCAGAAAGGAACGCCTGCACGGAGGAGAACGTTGGCGTAGGGGGACGCCTCTCCCGTGCGCACGATGAACCGCGCGGATGCAGTGAGGGACTTGAGCTCCTCGTGGGGGACCGCCTCAGCATCGGGGAACCGCTCGGCCAACCATCGACCCGCATCCTGCCCCTCCGCCTCGACGGCGCGGACTGCACCCTCGATCGCGACCTCCGAGAGGATCAGATCGAGCACGTCCGCGAAGCGGGGGATGCCGAAGCCCACGGCAAGGTCGACCTCAGGAACCCCGGGAGGAACCGGTAGCCCTGCATCGCCCACCACGAAGGTGTCCGTATGGCGTAGACGTGCAATGTGGAGGGCGAGCTGGGCGTGAAGGATACCGGTCGTCCTCATCGGGATGCCTCCGTGGGACCTGGCAGATCGTCGGTCATGTAGGGGTAGCTCGGCTGGGCACCCTCCGAACGCACCGCGAAGGCACCCACCCGCGCGGCGAAGCGGGCGGCCTCTACCAGGTCGTCGGACCCCAGCAGGTGGGCGGCGAGGGCCCCGATGAAGGCGTCGCCCGCCCCCGTGGTGTCCACGGCCGCCACTGGTGAGGCGGGCACTGGGACGACCTCGGTTGCACCGGCCGGGAGCACGAGGGCACCCTCCCCACCGAGGGTGAGGACCAGCGAGCCGATCCCCGCGCGCCGCAGTGCCTGCAGCATGTCCCCCGCATCCTCGGGCACGTCTTTGCCTGGTGCGAGCAAACCGAGGACCAGACCTGCCTCGTGCTCGTTGACGACCAGGGGATCCGCTCGGTGCAGCACCTCCGCATCGAGCTCGAGCACGGGGGCCGGATTGAGGATCACCCGCCCACCGCAGAGGCGGGCCGCCGCTTCGATGCCACTGCGGGGGATCTCCCCCTGCAGGACCACGATATCGGCGTCCTCGAGCAGAGCGGCATGGGCGCCTACAGCGGCTGCATCGACGGTGGTGTTGGCCCCGGGGACGACGACGATGGTGTTCTCCCCATGCTCGTCGACGGTGACCACTGCCAGACCCGTGGGAGTGCCGGGGCTGGTGGAGACGGTGCCCACACCGACGCCGCACTCCTTCAGCAGTGACAGTGCCGCTCCGGCATGGGCATCGTCGCCGACGGCTCCGACCATCCGCACCTCGGCACCGAGCCTCCTGGCGGCAACGGCCTGGTTGGCGCCCTTCCCCCCGGGCGTGACCGAACCATCTGCTCCGATCAGCGTCTCCCCGGGACCGGGATGGCGCTCGACTCTCAGATTGAGGTCGGCATTGATGGAGCCGACGACGACGATGCCCGTCACAGGTACTCGCTCACGTTCTCGGCGGTGACCACCACCACGTCGACCTGGACCTCGGCCTCCGGGCTGCCGCCCTCGACCACGGTCTGGGCCTGTTCGACGGCCTGGGCTCCAAGTTCACCGGGCTGCTGCGCGATGGTGGCATGCATGGTCCCGGCCTCGACGGCGGCCAATCCGTCCCCGGTGCCGTCGAAGCCGACCACGAAGACCTCCGATCCCGCCCGCGGGCCGAGGGCCTCGATGGCACCGAGCGCCATCTCGTCGTTGTGGGCGAAGATGCCGACCACGTCCGGATTCGCCTGCAGGAGGTTGGTGGCGACGTTCAGACCCTCGGCACGGTCGAAGTTCGCGGTCTGCTCCGCGACCACTTCGATGTCACCGTGCTTGGCGATCTCCTCGGTGAAGCCCTGGCCGCGGTCACGGGTGGCCGAGGCGCCGGGGACGCCTTGGAGCACGAGGATCTGGCCGGTGTCCCCGATGGCCTCGGCAAGGGCCTGGGCAGCCTGAGCGCCGCCTGCGACATTGTCGGAGGCGATGTAGGAGACCAGCTCACCACTGGTGGCATTGCGGTCCACAGCGATCACGGGGATCTCGGCGGCGTTCAGCGCTTCGATCGAGGCGGACACTGCATCGGAGTCGGTGGGATTGACGATGACGCAGGCGACCCCCTGGGTGATGGCGTTCTGCAGGTGGTTGGCCTGGGTGGAGGCATCATCGGAGGCGTCCTGCACCTCGAGGGTGAGCCCGAGCTCGTCCGCTGCCTTCCGTGCGCCGTCGACGAGCTGAACGAAGAACGGGTTCGTCTGGGTGGAGACCGACAGCATGACTGTGCCTCCACCGCCGCCTCCCTCGCCGCCGGCCTCCCCGCCGCCGCGGTTGCAGGCGGCCAGGCTGAGGGCTCCGGCGAGGACGGCGGTGAGGCCGAGAGTCTGACGTCGGGTGGGGTTGACGGGGGACATCTTTGTTCCTTTCGTGGGGCGCGGCCCCGATGGGTTGGTTGCGTAGGTGCGGTAGAGCGTTGTCAGGGGTCAGGAGTCGGTCTTGCGGCGGAAGACGTCGAAGCCGACGGCTAGTGCGATCACGCAGCCGATCACGACCTGCTGCCAGAACGAGGAGACGTTCAGGATGTTCAGACCGTTACGGATGACCGCCAGAAGGATGGCGCCGATGAGGGTGCCGGTCGCCCTGCCGGAGCCGCCGGCCAGGGAGGCGCCGCCGATGACCACGGCAGCGATCGCGTCGAGCTCGTAGCCGGAGCCGGCCTGAGGCCCTGCAGAGCGCAGGCGCCCAGCAAGCACCAGTCCTGCGAGGCCTGCGAACAGACCGGACAGGGCGTAGACCCACACCAGGACGCGCTTGACGGGGATGCCTGAGAGTCGGGCGGCCTCGATGTTCCCGCCCACGGCGTACATGGAGCGTCCCAGGACGGTCCGCGAGAGGATGAACCAGCACACAACTCCCGCCAGTGCCATCGCGAAGATCGGCACGGGAATGCCGGCCACGCGGCTCCCGAAGATGTTGACCGTGTCCGACGTATCGATGGGGGTGCCGTTGGAGACCACCAGGGTCAGGCCGCGGGCGATGGACATCATGGCGAGTGTGGCGATGAAGGCGGGCAGCTTGCCGTAGGCGATCGCGAGACCGGAGATCGAACCGGCCAGCATGCCCACCCCGAGTCCGACCACCACGGTGAGGATCCCGGGGAGGTTCAGAGAGGCGAAGGAGTAGGCGGAGACCATCGCACCCAGAGCTGCGACGGACCCCACGGACAGGTCGATCCCGGCGGTGACGATGACGAAGGTCATTCCGAAGGCGAGGATCGCGACCACGGCAGCCTGGATCCCGATGTTGATGATGTTCGGGATCGTCAGGAAGGCCGGAGTGGCGATGAACAGACCGATGCACAGCAGGATCAGCCCCACCAGTGCACCGTTGTTCATCGCCCAGTGGCCGACCTTCGAGAGGGTCGAGCGCCGGGTGGGCGAGGTGGTCTGGGCAGTGGCGGTCATGCCGCTTCTCCTTCCGAGGAGATGGTCTGGGCGGGTTCGATGTTGGAGACGGCCAGGGCCATGACGTCGTCCTCCGAGGCGGTGTTGGACTCGAGAACGCCGGTGGCGCGGCCAGCGCTCATCACCAGGAGACGATCGCTCATGCCCAGCGCCTCGGGCAGTTCACTCGAGACCATGAGCACTGCCCCGCCGTTGTCGGTGATGGCGTTGATCAGCTCGTAGATCTCGACCTTTGCGCCGACGTCGACGCCGCGGGTGGGCTCGTCCAGCAGCAGGATGCGGGTGTCGGCCAGTACCCAGCGCCCGAAGACGACCTTCTGCTGGTTGCCGCCCGAGAGGTTGCGGATGGGCTGGCCGAGACCGGCCATCCGCACGTTCAGCCGGGAGGTGACGTCATCGGCCCGTCGCTTCTCGCCGGCCCGATCCACGAGCCCTGCGCGGGCGTGATGGCGGAATGTCGCCAGGCACGTGTTGTCCTGCACCGAGTGCTCGAGCACCAGGCCCTGGGCCTTGCGGTCCTCGGGGACCAGGCCCAGTCCCGCTTCGATCGCAGCACCCACGTCCCCGGGTGGCAACTGATCGCCCTCGACGGCGACGGTGCCGCGGTCGTAGCGGTCAGCACCGAAGACGGCTCGCAGCACCTCGGTGCGGCCGGCGCCCACCAGCCCGGCTATGCCCAGCACCTCACCGGCGCGCACCTCGAAGGAGACGTCCTCGAAGTGCCCTTCGCTGCTCAGACCCTCCACGGAGAGCAGCACGTCGCCGGGCTGTTCGGGGGCGCGGCGGGGGAACTGGTCCTCGATGTCGCGGCCCACCATCAGTCGGATCAGCTCGTTCTCCGGAGTGTCTGCGGGGACCTCCTGCACGAACTGGCCGTCGCGCAGCACGGTGACGGTGTCGCCGATCCGTGCGATCTCGTCGAGGTGGTGGGAGATGAACACCATTCCCACCTGGTCGGCCCGCAGATCCTCGACCACGGAGAACAGCTGGTCGATCTCCGTTCCGGTGAGGGCCGCGGTGGGCTCGTCGAGGATCAGTATGCGGGCCTGCTGGGAGAGGGCCTTGGCGATCTCGACGAGCTGCTGCTTGGCGACCCCCAGGGTTCCCACCGGGCGGTCCAGGGGGACCCGCAGGCCGATGCGCTCAAGCGCAGCGGAGGCGTGGCGACGCAGAGAGGAGCGGTCCACGAGCCCGAGCTTCTGCGGGGTCCTGCCGAGCATGATGTTCTCGGCCACGCTGAGCTGAGGGACCAGGTTCAGCTCCTGGTGGATCGTGGCGATGCCGTGGGCTTCGGCAGCCTTGACCGTGGGGAGATGGGTCTCGTTGCCGTCGATCAGGATGCGCCCACCATCGGGCTGGTAGATGCCCGACATCATCTTAATGAGTGTGGACTTCCCTGCACCGTTCTCACCGAGCAGCACCTGCACGCGGCCGGGGAGGACATCGACGCTCACGTCATCGATCACGGTGACAGGCCCGAACGTCTTAGTGACGTGGTCCAGTCGGAGCAAGGGGGCGGTCATGCGCAGGACCTCTCTTCTGTGAGGTGATCGGCGGCGGGCCGGGCGGAGCCGCCGAGGACGAGTGTGCTGGGAAGCCGGACCGACGTGACGATCTCCCCTGCTCGCAGACGTACGAGCAGATCGACAGCGGTCGCAGCCATCTCCTGGACCTGCTGGCGCACGTACGTGAGCGACGGACGGATCAGTGCGGTGGCGGGTGTGCCGTCGAAGCCAATGAAATGGAGGCCCTCACCGAGAGTGACGCCCTGCTCGACGATCGCGCTCAGAGCACCTTCGGTGGTCTGGGCGTCGCTGGCGAGGATCGCGCGCATGCCGCTCCCGAGTAGGGAGGTGGCGGCGCGGTGGCCGGACTCGGGGTGGAAGTCTCCCTCCTGCCATTCGACCTCCACACCGTGGTGATCCGCAGCGGCGGCAACCTGTTCGATGCGTTCGATACCGGTCGATGTCGTGCGAGGACCGGTGATGAAGCCGACCCTGCGGTGCCCCAGCCGGGACATGAGGGCGATCGCCTCGTCGAGTGCCGAGCCGGTATCGCTGGTGACCGATGGGGTGGGGGAGTCGGGGATCCGCCTGTCGATGAAGACGGTGGGGATCGCGTCGTCATCAAGGCCAGCCAGGGCCTGCTCTGCATCGGCGAAGGGGGAGACGATGACGCCGTCCACGCGGCGCTCGCGCAGCACGTCGACGTACATGGCCATCTGTTCCGGGCGCTCGTCCGCGTTGCACAGGAGGGTGGTGACACCGTGCTCGAGCGCGCTCTGCTCGACCACGTGCGCCAGCTGGGAGAAGTAGGGGTTGCGCACATCGGGGATCAGCAGGCCGATGCTCGCCGTGTGGTTCGAACGCAGTGATCGAGCGAGGGAGTTGACCCTGTAGTCCAGGTCCTTGGCGGCTTGGAGCACGGCCTCGCGCGTGGCCGGGCGAACGGAACCGTTCCCGCTGAGGGCTCGAGACGCGGTGCCGAGGGACACCCCGGCACGGGCAGCGACGTCACGAATGGTCGGCCTGGCCACGTGCTCCTCCTTCGACACGTCGTCGTGTGCGGGACGCCGCCCGGAGGATCGGCGCCACCCAGAGTGGAAACGTTTCCAAAGTGAGTGGGTTAGATCATAATTGGCGCGAGCGTGGTGCGCAACAGCTGGATCCTGCACGTGCCTCTGGACACCCCTGCCGGTGCTCCCCGGCGCGGCCTACCCTTGCTCCATGAACTCGAGCCCCACGACGAGCAGCGCCTCCAGCACTCACGGGATCCCCGGGCCCCCCGGCACCCCTGGCACCGAGGGTGAGGAGGCCCTGAGCCCCGTCGAGCGGGCCGTGCGCGAGGCCGCCCGTGCGGCGAAGGGCGCCCAGCCGGCACTTGCGCGCCTGCACCGCGACCGCAAGGACGCGGTACTGCTGGCCATGGCCGAGGCCCTCGTCGACAGCGCGCCGCAGATCGTCCAGGCCAACGCGCGGGACCTCGAGGCGGCCGATGCCGCCGGCATGGCGGCCGGCCTGTGCGATCGTCTCGCCCTCACCACTGAGCGGGTAGGAGCGATCGCCCAGCAGCTGCGCGATGCCGCTGCCCTGCCCGACCCGATCGGGGAGGTGATGCAGGGATCGATCCTGCGCAACGGTCTCGAGCTGCGGCAGCTGCGGGTGCCGCTGGGCGTGATCGGGATGGTCTACGAGGCGCGCCCCAACGTGACCGTGGATGCCGCCGGTCTCGCGCTGAAGTCAGGCAATGCGGTGGTGCTGCGCGGTGGCTCCGCAGCACTGCACTCCAACACCGCCCTGATCGAGGTGCTGCGGGAAGTGCTCGCCGCCCACGACCTGCCCGTGGACCTGGTAGTCGGGATGGACGAGCACGGCCGTGAGGGCGTGGACGCCCTGATGCGCGCCCGGGGCCTGGTGGACGTGCTGATCCCGCGTGGGGGAGCGGGCCTCATCCAGCACGTGGTCACCCACTCCGTGGTGCCCGTGATCGAGACCGGCACCGGCAACACCCATGTATTCCTCGACGCCACCGCTGATCTGGACCAGGCCGTCGATATCATCACCAACGCCAAGACCCAGCGGATCGGGGTGTGCAACGCACTGGAGACCCTGCTGGTGCACCGCGACGTCGCCGAGCGGGCCCTGCCGCTGGTCGCGGCACCCCTGATCGAGGCCGGTGTGACCCTGCACGTGGACGACGCCGCCCGGGCGGCGCTGTCGGTGGAAGGACCCGGGGCCCGCGCCGACGCCTCGATCGTGGATGCCACCGAGGAGGACTGGGACACCGAGTACCTGTCCCTGGACCTCGCGGTGAAGGTGGTGGATGACCTCGATGAGGCTCTCGCCCACATCCGTGCCCACTCCACCGGCCACACCGAGTCGATCCTCACCCGCGATCTGGTCAGTCAGCAGCGGTTCCTGGCGGAGGTGGACTCCGCGGTGGTGATGGCCAACGCCTCCACGCGGTTCTCCGACGGCGGCGAGTTCGGCTTCGGTGCGGAGATCGGCATCTCCACCCAGAAGCTCCATGCCCGGGGCCCGATGGGGCTGACCGAGCTCACCTGCGGCAAGTGGATCGTGGTGGGGCAGGGGCATGTTCGTCCCTGAGGAGACGGGCACGGGCACCAGTGTGTCCGGGCGGCGGCATGTCCGGGCTCCAGGTGCCCTGCGGCCTGTGGGATGATGTCGTGGTCTCCCGTCGAAAGGCCACCTGAACCATGACCGATCAGCTCATGATCCTCGCCGAAGCCGGCGCCGCCGCCGAAGGCATCCCTGCCTACCTGGTGGGTCTGGGCATGCTCATCATCCTGCTGGGCCTGCTGGGCATCACCTACCTCGCCGGTGGCGTGCAGCGCTCCGGGCGCGAGGCGCGCCATCCCGCCGAGACCCGCACCTCCGCCCACCACCACGACACCGCCGCCAGCGACCACTGAGCCCCGTGGAGCAGCACCGGCGCCGGATCGGCGTGATGGGCGGGACCTTCGATCCCATCCATCACGGCCACCTCGTGGCCGCCAGCGAGGTCCAGAGCGTGTTCGGCCTGGACGAGGTGGTGTTCGTGCCCACCGGTCGTCCGTGGCAGAAGTCCGATCGCGAGATCTCGGACCCGGAGCACCGCTACCTGATGACCGTGGTGGCCACCGCCGCGAACCCCGTGTTCACGGTGTCGCGGGTGGACGTGGACCGGCCCGGGGCCACCTACACCATCGACACCCTGCGCGACCTGCGCACCCAGCACCCCGATGCCGACCTGTTCTTCATCACCGGTGCCGACGCCCTGCAGTCCATCCTCACCTGGAAGGACAACCAGGAGATCTTCGAGCTGGCGCACTTCGTGGGCGTCACCCGGCCGGGCCACGAGCTTGCCACCGAGGGGTTGCCCGCGGACGGCGTGACGCTGATCGAGGTGCCCGCCATGGCGATCAGCTCCACCGACTGTCGCACCCGAGTCGCCGCAGGTCAGCCCGTGTGGTACCTGGTGCCGGACGGTGTGGTGCAGTACATCAACAAGTACGCCCTGTACACAGGAGGTGACGGCATTGTCTGAGACCGATGCCCCCACCCGTCACGGCCGTCGCGCCCGCCGCCTCACCCCCGAGGAGGGGGCCGCCCAGCAGGCACTGGCCGCCGCGACCGCCGGTGACGCCACCGCAGCGCCCTCGGTGCGCGGTGCCGTCGCCCCGCCCGAGGCCGATGCGCCCGTGCCGCGACTGCGCAAGTTCGGCCGTCGCGCCCGCATCATCGAGCTGGCCGACCCCGTCGACGCGACCGTGCAGACCACCCCGGCGGATGCCTCCCCGGAGCCAGCTGACGAACAGCAGGCGGCCGATGAGATCACCCCCGACCACGAGGCTGCAGCCGGCGCAGGTTCCTCCGGTGAGTCGGACAGCAACGAGCCGGCAACCGAGAAGTCGGCCACCACCGGCGCCACCTCGACCGTCGCAGTGGACCGCGACGTGGACGGCGTGGAGCTGGGGGAGATGTCGGTGAGCGAGGCTCCCGATCCGCGCCCCGCACCCCGCTTCGAGGGCAAGGTGCTGCAGCGCGCCGACGACTCCGGCGGGCGATCCCTGCTGTGGGTGGTGTGGGTGCTGATAGGCCTGGCCGTGCTGGCCCTCATCATCCTGCTGGCCACCGGGGTGCTGGGCCCCGGCGACACCGGCGCACTCGGCGCCCTTGCAGCTCTGCCTGATCCGCACGTGCTCGATCTCGCATCCACCCCGTACCCGACACCCCTGGAGGTCACGTCCGCGTGAGTGCCCCCGACGAATCCCTCGACCTCGCCCGCGTGGCCGGCCGGGCCGCCGCCGACAAGCTCGCCAACGAAGTGATCGGCCTGGACGTCTCCGAGCAGGTCGTCATCACCGACGTGTTCCTGGTGTGCTCCGGCGACTCCGAGCGCCAGGTGTCCGCCATCGTCGACGGCGTGGAGGAGGCACTGCTGAAGGAGCGCCGCCGAAAGCCCCTGCGCCGCGAGGGTGAGCGCGATGCCCGCTGGGTGCTGCTGGATTACGGGGACATCGTGGTGCACGTGCAGCACGCCGAGGACCGCGCCTTCTACGCGCTGGAGCGGCTGTGGCGCGACGCCCCCGTGATCGACCTGCAGCTGGACCAGGCGGCCACGGTCGAGAGCACCTCGGATCCCCAGTGAGCTCGATCACCGCCGGCATGAACGGCCACGTGCGCACACGGCTGATCCTGGCCCGCCACGGGCAGACGGACTACAACCGCGAGGCCCGCCTCCAGGGCCAGGTCGACATCCCCCTGAACGCCGTGGGCCGCAAGCAGGCCAGGGCCCTGGCCGCCGCGATGGTCGAGCAGGAGCCGGACGTCATCGTCTCCTCCCCGCTCACGCGCGCCCACGAGACGGCCCTCGAGGTCGGGAAGGCCTGCGGCATCGACGTGGTCGTCGACGAGGCCTTCCTGGAGCGCGGCTTCGGGCCGTGGGAAGGACTGCGCGGCGAGGAGATCCGCAGCCGCTGGCCCCAGGAGCACGCCCTGTGGCGCGAGCACCGCTCGGTGCCAGGGCTGGGCATCGAGGACCGACCGGACGTGGCCCGTCGCGTGGCCGACCGCTGCCACCAGCTGGTGGCCGAGAACACCGGCATGACCGTGCTGGTGGTGGGCCACGGCGCCGCCACCACCCTGGGTATCACCGAGCTGCTGGGCCTGAACACCGACACCTTCCGCGGCATCGGCGGCCTGCAGAACTGCCACCGATCCGTGCTCGAGCCGCTCTACTCCGACCCCACCGGGGAGCGCATGAGGCTGGTGTCACACAACATCGCCCCTGATTTCATCTGAGGCCGCCGAGGATGTAAGCTCGCTGAGTCGCCACGCCGACGGGACGGCCCGCAGGGGCTCGACCAGGCAGGTGACTCCCACTCGGGGCTATGGCGCAGTTGGTAGCGCGCTTCCATGGCATGGAAGAGGTCAGGGGTTCGAATCCCCTTAGCTCCACCCCACGCACAAGGCTCGAACCCTTGCCAACGTCAATGTTGGTAGAGGTTCGGGCCTTGTTGGCATCTGCGGCCCAGGTCAGCGCGTTGGCGTTGACCTCTGGGTCGAGCAGCATTTCGAAGGGCCGGTGGTGCTCGACGCGCAGCTCGTTGTCCTCGTCGATGTAGACCTTGGTGAAGAACGCCTGGTTGCAGAGCCGCCGGTTCGTGTCGTGGCAGCGGGCGTAGATGTCGGCGCAGTAGGCGAGGAGCCCGAGCGCGTCGTCGAGGTGCGCGCGGGAGTCGGCGTAGTCGCCGTAGTGGGCGTCGATGCGCCGATTCACAGCTGACGCCCTGATCGCTTCGGCTCAACTGCACCGATGTCGTTCGGCCACGCCCGGACAAACCCAGTTCAAGCGGCACAACTTCCGATACGATGGAGCACGTTGGCCCGCCCGGGTCACGGAGCGCGAGGGAGGACCAACGTGGCTGAGCCGTGGCTGTCCGCAGACGACATCGCCGCCCACCTCGGGGTCACCAAAGACACCGTCTACACCTGGATCGCCGAGAAGGCCATGCCCGCCCACAAGGTCGGCCGCCTCTGGAAGTTCCAAGCCAGCGAGATCGACGACTGGGTGCGCCGCGGCGGCGCGGCCGCCGACTCTGACCCATCCCCGCCAGGGTGATCGTTCCGCTCGATTTGAGCCGCTGCTGACGCTTTGTCGGTGGCACCCCATATCCTGACCCACTGCCCAAAACCGGAAGGAGGCACCCCGTGACAGAAGCAACAGCCGATGAGACGTTGACGCTCGCGACGCTGCGCGCGGGCCAGCGCCTCCGAGGCCTCGTGCCGGGCCAGACCGTCACCTTGATCGCCATCGACCCCATCGACGCTGGCCTGTTCGAGGTCTTCTACCGTGACGATTCCGGCCGCAGCGGCGCTCGCGCGATCACCGACGCCGACGTGGCGCGCTTCGAGATCGCGGGCGACTTCGACTCTGCTCCGGCCTACGATGCAGACCCGGACGAGTTCCGGCTCGCGGCCGAGGCGCTGCGGATCAAGTACGCCGCACTGTATGACCCGATGGTCGCGGTCAACAGTTCCGACGTTGACCCGCTGCCGCACCAGATTCGCGCGGTCTACGAAGAGCTGCTGCCGCGCATCCCGCTGCGGTTCCTGCTCGCGGACGACCCCGGCGCGGGCAAGACGATCATGGCCGGCCTGTACGTGAAGGAGCTGATCCTGCGCTCGGACTGCGAGCGAGCGATCATCGTTGCCCCTGGTGGTCTGGTTGAGCAGTGGCGTGAGGAGCTATCGCAGAAGTTCGACCTGCGCTTCGAGGTTTTCGGCCGCCAGATGGTCGATGACGCCCAGGGCCGCAACGTCTTCGCGGAGCACCCTTTCCTGATCGCCCGCATGGACCAGCTCTCACGCAGCGAAGACCTGATCGAGCAGCTCGGCGAGGTCACCTGGGATGTCGCGGTCGTGGACGAGGCCCATCGCATGTCGGCGCACTACTCGTCCTGGGCGGGCGAGGTCGATGAGACCAAGCGGTTCAAGCTCGGACGTCTGCTGTCGGAGACTGCGCACAACTTCCTTTTGATGACCGCGACCCCGCACGCGGGCAAGGAAGAGGACTTCCAGCTGTTCATGTCGCTGCTGGACCGTGATCGTTTCGAGGGCCAGTACCGGCAGGGCGTGCACCGCACCGACACCCACGGCCTGATGCGCCGCATGGTGAAGGAAGACCTGCTCACGTTCGAGGGCAAGCCACTGTTCCCCGAACGCAAGGCCTACACCGTCGAGTACGAGCTCAGCCCCGCCGAGCGGGAACTTTACGAGCTGGTCACTGACTACGTCCGCACCGAGATGGGACGAGCCGAGCGGATCGCTCAGGCGGGCGACAAGAAGCGCGGCAACAACGTCGGCTTCGCGCTCACCGTGCTTCAGCGACGCCTGGCGTCCAGCCCGGAAGCGATCCTGCGATCGCTGGAACGACGCCAACAGCGCCTCGACACGAAGCTTCGGGACATGCAGCGTGTCACCGAGACGGCCCGCTTGACCGGTGCGGTCGCCCAGCTACCTATCGACGATGCGGCTCTCCCGGCGTTCTCGATTGAAGACTTCGAGGACTTCGACGAGGAGACCACCGACGAAGAACGCGCCCAGTTCGAGGAACAAGCCGACCAAGTTGTCGATCTCGCGACTGCGGCGCAGACGATCCCTGAGTTGCGGGCTGAGATCGCGATCCTCGAAGACCTCATCAAGGTCGCCCGTCGCGTCAGGCTGCAGGACGACGATAAGAAGTGGGTGCAGCTGCGCACCATCCTCGACGAGCAACTCCTGACCCACGACGGTTCCGGCGACGCCCGCAAGATCATCATCTTCACCGAGCACCGCGACACGCTCGACTACCTGCACGCCAAGATCACCGCACAGTTCGGGCGCGCGGACTCGGTCATCACGATCCACGGCGGCACCCGCCGAGAGGATCGCAAGCTCGCCCGTGAGCGCTTCACCCACAACCCCGACACCGTGGTCCTGCTCGCCACCGACGCTGCCGGTGAAGGGTTGAACCTTCAACGCGCACACCTGATGGTCAACTACGACCTGCCGTGGAACCCGAACCGCATCGAGCAGCGCTTCGGCCGCATCCACCGCATCGGCCAGCGCGAGGTCTGCCACCTGTGGAACATGGTCGCGAGAGACACCCGCGAGGGCGACGTGTTCACCCGGCTGCTGGCGAAGATCGACCAGATGTCGATCGCCTACAACGGCAACCTGTTCAACGTGCTCGGCGACGCCGACGCCTTCCAGGAACGCTCACTGCGCGACCTGCTGATCGAAGCGATCCGCTACGGCGACCAGCCCCAGGTCAAGGCCAAGCTCGACCGCATCATCGACGCCGGAGTCTCACACGGACTCGATGAGATGCTCGCCGAACGAGCGCTCCACCCCGAGATGTTCTCCGCGCTCAACCTCGACGAAGTCCGGGCACGGATGGAGAAGGCCCGCGAACGCCGACTCCAGCCCGGCTACATCGCCGCCTTCTTCATCCCCGCGCTCACACGCCTCGGCGGACGCATCCGCAAGCGCGAGAAGGGCCGCTACGAGATTACCCGCGTTCCCGCCCGCGTGATCGACACCGCGCGTCGCATCAACCGGTGGGCACCCGTCGCTGAACAGTACGAGCGCATCACCTTCGAGCTCGCGCATATGCATCCCGACGGACTCGCCGACGCCTCCCTCATCGCACCCGGGCACCCGCTGCTACACGCCGTGATCGAAGCCACCATCGACGACCTCGGCCCCACCCTCAAGCAAGGCACCGTGCTCGTTGACCGCCGCACCAAGCAGACCGACGCACCGATGCTGATGTTCAGCGTCGAGCAGCGCATCGAGAACACCGCAACTGACGCCGACACCGTCTCCCACCATTTCGACTACCCGCTACTCGAACAGGACGGCACCGTCACCGTCTCGGCAGCCCCGCCGTACCTCGACTACGACCGCCCCGAACCCGGCGAAGCCGAGGCCATCACCGAGATCGTCAGCAGTGACTGGGCGCGGCAGAACCACGAGAAACTCGTGCGCGCCTGGGCCTACCGTGAAGGGCTCCAGCCCCGGATGGACGAGATCAAGGCCCGACTCGACATCGAAACCGCACGGGCCCGGGCGCAGGTGAAAGACCGGCTGCTGGCCGAGATCAACCACTGGGATCGCGAGCACAACCGACTCGAAGCACTCGAGCGCGCAGGAACCGTCGGCCGACTCCGCGCCGAGACCGCACTCGTCCGCGCACGCCAGCTCGACGAGCGCCTGAACCACCGGCTCGAACAGCTCGACGAGGCCACCAACCTCGTCGCCGTACCCGCAGTCATCCGAGGCGCAGCGCTCGTCATCCCCGGCGACCTCCTCGCCACCGACGATGCCCCCGCGCCGCAGACTTTCGCTCGCCAGACCGAGGAAGTCGAACGCAGAGCCGTTGACGCCGTCCTCGCTGCTGAGCGTGCGCTCGGACGCACTCCGGTTGAGATGCCGCGCAACAACCCCGGCTACGACATCCAATCCACCGACACTCAAGGCTTCGTCCACTACATCGAGGCCAAGGGACGCATCGAGGGCTCCGACACCTTCACCATCACCACCAACGAGATCACCTTCGCCCAGACCCAGGGAGACCGGCACCGACTCGCCCTGGTCGAAGTATCGACCAGCGGCCTGGAGCAGGACCAACTGCGCTACGTCTCCGACGCATTTGCGCACCTCGAACCATCCGCGACCACCCGCTCCTACAACGAGGTCTGGCGCGACTACTGGGAACGCGGAGGACCACCGCGATGACCCACACCACCGACAACCAGACCAACGCCAGCGAGAGAAGTACCGTGACCGCACCGAAGAAGAAGCTCATCGAAGTCTCGCTGCCGCTCCAGGCCATCAATGATGCTGCACAGCATGAGAAGTCTGTTCCCCGCAAGGGGCACCCATCGACTATGCACCTGTATTGGGCACCAAGGCCGCTTGCGGCTGCGCGCGCCGTGCTGTTTGCACAACTGGTGGATGATCCCTCTTCGCGGCCCGAGGAGTTTCCGAGCTCCGAGGAGCAGGACGCTGAACGAGCTCGACTCCACGCTCTGGTATCTGAGCTTTCAAAGTGGGAGAACTCGAACAACGAGGCCGTGCTGGATCAGGCGAGACGTGAGATTCGCCGATCCACCTCAGATCGTCAACTGCGTTTTCTCGACCCATTCGCGGGTGGGGGTGCGATCCCGCTAGAGGCCCAGCGACTCGGGCTAGACACGTTCGCGTCGGACTTGAACCCAGTCGCGGTACTCAAGACGCGCGGCCTGCTGGAGATTCCTACGCGGTTCGCCAATCAACCGCCAGTTCATCCCGATGCAGAGGCCCGTTCCGTTGACTGGGTCGGCGCGCAGGGGTTGGCGGAGGACGTTCGCAAGTATGGCGCTTGGCTCAGGGACGAGGCATTCGCGCAGATCGGTGACAGGTATCCGAAGGTGACAGCCCCAGGAGGGACCGAACATACTGTCATCGCGTGGCTCTGGGCGCGCACCGTACGGAGCCCGAATCCGTTCAATCCAATCGAGACTCCCTTAGTTCGATCTTGGTGGCTAAGCAAGAAGAAGGGCAAGGAGGCTTGGATCGAAGCGAAGGTCGTAGACGGAGTCGTAAAGTACACGATCCGCAACGACAAGCACGGGCCCACCAAAGAAGACGACGGCACGATGAGGCGTGGGAACGCCGTTGCACTCGGTGATGGCACCGTAATTGACAACGATTACATCCGAGCTGAGGCAAAGGCTGGACGTCTCGGCGTGCACCTGATCGCGGTGGTCGCAGAGGGTGAGCGCCGCCGACTCTACATAGAACCAAGCCAAGAGCACGTCAATGCCGCTCTCGTTGGGCGCCCAGATAACGTGCCTGATCAACTGATTCCAACTCGGAACCACGATGTGGATCGGCTGCCGATGTACGGCATGCCCACCTGGGCGGATGCGTTCACGAACCGACAGTTGCTTGCTCTCACCACCATCAGCGATCTCATCGCGAAGGCCCGCGAGAAGGCGATCGATGATGCACTCGCGCAAGGCATGCCGGAGGGCAAGAGCTTTGCCTCCGCCGGGGCCGGTGCCGTGGCCTACGGGGATGCGGTTGCGACTTACCTAGCCTTTGCTCTAAGCAAGCTATCCGACTGGTCGTCTTCGATCTGTAGTTGGATTTCAGGGATCGAAGGCGTTCGAGACACCTTCGCTCGACAAGCCCTCCCTATGGTCTGGGACTATGTCGAGATCAATCCCTTCTCGAACTCTGTTGGCCACTTCTATACTCACGTCGATTGGGTTGCGGCGGGCGTGGCAGCCATGCCAATCGGCACTAGTTCCGAACCGGGGCGCGTCCAGCAAGCCAACGCGGCAACCCGCGACTACGCCAACTATGTTGTGAGCACAGACCCGCCCTACTACGACAACATTGGGTACTCCGACCTTTCGGATTTCTTCTACGTTTGGCTACGTCGGTCGCTTGGTGACATTCACCCGGATGTTCTTGGAACTCTCCTCACCCCGAAGGAGGGAGAGCTCGTCGCGAACCCCAATAGACACGGCGGCCGTGACGGTGCTGAGAGGTTCTTCGTCGAGGGCTTCAATCAGGTCTTCCGACGCATCCGAGAGGGTGCGGAGCCGGGCATTCCGATGACTGTCTACTACGCGTATAAGCAGCAGGACACCAGAGACACGGGAACATCTTCGACAGGCTGGCACACGCTCCTCAGTGGGCTCATCGAGTCGGGGTGGGAGGTCAACGCAACGTGGCCGATGCGAAGCGAGCGCGCTGGCCGTATGGTGAGTGTCGGGACGAATGCGCTTGCATCCTCGATTCTCTTGGCCTGCCGACCGCGTGCTGCCACTGCGAGCGCGACGACTCGACGCGCGTTCGTGGCCACACTGAAGTCGGAGTTACCGGAGGCGCTCCGCACGCTTATTCAGGGCTCAATTGCGCCGGTCGATCTGGCACAGGCGGCCATCGGTCCCGGCATCGCAGTCTTCTCGCGATTCTCACGGGTTCGCGAAGCAGACGGCTCTGATATGAGCGTGAAAGACGCGCTGCTGCTGATCAATTCCACTTTGGATGAAGTGCTCGGCGAGCAAGAGTCTGACTTCGATCCGGATACGCGATTCGCGGTCAAGTGGTACCGGCAGTACGGCTGGACGCAAGAGAGCTCCGGTATCGCCGACCAGCTGGCGCGTTCCTCTGACACATCGATCGGTGCTCTGGAGCGCGGCGGCATTTTCGAGGCGAAGGGCGGCAAGGCTCGGCTCCTCCCGCCAGCGCAGCTCGATGGAGACTGGGATGCGACCTCCGACGATCGTGTCAGCGTGTGGGAAGCGACCGTCCGTCTCGCTGCGGTGATGGCGAAGGATGGTGCCGACAAGGTGGCGGAGCTGCTGCCGTCGGTGCAAACGCGCGTGAACCTGGATGCGGTGAAGGAGCTGGGGTTCCTGCTGTTCCACGAGGCGGAGAAGAAGAAGGACACGAAGGACGCGATCCTGTTCAACGGTCTGGTGAGCGCCTGGGGCGACGTGAACGAGCAGGCGCGCAAGTTCGCCGCGACGCCGCGTTCGTCGCAGCAGGAGTTCGACTTCGATGAGGACGAGGATTAGGTCATGGCTCGGAACCCGGACGACGCCCAGATTGGTGCCACGGTGAGGCACCGATCTGACGATGGTCTTTCGCCGTTCCGTGCCATCGCGGAGTCTGTCAGCGCCGAAGGTGGCGATCTCGTGGAGCGGGTGTCGGCGCTGATCGATCAGGCGCAATCCTTCGCGGCCGCGCAGGTGAACGCGACCTTGACTCTGCGGAACTGGTACATAGGGCGCATGATCGACGTGGCCGTGCTTCACGAAGACCGTGCTGGGCACGACCAGGAAGTTGTCGCCTCACTGGGGCGACAACTGACCGCTCGGTACGGTCGAGGTTTCGAGCGGGCCAACCTCTACCGGATGGTTCAGTTCTCGCAGGCCTTCCCGGACGTCGAACTTGTCGCCTCACTGGGGCGACAAGTTAGCTGGACCCACTTCAAGACGCTGTTGCCAGTACCGAGTCCCGAGGCGAGAGCGTTCTATGTGAAGGAGACCATCGAGCGCCGACTCGGCGTTCGTGATCTGCGCCGGGCCATCGAGCGCAAAGCCTTCGAGCGCCGGGAGATCGCTGACTCGCAGATTCCGGAGGGATCGGCGATGCCGCTCGATGCCTTCCGCGATCCGATGCTGCTGGACATGCTGGGGCTCGCCGACACCTTCTTGGAGCGGGACCTCGAAGCTGCGCTCCGCCGTGACATGGAGTCCTTCCTGTTGGATGTGGGGCGTGGGTGGGCGTTCGTTGAGCGTCAGAAGCGCATGACGTTCGACGGCGACGACTACTACCTCGACCTGCTGTTCTACTCGCGCCCGCTACGCCGGTTGATCGCCGTGGAGCTGAAGGTCGGCAAGTTCAAGCCGAGCTACCAGGGACAGATGAACTTCTATCTCAAGTGGCTGGATCGGCACGAGCGCCAGGCCGATGAGAACCCACCCATCGGCCTGATCCTGTGTACCGAGGCGAGCCGGGATCAGATCGAGCTGCTAGAGATGCACAAGGACGGGATTGTCGTCGCGGAGTACTGGACGGCACTGCCGCCGAAGGCCGAGCTTGAGGCCAAGATCAGGGAAATCTACCGAGAGGCCCAGGAGCGGCTCGCTCGTAGACGGATCGCGGCAGGCGGAGACGACAACGGTGATGAGTAGCAGAGATTGGCCGTTGTGGGGAGTGCCCACGATGGTCGTAGGTAGTAGGTCATAGGAGACAGCGATGGCGATGAACAACCGAGATCGAGTGGGCAAGGCGTTCGACCTGCTCTCCGAGGGGCTGCTCGACGAGGTCGATGAGGTCATGACGCGCGCCTACAAGACCGCTGACTGGCCTGCCGCGTGGGCGAAGGAAGACGCCCAGCGCCGGGGCGGCCCACTGCGCACCTTGACGAAGCACGACGTTCAGGTGCAGCTTCGCGCCATCACGGAGCAGGGCTACCACTTCAAGGACGTGCTCTCCCGCGCCCAGCAGGGCTTCGCGTCCGAGCTGCGGGAGACCCGGAACCTGTGGGCGCACAATGAGCCCTTCAGCTCCGACGACGCCGCCCGCGCGCTGGACACCATTGAGCGTCTGCTCCACGCCGTCGGCGCGGTCGATTCCGCCGAGGACGTGCGGAAGCTCCGCGTCGATCTCCAGCGCACCGTGTTCGAGGATCAGACCCGTAAACAGGTCAAGCGCACCAAGGTGTCCCTCGATCCGGGCTCCGGGCTGCGGCCGTGGCGTGAGGTGATCCGTCCCCACGACGACGTGGCGCGCGGCGCGTTCACCGCGTCGGAGTTCGCGGCTGATCTGCACCTGGTCCACACCGGGCAGGCGACGAGCCCGGAGTACGGGGACCCGGTCGAGTTCTTCACCCGCACCTATCTCACCGAGGGTCTTCGTGATCTGCTGTCGCGCGCGCTGCGGCGGGTGAACGGTGAGGCTGGGGCGAGCCCCGTGGTGAACCTTCAGACCAACTTCGGTGGCGGCAAGACCCACTCGATGCTCGCCCTGTATCACTTGTTCAGCGGTACCCCGGCGAAGGACTTCCCGCAGGAACTTCAAGAACTGATCGCGGCGAACGGCAACCCCGACCTTCGCGCGCTCGACGTGAAACGGGTGGCGCTGGTCGGTACGTACTTGAAGGCCGGATCGCCGATCATCAAGGAGGACGGCACCGAGGTTCGCACCTTGTGGGGCGAGTTGGCCTGGCAGTTGGGTGGCCGCGAAGCGTACGACCTGATCGCCGAGGACGACCGCGCCGGCACCAACCCTGGCGAGGCGCTGCGCACCCTGATCGTGCGGTACTCGCCCTCGCTGATCCTGATCGACGAATGGGTCGCCTACGCGCGGCAGCTCGTCACCGACAAGGAACTCCCGTCGGGGTCGTTCGAGACCCAGTTCACCTTCGCCCAGTCCCTGACCGAGATCGTGCGTTCCGTGCCGGGTGTGATGCTCGTGGTGTCGATCCCGGCGTCCGATACGGGCTCTGAGGGACGTGGGAGCGACATTGAGATCGGTGGTGCGAACGGTCAGCTGGCGCTGGAGCGTCTTCAGAACGTGATCCGTCGTGTCGCGGACCAGTGGCGTCCGTCGAGCAAGGACGAGTCGTTCGAGATCGTGCGCCGTCGCCTGTTCCAGGCACCGAATGCCGAGGGGCTCACCACCATCTCGGCTGTGGCGCGTAGCTTCACGAACCTGTACCGGAACAACACCGCACTGTTCCCGCGGGACGCGGCGTCGCCGAACGATGACTACGAGAAGCGCATCCGTGCCTCCTACCCGCTGCATCCCGAACTGCTCGACCGGTTGTATGAGGACTGGTCGACGCTGGAGCGGTTCCAGCGAACCCGAGGTGTGCTGAAACTGGTCTCGTCGATCGTGCACGAGCTGTGGGCGTCCAACGACACCTCGCCGTTGATCCTGCCGGGCAATGTGCCGCTGGATGCGACGACTGTGAACACTGACTTGACGCAGTACCTCGAAGACCAGTGGAAGCCGATCATTGACTCCGACATCGACGGCCCAGGGTCCACCGCGCACCAGATTGACCTTGATCGCCCAAACTTAGGTCAGCGGTTCGTCACCCAGCGCATTGCCCGCACGATCTTCATGGGTGCTGCACCCCGCATCAAGAGCAGCCGTAAGGGGCTGGACAAGCAGTACCTGTGGCTCGGCACCGCGATCCCTGGCGACACACTCGGGAACTACGGCAGTGCCGTCGAGCTGCTCGCGCAGCGCTCGACGTACTTCTACGAGGAACAGGGCCACTACTGGTTCGACACCCAGCCGTCGGTCACGAAGACAGCCAACGATTACGCCGAGCGACTCCGCGAGGATGTCGAGACGGTATGGAACGAGATCAGCCGCCGCCTCCAAGGAGAAGAGAAATCACGCGGCGTGTTCGACCGCGTGCACATCGCCCCGTCCTCCTCGGCCGACATTCCCGACCTTGAAGACACGCGCCTGGTGATCGCTCACCCGCGCCACGCGCGCCGCAAGCAGGACGGTGCCGACTCGGCGGCGCACGCCTGGGTCCGTGATGCCATCGAGAGCAAGGGCGCGAGCCAGCGGATCCACCGCAACACGCTGATCTTCCTGCTCGCCGACAAGAGCGAACTGGAAAGCCTGGAAGCCGCCACCCGCAGCTACCTAGGCTGGCAGCGTGTGCAGGCCACCAGCGACAGCCTCAACCTCTCCGCGCAGCAGCGCAAGCAGACCGACGACTGGGTGGGACGCCTCGACCAGACGGTCTCGGATCGCATCAGGGACACATTCGTCTGGGCTATCTACCCCGAACAGTTCGACCCCACCAAGCCCTTCGAGCTGATCGCCGACCGCGTGCCGGACTCCGGCGGTCGATCGCTCGCTGAACGGGTCGGTACAAAGCTCGGACGCGAAGACCAGCTCGTCACCGACTTCGGCGCACCGATCCTCGGCGCGACCCTGCGGGGCGAACTCGGCGCGCTCTGGCGTGACGCAGGCGAGATCAGCGTGGGTGAGCTATGGGGATACTTCACCCGCTACACCTATCTGCCTCGTCTCGTCCGACGCGAGGTGCTCGACGGTGCGATCCAGCAAGCCCTGACCACTGTCCTCGTGGCGAGCGAACGATTCGGTATCGCGGCTGGGAAGGACGCCGACACCGGGCGCTATCGCGGACTAGTGGTGCCGCCCGACACGCATGCCAGCATCCAGGTCACGAACAGCACCCTGCTCATCGACGCTGACAGAGCGCAGGAACAGGTAGACGCAGACAGGGCTGCAGCCCGAGAGCCCGCTGTTGGAAAGACCGAAGAAGGTGCCGAGGGTGTCGGCCGGGTGGACTACGCGTGGACGGGAGCCGGTCAGTCGGAGTCCGACAGTGATTCGCTGTCTCCGGCCGAGCCTGTACTCGAAGCAGCGCTTGCGAGATTCTTCGGCTCGGTGAAGATCGATTCCGACCGATACTCCCGCGACATCGGCAACGTCACACGCGAGGTCATCGACCGCCTCTCCGGGGCCGGGGCACGGTTGGAAATCACCATCGACATCCAGGCCACTAAACCCGAGGGCTTCGATGAGGCAGAGGTCCGCACCATCAGCGAGAACGCACGCGTCCTCAAGTTCGATCCCAGTTCCGGCTTCGAGAAGAGCTGAGCTGAGCTGTCCATGAAAATCACCTCCGTCGAAATCTCCAACTTCAAAGCACTTGAGAAGACGAAGATTGACCTGCATCCAACGTTCAATGTGCTCGTTGGAGCCAACGGCTCTGGCAAGAGTTCTGTGCTGCAAGCCCTCCATTGGATGTTCCAGTCTGGACGCAATCTCAACGTTGAGCCAAGGAAGGGCGATACCGCCTCAACACTCTCCGAGAAAGACGCAATCTACATGCCGTCTCCGGACTATAGGGACGCCGGTCACGGAACTGAGTACGGTAACACTCGCGGCAAGCCCCAACTCGGCGTCACCGTCGTCGCGAAGGTGGACGAAGACACCGAGGCTACGGCCGAGATGTGGCTGAAGGCCGCCCGCAACGAGGGCATCTCCGTGCACGTCCCCTCGGGGAACCCTATCGTTGCACACATTCGCGACCAGTCTCGCGAATTCAGTGCATACATTCCTGGGGTTGCCGGCATCCCGCTCAACGAGGAGAAGCGATCAAAGCTCCTTGTGCATCGGTCTGCCGCAGCGGGAGACGCCAACACCGTACTCCGAAACGTGCTCGACCTGCTTAGGCGTGTCACGGTGAACGGCCGCAACGGCCTTGAAGTCGTGGAAAGTCTTGTGTCCCAAGTGATGGGCGACTTCTCTTTGAGAGTTGAGTTTGAGGACGAGAAGCATACCCGTGTAATGGCGACATTCAAGACCGGTGACATGGCCACCGGAGATGAAAAAGCCTATCGACCACTGGAACTAGCAGGAATTGGCTATCTGCAAGTACTCCAGATTTTCTCCTACCTCGTCTACTTCCGGCCGGTCGTGCTCCTTGTGGACGAACCGGACGCGCACCTGTACCCGATCGCCCAAGAGCGTCTCATTAAGGTTCTGGCACAGGCCGCAGAGGATTTTGATTCTCAGATACTGCTAACAACCCACAGTCCATCCATTGTTCGCGCACTCCCTGGTGCATCGCAGGTCATCTGGATGAGAGACGGCGAAGTGCAACCCGACGGAGACACCGACGGCCGACAGCTCATGGGATGGGGTCTACTTGACCGAAGGATCGTTCTTCTGACCGAGGACACCCACACGGACATGCTCAGGTCGATCCTGGCTCAGTGGCCAGATGTCGAACGCACCACGGCGATCTGGCCATTCCATGGATCATCCAATATTCCACCCGCGGATGCTATTGATGGTCTCCAAGCTCTACTTGGAGCGGACGTGCGCCTGGTGATCCATCGGGATCGAGATTTTCTCATGCCCGTAGAAGTTTCGAAACTCGCCAAACCCTATGAAGACCAAGGGCACCGATTTTGGGCCACCAAGTACTCCGATATTGAGGCGTACTGGGCAGCTCCTGAGGTTATCGCGTGCCATTTCAACATTACTGACGATGAGGCGTCCAGCCTCTTGGAAAGCGCGCTTGCAGAGGTAGACAAGAACGACGACCAGTTGAAGAACAGAAGGAAGAAGCGAAGTGAAGCCTTGATCAAGATCAACCGCGATGGAGGGTTGCCTCACTTCAGCGACGACGAAGTGCGCACCGAGGCAGAAGTTGACGGCCGCCAGTTCGGGGTGCTGGGCAAGACTATGGTCGCCCGGATCAGAGAAGCTGCCACAACCGCTGGCCTTGATAAGAGTGGGAGTTTCGGCAAGTCCGTTCCGACCACGCTGGCAAACCCAATCGCAAGCGATCTACACGCACTACTCAAGGGGACTGCCGCGCGGATAGGTGACAGTTTGACCTGACCTTTGGCTCGGTTTCCAGTTGACGTCGCTAGTCGATGGTCTTCATGGAAGGCTCTTCGCATGCCCCGCCCGTACCCTCCCGAGTTCCGTGCCCGTGCTATCGCTCTGGTCCGCGAGGGCCGCCAGGTCAAGCAGACCGCACTGGACCTGGGTATCCACGAGGTCACCCTCCACAGCTGGCTGCGACAGGACGATATCGACCACGGCCGCCGGCCGGGACGAAGCAGTCAGGAATCTGCCGAGCTCCGCGCGGCGCGCGGCCGTGTTCGGCAGCTCGAGCAGGAGATCGCGATCCTTCGCCGGGCCGCGACGTGGCTCGACGAGGAGGGAGGAGTCGCCCCAAAAGGGCGCACCCGGTGATCGACCGACTCGTCGACGCCGGGGCACTCACCAGCACCTGCTGCCGCCTATTGGGCGTCTCCCGTCAGGGCTACTACCGGTACCGAAAGCGCCCGACCAGTTCCACTGAGCTGCGCCGCCGCTGGCTGACCGGGCTGATCAGGGAGATCCACGTCGCGTCCCGCGGCACCTACGGCTACCGCCGCATCCACGCCGAGCTCACCATCGGAATGAACATTCCGTGTTCCAGCCGGCTCATCTCCGTCCTCATGACTCGCGCCGGAATCGGTGGCCTTCCAGGCCCAGCCAGAATCAAGTGAATATTCGCCTCGCTGGGGTCCGCTGATCGAGGGTTCGGGTGCCACGTCGCTGCCGTAGCGGTGGCGTCGTTCGGGACCACCAGTGGTGTCGTTGGGGCCGCTCTGTCTACGCTCCTTCCGCCGTGTGTATAGGGCACGCGGCGGAAGGAGCAATCTGGAATGGTACGGAAGATCAGGGCGAAGCTGGTGCTCCAGCTGCGCGCAGAAGGTCTGTCGGGGCGAGCGATTTCGTCCTCGCAGGGCATGTCCCGCAAGTCCGTGAGGGCGGTGTTCGAGGCCGCTGACGCTGCAGGGATCGGGTGGGGCGATATCGCGGACGTCGCCGATGAGCAGGTGTATGCCCGGTTGTTCCCGGGCCGGGGCGAGCACGAGAGCGTGTTCGCACAGCCGGACTGGGAACAGGTCCATCGAGAGATGGCCAGGGTCGGCGTGACGCTGAAGCTGTTGCACGGCGAGTACTTCGACGCGACCACGGCGGCTGGGGATCCGGCGATGGGGTATGACCGGTTTTGCCGCACCTACCAGCACCACGTCATGGTCACCGGTGCCGCTTCGAGAGTCGGTCACAAGGCCGGCCAGAGCGTGGAGGTCGACTTGAATATTCGCCTCGCTGGGGTCCGCTGATCGAGGGTTCGGGTGCCACGTCGCTGCCGTAGCGGTGGCGTCGTTCGGGACCACCAGTGGTGTCGTTGGGGCCGCTCTGTCTACGCTCCTTCCGCCGTGTGTATAGGGCACGCGGCGGAAGGAGCAATCTGGAATGGTACGGAAGATCAGGGCGAAGCTGGTGCTCCAGCTGCGCGCAGAAGGTCTGTCGGGGCGAGCGATTTCGTCCTCGCAGGGCATGTCCCGCAAGTCCGTGAGGGCGGTGTTCGAGGCCGCTGACGCTGCAGGGATCGGGTGGGGCGATATCGCGGACGTCGCCGATGAGCAGGTGTATGCCCGGTTGTTCCCGGGCCGGGGCGAGCACGAGAGCGTGTTCGCACAGCCGGACTGGGAACAGGTCCATCGAGAGATGGCCAGGGTCGGCGTGACGCTGAAGCTGTTGCACGGCGAGTACTTCGACGCGACCACGGCGGCTGGGGATCCGGCGATGGGGTATGACCGGTTTTGCCGCACCTACCAGCACCACGTCATGGTCACCGGTGCCGCTTCGAGAGTCGGTCACAAGGCCGGCCAGAGCGTGGAGGTCGACTGGTCCGGCCCCACGATGGAGCTGGCCGATCCGGTCACCGGCGAGGTCTCGAAGGTGTTCTTGTTCGTTGCCTGCCTGCCTTTTTCTCGTTACGCGTTCTGCTTCCCGGCGCTGGATATGCGCCAGGAGTCCTGGCTGCGAGCGCACGTAGCGATGTTCGAGGCGCTGGGCGGGACGGTCCCGAGGATCGTTCCGGACAACCTCAAGACCGGTGTGGTGAAGCACCCCCGCGAGGGCGAGATCGTCCTGAACGATGCGTATCGCGAGATGGCAGCGCATTACTCGGCGGCGGTGCTCCCGGGGAGGGTGCGGAAACCGAAAGACAAGGCGAGCGTGGAGAACACCGTCGCGCACGTCGCGACCTGGGTCATCGCCGGGCTGCGGGATCAGCGATTCACGTCCCTGCCCGAACTTGCAGCCGCCATCGGGCAGCGGATGGAGGCCTATAACGCGGAGCCGTTCCAGAAGCGGCCCGGATCCCGCGCCAGCGTGTTCGACGCGGAGGAGCGGCCGCTGCTGACGCCGCTGCCGGCGGTGCCCTACGAGATCTCGACATGGCACTACGGACGACGAGTGGGCAGGAACGGGCACGTCACGTTCGCGCGGAACTTCTACTCCGCGCCGTTCGCGCACATCGGCGCGAAGGTCGATCTGCGCATCACGGCCCGGACGCTGGAGATCTATCAGGGCAGCCAGCGACTGACCAGTCACCTGCTGCTCCCGGAGACCGCGAGCAATGAGTACCGCACCAACGACGCGGACCTACCTGCGGGCGAGCGTTTCCAGGCCTGGGACGCGCAGAGGGTGCGGGCGTGGGCAGATCGGGTCGGGCCGGCCACGGTGATCGTGATCCAGCGGATCTTCGAGTCCGTGCCGATCGTGGAACAGGGCCTGGATCCCGCGTTGGCGGTGCTACGGCTCTCTCGCCGCTTCTCCGTAGATCGGGTCGAGGCGGCCTGCGCACTCGCGCTGACGGGACGGGTCCGTTCACCGCGCTATGCGCATCTGCACCCGATCTTGGCCACCGGGCAGGACAAGGTCGCCGCCCTGCGTCCACCCCGCGAGGAACCCGCGGAAGACGGCGGATACGTCCGTGGCGCCGACTACTACGCCGGAGGTGTCCGGTGAGCGTGATCGATAACGACACGAAGCGGAAGCTGCGCGAGATGGGCGCGACCGCGCTGCTGGACGCGATCGATGCCCAGGATGAGGCTCACGTGCTGGGGATGTCGTTCCAGGAACGGCTCCAGCTGATCGTGGACGAGGCGCATTCCATCTTCAATCATGGAAAGGTCGAGGGTCTGATCCGCCGGGCGGGGCTGCGTTATCCCGGAGCGGACCTGCGGCGGCTGGATCTGGTCGAGGAACGGGGACTGAACCGGAACGTGATCGCGCAACTGGCAACCTGCTCCTTCATCCAGCGGCAACAGAACGTGGTCTTCCAGGGCTTCACCGGCTCAGGGAAGTCCTACCTCGGCTGCGCGCTGGCGAAGCAGGCCTGCCAGCACCGGCTCCGAGCCCACTACATCCGAATGCCCGACCTCGAAGAGGCCTGGGCCCTGGCAAAGGACAAGCCGCAGGGCCAGACGAAGTTCCTGCGGAAGTACTCCACGTTCTCGCTGCTGGTGATCGACGAGTGGCTGCTGGACCATCCTGACGAGGGAATGCGTTCGATGCTGCTGGAACTGCTCGAGCGCCGCTATGACACCGGCTCGACCGTGTTCTGCACCCAGTACCCGAAGAAGGACTGGCACGCCCGGCTCGGTGGAGCAGTCCACGCCGATGCGATCATGGACCGCATCGTGCACAACACAATCTGGATCGACACCGGCGACAGGAACATGCGAGAACACACCGCACTGCCCCAGTGACCCGATGCCGGCGGGAGCCAGTGGTCCCCACCGCGGCGGCTACTGGCCCCCGTCGGCACGATCGGCGGTCCCCAAGAGCAAGATTCGGTGGCTCCCACGACTACGAATACTCAGACTGGTCCGGCCCCACGATGGAGCTGGCCGATCCGGTCACCGGCGAGGTCTCGAAGGTGTTCTTGTTCGTTGCCTGCCTGCCTTTTTCTCGTTACGCGTTCTGCTTCCCGGCGCTGGATATGCGCCAGGAGTCCTGGCTGCGAGCGCACGTAGCGATGTTCGAGGCGCTGGGCGGGACGGTCCCGAGGATCGTTCCGGACAACCTCAAGACCGGTGTGGTGAAGCACCCCCGCGAGGGCGAGATCGTCCTGAACGATGCGTATCGCGAGATGGCAGCGCATTACTCGGCGGCGGTGCTCCCGGGGAGGGTGCGGAAACCGAAAGACAAGGCGAGCGTGGAGAACACCGTCGCGCACGTCGCGACCTGGGTCATCGCCGGGCTGCGGGATCAGCGATTCACGTCCCTGCCCGAACTTGCAGCCGCCATCGGGCAGCGGATGGAGGCCTATAACGCGGAGCCGTTCCAGAAGCGGCCCGGATCCCGCGCCAGCGTGTTCGACGCGGAGGAGCGGCCGCTGCTGACGCCGCTGCCGGCGGTGCCCTACGAGATCTCGACATGGCACTACGGACGACGAGTGGGCAGGAACGGGCACGTCACGTTCGCGCGGAACTTCTACTCCGCGCCGTTCGCGCACATCGGCGCGAAGGTCGATCTGCGCATCACGGCCCGGACGCTGGAGATCTATCAGGGCAGCCAGCGACTGACCAGTCACCTGCTGCTCCCGGAGACCGCGAGCAATGAGTACCGCACCAACGACGCGGACCTACCTGCGGGCGAGCGTTTCCAGGCCTGGGACGCGCAGAGGGTGCGGGCGTGGGCAGATCGGGTCGGGCCGGCCACGGTGATCGTGATCCAGCGGATCTTCGAGTCCGTGCCGATCGTGGAACAGGGCCTGGATCCCGCGTTGGCGGTGCTACGGCTCTCTCGCCGCTTCTCCGTAGATCGGGTCGAGGCGGCCTGCGCACTCGCGCTGACGGGACGGGTCCGTTCACCGCGCTATGCGCATCTGCACCCGATCTTGGCCACCGGGCAGGACAAGGTCGCCGCCCTGCGTCCACCCCGCGAGGAACCCGCGGAAGACGGCGGATACGTCCGTGGCGCCGACTACTACGCCGGAGGTGTCCGGTGAGCGTGATCGATAACGACACGAAGCGGAAGCTGCGCGAGATGGGCGCGACCGCGCTGCTGGACGCGATCGATGCCCAGGATGAGGCTCACGTGCTGGGGATGTCGTTCCAGGAACGGCTCCAGCTGATCGTGGACGAGGCGCATTCCATCTTCAATCATGGAAAGGTCGAGGGTCTGATCCGCCGGGCGGGGCTGCGTTATCCCGGAGCGGACCTGCGGCGGCTGGATCTGGTCGAGGAACGGGGACTGAACCGGAACGTGATCGCGCAACTGGCAACCTGCTCCTTCATCCAGCGGCAACAGAACGTGGTCTTCCAGGGCTTCACCGGCTCAGGGAAGTCCTACCTCGGCTGCGCGCTGGCGAAGCAGGCCTGCCAGCACCGGCTCCGAGCCCACTACATCCGAATGCCCGACCTCGAAGAGGCCTGGGCCCTGGCAAAGGACAAGCCGCAGGGCCAGACGAAGTTCCTGCGGAAGTACTCCACGTTCTCGCTGCTGGTGATCGACGAGTGGCTGCTGGACCATCCTGACGAGGGAATGCGTTCGATGCTGCTGGAACTGCTCGAGCGCCGCTATGACACCGGCTCGACCGTGTTCTGCACCCAGTACCCGAAGAAGGACTGGCACGCCCGGCTCGGTGGAGCAGTCCACGCCGATGCGATCATGGACCGCATCGTGCACAACACAATCTGGATCGACACCGGCGACAGGAACATGCGAGAACACACCGCACTGCCCCAGTGACCCGATGCCGGCGGGAGCCAGTGGTCCCCACCGCGGCGGCTACTGGCCCCCGTCGGCACGATCGGCGGTCCCCAAGAGCAAGATTCGGTGGCTCCCACGACTACGAATACTCATCAAGCGACTCAAGGGGGTCGCCACAGCGGACGACCTGGTCAACCGCAAGTTCCACCGTCTCGAACTGAACGAGCTGTGGGTCACGGACATCACCGAGCATCCCACCCGGGAGGGAAAGATCTACTGCGCCGCCGTGCTGGATGCTTGCAGCCGCAAGATCATCGGCTGGGCTATCGACTCCAAACAGGACTCCACCCTGGTCGTGAACGCTCTGGACATGGCAATCCGTGCACGTCAGCCAGGGCCCGGGGGGATCGTTCATGCGGATCATGGAGTCCAGTTAACCTCCTGGGTCTTCACTCAGAAGATCCGTTCAGCGGGACTGCTGCCGTCGTTCGGGACCGTAGGCGATGGCCTCGACAATGCGATGATGGAGTCGTTCTGGTCGACGATGCAGATCGAGCTGCTGAACTGGAAGAAGTGGAAGACGCGCATCGAGCTCGCGAACGCGATCTTCGAGTACATCGAGGTGTTGTACAACCGTCGTCGACGGCACTCCTCCCTCGAGTACGCGACACCCCACGACTACGACCTCGCCCGCACCCCGCGGGCACTCACCACCACCAGAAGCTAGCGACCAAGAGTGGAAACCAAACCGTAAGGCAGGTCAATTTGACGCCAATCCGTGCATCAGTCCCCTACTACACCACCCCGTCCTATAAGGTCTGGCTAGGCCTGCCTGCCCGGGGCCAACGGAGCTGTCCGGCAAGGAGCAACTGATGCTGCTGTCTGGGTCTATAGTTTTTCTCATATCAGCACTGCTGCTGATCCTCACCGTGAGAGTTCGAGCACGACGAGACCCCGGAACGCGGGAGCGTCGAAAGCTCGAACCGCAGGGGATGGATGTCTGGTGCTGGTTCGCCGACTTCGAACGGCGGGGAGGGCGTGTCCAGGACACAGAAACGCTCGAAGGCGTCGACGCCATGCGAGCGTCTTCCATTCCTTGGCGGGTATCGAGTCGGCTCATCCTCCTGATGGCCTTCACCTACCTTGCGACGATCTTCATCTGGGGATGGTGGGTCGTACCACTTGCCGTGTTCATCGTCATCGGCGTCGGGGGTGCACTGGGCGAGTTCACCGTGCGCAGCCGAGATCGTGAAGCTGAAGGAGGGAAGTACCGCGGTTCCGGTTTCTCGGTCGCCGCCGGCCTCCTGCTCAAGATCGCAGTGCTCTGCCTGGCATTTCTTCTGCTGCGCGCGGCAGCGGCACTGCTGTACATCGCCCCGGTCTTGCCGTACCTGCTTCTCGTCGCACTCCTGATCCTCCTCGCAGTGGTCCTGATCGATCGGGCGCATCTGCCGGCCAGAGCGGTGGAAGCGCGAATACGGAGAATGAGGATCGCCACCTTTGCGGACAACACCCCGGAGTCAGCGATTCTCTACCTGAGGTCGTTCGACGACGACACGGCGAGAATCTATTCACCACTTTCCGGCACACGGTGGTACGAACCCTTGCTGCCACACCGGGTGCGCTTCGAAGAACTGCTCGAAGGATGGACGTACGGCGAGGCCACTCAGCTCGTGGCGATCGGGCGGCCCGGCGAACCGATCCCGTCGCTCGGTGCGCATCGCAGCTACTGGACGGATGACAGCTGGCAGGAAGCAGTCCGACGAACTGCTGTGCGGTGTCGTGCGGTCATTCTTGTTGCAGGCACAAGCGAAGGTCTCGGGTGGGAGATCTCCCAGTTGAGCCAAATGGGAATGCTCGGGAAGACGCTGCTCGTCCTTCCCCCGGACACCCCGGAACGCAGCGCCCTGAGGTATCGAACGATCGCCTCAGCGACCGGACGTCCAAACGATCCGTTCGTCGACTCCGACCTCGCGCTGGCGTCCATACCGGCGATCTCCTACACAGAGCATGGCGAGCTCGTCCACTACATCTCCTTCGGGCGCGACTGGGCGGCATTCGCGACCGCGGAAATCCACAAACTGAGAACACTCGCGGGCAAGGGGTCATTCGAACGATCAGGAAACCTGAGCCAGATCGTCGATCAGGCGAGCCGTGTTGCGGCGATCGAGGATCCCGAGGAGAGAGCCGCGGAGCTCGCCGCCGCGCGGGAATCGTTGCACGTGTGGGCGAGGGAGGACCCCGCTGATGAGCAACCAGGGACCAGAGAAGACGCCGATATTCATCACGTTCGAGAAGGGAAGCGGATTGATGGTCACCCATGACGACACCGAGTACTTGGTCGCGGAAGTTCTGCCGCAGGAACAGCACGACTTGGGGCGACGAATGATCCCAGCCATCGATGACGCCGGACATCCGATCATGGGATCGGATGACGGTGCGAACCCGGTACGCGCAACAGCCAGAAGATTCTTGCGAAACGTTGGAGTCGTGCCCGACGGCGCATCCATGCAGCAGCTGGCCGAGGCGATACAAGCCCCTCCGCTCCTGTTCGCCAGCTCGGACTATGAACTGTTCATCACCGATTCCCGAGTGGTGATCGTTGGCCGAGAAGTCCAGCGCGACGGCACACGCATCGTCGGCCAGATCCGATTCCCGTGGATCGTGAGCGTCAAATCCCGGCCCAAACAGGGCTTCTGGAACGATGCCGAGATCGTGATCCAGGCTATGGAGCCATACGATCGCGACGGATTCCCGAAGCGCGAGATAGGACGGTTCGAGCATCACTTCACCTTTGTCTTCCACAAGAGTGTGAAGACCGGAGACCTCGCGGCAGCGATTGTCCGCCGGGCCTCTCGTTATGTGGCGGCTCAGCCTGGTGTCCCCGCCTCTCCCGAGCTCGAAGCACTGCAGCACGCCCAGACCCTCCCGGACCCGCGGAAGGGGGAGTATGCAGAGCACTGGAGCATGGTGTTCTGCGACGTCCCGGAAGGTCACTTCGGGACGGACGACGACGCGAAGGATCCGACATGGCACGTCGCCAACACATGACCGGTCCGTACAAGGGCCCGTTCCAGCGAGAGCTGCCCCGCGATGCATCCTGACGGCCAGAGGTGGGAGCGATCCGGGCGTGTGAGCGCTACGAGGCTCGACACCGCCCGCGCCTGGCGCACAGCTCACGGCGATCACCTGCAGGCTGAGCCGGGGGACTGGTGGGTGACAACGGACGACGGACGGTCACACTCGGTGGCCCCGTCTGCTTTCGCGGCCACCTATCAGCACGTCTCTGAGGAGGTCTATCGACGCATCGGACAGGTCCGGGCACGGGAAGCATTGATCCAGGAGTCGGTCCAGACGTTGGAAGGTGAAGCACGCGCGACACCGGGCGACTGGATCCTGACCGACGAACAGGGCAATCGGTGGCCGGTCCCGCCGGAAGAGTTCACAGGGTCCTACCGGCCGCTGGCCGACGAGACGGAGCCTGGCCCATGAATCCCTGGTCTGCCATCGCTCTGTTGGTCTGGCTGGTCACGATCGTGGTCAGCTTTGCCGCCCGGCGCAGCAGCTGGCGCAGGTCCTCGTTGCACCTCCTGGTGCTCGGAACCGGCATCGCCGTGCTCTTGAGCGTGGTCCCGTCTGCGCTCGCGGCAACCGGGTCGGGAGCCCTCGGTACCTTCCATGCGGTGATCGTGTCGATCTACTACTCACTGCAGACCTTCACCTCGGGCGCGGATGTACCAGCGCTGCTGACACGTTTCCGCCAAGGCGCAGACGTGCTGGAGCAGATCGAGGCGATCGCGATCGGGATGATGCATCTCTCTGCGCCGCTGCTGCTGATCACTGTCATCGTCTCGTACTTCCAGGCGCCGGTCTCGATAATTCGGTTCGCGATCCCGTTCTGGCGCGATGCGACCTTCTTCAGCGAGCTGACCGACCGATCCATCGCCTTGGCCGAGAGTCTGAGATCGCAAGAACTCCGCACGAGCATCGTGTTCGGAAACGTCGCGATCGCAGCGGAGAGCCCGTCACCGGAGCTGATCGCGAAAGCCCGGGCGATCGGGGCCGTCTGCTTCGCTCAGGATCTGCTGTCCGCCCCGCTCCCGTGGCGGCTTCGCCGGGCGACCTTCCGCATCTTCATCATCGGCGATGATGACGTGAAGAATGCCTGGTACGGCCGAGAAGTCGTCGAATCGCGGCGGTTCGGACGGCGGGATTCCACCGATATCTACGTGTTCTCCGCCGCTGTTGAGGCGAAGCTGGCACTGGGCCAGCGTCACCCCGAGTGGACGGCGCACATGCGTCTGGTGAATCCAGCGCGAGCGATGGTGTACGACTGGCTGTGGCGATCCCCTGAAGAACATCTCACGGCAGGGACACACCTGTTCCGCGGAGTCACCCCAGAGACCCCGACGATCTCTGCGGCTGTCATCGGTCTCGGCGAGCATGGCACCGAGATGCTCCGTGCCATGAGTTGGTTCTGCCGCATGGAACTCCCCAGCGGGGAGCGCGTACGGCTCCATGTTGACGCCTTCGACATCGATCCCCGTGCTCGAGATCGTGTTGCGGTCGCGCTCCCCGGCCTGCTGCCCGAGAATGACGCCCTCTGCCTGCTGAACGAGACCACCATCGAGGTGCATGAGAGCACCGATGCAACCACAGCGAAGCTTGTGCAGACATTGCACAGTAAGCACCTCGACTTCGTGTTCGTCGCCCTCGGCGACGACACCAGAAATATCGCCGTCGCCATCGAACTGTTCCGCGCCGCCGTTCGCTCTGGCTCAGCGCCCCAGATCCTTGCCGTCTCGCGCAACTCAGCAACGGTCGATGCCGCGCTCGGAGACCTGTCCCGGGAAGCGGCCGATCGCGTGGGCGATGCTCCACTGCCGTCGATACACCTGGTCGGCGACACCCGCGAGGTCTACCGGTACGACGCGGTCGTCCAACCTGAGATGGAGCTGAACGGCCTGGTCTGCCACCTCGCCTGGGCCGACCTGATGGGCTCCGGATTCGGCGACGCTGTCGAGAGCTTCTGGCTCTCTGAATACAACTACTCCTCATCCATCGCAGTGCCCATTCATTGGCGTGCCAAACGAGCCATTGGTGCTCCCGGGGCGCGAGTCGTATTCGATGAGCGTTCTCCGGAGCAGCATCTCCGTCTGCAGCGGTTGGAGCATGACCGGTGGTGCTCCTTCATGCTGAGCGAAGGTTTCGTCCCCGGGCAGTTCAAGAATGCCTATCTGATCCGCACCCATCCACTGCTCGTGCCTTTCGAGGAACTCTCTGAATCGGAACTCAGCAAGGATGATAACGACGCACTCGATACGCTCCGCCGGCTCGAGACCAATCCTGACTGGCAAGCAGCTAGGAGCAGCGTCCGGTATGGATCGCTCGTATCGCGGATGGAGTCAGCGGTCCGCGATGCCACCGCCAAGGTCCCCACTGAAGCGCCCTGGGTTTCGTTCCATGGTTAGACGGTCGCGGGCACGGTCGTTGCGGGCTGAGTGTAGGACGCTTCGACTTCTGCGGGGGTGCGGTAGTCGAGGGCCTCGTGGAGGCGCTTCGTATTCCACCAGTCCACCCAGTCCAGAGTCGCGATCTCGGCTGCGGTGACGGTCGGCCAGGTGCGATGGCGGTGGATGAGTTCGGCCTTGTAGAGGCCGTTCACGGTCTCTGCGAGGGCGTTGACGCTCCTATAGCAGTCAAGTCGCTATCTCACCGGTTCGAGGGTTCATCTTGATGAGGTGGTAGACCTCGCGGATGACGTAGCGCTTGAGGCAGCGGATGATGTCGCGTTTGCTCTTTCCCTCGGCTGTGCGTCGAGCGACGTAGGCGATGGTCGGTTCGTGGAACTGCATCCTGACGATCACGGTCCGGTAGATGGCGGCGTTGAGCTGCCGGTGGCCGCCACGGTTGATGCGATGACGGCCGCTGGTCATGCCCGACCCGGTAGGGATTGGACTGATGCCAGCGAGCTTCGCGAACGCTGCCTCTGAGCGGATGCGCTCGGGGTTGTCGCCGGCGACGATGAGGATCTCGGCCGCGGTATCGATCCCGATGCCGAACTGCTCAAGGAGTTGAGGAGCGGTCACGTGGATGAGCTTCTCGATCGATCCGCGAAGTTCCTTGATCTCTGCATCTAGGTACTGCCATCTGCGCGCAAGGGACCGCAGGGAGTGACGTAGCGAATCGGCGGGAGTCTCGAGGCGGCGAGGGCGTAGTGCAGCGAGGTGGCGAGCGAGCTTGGTCGGCGACATCCGGCTCGTTTCACGGCGCAAGCTGTCGTCGGCGTGGACGAGCATCGCCTTCATCGAGATCATCGAGGCTGAGCGGTCGGTAACTGCGGAGTCGTGCACGATCTTGAGCTGGCGGATCATCTCAACCGTGTTGTCCGCAGTCTTCGGGATCGCGGTGGCGAACCCTGCGAGCACGGAGCGAGCCGCATTCTCCGCATCGAGCGTGTCGGACTTCCCGTTCTGCCGTCGAGCTCGCCGGTCGGGACGCCCCGCTTCAACGACCTTGTGCCCGTGGCGTCGCAGGAACGAGGTCAGCGTGGCGCCGTAGGAGCCGGTGCCCTCGATGCCGAACGCGATGACCTTTCCGAAACCTCCCGCCCAGGCCTCAAGCTTCTTGAAGCCGCCCGTCTCTGTCGGAATGGTGAGAGTCGCGAGGATGCCGCCCACGGTGAGTATTCGTAGTCGTGGGAGCCACCGAATCTTGCTCTTGGGGACCGCCGATCGTGCCGACGGGGGCCAGTAGCCGCCGCGGTGGGGACCACTGGCTCCCGCCGGCATCGGGTCACTGGGGCAGTGCGGTGTGTTCTCGCATGTTCCTGTCGCCGGTGTCGATCCAGATTGTGTTGTGCACGATGCGGTCCATGATCGCATCGGCGTGGACTGCTCCACCGAGCCGGGCGTGCCAGTCCTTCTTCGGGTACTGGGTGCAGAACACGGTCGAGCCGGTGTCATAGCGGCGCTCGAGCAGTTCCAGCAGCATCGAACGCATTCCCTCGTCAGGATGGTCCAGCAGCCACTCGTCGATCACCAGCAGCGAGAACGTGGAGTACTTCCGCAGGAACTTCGTCTGGCCCTGCGGCTTGTCCTTTGCCAGGGCCCAGGCCTCTTCGAGGTCGGGCATTCGGATGTAGTGGGCTCGGAGCCGGTGCTGGCAGGCCTGCTTCGCCAGCGCGCAGCCGAGGTAGGACTTCCCTGAGCCGGTGAAGCCCTGGAAGACCACGTTCTGTTGCCGCTGGATGAAGGAGCAGGTTGCCAGTTGCGCGATCACGTTCCGGTTCAGTCCCCGTTCCTCGACCAGATCCAGCCGCCGCAGGTCCGCTCCGGGATAACGCAGCCCCGCCCGGCGGATCAGACCCTCGACCTTTCCATGATTGAAGATGGAATGCGCCTCGTCCACGATCAGCTGGAGCCGTTCCTGGAACGACATCCCCAGCACGTGAGCCTCATCCTGGGCATCGATCGCGTCCAGCAGCGCGGTCGCGCCCATCTCGCGCAGCTTCCGCTTCGTGTCGTTATCGATCACGCTCACCGGACACCTCCGGCGTAGTAGTCGGCGCCACGGACGTATCCGCCGTCTTCCGCGGGTTCCTCGCGGGGTGGACGCAGGGCGGCGACCTTGTCCTGCCCGGTGGCCAAGATCGGGTGCAGATGCGCATAGCGCGGTGAACGGACCCGTCCCGTCAGCGCGAGTGCGCAGGCCGCCTCGACCCGATCTACGGAGAAGCGGCGAGAGAGCCGTAGCACCGCCAACGCGGGATCCAGGCCCTGTTCCACGATCGGCACGGACTCGAAGATCCGCTGGATCACGATCACCGTGGCCGGCCCGACCCGATCTGCCCACGCCCGCACCCTCTGCGCGTCCCAGGCCTGGAAACGCTCGCCCGCAGGTAGGTCCGCGTCGTTGGTGCGGTACTCATTGCTCGCGGTCTCCGGGAGCAGCAGGTGACTGGTCAGTCGCTGGCTGCCCTGATAGATCTCCAGCGTCCGGGCCGTGATGCGCAGATCGACCTTCGCGCCGATGTGCGCGAACGGCGCGGAGTAGAAGTTCCGCGCGAACGTGACGTGCCCGTTCCTGCCCACTCGTCGTCCGTAGTGCCATGTCGAGATCTCGTAGGGCACCGCCGGCAGCGGCGTCAGCAGCGGCCGCTCCTCCGCGTCGAACACGCTGGCGCGGGATCCGGGCCGCTTCTGGAACGGCTCCGCGTTATAGGCCTCCATCCGCTGCCCGATGGCGGCTGCAAGTTCGGGCAGGGACGTGAATCGCTGATCCCGCAGCCCGGCGATGACCCAGGTCGCGACGTGCGCGACGGTGTTCTCCACGCTCGCCTTGTCTTTCGGTTTCCGCACCCTCCCCGGGAGCACCGCCGCCGAGTAATGCGCTGCCATCTCGCGATACGCATCGTTCAGGACGATCTCGCCCTCGCGGGGGTGCTTCACCACACCGGTCTTGAGGTTGTCCGGAACGATCCTCGGGACCGTCCCGCCCAGCGCCTCGAACATCGCTACGTGCGCTCGCAGCCAGGACTCCTGGCGCATATCCAGCGCCGGGAAGCAGAACGCGTAACGAGAAAAAGGCAGGCAGGCAACGAACAAGAACACCTTCGAGACCTCGCCGGTGACCGGATCGGCCAGCTCCATCGTGGGGCCGGACCAGTCGACCTCCACGCTCTGGCCGGCCTTGTGACCGACTCTCGAAGCGGCACCGGTGACCATGACGTGGTGCTGGTAGGTGCGGCAAAACCGGTCATACCCCATCGCCGGATCCCCAGCCGCCGTGGTCGCGTCGAAGTACTCGCCGTGCAACAGCTTCAGCGTCACGCCGACCCTGGCCATCTCTCGATGGACCTGTTCCCAGTCCGGCTGTGCGAACACGCTCTCGTGCTCGCCCCGGCCCGGGAACAACCGGGCATACACCTGCTCATCGGCGACGTCCGCGATATCGCCCCACCCGATCCCTGCAGCGTCAGCGGCCTCGAACACCGCCCTCACGGACTTGCGGGACATGCCCTGCGAGGACGAAATCGCTCGCCCCGACAGACCTTCTGCGCGCAGCTGGAGCACCAGCTTCGCCCTGATCTTCCGTACCATTCCAGATTGCTCCTTCCGCCGCGTGCCCTATACACACGGCGGAAGGAGCGTAGACAGAGCGGCCCCAACGACACCACTGGTGGTCCCGAACGACGCCACCGCTACGGCAGCGACGTGGCACCCGAACCCTCGATCAGCGGACCCCAGCGAGGCGAATATTCAACTGGTTCGCAGCGGTCGCGGTGAAGTCGCGCTCGACCAGGTCAGGACGGCTCTCCGGGCCGTGCCCGGGGATCGTGGTGCGGGGCCCTTTGGCCCGGGAGATCCCTCGCAGGCCCGCGACTTTCATGAGTCGCTCGACCGTGCATCGCGCCACCTGGACGCCCTCCCGGCGCAGCTGGGCATGCATCTTCTTCGCCCCGTAGATACCGAAGTTCGCTGCGTGAACGCGGCGGATCTCGACCAGCACCTCTTCGTCCCGCACCGCACGACGCGAGGGCGGACGGGAGTGGAAGGCGTAGTAGGTGCTCGGCGCGATCTGCGTGCCCGCCGCGGTGAGCGTGCGGCAGATCGGCTCGACGCCGAACTCCTCTCGATGCAGGTCGATGAACTGCACGATCAACGCGGTGGGCAGTCGAGCTCCGCTGCGAAAAAAGCCGAAGCCGACCGCAGGATCGCGTTGGCCCGACGCAGCTCGCGGACTTCCTTCTCCAGCTCCATCACTCGTTGGGACTCATCCGTCGAGGTCCCGGGCCGATCACCGAGGTCGATCTGGCGCTGGCGGACCCAGCCCCGGAGCGTTTCCGGGTTGATGCCCAACTGGTCACCGACACGGCGGAAGACCGCCCTGCCGTTGCCCTCCTTGACCTGGTCCAGAGCCATGCGGATCGCTCGCTCCCGAAGCTCATCAGGGTACTTCCGTGGTGCTGCCATGCTCCTCATCCTCCCGTGGGATCAGAGCCTCCACCAGACCCGGGGCGATTCAATGGGTGGGAGAGCTGCCCAAGCTCTCGCTAAGTTGTCAGATTCCTCAGCGCCACTGCTCATTTGACCTGACCTTTGGCTCGGTTTCCAGTTGACGTCGCTAGTCGATGGTCTTCATGGAAGGCTCTTCGCATGCCCCGCCCGTACCCTCCCGAGTTCCGTGCCCGTGCTATCGCTCTGGTCCGCGAGGGCCGCCAGGTCAAGCAGACCGCACTGGACCTGGGTATCCACGAGGTCACCCTCCACAGCTGGCTGCGACAGGACGATATCGACCACGGCCGCCGGCCGGGACGAAGCAGTCAGGAATCTGCCGAGCTCCGCGCGGCGCGCGGCCGTGTTCGGCAGCTCGAGCAGGAGATCGCGATCCTTCGCCGGGCCGCGACGTGGCTCGACGAGGAGGGAGGAGTCGCCCCAAAAGGGCGCACCCGGTGATCGACCGACTCGTCGACGCCGGGGCACTCACCAGCACCTGCTGCCGCCTATTGGGCGTCTCCCGTCAGGGCTACTACCGGTACCGAAAGCGCCCGACCAGTTCCACTGAGCTGCGCCGCCGCTGGCTGACCGGGCTGATCAGGGAGATCCACGTCGCGTCCCGCGGCACCTACGGCTACCGCCGCATCCACGCCGAGCTCACCATCGGAATGAACATTCCGTGTTCCAGCCGGCTCATCTCCGTCCTCATGACTCGCGCCGGAATCGGTGGCCTTCCAGGCCCAGCCAGAATCAAGCGACTCAAGGGGGTCGCCACAGCGGACGACCTGGTCAACCGCAAGTTCCACCGTCTCGAACTGAACGAGCTGTGGGTCACGGACATCACCGAGCATCCCACCCGGGAGGGAAAGGTCTACTGCGCCGCCGTGCTGGATGCTTGTAGCCGCAAGATCATCGGCTGGGCTATCGACTCCAAACAGGACTCCACCCTGGTCGTGAACGCTCTGGACATGGCAATCCGTGCACGTCAGCCAGGGCCCGGGGGGATCGTTCATGCGGATCATGGAGTCCAGTTAACCTCCTGGGTCTTCACTCAGAAGATCCGTTCAGCGGGACTGCTGCCGTCGTTCGGGACCGTAGGCGATGGCCTCGACAATGCGATGATGGAGTCGTTCTGGTCGACGATGCAGATCGAGCTGCTGAACTGGAAGAAGTGGAAGACGCGCATCGAGCTCGCGAACGCGATCTTCGAGTACATCGAGGTGTTGTACAACCGTCGTCGACGGCACTCCTCCCTCGAGTACGCGACACCCCACGACTACGACCTCGCCCGCACCCCGCGGGCACTCACCACCACCAGAAGCTAGCTGTTGCGGGTTATGACGTTGTAGTCAGCGGGGTGGGGATGAAGGAACGGGTCCCTGACCGGCACGATGGGTGGTGCTGAAGCCATTCATCTGCTGGGAGGAGACCCGTTCCGTGATCCACCGTAATGCCCCGCTGACCGTGCTCGGAAGGCAGCGCGCCGTCGCCCAGGTGATCGAGCGTGGTCGGCCGATCGCGCACGTCGCCGCCGAGTTCCACATCGCCCGCGCCACGCTCTCGAAGTGGGTCGGCCGCTACCGAGCTGCCGGTGCGGCCGGGCTCGAGGACCGCTCCAGCGCCCCGGCGAACCGCCCATCGCGCCTGAGCGTGGAGGTGGTGGAGCTGATCGAGCACTGGCGGCGGAAGAAGAAGTGGTCGGCCCGCCGGATCGCCCGTGAGCTCACCGACGGCCACCACGCCCAGTGCAGTGTCCGGACGGTGACGCGGTGGCTGGACCGACTCGGCCTGAACCGGGTCCGCGACATCACTCCGGACGGCGAGAACCTGCGCCGACCAGGGAAGATCCTTGCCCGCTATGCGGGCCATATGGTCCATATGGACGTGAAGAAGGTCGGGAAGATTCCCGACGGCGGTGGTTGGAAGGTCCACGGTCGTAGCAGCGAGAAGGCGCGGGTGAACAAGCGCGCCACAAGCAGAAGGTCGGCTACACCTACCTCCATTCGATGATCGACGGGTACTCCCGCCTGGCTTACACCGAAGCGCTCGAGGACGAGACCGCCGCGACGACCATCGCCTTCTTCCACCGCGCGAGGGCGTTCTTCGCCGAGCACGGGATCACGCGGATCTCCCGTCTGGTCACGGACAACGGCAAGAACTACACCGCCAGGTCGTTCCGTCGTTCGAGCTGCGCGTTCATCGGCCGGCACCAGCGCACCCGGATCTACACGCCCCGCCACAACGGGAAGATCGAGCGGTTCCAGCGGATCACCGCCGACGAGTTCCTCTACGCCGAGGTGTTCACCTCCGAACAGGAGCGTCGGAACCGCCACGGCGTCTGGCTGCACCACTACAACTACTGTGAGTCTTTGAGCGGCTGGTCTGGAACTGGCTGGCAGGGTGAGCGTCGTGCTGCTTCCGCGCCGAGGCCGTGGCTCTTACAACTATTCGCCCCCATCGGGTGCGTTTCGATGGACATGTCCGGCTCCGGCGTGGGGTGGCCGGCGCTCGCCCGGCCCACTCCGATGGCTTGATCAGAAGACTGTCCGCCCTCGTCCTCTCGGCGAGGTCGTGACTCATCACAGTATTGCCCCGAAGTGACTTCCATCCAGGCTTGCGCCGGCCCGTAGCGGCCGCGTCATCAGTCCTGACTTGGAAGGAAATACGAACCGCCATGGCCATCGTCGCGCATACTCGCCCGTTCGTCATCGGAGTGGATACCCATGCCCGCAACCACAGTTTCGCGGTCCTGACTGCAGCCACCGGCGAGCAAATCGCTGCCAAGCAGTTCCCGACGACGTCCGCGGGCCTGAATCGCGCCGTAGCCTGGGTCTCTCGTCTCATTGGCGGGAACCTGACCGCTCTATGGGTGATCGAAGGCGCCGCTACCTATGGCGCACGGCTCGCACGAGTCGTGACCGACGCTGGCTACGAAGTCGCCGAGGCAGCCAGGATGGATGCTCGGACACATCATCGCGTTGGTAAGTCGGATCTCCTCGATGCGCACCGCATCGGCGCCTCGGTACTGCCGCTGGAAGACGACCGGCTACGCCATCCCCGCTCCGACGCCGGCTTGCGTCCCGCGTTACGCGTCCTGACGAGCGCGCGGGAGAACATGAGCTCGGAGCGCACGGCCAGCGTCAACGCTCTCACCGCCCTGTTGCGCACCGCAGATCTTGGCCTCGATGCGCGGAAGCCGCTGACAAACGGGCAGATCACCGAGGTGGCGTCTTGGCGCACTCGAGTTGAAGACCTCGAGCTCGCGGCTGCACGAGCCGAGGCTCACCGGCTGGCCAAGCGAGTTCGTGCTCTCGACATTGAGCTCGCCGACAACCGCTCGCAGCTCGAGGAGCTTCTGCGTCAGAGCAAAGCTGCCCCATTGCTGGACGTGATCGGCGTCGGACCCGTGACCGCCGCAGTCGCCTATTCAGCATGGTCACACCGTGGGCGCTTGCGTGACGAAGCTGCCTTCGCGGCGTTGGCCGGCGTGAGTCCCATCCCTGCATCGTCGGGAAACACGACTCGCCACAGGCTGAATCGCGGAGGCGATCGAAGGCTCAATCGCGTGCTCCACATGGCCACGGTCACCCGAATGGTTCACGACCCCGAGACACGCGCTTACGTTGACAGACGGCGAGCTGAGGGGCGCACGACAAAAGAGATCCGACGCTGCCTCAAGCGCTACCTCGCCCGGCGGATCTATCGAACTCTCGAGGCGCTCCACGCGGCGCCGACCACGGCTTGACAGACATAGAAGAGTCCATCGGCCCCACACCGCCTGCGGCGATCAGCCCCCGGCCTCACGCCTCCACGCCAGCGTCGACAACGTCATGACCAACTACAGCTAGCGACCAAGAGTGGAAACCAAACCGTAGGGCAGGTCAAACTGTCACCTGAACGTGCGGCAGTCCCATCCCGAGTTCGGGTATCGGTTCCTCGCCGGTGAAGCGGAGGCCGCTGGCGAGTCGATGTGCGAGCGGACCGCGTGGAGGATCTGCCGGGACAACCAGTGGTGGTCCGTGTTCGGGAAGAAGCGCGGCAAGAACGGCAAGCGCCCGGGCCCGCCCGTGCACGACGACCTCGTGAGGCGAGACTTCACCGCCGACGACGTCAACGAGCTATGGCTGACCGACATCACCGAGCACCGGACCGACGAGGGGAAGCTCTACCTCTGCGCCATCAAGGACGTATTCTCCGGCCGGATCGTCGGCTACTCGATCAGTGACCGGATGAAGGCTCGCCTCGCGGTGAACGCCCTGAACAACGCAGCTTCACGGCGTGGCGACGTGGCTGGTTGCATCGTGCACTCGGACCGAGGATCCCAGTTTCGAGCCCGGAGCTACGTGCACGCCCTGAACCGTCATCACCTCATCGGCTCGATGGGGAAAGTCGGTGCTGCCGGGGACAACGCCGCGATGGAGTCCTTCTTCGCACTGCTCCAGAAGAACGTCCTGGACCGCAAGCGCTGGCGGACTCGGGAAGAGCTGCGGATCGCGATCATCACCTGGATCGAGCGGACCTACCACCGCCGCCGTCGGCAGGCCCGCCTGGGCCGATTGACCCCCATCGAATACGAGACCATCATGAACCCGACCGTCAGCCTGGCGGCCTAACCCCAACTGACACCTGATCGCGCATCAGTCCCGTCCACGTCTGCTGCGATGAGGGATGCGTATCGCCTCGATTCGGGATCGACTTCTACCGCCGAACCGGCCGTCATATCGCGGGCTGTGCTCCGCATCTGGAAGATCTGTGATCGCGACGCTTGCAAGCGGGGCTCACCCAAGTGAAGCTCGCCCAGCGCAGTGGTGTTACGCAGCCCGACATCGCTGCGTACGAGAGCGATCCTTCGCGTGCTGGAGCACCACCGCATGAGCAACCCGCGGATCTTCAGCTCCGTCCCTCAGCACCAGGAGCACGCCCATAGCGACATCGACCTGCTCGTGTATGTGGACCCCGACCTGGACCTGCTCGATCTCATCGATGCCGCGAGCGAGCTGGAGGTGCTTCCGGGCAGGGCAGTGGACCTCATCACTTCAAGGTCCCTCCGCTACCCGCCCCCTTCCTCTCGGTAGGGGGGCCTGAGCGCGAGTTCGTGCTGGTCACAGCCCCGACGCCCCCACCTGATACCGGGGGTGGGTAGTGTGCGGAGCGGGGTTTCTGCGCTCCCTGCGCCGGTCCCCTCCGCTGACGAAAGGTGTTCGCCATGAGGATCGCGCTGATCTGCCACCCCCACCACCCCATCCGGGAGCCCTGGGCCGGGGGCATGGAGATGCACACCTCGATGATCACCGCGGCCCTGCTGGAGCGCGGCCACCAGGTCACGCTGTACGCCAAGGAAGGCAGTGAGATCCCCGCCGGTGCGAAGTTCGCGCAGATCGAGAGCAGCGAACACCAGTACGAGCTGAACCCGGACCAGCAGCGGGGAGCGCTGCAGGCGCGGCGCTCCGAGGAGGCGATCCGCCGGGCCTGCGAGATGGCCGCCAGCACGGACGACGACCTGGTTGTCAACAACTCCCTCAGCCCCCTGCCGCACCAGCTGCTGAGCTCATGCCGCCTGCTCACCATCATGCACAGTCCCGTGCCGGTGCCCGCCTTCGTGGAATTCTTCGCACGCACCTCCGAGCTTCCCGAACAGCACCGCTTCGTGACCGTCTCCGAATCCAACGCCAAGGCCTGGCGCGAGCACTACCCCGAGGTCGGCGTACTGCCCAACGGCATCGACATCGACTACTGGTCGGCCGCCCCCGAGACGTCGACCCCGACCGGTGAGTCGAGCACCCGGGCCGACGGACCCGCCTCCCGGCCCCACGACGGACTACGAGAGCGCCCTGTGGCCCTGTGGACGGGCCGCATCACCCACCAGAAGGGCCTGCACATCGCGATCGAAGCCGCCCGACTGGCCGAGGTCGATCTGCGCATCAGCGGCTTGCGCTCAGACCCCGGCTACTTCGAGGAGAAGATTGCTCCGCACCTGCGGAAGGAGAGCGAGCACGACTCCACCGCACCGGCGTACCTGGGCCACCTTTCCCACGCCGAGATCCGCGAGCAGCTCAGCGCGGCCGACGTGTTCATCGCCTCGCCGCTGTGGGCCGAGCCCTTCGGTTTGGCCCCCGTCGAGGCGATGGCCACCGGCACGCCCGTGGCCGCCACCCCCCGGGGAGCGATGCCCGAGGTGATCGGCGACGGGGGAGCGGTCGCCGACTCCGCAGACCCCGCGGACCTCGCCGAGGCCATCCGGCGGGCCCTGCACATCACCCCCGATGCGGCGCGCTCCAATGCCGCCCGGTACAGCCTGGAGGCCATGGCCCGCCGCTTCGAACAGCTCGTCTCCGAGATCCACTGAGCTCCGTGAGGCAGTGAAGGACGACGGCTAGTCTGACCGTGCGCCAGCGGAACGCGAGACACGAGCAGGGGGATCCGCATGCAGGACCGTCAGGACGACTCGGCAGACTTCTCACTCCCGGACTTCTCCGGAGGCGGCAGCCCGGGTAGTTCCGGGGTGAGCGGGGGACCCGCAGGTGGTCCTGGTCCGACGGGGCCCACCGGCCCTGCGCCGCAAGGACCGGGCGGTGGTGGATCGCGCCGCGGCCTCTGGCTCGCCCTCGGCCTCGGGGGTGCCGGCCTGCTGCTGGTGATCCTGGTGGTGGTGGGCCTGGTGCTGTCCCAGACGGTGTTCCCCGGCGGCCAGGATCCGCTGACCGGCGGTGACCCCTCCACCACACAGGAGGAGACCGACGACGAGGAGAGGACGCGCGGCGAGTACATCCCCAGCGAGGAGGAGACCACCCAGCCCGAACCGGAGCAGGGGCCCACCATGACGGTGGCCCCCTCCACCGAGTGCACGCTCTACGCCCCGGGCAGTGTTCAGGAGCAGCCGGAGGGCGAGATGCGCGGAGGCGGCCTCTCTGTCCCACTTCCCAGCGGCTGGGAACGCCTCTCCGGCAGCGCCGGGCAGCAGCCCCACCTGGAGGATTCCGAGAGCGCCTGGACACCGGTCGAGGCCGGCTGGTACACGGCCGTGACCGTGGGCCGCGTCGCCTACCCGGAGGAGACAGGCGGGTACCCTGGTGCCGAGGCCGCCGCCCGCCACCTCTTCGAGTGCTCCATCACCCGGGACGACTCCGCCGAGGTGTTCACCGACCAGCCGCAGGTCAGCGAGATCCACGAGGAGGCCACGACCGTCGACGGCCACCCGGCGCACCTGTTCGAGGCCACCGTCGCGATCACAGGTGAGACCACCTTCGAATCCACCGACTCCTGGCGCTACGCCGCGATCGTGGTCGAGACCCCCGGCGGCCCCAGCGCTTTCGTGGGCGGTGCCGCCACCGGGCATGGTGACCAGATGCAGGACCTCGAGGACATGAAGGAAGGGCTCTCGGTCACGGAGTGACCGAGCGGGGCGCAGTGCGCAACGGGCACGCGTCCTCGTGATGCAATGGGGCCCATGACCGACACCCCCCGTGACGCCGCTGCCAGCACCGACGCCTCGCCCAACCAGTCCGCCACCGATAGCCCGACGATCTTTCACGACCTGCACGCCTTCGTTGCCGAGCCGCGCATCACCGGGCTGTACCTGGCGCCCGCCGGGGACCGTCTGGTCGCCGCCCGCACCGAGCTGAACAAGAAGAGGAACGGGTACGTGACCGCACTGTGGGAGCTGCCGCACTCCTCCCGCCGCTCCCGCGGGCACCGCTCCGCCGCCGATGCCGGCCAGTCCCCGCGTCGCCTCACCCGCGGCGTGGACGGTGAGGCGCTCGCCGGGTTCACCGCCCACGGCGACCTGCTGTTCACCGCCAAGCGCGACACGGGCGATGACGAGCACACGGACGAGACCACCCTGTTCCTGCTGCCCCGCGGCGGGGGCGAGGCCGTCGTGGTCGCCCGTCGTCACGGCGGCTTCGCCTCCCTGTCCATCGCGCGCGACAGCGGCCGCATCGCCCTGACCAGCGCGATCCACCCGCGCGCCGCCGACGACGAGGACGATCGCGCCCTGGCCTCCGAGCGGCGTGAGACCAAGACCTCCGCCATCCTGCACACCGGTCACCCGGTGCGGTACTGGGACCACGACCTGGGCCCCGCCCGGGACCAGGTGCTGATCGCCGAGCCCCTGGATCCCACGGACCCTGATCCGCGACTGGACCTGCGCCGACTGACCTCCTTCGGTCCCGCCGAACGACTGGGGGAGGTGATCATCAGCCCCGACGGCCGCACCGTGTACGCCGACGTCAGCCGCACCCTGCACGGCACCACGGCCCGCTCACGCATCGTCGCGATCAATGCGGACAGCGGTAAGGTGCGCACGCTCGCAGCGCAGGACGATCACAACCTCGGCCTGGCGGCCCTCAGCCCCGATGGCTCCGTGCTGCTGCTGAGCCGCAGCACCGTGGCCAGCGACACCCGGCCCCTCGCGATGGAGCTGGTGAAGGCCGATCTGGAGAGCGGTGAGCTCACCCCCGCCTACACCGGCTTCACCAACTGGCCCTCCGATGTGCGCATCGCCCCCGACAACACCACCGCCTACTTCACCGCCGACCTCGAGGGCCACGGCGCCATCCACCGCCTGGACCTCGGATCCGGCACCGTCACCGTGCTCACCGAGGACGCCCGTCACTACAGCGCCCTCGCCCTCGACGAGCGCTCCGGGCGGCTGATCGCGCTCGCAGACGCCATTGACGCCCCGCCGCTACCGGTGCGCTGCGACCCCGCCACCGGCGAGATCAGCCCCATCCCCTGTGGGATTGAGGCGCCTGCCGTGCCCGGGTCGCTCACCGAGGTGACCGCAACCGCGGAGGACGGCACCCCGCTGCGCGCCTGGCTGTGCCTGCCCGAGAGCGCCGGAGCGACAGAGCCGGCACCCCTGCTGCTGTGGATCCACGGCGGGCCCTTCGGATCCTGGAACTCCTGGACCTGGCGCTGGAACCCCTGGACCGCCACCGCCCGCGGCTACGCGGTGCTGCTGCCGGACCCGGCGATCTCCACCGGCTACGGCCAGGAGATGATCGACCGCGGCTGGGACCAGCTGGGTGGCAGCCCCTACGACGACATCATGCTCCTGACCCGCGCCACCCTGGAGCGTGACGACATCGACGAGACCCGCAAGGCCGCCCTGGGCGGCTCCTACGGCGGGTACATGGCCAACTGGATCGCCGGCCGTACCGGCGACTTCTTCGACTGCATCGTCACCCACGCCTCCCTGTGGGCGCTGGACCAGTTCCGTGGCACCACCGACACCGCCTCCCACTGGGCCGCCCACCTCAGCGACGAGCACAACGCGAAGTACAACCCGGCCGACGGCATCGACGCGATCACCGCCCCCATGCTCGTGATCCACGGCGACAAGGACTACCGGGTGCCGATCGGGGAGGGCCTGCGGCTGTGGTTCGAACTGCTGACCGCCGCTGACCAGGACCCCGAGGACAACCCCCACCGCTTCCTGTACTTCCCGGACGAGAACCACTGGATCCTCTCGCCCAACAACTCGGTGATCTGGTACGAGACGGTGTACGCGTTCGTGGACCGCCACGTGCGCGGGATCGAGACCGAACTGCCCCGCCTGCTGGGCTGACAGCAAGAAACAGCTGTTCAGCAGTGAATCCCCGCTGAAGGCTGTACCGTCGATCAGTAGCGCAACGCCCCCGACTAGCCCCGGGGGTGCGAACCGTGGCGCCCGCGGCATGATGTCCCGGTGATCTCCCCGAACGTCGCCATGAGGGTGCTGAGCTTCCCGCCGGCGCGCGGTGCACTGTCCCTGCTGCTCCTTGCCATGGTGCCGATCGGGCTGGATGCGGAGCTGGGCGGGGCAGCACAGCGGATCGCTTTCTCCGGGTTCGCGGCGCTGCTCGGCACTCCGATCTGGGCCTGGACGTTCGCCGGCTTCTGGAGCCATGTCGCCTGGCCGGGCCCCGAGGAGGGCTCCGTGGTGATCGCGGCACGGCCGCGCAGGCTCGCGGTGCTGCTCTCCTGGACGGCGCTGGGGGCTGTGATCGTCGGGGTGCCCGGAGCAGTCGCCGCAGGGGTGCTCGGCAGCGCGGACCAGGTGATCCTCACGTTCCTCGCGATCGCAGCAACCGGCCTGCCCGTGGCCGCGCTTCTTCCCCGCCTCAGCCGATGGCACGTGATCCGCGGCGGAACCGTCTCCACCCGGCGGCAGGGACTGGATATCCGCAGCCTGCGCCAGAAGGGGACTCGACGACTGCGGTATTGACGGCTGGAGGACCTGGGAGGCCAGGTTCAGGTCGCCGAGGCGCTGCCCGGCCGGGCAGGTGAGCACCTCGCCCCCGGTGTCCGGTGGTGCACTGGGGCCCGCGAGGCCCTGCAGCGGTGGGCGATCGAGGGTTTCGATCCCACGCCCGAGGAGGTGCGGCGCCTCGGCCTCGACCCTGCCTGGTCTTCCGACCCCCGCGCGTCGAAGGAGAGCCCGCAGGCACGTGTGCTCGTCATCGTGGCGCTCTCATGGGCATTGCTGGTGTGCGCCCTGCTGCTGGCCGGGCTGGTGTACGCGGTGGTCACGGCCCCGCCACCGTGGTGGATCCTGCTGTTGGCCTGGGCGCCCGCCCTGGGCGTGGCGATCCTCGGCCAGCGACTGCTCAGGGCACTGCACCGCTGCGCGCGGTCGGGGGACGAGCCGGCCCGGATCACCCGCGAGGGATGGGAGGACCTCACCACGGCCGATGCGCCCGGGTTCCGCGACCCGGACCTGGGCAACCGGATGAACGACCGCTCTCGAAATGGGGAGTTGCTACCTCGGCAGGCACGCCGAGGTTCGGAGGGAGCCCTGGTGCTGTCGGCCCCCGGCATCTCGCCTATGCCCCGCATACTGGGGCTGCGCTCCTGCTCGACCGCGCCGTACGCATCGGCGGTGCCACCGTTAGTCGGATCCCGGACACCCGTGAGTACGCTCCCGCACCGCACCGGATGAGGTGGCCGCGATCAGCCGCGACCAAAGGACTCCGGATCCACCGGCTGCTGATCGCGCGGCAGCCTCTGGACCACCAGCAGGTAGGACTCGGTGACCAGGTCCCGCAGCAGGCTCTCGTCCACGGGACCACCCGGTCTCACCGTGACCCAGTGCCGCTTGTTCATGTGGTAGCCGGGCGTGATGTCCTCGTGGGCGCCGCGCAGGAGTTCGGCATCGGCCGGATCCGCCTTGAGCGTCGCGACCGGCACCCCGGACAGCTCCGTCATCAACAGGAACACCTTCCCGCAGACCTTGAACACCTCGTGGTCCGGCCCGAAGGGGAATCCCCCGGAGGACGCAGGCAGCTCCTGGGCCCGATCACGTGCGCACGCATGCAGGTGCTGTGCATCCACCTGTCTCAGACCTTCCAGTCGCCGAGGCCGCCCTCGAGGGCGCCGAGGGCGGCATCCAGCAGCAGGTCCCGATCCTGAGTGGGGCAGCCCTGCTGCACCCAGCGAGCGCAGGACTGATCGACGAACCCGAGGAATCCCGTGATCGCGTACCGGTGGCGGGGGAAAGAGCCCACTCCCAGCAGGGCACCCAGCCGCTCGACGTACCGGGCGCGCGCCTCGATCCGTACCTGCTGTGCCTCGGGGGGCTCCTGACCGCCCTGCAGAGGCACGCCCCAGAAGATGGGCCGCTCCGCGATCCGATCGAGGTAGACCCCCAGCGCGGCGCGGACCCGGTCGCGCACCGGGACGCCGGGGGAGAGGTGGGACAGTGCCTGCTCCTGGGCGACCGCCAGATCCTCCAGGGCGCCGGAGATCACCTCCGCGTACAGGCCCGCCTTGGAGCCGAAGTAGTGGAACACCAGGGAGGGTGAGGCGCCACAGGCCTTCGCGATCACCGCTGTGGGCACCGTCCCGTAGGGCTGCTCGGAGTAGACCTCCCGGGCGGCCTGCAGGATCGCGGCGCGGCGCTGCTGGACATCGAGCCGGCGGCGGGGGGAGGGTGAGGAGGCGGACATGGCTCACACCCTACCGTTGTTGAGTCGGGATCAATAGAGGGGTAGAGTCACCCTTGTTGACCTACGATCAATAAGGTGTCAGGAGGCACGTATGCACGAGCTCGAGAACAGGATCTGGTGGCACCTGTACCCGCTGGGTGCCGCCGGGGCGCCACCGCGCCGCGAGGCTCAGGGGGAGCAGCCCTGGGAGGAGCATCGCCTGCCTCACCTGCTGCCCTGGATCGACTACGCGGCCGACATGGGGTTCACCGGCATCCTGCTGGGCCCGATCTTCGAGTCCACGTCCCATGGTTATGACACCTTGGACCACTTCCGCCTGGACCCCCGCCTGGGCGACCAGGCCGACTGGGACGAGTTCGTCGCCCGAGCGCACGGACGCGGCATGGCGATCATGCTCGACGGGGTGTTCAACCACCTGGGGGCCGAGCATCCCCTGGCCACCGATCCCACCTGGCCCGGCATCCGCCGCGACCAGGACGGCACGCCAGCCGTGTGGGAGGGGCACGGGTCCCTCGTGGAGCTGGACCACTCCCGTCCCGAGGTGCACGACCTGGTGCGCGGTGTGATGAACCACTGGCTGGACCGCGGGGCTGACGGCTGGCGCCTGGACGTCGCCTACGCCGTTCCTTCCGAGTTCTGGGCCTCCGTGCTGCCCTCCGTCCGCGAGGAGCACCCCGAGGCGATGTTCCTGGGCGAGGTGATCCACGGCGACTACGCCCAGATCACCCGTGACGGCACCCTGGACACTGTCACCCAGTACGAGCTGTGGAAGGCCGTCTGGAGCTCCATGACGGACCACAACCTCTGGGAGCTCCAGCACGCCCTGGGTCGCCACGCCGAGTTCTCACAGGTCGCCCCGATGCAGACCTTCGTCGGCAACCACGACGTGCCCCGCATCGCCAGCACCGTGGGCGATGCAGGAGCAGCGCTGGCGGCGGTCATGCTGCTCACTCTGCCGGGCATTCCCAGCGTCTACTACGGCGACGAGCAGGCCTTCCGCGGTGAGAAGGCCGAGGGCTTCGCGGCCGACGACCCGCTGCGCCCGCCCCTGCCCGCTGGACCCGAGGAGCTGGCACCGAACGGCTGGTGGCTGCACGACCTGTACCGCGAGTTGATCGCCCTGCGCCGGCGCTGCTCCTGGATCACCCGGGCAGTGGTCGAGGTGGAGCACACCGAGAACGAGCTGCTGCGCTACGCCGTGACCGCCGAGCACGACCGGCTGGAGGTGGAGGTCGCCGTTTCCCCGCAGCCTCGTGCCGTGGTCACGCTGAACGGCGAGACCGTGCTGGAGTGGGCAGGCTGATCTGGCTGTGATCGATCGGCAAGCAGTCACCCGCCGAAGATCTGGCCCATCTGGCCGAACATGCTCAGCGACGTCGTGATGAAGAACGCCAGGAACCCCAGGAACACGAAGCTGAACACGATCTTCAGCAGGGGGCCGGCCGGGGAGATGGACCGGCCGTTCCTGGGGGCGATGAACTGATCAGGGCGGTCGCGGTGGTGCAGCACCGTTACCTGCTCCCCGGTCCGATCCAGCATGCCCACATCGCTGTGGACGGGCACGCCGCGCACGCGCTGCCCGTTGGCAGTGGTGAACTCGATCGTCTCGACCAACCGTGAACGGGCATTGGAGTCGCGGCCGCCGCTGCTGGTGATCTTGAGGTTCGAGGAGACCACGCGGCCGTCGACGGTCAGCCCGTTGCGGGCCAGGGCGCTGTTGCGCAGCAGCTCCCTCACCGAGCCGATCAGGAGCCACAGGCCAGCAAGGCCCAGCAGCGCCGGGACGATCACGAACAGGACCGGCATGGCACTCATGCCTGGTGTGCTCACTGGTGCACCATCCTTAGTGCGGCCTTGTTCGGTAAGGTCGTGACCACTCGGTCCCGGTGGGTGCACGGCCATTTGTGCGTGCCGTTCGACGGCCACGATGAGTTCTGCCGGCCCCGCCGGGCCGAGGCCATCTGAACGGCGTCAGGAACATGCCCCTTTGAGGGCCGAGCAGTGAGCTTCCGGCAGATGACCTCCACCAAGTGGTGCTCCTTCGATGAACCTGGAGTACGCGCATGTATGTCGGATGGGACTGGGGCAATACCACCCATGCTGTCGCTGTGATCGATGACCAGGGCCAGGTGATCGACCGCTGGCCCTGCCCCCACACCGAGGACGGGATTCGAGCCACCCTGGCCCGCCTGGCCAGCCACGGCCCTCCGGCTAGGCTGCCGGTCGCGATCGAGACCACCCGCGGGCTGGTGATCGACCGTCTCCTGACCGCCGGGCATCCCGTGGTCCCGGTCCATCCCAACGCGTTCAACGCCGTCCGTCCCCGCTGGGGCGCTGCCCGCGCCAAGGACGACCCCGGCGACGCGTTCAAGCTCGCCGACTACCTCCGCACCGACGGGCACCGCCTGCGGACCCTGCGCCCGACCGAGCAGGCGACCCTCGAGCTGCAAGCGCTGGTCCGGGCCCGCGAGGACCAGGTCACCGCCCGCGTGGCCGCGACCAACCAGCTCGCCGCCCTGCTGGCCGAGCACTGGCCCGGCGCCGGGGTGGTGTTCGCCCGCCTGGACTCCGATATCGCCCTGGCCTTCTGCGACAGGTTCCCCACCCCAGCCTCGGCCAAGCACCTGGCCCCGGCCAGAATGCGGGACTGGCTCGCCCGGCAGCACTACTCCGGCCGCGTCGACCCCGCTGCCCTGGTGGCCAGGCTTCGTGGGGCCCCCGCGCCTGCCTCGCGGCTCGGTGAGGAGACGATCACCGCGCTGGTTCGCACACAGGTCCAGGTCATCCGGGCCCTCAGAACAGCGATCGATGACCTTGAAGCCCAGATCGAGACGGCTCTGGCCGCCCATTCCTGGGCAGCGTTGATCCAGCCCCTGCCCCGGGTGGGGATCGTCAACCTCGCCCAGATCATCGGGGAGATCGGACCGTTGCTCGAACACGCCTCCAACGCTGACCAGCTCGCCGCCGAGGCAGGCGTCGTGCCCGTCACCCGCGCCTCGGGTAAATCCCACGCGGTCGTGTTCCGCTACGCCACCAACCGGCGGGCCCGCCAAGCCCTGGTCCGCTGGGCAGACAACTCCCGCCACGCCTCGCCCTGGGCGAAGAACATTTACGAGACCGCACGCGCCCAGGGCAAACGCCATGCCCATGCCGTGCGGATCCTGGCCCGGGCCTGGCTGCGGATCATCTACGCCTGCTGGCGCGACGGCACCTGCTACGACCCCGCCACCCACCAAGCCCACAGAACCGACAGAACACACAAAACCACCGCTCTCGCGGCCTAGAGGTTGACTCAGGGAACTCATCGGGCCTCCTTCGGTGCGGCTGTCGCCATCGGCGCTGGAACGCTCCGCGCCGACCTGATCGACGACGACCCCCGTCGCCGACGCGGCCACCTTACCTGCGGGATGGCCCGTCAGGTCCGTTCATCCGGCAACGCCGAGGTGCGGGGCCTGCTGGATCCCGAACTCTCGGCTCAGTACGCGTCGGGCGGCATGCCAGCCGCTCATGCTGTGCACCCCGGGGCCGGGCGGGGTGGCTGCCGAGCACAGGTACCAGCCGGTCCCACCCAGCTGGTACGGGTCCCATCGCGCGGTGGGGCGGGCCACCATGTCCCACATCGTCACCCGGCCCATCGCGATGTCCCCGCCCACGAGGGACGGGTTGTGCTTCGACATGTCGGCCGCACTGACGCCGCGGGAGGCCACGATCAGGTCCCGGAAGCCGGGGGCGAAGCGCTCGATCTGCGCGGTCACCGCCTCCGTGGGGTCCGTCGGGTCCCCGGCCGGCACATGTGCGTAGGCCCACAGGGGCCGCAGCCCGTCGTGTATGCGGGAAGGGTCGGCCACCGACGGGTCGCTCACCAGGGTGAGGGGGCGTGCGGGCATGCGGCCTGCGGTGACGTCCGCCTCGGCGCGGGCCATCTGCTCCCGGGTCCCGCCCAGGTGCTGGGTGCCTGCACGGCCCACGTCTGCATCGCGCCACGGCACCGGGTCGGAGAGCACGAAGTCCACCTTCGCCGCCGCGTTGCCGTGCCGGAACCGCCGCAGCCGGCGTTCCAGCCCGGCGGGAAGGCGGTTCGCGAGGATGTCCGCTGCCGCACCGGCCGTGGTGTCCAGCAGAACGGCCCGCGCCGGGGGAACATCCCGCCAGGTGCGCACCCGGTGACCGGTGATCACTTGCCCGCCATGGGCTTCGAGGTCTGTCACCATTGCGTCCACGAGCGCCTGCGAACCGCCCACGGGGATCGGCCAGCCGCCCGCGTGGGCGAGCGATCCCAGCAGTACCCCGGTCGCGGCCGGCGCCAGTGACGGCAATGGGCCGATCGCGTGGGCGGCCACCCCCGTCAGCAGCGCCCGGGCTCGTTCGGTGCGCAGGGGCAGGTCCCAGGCGGGGGAGCCCTGGGTGCCGACCATCGCGCCGAACAGGGCGGCCACCGGCAGGCCATCGGGGGAGCGCAGCAGCGCGGGCGGCACGGAGCGCTTGTCACCGAGGGCGAGGTCCACCACCAGTTCGCTGTGCTCGGCAAGGGTGCCGAGGGTGCGCCGCCACATGGGGCCGTCCACCCCGAGGCCGTCCGCCGTGCGGTCCAGGTCGTGCCAGGCGATCGCGGCCGGTTCGTCGTCCAGGGGCTGGGCGTAGGAGGCCTCGGGCACCGCCAGTTCCACGCCGCGCCCGGGCAGGTCGAAGGCCCGGAAGAAGGGGCTGGCCAGTGCCATCGGGTGCACGGCGGAGCACAGGTCATGGGTGATGCCCGGGGCGAGACCGAGGTCCAGGGTGCGGGAGCCGCCACCGACGGAATCCTGCGCTTCCAGCACCTGCACCCGCAGGCCGGCGCGCGCCAGGGTCACCGCTGCCGCGAGACCGTTGGGCCCGGAGCCGACGACGACGGCGTCGACGGTGCCCGCGCCGGCGGGGGAGGGCGGGTTGGCGCTCATGGACCCAGCGTAGAGCCCTCACGCGGGACAGATCGTGTGAGCAATCCCCGAGCTTGATTTAGGAAACGATCGTGTCGCGTAATCTGTCAGGCATGCCTTTCGACACCCCGCAATCCGAGCCCGCACCCACCGGGGACGCCGGCACCACCGAGGGGCGCGGTCCCCGCAAGCCACGGGCGCAGGCCGTGCTCGAGGTCATCTCCAAGACCCGCATCTCCCCTCGCCTGCTCCGGGTACGACTCGGCGGGGAGCAGTTCTCCGTGCTGCGCCGCAACGACCACACCGACGCATACGTGAAGCTGCTGATCGCCGTCCCCGGATCCGGACTGCGGCCCCCGTACGACCTCGACGCCATCCGCGAGCAGGATCCCGCGCAGCTTCCCTCCCGTCGCACCTACACGGTGCGCCGCTGGGGCCACGAGGCAGGCACCATCGACCTGGACTTCGTGCTGCACGGCCACGGCGACGGTGCCGACGACGACGGCATCGCCGCGCGCTGGGCCGATGAAGCCCAGCCCGGCGACCAGATCGCCCTGTCCGGCGCCGGCGGCGGGTACAGCCCCGACCCGGGGTCGAGTCGCCACCTGCTGATCGGTGACCACGCGGCCCTGCCCGCGATCGCCGCAGCCCTGGAGTCCATGGACCCCGCCGCCCAGGGCACCGCCCTAATCCACCTGGACCACGCGGAGGACGCCCTGCAGCTCGAGCATCCTGCCGGGCTGGAAGTGCGCTGGGTGATCGGCGAGCGCGAGCAGTTGCTGGAGGAAGTCGCTGCCCTGGACCTCGTCGACCCGACCGGGCTGCAGGTGTTCTGCCACGCAGAGCGGGGCCTGACCAAGCAGCTGCGCCGACTGCTGGTAGCGGAGCGTCAGATCCCCCGCGAGGCGATCTCGATCTCCGCTTACTGGGCGCTGGGGCGGGTGGAGGACCAGTTCCAGGCCGAGAAGCGCGAGGACATCGGGAAGATCGACGACTGACGCCACCACTTCCCCGCTGCCGTGGGGAATGCTTCGGCACCGTCGGGAGGGCAGGATGGGGCGATGGACATCCTGCTCAGTGTCGCCCGTCAACTGCTCACCCCGGAGGGCGGGTGGAGCGTCGAGGTGATCGTCCGGGTCGTCGCGGGCACCCTGGGCGTCTTCGCCTTCGTGGTGCTCCTGGCACGGATCGCCGGCACGCGCACCTTCGCCAGCTTCACCACGTACGACTTCCTCACCAACGTGGCGGCCGGTTCTCTCGTGGCCACCGCCATCACCAGCGGTCGCCTGGTGGAGCCCTGCCTCGGCCTGCTGGTCCTGGTGATCGCACAGTGGGTGGTCTCGAAGTCGAGCGCCATCTCCTCACGCGTGCAGAAGGTGGTCGACAACGCACCCGTCACCCTCGTCGAGAACGGGGAGAGACGCGAGGATGCCATGCGTGAGGCGCGAGTCTCCGAGACCCTGCTCCAGCAATCGCTGCGGCAGGCGGGCGCGGAGGGGGTGGCCGGTGTGGAGCGGGCCGTCCTGGAGTCCGGCGGCACCATCAGCGTGATGAAGCGCTGACGGTGCCGACGAGCCACTCGCCGCTGTCAGTCGGTCGCGCGCACCAGACCCCCGCTGGCAGGCCGGGTGGGCATCTCGGTCCAGGAGAAGTCCAGACCCTCGGGCAGGATCTCCACCTCTGGCTCGCACAGCACGGCGATGGTCGAGGCCAGGGAACCCACCGCGATCTTCTCACCCGGGCAGCGGTGCCCCGTGGCCACATCCATCCCGCCCTGGGGGACGAACGAGGTGATCTGCTCGAAATCCACGTCCAGGAACCGCTCGGGATCGAACTGGTCGGCGCGATCCCAGGAGTTGGGGTCCACATTGGTGTTCAGGATGTCGATCAGGACGCGGTCACCCTCGCTGACCTGCTCGCCCTCGAACTCGAAGTCCGTGCGGGCGAAAGCCGGCAGCATTGGCACGAAGGGGTAGACGCGTCGCACCTCCTGCGCGAAGGCCGTGGCCAGCGGACCGCCCACCAGGGTGCCGCGCTCAGCGGTCTCGGCCTGGATCCGCTCACGCCACTGGGGATGCTCGAACAGCGCCTTGGTGGCAAAGGCCGCGAAACGAGCCACCGCGATGTGCGGTCGGATGGTGTTCTGCATCTCGATGCCCGCGGTCTTCGCATCCAGCAGTTGTCCGTCCAGCTCACGGTGGTTCGCCCACTCGTACAGCGAGGTGCCCGGGGCCGCGTTCCTCTTGCCTGAGCGCTGCTCACGGATCACCTGGGCGCACCAGCGGTCGGTCAGGCGGCGGTCCCGCCAGGAGCGCAGATGGTCCAGGTCCACATGGGCGAAGCCCTCCACGATCGTGCCCAGGCGGCGTGCCTGCACGTCCAGTTCGGCGTCACGGCCCTCGATACCCGCCCAGCGCATGGCGGCGCGGCCATAGGCGATTACGGCCGAGTCGTACACGCTGTCGGGGTGCTTCCGCCAGCGCTGGGCGGCCTCGCGCAGCTCCGCCTCGACCATCGGGGCGATCCGCTCCACCTGCGCGTCGTCGTAGCAGACCTTCACGAAGGTGGCCTTGCGATGCCGGTGGGCCTCGTCGTCCATGCCGTGCACGGAGCCCTTGCCGAACAGAGAACCGCGGATCGCCAGTGGCATCGCGCCCTCGCGCTTGATCCGGGTGTCGTCGTAGAAGAGGCGCACGCCCTCATCGCCCCGCACCAGGAGGCTGGGCTTGCCCAGCAGGCGCACCCACAGTGGTTTGTCGCTGCCGGCGTTGCCGTGCTGCTCTCGCTGCTTCCCGGCGAAGAGGTAGCCCTGCTTCAGCAGGTCCACACTGTCGGTGAGGCCGTGGAAGGGGCAGGTGCGATCATCTGTCTTCTGCGGTGCTGTCATCGGGCCAACCTATGCGCACTACCGTGGCATTGCTTGGGAACGATGGAGCCGACCGGTCGGCCCGGCCCATCGGGCAGGTCGAGCAGGAGGCGAACTCCTGCGGTGTTCACGGACAGGGGAAATGGCGGCGATGACGAACGAGGACCTGCTGGCGGGGGAGGACGGACTGCACTGTCCGCTGTGGGCCTCGCGGCACGACGACCTGCGGGAGTACTACGACACCGAATGGGGCATGCCGGTGCGCGAAGAGCGCGGGGTGTTCGAACGGCTCGCCCTGGAGGGCTTCCAGTCGGGGCTGAGCTGGGCCACGATCCTGCGCCGGCGCGAAGGCTTCCGGGACGCTTTCGCCGGTTTCGATGAATATTCGCCTCGCTGGGGTCCGCTGATCGAGGGTTCGGGTGCCACGTCGCTGCCGTAGCGGTGGCGTCGTTCGGGACCACCAGTGGTGTCGTTGGGGCCGCTCTGTCTACGCTCCTTCCGCCGTGTGTATAGGGCACGCGGCGGAAGGAGCAATCTGGAATGGTACGGAAGATCAGGGCGAAGCTGGTGCTCCAGCTGCGCGCAGAAGGTCTGTCGGGGCGAGCGATTTCGTCCTCGCAGGGCATGTCCCGCAAGTCCGTGAGGGCGGTGTTCGAGGCCGCTGACGCTGCAGGGATCGGGTGGGGCGATATCGCGGACGTCGCCGATGAGCAGGTGTATGCCCGGTTGTTCCCGGGCCGGGGCGAGCACGAGAGCGTGTTCGCACAGCCGGACTGGGAACAGGTCCATCGAGAGATGGCCAGGGTCGGCGTGACGCTGAAGCTGTTGCACGGCGAGTACTTCGACGCGACCACGGCGGCTGGGGATCCGGCGATGGGGTATGACCGGTTTTGCCGCACCTACCAGCACCACGTCATGGTCACCGGTGCCGCTTCGAGAGTCGGTCACAAGGCCGGCCAGAGCGTGGAGGTCGACTGGTCCGGCCCCACGATGGAGCTGGCCGATCCGGTCACCGGCGAGGTCTCGAAGGTGTTCTTGTTCGTTGCCTGCCTGCCTTTTTCTCGTTACGCGTTCTGCTTCCCGGCGCTGGATATGCGCCAGGAGTCCTGGCTGCGAGCGCACGTAGCGATGTTCGAGGCGCTGGGCGGGACGGTCCCGAGGATCGTTCCGGACAACCTCAAGACCGGTGTGGTGAAGCACCCCCGCGAGGGCGAGATCGTCCTGAACGATGCGTATCGCGAGATGGCAGCGCATTACTCGGCGGCGGTGCTCCCGGGGAGGGTGCGGAAACCGAAAGACAAGGCGAGCGTGGAGAACACCGTCGCGCACGTCGCGACCTGGGTCATCGCCGGGCTGCGGGATCAGCGATTCACGTCCCTGCCCGAACTTGCAGCCGCCATCGGGCAGCGGATGGAGGCCTATAACGCGGAGCCGTTCCAGAAGCGGCCCGGATCCCGCGCCAGCGTGTTCGACGCGGAGGAGCGGCCGCTGCTGACGCCGCTGCCGGCGGTGCCCTACGAGATCTCGACATGGCACTACGGACGACGAGTGGGCAGGAACGGGCACGTCACGTTCGCGCGGAACTTCTACTCCGCGCCGTTCGCGCACATCGGCGCGAAGGTCGATCTGCGCATCACGGCCCGGACGCTGGAGATCTATCAGGGCAGCCAGCGACTGACCAGTCACCTGCTGCTCCCGGAGACCGCGAGCAATGAGTACCGCACCAACGACGCGGACCTACCTGCGGGCGAGCGTTTCCAGGCCTGGGACGCGCAGAGGGTGCGGGCGTGGGCAGATCGGGTCGGGCCGGCCACGGTGATCGTGATCCAGCGGATCTTCGAGTCCGTGCCGATCGTGGAACAGGGCCTGGATCCCGCGTTGGCGGTGCTACGGCTCTCTCGCCGCTTCTCCGTAGATCGGGTCGAGGCGGCCTGCGCACTCGCGCTGACGGGACGGGTCCGTTCACCGCGCTATGCGCATCTGCACCCGATCTTGGCCACCGGGCAGGACAAGGTCGCCGCCCTGCGTCCACCCCGCGAGGAACCCGCGGAAGACGGCGGATACGTCCGTGGCGCCGACTACTACGCCGGAGGTGTCCGGTGAGCGTGATCGATAACGACACGAAGCGGAAGCTGCGCGAGATGGGCGCGACCGCGCTGCTGGACGCGATCGATGCCCAGGATGAGGCTCACGTGCTGGGGATGTCGTTCCAGGAACGGCTCCAGCTGATCGTGGACGAGGCGCATTCCATCTTCAATCATGGAAAGGTCGAGGGTCTGATCCGCCGGGCGGGGCTGCGTTATCCCGGAGCGGACCTGCGGCGGCTGGATCTGGTCGAGGAACGGGGACTGAACCGGAACGTGATCGCGCAACTGGCAACCTGCTCCTTCATCCAGCGGCAACAGAACGTGGTCTTCCAGGGCTTCACCGGCTCAGGGAAGTCCTACCTCGGCTGCGCGCTGGCGAAGCAGGCCTGCCAGCACCGGCTCCGAGCCCACTACATCCGAATGCCCGACCTCGAAGAGGCCTGGGCCCTGGCAAAGGACAAGCCGCAGGGCCAGACGAAGTTCCTGCGGAAGTACTCCACGTTCTCGCTGCTGGTGATCGACGAGTGGCTGCTGGACCATCCTGACGAGGGAATGCGTTCGATGCTGCTGGAACTGCTCGAGCGCCGCTATGACACCGGCTCGACCGTGTTCTGCACCCAGTACCCGAAGAAGGACTGGCACGCCCGGCTCGGTGGAGCAGTCCACGCCGATGCGATCATGGACCGCATCGTGCACAACACAATCTGGATCGACACCGGCGACAGGAACATGCGAGAACACACCGCACTGCCCCAGTGACCCGATGCCGGCGGGAGCCAGTGGTCCCCACCGCGGCGGCTACTGGCCCCCGTCGGCACGATCGGCGGTCCCCAAGAGCAAGATTCGGTGGCTCCCACGACTACGAATACTCAGTTTCGATCCCGATGCGGTCGCGGTCTTCGATGAGGCCGACGTGGAGCGGCTCCTGGAGGACACCGGCATCATCCGCCATCGCGGCAAGATCGAGGCCACCATCAGCAACGCCCGCGCCACCCTCGCGCTGCGCGGTGCCGACGGTCTCGGCGCACGGGGGGAGCTGGGCCCCGGCGCCACACTGGCGGACCTGGTGTGGTCCTACCGCCCCGAGCGCACCCCGATGCCCCGCACCGCAGCAGAGGTCCCCACCGTCTCTGCCGAATCGACGGCTCTGGCCAAGGAGCTGAAGAAGCGCGGCTTCCGCTTCGTGGGGCCGACGACGATGTTCGCGCTGATGGAGGCGATCGGCATCGTGGACACCCACCTGGTGGGGTCGCACCGCCGCGGCTGCTCCGGGCTGTGGGCCGAGGACGGCACGCCTCTCGACTGACGAGTCAGGTCGTACGACAGGCGACTGCACTGGCCCCGCGCCGCCGCCGGTTCCGCACCCACGCCACACACCGTCACATTCCTGCGCCCCATCGTGCCTCCTGCCCGAAGCTGAGGGCGTCAGCGATTCAAGGAGGCGCAGCATGTCCACCGCAGCGATCCACGGGGGATGGCGAGCACGGGACCCCCACGGGGCCGTGGTGCCGCCCATCTATGCCACCAGTGCGTACGCCCACCCCAGCCACGAGTCGCTGAAGGCGCTGTTCGCGCGTCGCTGCGAGGGCTTCGCGTACTCCCGTTCCGGCAATCCCACCACCGCGGTGCTCGAGGAGCGCATCGCCCTGCTCGAGGGCGGCATCGGGGTGATCGCCGTGGCCAGCGGGCAGGCGGCCACCACCATCGCCCTGTGCGCACTGCTGGAACCGGGTAGCCATGTGGTCGCCTCGAACCGCCTGTACGGCGGGACCACCGAGTTCCTGGACGACACCCTGGCCGACCTCGCCGTCACCTCCACTACCGTGGATCCCTGGGACCTGGACGGCTGGGAGGCCGCGATCCGGCCCGAGACCCGAGCGGTGCTGCTCGAATCCATCGCCAACCCCGGGGCGGAACTGGTGGACCTGCCCGCGATCGCCGAGATCGCCCACCGGTACGACGTGCCCGTGGTGGTGGACTCCACTTTGGCAAGCCCTGCCCTGTACCGCCCCGGGGACCACGGGGCCGACGTCATCGTCCACTCCGCCACCAAGTACCTGGGCGGTCACGGCACCACCATCGCGGGACTCATCGTGGACACCGGCCGCTTCGACCCCCGCCGTCGGCCCGAACGCTGGCAGCGCCTGACCACCCCGAACCGGCGGTTCGGCGTCACCTTCGCCGATGACTACGAGCGCGGCTGCTCGGGGTTGCTCTCCTACGCCCGCGCCAAGTACGTCACCGACTTCGGCGCCACCCTCCCCGCGGCCAGTGCCCAGCAGATCCTGGTGGGCATCGAGACGCTGGATCTGCGCATGGACCGCATCAGCGCGACTGCGAAGGAGCTCGCCTCCCGCCTGCACGAGCGGCCCGGGGTCGCGCGGGTCAACCACCCCGCGATCCCCGGCCGACGTGATGCCGCGATCGCCGCCCGGGACTTCCCCCGCGGCACTTCCGGCGTGTTCTCGGTGGATCTGGCCGGGGGAGAGGACGCTGCTGCGGCATTCTGCGACGCACTGGAGCTGTTCACCATCGCCGTCAACATCGGCGATGCCCGCTCCCTGGTGTGCCATCCCGCCACGACCACTCATTCCCACCTCACGCCTGAGCAGCGCGCCGCCTGCGGGGTGACCGACGGGACCGTGCGCATCAGCATCGGCCTGGAGGACCTGACGGACCTGCAGGCGGACCTGGATCGCGCGCTTGCCGCTGTCGCTGCTCTTGAGCCTCCCCGCGTCGTGCCCACTGCGGACCGCGCCCTGGCTGATGTGCAGGGGAAGAGGCAAGCGCCCGCCGGAACCGAGCACTCGGAGCGCACCCTCCACATCGTGTGACCTCGGTGTCAGCCCGACCTCGGGTGGAAACACTCCTTCCTGCGCCGGTGTTCAGCCGGTCATGAGGACGGATATGCGCGAAGCGGACGTGGTGGTGATCGGCGCAGGCCAGGCAGGGCTCTCTGTCGCCTACCACCTGTGGCGACGTGGCTTCCGCTCCACCGAATCCTCAGAATCCTCCGACCGCGCCGACTCCACCTACATCTCTGAATCATCCGACCGCAGCGTGATCCTGCTGGATGCCGAACAGGGTCCCGGGGGTGCCTGGCGGCACCGCTGGGACAGCCTCACCATGGCCACCGTGAACGGTATCCGCGAGCTGCCCGGCATGCCCGAGGTGGAATCCGACCCCAGCGAGCCCTCCAACCAGGCCGTCCCCGCCTACTTCGCGGACTTCGAAGCCCGCTACCAGGTGCCGATCGAACGGTCCGTGCGCGTGGTCCGGGTCGAGAACGATCCCGGCGCTCCTGACGACCCCGAGGGTCCGCTCCCGCGCCGCCGCCTGTTGATCCACTCCGTCGGCCCCGACGGCACCTCGCTGCCGCTCATACGCACCGCGCGATCCTCAACGCCACCGGCACCTGGACCCGCCCCTTCCTCCCCGCCTATCCCGGGGCCGCCGACTTCACCGGCCGGCAGCTGCACACAGCCGATTACACCCGCGCGGGCGACTTCACCGGCAAGCGCGTCGCGGTGATCGGCGGCGGCATCAGCGCTCTGGGGCACCTGATGGAGCTGGCCGACGCCGGCGCCACCACCCACTGGTACACCCGCCGCGAACCGGTGTTCACCGAGGAGGCGTTCACGGCAGAACGGGGGAGCCGCGCCGTGGCCGGGGTGGCCGAGCGCGTTGCCCAAGGGCTTCCCGTCCAGAGCGTCGTCTCCGCCACCGGACTGTTCTGGACCTCCACCCTGCGCGAGGCCGACCGACGCGGGATCCTGGAGCGCCACCCCATGTTCGGTCGCATCGTGCCCGGCGGAGTGATCGAGGCCGACGGCACCACCACTGAACTGGACGTCCTGCTGTGGGCCACCGGGTTCCGGCACGAGCTCACGCACCTGCGCCCGCTGCGCCTGCACAACCACCGCGGCGGCATCACCATGGACGGAACCGCCGTCGCCGAGGACCCCCGCATCCACCTGCTGGGCTACGGCCCCAGCGCCTCCACTATCGGAGCGAACCGCGCCGGACGTGCGGCCGTGGCCGAACTGGTACGGCTGCTGGAGGCCGACGACGAGCTGGAGGCCGCAGATGAGGATCGGAGCATCTCCGCCCGTACAGTGGCGTGATGACGTCGACCCGTCGAAGGAGACCCCGATGACCGACCACGACACCGAGCCCGCCCTGCAGCCTCTGCCCGAGACGGGAGTGCGGCTCGTTCTGTGCGTCGTCGCCCATCCCGACGACATGGAGTACGGCACCTCCGCGGCCGTGGCCGCCTGGACCGGTGCTGGCGTAGAGGTCACCTACCTGCTGCTCACCCGCGGCGAGACCGGCATGGCTGAGGCCCCGGAGAAGGTCGCGCCGCTGCGCGAGAAGGAGCAGCGGCGCGCCTGCGAGATCGTGGGAGTCTCCGAGCTGCGCATGCTCGATCACCCTGACGGGATGCTGGAATACGGGCTCCCGCTACGGCGCGACATCGCCCGGGTGGTGCGCCAGGTCCGCCCGGACCTCGTGCTCTCCGCGAACTTCGACTTCGAGGCCTACGGCGGCCTGAACCAGGCTGATCACCGCGTGGCGGGCCTGGCGGTCATCGACGCCGTGCGTGACGCCGCCAACCCCTGGGTGTTCCGCGACCTGGGCGAGAGCGAGGGACTGGAGCCCTGGCAGGCCCGGGCGATCCTGGTGGCAGGCGACCCGGCTGCCACCCACGCCAAGCAGGTGGACGAGGCGCAGGTCCAGGCAGCGGTCGATTCGCTCAGCGCTCACGACGCCTACCTCGAGCACATCCGCGACCACCCCGAGCCCGCCCAGTTCATCCCCGAGATCCTGCGAGGCGGGGGAGAGGGCCTCGGCGTCGAGTACGCGGTGCCGTTCAGAGTGTTCGACCTTGGTGGGCTGGAGGCGGAGCAAGGCTGACCGTCCCGCCGGTCAGCCGTCCCGCCGCACGGTTGCGGCATACCCATCGAGCACGGCGAGGATCTCGCCCTGCTGCCACACCCTGTTGCGGGAGAACCCCGTGGTCTCCCGCAGCACGCCGGCATCGGTGAGCTGATCGAGCGCCCTCTGGGCCGTCATGGCGCTGACCCCGAGCCGATCTCGCACGAAGGCGCTGTCCACGATCGGCTGAGCGATCAGCAGGGGGAGCACCTTCCACCCTGTGGCCTGCCGTCTCATGCCGGTCATGAGGTTACGGGAGTGTGCCAGGACTGCGGCGAGATCATCCACGAGGCGGCTGCCGGTGGTGGCGGCGTAGCGGGCGGCGTGCGCGAACTGCTCGATGATCGGGCGGGCATCGCCGGTGCGGAACGCGGTGAGCGCGGAGACGTACCCGTCGAGGTCGGTGAGCAGGCCGGCTGAGACCGGGGCGGTGGTGCTGCGCAGCAGACCCTTTCCCCGCAGCATGGCGTGGACCAGTGCGCGGCCGGTACGGCCGTTGCCATCGGTGAAGGGATGGATGGTCTCGAACTGGGCATGGGCCAGCGCCGCATGGAGCAGCACAGGCAGGTCATCCCGTGCGATGAAGTGGATCAGGTCCGCCATCGCCGGGGGAACGTCCTCGGCCTCGGGCGCTACGTGGACAGCGCCTCGTGGGCTGGAGCCGCTGCGCCCCACCCACACCAGGCGGGTGCGCAGTGAACCTGCATCCCCGGTGGGCCCGGAGCGACCGGAGCCGACTGCGGCATCGGTCATCAGTTCGCGATGCATGCTCAGCAGCGCGTCCAGGTCCAGGTCGGAGGCCAGGCGCAGGGCCGCTTCCATGGTGCGCACGTTCGCCACCACGGCCCGCGCGTTCGCACTGCGTGACTGGTGGAGCTCTGCCAGGGCCAGCTGCTTCGCGCCCACCGTCAGGTCCTCGATCTGCGAGGAGGAGGCCGATTCGGTACGCAGCAGCACAGCACTCATGGGCCCCAGGGCAGGGTTGTCGGTGCCGAGGGCAGAGGTCGAATGCGCATCGAAAGCGGCCAATGCCGCCTCGGCATCGCCCACGTCGGCCGCAAGATCTCCTGGAAGCGCCAGTTCCAGCCCGGCCAGACGCGCAGGAAGCGATGCCTCGTACGGACCGGACCCTCGGGCACGCGCCGAACGGGAGGACAGACCGTCATCCGGCACATACCAGGTCCCGGGCCGTACCCCCGCAGAAGGGACGGTGACCGGCCCTGGAACTGTGATCATGGATCAACTGTACTAACACTTTTGGAGAAACTGTTAGCAAGGGAGGCTCCTCGCTGCGCGCGGGGCCGAAGCTCAGCCTTCGTGAGCCTCAGCTTTCGCCGCCCTCAACCCTCGCCGGCCTGAGACCGCGTGAGCCTCAGCTCTCGTCCTCGCCCGTCGTCCTGCTCGTCGCCGTCTGCTCCTCGAGCCGCTCCAGCTCCACCTCGGCGGTGGTCGGATCGAGCTTGACGAAGATCGGGGTGGGCTTGGCGACCTTCGCACCCACCGTGACGGGGCGGTGCTCCCAGGCGGGCGCCTGGGTGTAGTCACCGGTGATGATCGGGTAGCCGGGGCCGCCGTCGAGGTCCTCGACGTCCTCGATGCGCGGCATCGGGGCGATCACCCGGTCGCCGCCCAGCGCCTTCTCCACCTCGTTGGCGGAGTGTGGCAGGAACGGAGCCATCATCGTGTTCAGGTCGGTGACGGCCTGGGCCAGCACGTGCAGGATCGTGAGCAGGCGCTCACGCTCGTCCTCGGCCTTGAGCTTGAACGGCTCGGTCTCGGAGACGTACCGGTTGGCCTCGCCCACCAGGCGCATCACCTCGGCGATCGCGGCGCGCTGGCGGTGGGTCTCGATCAGCGTGCCGACGGTGCCGAAGCCGTCACGGATCGCACCGAGCAGCTTCTCGTCGATCGGCTCGAGCTCGCCGGCGGCGGGGATCTCCCCGACGTTCTTGGCGATCATCGCCGCGGTGCGGTTGACGAGGTTGCCCCAGCCAGCCACCAGCTCGTTGTTGGTGCGGGAGACGAAGTCCACCCAGGTGAAGTCGGCGTCCTGGTTCTCGGGGCCGGCGGCGGAGATGAAGTAGCGCAGCGCATCAGGCTGGTAGCGGTCCAGCATGTCGCGCACGTAGATCACCACGCGCTTGGAGGAGGAGAACTTCTTGCCCTCCATGGTGAGGAACTCGCTGGAGACCACCTCGGTGGGCAGGTTCAGCTCGCCGAACTTCCCGGGCTCGCCGCCCTTGTCTCCCTTGCCGTTTTGGGCCAGCATCTCGGCCGGCCAGATCTGCGAGTGGAAGACGATGTTGTCCTTGCCCATGAAGTAGTAGGACAGGGCCCCGGGGTCGTTCCACCACTGGCGCCACGCCTCGGGGTCGCCGCTGCGGCGGGCCCACTCGATGGAGGCGGAGAGGTAGCCGATCACGGCGTCGAACCACACGTACAGGCGCTTGTTGGGCTGGTCCTCCCAGCCCGGCACCGGGATGCCCCAGTCGATGTCGCGTGTCATCGCGCGGGGGCGGATGTCCTCGAGGATGTTCTGGCTGAAGCGGATCACGTTGGGGCGCCACAGGCCCGTGTTCTCGCGCTCGTCCAGCCAGCGGCCCAACTCGGAGGCCAGGGCCGGCAGGTCAAGGAACCAGTGCGTGGTCTCCACGAACTCCGGGGTCTCCCCGTTGATGCGGGAGACTGGATCGATCAGGTCGGTGGGGTCCAGCTGGTTGCCGCAGGCATCGCACTGGTCGCCGCGCGCGCCGGGGGTCTTGCAGATCGGGCAGGTGCCCTCGATGTAGCGGTCCGGCAGGGTGCGGCCGGTGGAGGGGGAGATCGCGCCGGAGGTGGCCTGCTCGATCATGTAGCCGTTGTCGCGCACCGCCACGAACATGTCCTGCACCACCTGGTAGTGGTTGCGGGTGATGGTGCGGGTGAACAGGTCGTAGGAAAGGCCCAGCGCCACCAGGTCCTCGACGATGATCCGATTGTTGCGGTCGGCCAGTTCGCGGGCGGTGACGCCCTGCTGGTCGGCCTCGACCAGGATCGGGGTGCCGTGCTCGTCGGTGCCGGAGACCATCAGCACGTCGTGCCCGGCCATCCGCATGTACCGAGAGAAGACGTCCGAGGGGACGCCGAAGCCGGCGACATGACCGATGTGACGGGGACCGTTGGCGTACGGCCAGGCGACCGCGGACAGGACTGTGCTCATGGGAGTCGATTCTACGGGGGCAGATGCAGGCATGCGTCCCTCGCTCCGGCCCGGCTTCTGGCATTGTGACCACATGGACGCACACCAGGCCCCTGATCAGTCCGCACCGCCCGCGGGGCTGCTGACGCACAACACCCTCGTGATGCAGCAGGTCACGGGATTCATGTCCAACGACTTCGACATCCTCGACGAGCACGGGTCGACGATCGGCCGGATCACCACCACCGGCGGCGCCGGGCAGCGGTTCGTCCTCGGCAACCGATCCTTCGACGTGTGCGAGGTCGACGGGACCGTCCTGGTACACGTGGAGGACCCGATGGACTTCGGATTCGACACCTATGCGGTGCAGGACGCCACCGGGGCCCCGATCGCCACCATCCGCAAGCGGTTCTCCTTCCTGCGCCGCCGCGTGGACATCGAGGTGGCTGCCGGGCCCACGTTCGAGCTGATCGGGAACGCCTTCGGATTCGAGTTCACCATGAGCATCGGTGGGCAGGAAGTGGTGCAGGTGGCCCGACACTGGGCTGGCATCGGCCGGGGACTGCTGGGCCACAGCCGCTACGTCGCCGTGCTGAACCCGACCATGCCGCCCCGCGAGCGCTTGGCCGTGATCGGCGGGCTCATCGCCCTGGACCTCATGCGCGCAAAGGACTCCCGCAGC